>SRJI02000168.1 GCA_005473895.2 Carideicomes alvinocaridis
AAGGACCAGGCTGCCCCGCTGGTGGACGAGGCCAAGCAGGCCGCCCAGCAGCTGCGCGAGGACCTCGAGCCCGCCGCCCGCGAGGCCGCCGGGAGCGTGAAGGAGTCGGCCGCCGAGGCCGCGTCCCACCTCAAGGAGCAGGGCACGGACACGGCGCAGGACCTCAAGACGGAGTCCCAGGACGCCGCCCGCCAGGTGAAGGACACCGCGAAGGACGCCTGAACCCGGCCCGACCACGACGTCGGCCGGTCCCGTTGACGGGGCCGGCCGGCGTCGTGCGTGGTGGGGCCGAATCCGGCCGGCGGTTCAGGCCTTCGATCAGACGCGCGTGGTGAGGCGGAAGTCCTCCACGAGGCCCCGTGCCTAGACTCGGAGGGTGACCCCTCTCGACCGCGTCCCCGACCAGCGCCCCGTCCCCGCCGGCACCGGCCTCACCCTCGAGGACGCCTTCCCGGCCCCCGTGACGGCCGACGTCGACGGTGCCTCCGCACGCCCGCGTCTGGCCCGGACCGTCGCCGAGATGCGCACCGCTCTCCGTGAGCTCGTCGCCCACGCCACGGACGACGGCGACGCCGAGCCCGTCACCGTCGGCCTGGTCCCCACGATGGGCGCCCTCCACGGCGGCCACGCGGCCCTGGTGCGGCGGGCCCGCGCCGAGAACGACGTCGTCGCGGTCAGCATCTTCG
>SRJI02000169.1 GCA_005473895.2 Carideicomes alvinocaridis
TTGAAGCGCCCTGGGTTTCGTTCCGATCCAACTGAAGGAGAATCGGAACATGCCCAAGAAGTWCASCCCCGAGCTGCGTGAGCGCGCYGTGCGGATGGTCCTSGAACGCCAAGCCGCTSARGGAGGSCCKCGCTCRCACTCSATCCGRGCYRTSGCCCCGCAGSTCGGMGTCGGTGAAGAGACSCTGCGCATGTGGTGCAACCGCCACGRCCACGAGATCACCCAGGCGCCGGCGGGAGAAGATCTGCAGCAGGAGAACAAGCGCCTCAAACGTGAGCTCGCTGAAGCCAGGCGYGCGAACGAGATCCTCAAAGCCGCCTCGGCTTTTTTCGCMRCGGARCTCGACCGCCCCACGACGAGATGATCGCGTTCATCGACGAACACCGCGATCAGTTCGGGGTCGAGGCCATCTGTCGCACCCTGCGTGCGACGGAATGTGGGTTCRTCACCTCCCGCGGCTACCGCGCCGCGAAGAGACGGCCTGCCTCCGAGAGGGCTCTACGAGACGAGCTCCTCATCGAGGAGCTCAAGCGGATCCAYGCGGAGAACTACAGCGTCTACGGGGTCCGGAAGATGCACCAYGCGATGCGCCGCGCCGGGWGGGAGATCGGCCGRGACCAGGTCGGGCGGCTGATGAAGGCCGCCGGCCTCGAAGGGGTTCGCCGTGGCCGCAAGCCGATCACCA
>SRJI02000170.1 GCA_005473895.2 Carideicomes alvinocaridis
GACGGCGTGACCGGACGGGTGCTGCCGGCCGAGGAACCGGAGGCGTGGGCCGCCGCCCTGGCGGCGCTACTCGACGACCCCGCCGCGGCCCGCGGCCTCGGAGCCAGGGCGCGGGAGTGGGTGCTCGGGCATCGGACCTGGGCGGCGAACGCCCGGCGCTATGACGCCCTCTACCGGCGCCTGGGCGTGACGGCGCCGTCTGCCTGAACTGATCCCTATACTCGACAGAGCATCACGGGGAGTCCGGCCCGCGCCGGATTCTGCCCTTGCCACCGCTTAGACGAACGAGGACCTCTAGATGACGACGCAGATCAAGGACGTGGCCGTGATCGGCCTGGGCTACATCGGGCTGCCGACAGCTGCCATCCTGGCCGAGAACGGCGTGCGTGTGCACGGCGTGGACGTCAGCCAGCGCACCGTGGACGCGGTCAACGCAGGCACCGTGCCCTTCGTGGAGCCGGACCTGGCGGACTTCGTGGAGCGCAACGTCAAGGCCGGTCGACTGTCCGCGTCCCTCAACACGCCGCAGGCCGACGCGTACATCGTCGCGGTCCCGACGCCCTTCAAGGACGGCCATTCGCCGGACCTCGGCTACATCGAGGCTGCGGCCCGCGGTCTCGCCCCGCAGCTGCGCGGCGGCGAGCTCGTGATCCTCGAGTCCACCTCGCCCCCTGGCGCCACCGA
>SRJI02000171.1 GCA_005473895.2 Carideicomes alvinocaridis
CCAGGGCGTTGATGCTCCTATAGTTGTCAACTCGCGATCTGACCGGTGCGAGGGTTGGTCTTCACGAGGTGGTATACCTCGCGGATCACGTACTGGGCTGTCACCGAGCGCACCATCTGGGGTAATCCCACCTTCGTCTCCTTCCGCTGAGCCCAGCGACTACCCGCGGCGCGCACCCCACCATCGAGTGGGGTGCGCGCCGTTTTGTCGCCCTCGCCTGCGGTTAGGAGGAGTGCGGATCCGTGGGCGCTAAGTGTGCAAGGGACGTTCGGATTCACCTCGATGCACCGACGGGCTCTCCAGTTGGATCGTGGCGTGCTCGAACGCGATCGGGAAGTGCGTCCTGACGCAGACATGGACCTCTTCGAGGATCCGCAGTGCGTGGGCTGATTCGAAGCACTCCTCCCCGACGACGACGTGAGCCGAGAAGATCGGCAGATTGCTCCCGATCGCTGAGGCGTGCAGGTCGTGGACGTCCTGGACGTGGTCGAGAGCGAGGATGTGCTCGCGCACCTGATCGAGATCCACTCCCTTCGGGGTGTACTCCATGAGGATCCGCAGTGTTTCGGCCATGATGCGGAACGCCCGAGGCACGATCAGCGCGGCGATGAACAAACCAGCCAGTGCATCGGCCTGTTGGAATCCGGTCAGCTGGATCACGATCGCGGCCGTGATCACG
>SRJI02000172.1 GCA_005473895.2 Carideicomes alvinocaridis
GTCGCGGTGCTGCTGCCGCCCGGGGCGCCCCCAGTCGGCGCGCTGGAACCGGCGCTCGGCCTCCTGTCGCGGTGCTGCTGCCGCCCGGGGCGCCCCCAGTCGGCGCGCTGGAACCGGCGCTCGGCCTCCTCCCCCAGGCGCTTGAGCTCGGGGTTGAGCAGGGCCTCCCCGTCCCGGTCCGCGGCGTCCTCGAAGGCGATGTCCTCGGCGAACAGGTCGTAGAGCCGGCCCCCGGCCATGATGTGCTGCCACAGCGGCACCGGCCGGTGTTCCGAGACGATCACGGTGGTGGCGCCCCGGACCGTGTCGAGCCAGGCGCCGAACTCCTCGGCGTTGGACACCGTGGCGGACAGGGAGATCAGCTGCACGTGCTCGGGCAGGTGGATGATGACCTCCTCCCACACCGGTCCCCGGAACCGGTCGGCGAGGTAGTGGACCTCGTCCATGACGACGAAGCCGAGGTCGATGAGGGTGTCCGACTGCGCGTACAGCATGTTGCGCAGCACCTCGGTGGTCATCACGACGACGGGCGCGTCCGGATTGACGGAGGTGTCCCCCGTGAGCAGGCCGACGTTCTCCGCGCCGTGCACGCGGGCGAGGTCCGCGTGCTTCTGGTTGCTGAGGGCCTTGATGGGGGTGGTGTAGAACGCCTTCGTGCCGCGGGCCAGGGCCAGGTGG
>SRJI02000033.1 GCA_005473895.2 Carideicomes alvinocaridis
CGGGCGCGGCGGCGCCGTCGCGGGCCCGCGCCCGCCCCTTCAGCCCGGCGACGAGCCGGCCGTAGAGCAGCCCGATCCCCACCATGCCGCCCAGGATCAGCCAGGGCGCCGCCTGCCCGCCCAGCGCAAGGCGCAGCGGGTGGCCGTCGGGCAGGATGACATGGGCCGCCACCACCCCGACCCAGAGCAGCGACAGCAGCAGAAGCCGCGCCCGCCAGGGCATGCCCGTGGCCCAGCCGAGGGCCAGCAGCACCGCCGCCAGGACAAGGACCAGCGTCATCAGTCGCGCCCCGTGGACCCGAAGCCGCCGGCGCCGCGCGCGGTGTCGCCCAGCACCGAGACGGCTTCGAACCGCGCCTGCACCACCGGCGCCACCACCATCTGCGCGATTCGGTCACCGTGGGCGATGGCGAACTCCTCCTGCCCGGCATTCATCACGATCACGCCGAGCGGCCCGCGATAGTCGCTGTCGATCGTGCCGGGGCTGTTGGGCAGGGTGATGCCATGCTTCAGCGCGAGGCCCGAGCGTGGCCGCAGCTGCACCTCGTAGCCCTCGGGGATCGCCAGGCGCAGCCCGGTGGGCACCAGCGCGCGGTCCCCCGGGCCCAGCACGATCGTGCCCCGGCCCGGCAGGTTGGCGCGCAGATCGGCGCCCGCGGCTCCCGCCGTAGCATAGGCGGGCAGGCCCAGATCCCGGTCCGCCCCATCCTCCCAGACAAACCCTATCGTCACCAAGACAGCGCTCCTTCATCTTGCCCAAAAAACTCCCGCCGGAGGCGCAGGGGGCCATGTCGGCCGGACCCCGGCGCCCCGCCGTCACCGGCGCTCCGGTCCGGCTCAGTCCAGCGCCTCGGCGATCCGCGAAGCGAGCCGCATCGCCACCTGGTCCTTGCTCATCCGCGGCCAGTCCTCGACCCCGTCGCCGGTGATCAGGTGGACGGCGTTCTCCTTGCCGCCCATGATCCCCGTGGCCGGCGACACGTCGTTCGCCACGATCCAGTCGCATCCCTTGCGCCCGCGCTTCGCCGTGGCATTGGCCACCACGTCGTCGGTCTCGGCCGCAAAGCCCACGACCAGCCCCGGCCGCCCCTCGCCAAGCCCGGCCACGGAGGCGAGGATGTCCGGATTCTCCGCCAGTTCCAGCGGCGGCAGCTCGCCCGCCTTCTTCTTGATCTTCGATCCGGAGGCCGTGGTCACCCGCCAATCCGCCACCGCCGCGGCAAAGACCGCCGCATCGACCGGCAGCGCCGCCTGCACCGCCTCCAGCATCTCGGCCGCGCTTTCCACGGGCACCACCTCCACCCCCTCGGGGGGCGCCACCGCGGCGGGCCCGGTGACAAAGACCACCTGCGCGCCCAGCCCGGCCAGCGCCCGCGCGATCGCCGTGCCCTGCGAGCCGGACGAGCGGTTGGCGATGTAGCGCACCGGGTCGATCGGTTCGTGGGTGGGGCCGGAGGTCACCAGCACGCGCCGCCCCTTCAGCGGCCCGTCGGCCAGCGCCTCCTCGACCGCCGCCACGATCTCCAGCGGCTCGGCCATGCGACCCGGCCCGTATTCGCCACAGGCCATGTCGCCCTCGTTCGGCCCCGTGACCCGCACCCCGTCCGCCTTCAGCGTGGCGAGGTTGCGCCGGGTCGCCGCATGGTCCCACATGCGGACATTCATCGCCGGCGCGATCAGCACCGGGGTGTCGGTCGCCAGCAGGAGGGTCGAGGCGAGGTCGTCCGCATGTCCCTGCGCCATCTTCGCCATGAGGTCGGCGGTGGCCGGCGCCACCACCACGAGGTCGGCCACGCGGGACAGCTGGATATGGCCCATCTCGGCCTCCTTCGTCAGGTCGAAGAGGTCGCGATGCACCTCCTCCCCGGCAAGGGCAGAGACGGAAAGCGGGGTGACGAAATGCTCTGCCGCGCGCGTCAGCACAGGGGTGACCGAGCAGCCGCGCTCGCGCAGCCGGCGGACGAGGTCCAGCGCCTTGTAGGCCGCGATCCCGCCGCCGATGATCAGAAGCACGCGCTTGCCCGCCAGCATGGAGAGTCCTTTCCCGGAGGCCGGCCGAACGCGACACCGCGGGACTGGCCCAGATTACCGGCAGGAGCCTATTGAGGCGCCCCGGGGCGTGCAACCGGCGAATGCCGCACGAATGCCGCGCTCGGGCCTAGTCGCCGAAGGCCTCGCAGGGATCGGGCCGCTCGACGCCAGGCGCATCCAGCACGATATCGAAGGTGCCCTCCGGGGCGGCGCCCTCCTCTCCCTGCCCGATCGTCAGCACCTCGACCCCCGGCGCGGCCAGGGCAAGCGCGCGCGGCACGCCCCGGTCGGCCCGGGCATGGCCATTGCCGGCGATCACCAGGACCGGGCCGCCGGTCGCCTCCAGCGCGCGCAGCGCCTCGCGCGCCAGAACCGCGTCGCGCAGGCGCTGCAGCTCGACCATCACGGGCAGCATCTCGGCCGGCAGGGCGCCGCAATGCGCCTCCGCCTGGTCGGCTTCGCGCGCGGCCTGCTCCGCTTCGGGCAGCGCCGTCTCGAGCCCGTAGCGGTTCGCCCCGCGTCCGAAGCTCTTGGCGATGCCCGCGCCCATCGCCTCGCGCGCGGCGGCACGGGGCACCCAGGCGCCGTAGAGCCCGGCGTCGGGCGCCGCGGCGATGATCGGGTGGTAGAGGTCGAAATCCGGCCAGCCGCTGTCATCCCAGCCCAGCGCGGCCGCCAGCCCGGCACGGTCGTCGCGCGACACCTCCCGGGCCGCCGCGACCTGCTCGGCGGTCAGCATCTCGAAGACCAGCGCCCGGGGGCCAAGCTCTGCCGCGATCTCCGCCTGCTGCCGGTGATGGGCCGGGTTGTCATGGACCTCCCCGGCGATCACCACCTGCGCATGGCGCAGCCGCGCCACCAGGTCGTCGGACAGAGAAAAAGCCGGACTCCCGAGGAGCCCGGCCATTATCGCGAGTAAAACCCACGACCTCATGCGAGGAAGTGCGCGACTTCCTGGGACTGGCCCTCCAGGTGGCGGCGCATCTTGGTGAAGGCGGCCGCCTCGAGCTGGCGCACCCGCTCCTTGGACAGTCCCAGCTCGTTGCCGAGGGATTCCAGCGTCCGGCTCTCCTCGCGCAGCTTCCGCTCGCGCACGATGAAGCGTTCGCGTTCGTTCAGCGAGCCCAGCGCGTTGACCAGCCATTGCCGTAGCCGCTCGGTGTCGTGACCGTCGGCGACCAGTTCGGCGGCCTGCAGGCTCTCGTCCTCGAGCGCCTCGATCCATTCCCGACCCTCGTCATCCACCGACTGGGTCGCGTTGAGCGAGTAGTCGGAGCCCGAAAGCCGGCCCTCCATCATCTCCACGTCCTGCAGCGGCACGCCTATCTCGGTCGAGATCAGCTGCAGCATCTGGTGCTTGTCCAGCTGTTCGCCGCGCTGCATCGCCTCGCGCTCCAGCCGGGCCTGCACGCGCCGCATGTTGAAGAACAGCGATTTCTGCGACGAGGTGGAGCCGGTGCGCACCATGGACCAGTTGCGCATGACGTAATCCTGCACGCTGGCCTTGATCCACCAGACGGCATAAGTCGAGAAACGGACGCCGCGATCCGGGTCGAACTTGTCCGCCGCCTTCATCAGGCCCAGCCCGGCCTCCTGGATCAGGTCGTTCATCGGGGCGCCGTAGCGCTTGAACTTCGCGGCCATCGAGATGGCCAGCCGCATGTAGGCCGTGATCAGCCGGTGCAGCGCCGCCTCGTCGCGGTGGTCTCGCCACGCATAGGCCAGCTGAAGCTCGGTCTCCGCATCCAGCATTTCCGCCTTCATGGCGCTACGGGACAGGGTCAATTCGGTCCGGGTATCCAATGGCATCCTTACCTCCCCTATATGCAGGCCCTGTTTCCAGCCTTGCGCTAATGGTTACGTAGGCAATACGCATGAGCAGGGCATTTGGGTCACTCGAAAGGCAAAAAAATGTTGCCTCCCCGGCGCCACGCACTAGCTGCCCGCCATCGGTCAAGGAGTGAAGCACCGGGCAAGCAACTGGAATCCGGCAGGTTTTTCACACGAACCCCATGATCGACCTTTTCCTCGTCCGCCACGGCCCCACCCATGCACACGGCATGGTCGGCTGGACCGATCTGCCCGCCGACCTGTCCGATCTCCCCGCCATCGAACGGCTCCGGGCGCATCTGCCCGCCGACGCGCCGGTGATCTCCTCGGACCTGCTGCGTGCCTCCGCCACCGCGGACGCGCTGGCCGGCGGGCGCCGGCGCCTGCCCCACGATCCGGCGCTGCGAGAAATGCATTTCGGAGGGTGGGAGCTGCAATCCCATGCCGACCTGCAGCGCAGCGATCCGGAGCGGGCCCGCGCCTTCCGGCAGGATCCGACCGGAGTGCGCCCGCCCGGGGGCGAGACCTGGTCCGAGGCCTGTGCCCGCATGGATGGCGCCATCGATCGCCTGGCCCGCGCCCATGCCGGCGGGGCGGTGATCGTCGTGGCGCATTTCGGCGTGGTGCTGAGCCAGCTTCGACGCGCCACCCACCTGCCGGAGGACTCGCTCTTCGCCCATCGGATCGACCCGCTCTCGGTGACCGAGCTGCGCTGGACCGGCCGGGCGTGGCAGGCGGTGGCCGTCAATCACGTTCCTTGAGCACACCCGCCAGGGCCAACTCCTGGCTCGCGACACTCCCGCTCGACCGCACCTGATCCGCCCGCGCCCCGTCCAGCCGGAGCCGCAAGACCGCGCTCGGAAAGCCGGGTGCAGGCTCCCCCTTCATCTTGCCCGAAAAACTCCCGCCGGAGGCTCCCGCAGGCGACACCCGCGCCGGGGCCGGGCGGCCGCGCGAACGGTGACAGGCGCCCCTGTCGAGCCTGAAAGGCTACACCGCGTCCGGCGGCGTCTCCCCGGCGAAGAAGGCGGCGAGGTTGTCGAGCGCGACATGTCCCATCGCCTCGCGCACTTCCAGCGCGGCGGTGCCGAGGTGGGGCAGAAGCACCGCGTTTTCCAGCCGCCGCAGGCGCTCGGGCACCTCGGGCTCGTCCTCGTAGACGTCGAGCCCGGCGCCGCGGATCAGCCCCGCCTCCAGCACGCCGATCAGCGCGGTCTGGTCCACCACGTCGCCGCGCGAGATGTTGACGAAATGCGCCTCGGGCCGCATCGCGGCAAGGATGTCGGCGTCGATCATGTGCCGCGTCTCGGCCCCGCCCGGCAGGGCGCAGACGAGGATGTCGGACTCCGTCGCCAGTTCGGCAAGGCTGTCGACCTGCCGCGCCGGGAAATCCGGTGTCTTGGCAGAGCGGTTGTGGAACAACACCTCCATGCCGAAACCGAAATGGCAGCGCCGGGCGATGGCCTCGCCGATCCGGCCGAAGCCCGCGATGCCCAGCTTGCGGCCGGTGACATGGGTGCCCAGCATCTGCGTCGGGTGCCAGCCTTCCCATGTGCCCGACCGGACCAGCCGGTCGCCTTCGCCGGCGCGGCGGCAGGTCATCAGGATCAGGGTCATCGCGATGTCGGCGGTCGCGTCGGTGACCGCGCCGGGCGTGTTGGTCACGGTGACCCCGGCCGCCCGGGCCGCCTCCACGTCGATATGGTTGTAGCCGACGCCGAAATTGGCCAGCACCCGGCAGCGCGGATGCTCGAACCCGTCGAAGACGCGCGCATCATAGGCGTCGCCCAGCGTCGGCAGCACGCCGTCGTAGAGCGCGAGCGAGGCGCGCATCTCGGCCCGGCTCATGGGGGTGGTGCGGTCGCGCAGCTCCACGTCGAACAGGCTTTCGGCGCGGGCCACGACGCTGTCGGGCAGCGCTCGGGTGATCAGGATCCGGGTCAATGCATCCGCGCCCCGTCCGGCACCCGCTGGTCGGGCGACAGCAGCACGATCGCCCCGGCGTCATCTGCCAACCCCAGAACGAGGATCTCGGACATGAAGCGGCCGATCTGGCGGGGCGGGAAGTTCACCACCGCCAGCACCTGCCGGCCCACGAGATCCTCGGGGGCGTAATGCACGGTGAGCTGCGCGGAGCTCTTGCGCTCTCCGATCTCGTCGCCGAAATCCACCCAGAGCTTGATCGCCGGTTTCCGCGCCTCGGGATAGGGCTCGGCCCGGGTCACGGTGCCGGCGCGGATGTCGACCTTGAGGAAATCGTCGAAGGTGATCTCGTCAGCCATTGCGCAGCTCCCGCGAGCGGTTGGCGGCGGCGCCCACGGTGCGGCGGATGAGCGGCGGTAGGCCCGTCTCCTCGTCCATCAGCACCTCGAGCCCGGCCTGGGTGGTGCCGTTGGGGCTGGTGACATTGCGGCGCAGCTGCGCGGGTGCCTCGCCCGATTGCTCGGCCAGCGCGCCGGCCCCGGCCACCGTCGCCTTGGCCAGCGCCATGGCCAGCTCGGGGTCCAGCCCCTCGGCCTCGCCCGCCTTCGCCATGCATTCGATCATGTGGAAGACATAGGCAGGGCCGGAGCCCGAGAGCCCGGTCACCGCGTCCATCTGCTCTTCGCTCTCCAGCCGCACCACCTGGCCCACGGCGGACAGCAGCGTCTCGGCCATGTCCATCTGGTCCGCGCTCGACCGCGGGTTGCCGACGATGGCGGTGATGCCCCGGCCCACGGCGGCCGGCGTGTTCGGCATGGCGCGGATCACCGGGGTGTCTTGACCGAAGATCTCTTCGAAATGCGCGATGGTGGTGCCCGCCGCGATCGACAGGACCAGCGTGCCGCCCCCGCCCATGGCGGCGATCTGCGGCAGCGCGTCGCCCATCATCTGCGGCTTGACCGCGATCAGCACGATGGCCGGATCGGCGGGCAGTTCGGCGTTGAGGTACACCCCCTGCGCCTGCAGCCAGTCCGAGGGCTTCGGGTCGATCACCCAGACCGAGGCGGCGGGCAGCCCGTCCTTCAGCCAGCCCTCCAACATCGCCGAACCCATCTTGCCGCATCCCAACAGCACCAGCCCGCGGTCGCGCACATCCTGCATCGCCATCGCCTGTTCCCCTCGTCGTCCTCTTCGGGGTCAGTGTTAGGCGGGCCGGGCGCGGAGTGAAAGGGGCAAGGGGCAAAGCAGGCGGTCTCGGCGGGCAGCCGGCCGCGGCGGCGCCCGCTACCCCGGCAGAAGGCTGCGATCGGCCAGGTCGGCGAGCGTCCTGCGGTCGGTGGCGAGATCGGCCAGCAGCGCCGCGTGCACCTCGAGCGCGTCGACCACCGGAAAGCCCGGGTCGCGCCCGTCGAAGGCCAGCAGCAGGTCGGTCCCGGCCAGCGCGATCGCGTCGGCGCCGCGGGTCATCATCCCTCTGCCTGCCTCGAAAAGAAGCTGCCGGGTCGCCTCGTCGCAGCGTCCCTGCACGGCCATGTCCTGGTAGGCGGTGCCGACCGCCTCCACGTCCTCGGGCAGCAGGATATCGGTCCGGACCATCTGCCCGAAAAGCCGGGTCTTCATGGCCCGGGCGGTGCCCAGCGGGCCGATGCGCCCGAGGCCCTGCTCGGCGCAGAACATATCCAGCGGGGTCACCGCCGACACCAGGGGCAGCGGGCTGAGCGCCAGCGTCTCCTCCCAGCAGAAGTGTGGGCCGATGGCGGTGATGCTGGCGACATCCGCACCCGCCGCCTTCAGCCGGTGAAGCAGGCCGGCAAAGATCTCCGCCTGCTCCCGGGTGCGGCCCGCGAGGTTGTTGGCGAGCACGTCCCGGATATTCGCCTCGACCATCGTCAGCTCCAGCCGGCAGCCTCGTTCGGCCGCGACCCGGGTGAGGTGCTGGTAATAGACCACGCTCGCCGCGGGCCCCAGCCCGGTGATCAGACCGACATGCATGATGCTTTCCCTCCGCCGAGCCGACTACGCAACGGACGCATGCTAGGCGGCAACGCCACCGGCGTCGATACGGCGCACGGGCCGATCCTACGGGCGGCAAGCGCTCACGCCTTCGACCACCCGCCGATCAGCCCCCAAGAAAAAGGCCCCGGCTGTCCGACCGGGGCCCCCTCGTTTCGTGAGTGGAAGAAATCAGGCCCGGCCGTAGGCCTCGGCAATGGCGACCTGCAGGGCGTCCTTGGCGCTGCGTTCGCCCCAGACGACAAGCTGGAAGGCCGGGTAGTAGCGTTCCGCGGACATCACCGCGGCATTGATCATGGTGTCGATCTGCTCGGCCGAGGCGACCTGCCCGCCCGCCAGGACCAGACCGTAGCGATAGACCATGAGCTTCTGCGCGTCCCACCAGGTGAAGGCGCCGGCCCAGCACTGGTCGTTGACGGCGTTGATCCCCTCGTAGAGCGCCGGCAGGCGGTCTTCGGGGGGCTCCATTTCGAAGGTGCAGACCATCCGCAGCGTCTCGTCGTAACCGGACCAGGCGAGGGTGATGGAATAGGTCCGCCACTGCCCCTCCACGGCCATGGCGATCTGGTCGTCGGCGATACGGTCGAAATCCCAGTCGTGATGCTCCGCCAGGTGCTCCACGATGTCGATGGGATGGATGTCTTCTTCCAGGAACTGCTCGGACAAGGCCATTGCGCCACCTCATTGGTTGTAGCGAAGAAGGCGCAGGAGGCCCCCTAGCGCTTGGTGCCTGCTCTAGGGATCGGGAGGTTATCTGCCGTTCCCTACGAGATATGGTAGGCGGGGGGTCTCAGAGCTGTAAAGCGATTTGTTGGGGATAACCACGATAAGTGGTGGAAAACTCCGATCCCGTTACAATATGAGGTCGCGGCAGGATGTAATCCGCCCATACTACGGCCGGAAACCGCCGCCCGGGACTTGTTGCTCTGAGGTGTCGGTCCCGCCGGAAGTGTGGCGGAGAAGCTTCCTTCGGACAGGGCCACCATATACTGTGTGCGCCAAATCCGGACGCTGGCGAATGTGGGAAGGGGACACTGCATATGGCGCATATCATCGTGGTGGGCAACGAGAAGGGTGGCGCCGGGAAATCCACCATGTCGATGCACGTGGCCACGGCGCTGGCGCGCATGGGGCACCGCACCGGCGCGCTGGACCTCGACCTGCGGCAGCGCACCATGGGCCGCTACGTGGACAACCGGCGGCGCTTTCTCGAAGCCGAGGGGCTGGAGCTGCCCGGCCCGGAATATCGCGACCTGCCCGAGATCGACCAGGACCAGCTCAAGCCCGGCGAGAACATCTATGACCACCGGCTGTCGGCGGCCGTGGCGGGGCTGGAGGAAAGCTGCGACTTCATCCTGATCGACTGCCCCGGCTCGCACACCCGCCTGAGCCAGGTGGCGCATTCCCTGGCCGACACGCTGATCACGCCGCTCAACGACTCCTTCGTCGATTTCGACCTGCTGGCGCATATCGACGGCGACGGGGAAAAGATCGTCGGCCCCTCTGTCTATTCCGAAATGGTCTGGAGCGCGCGGCAGCTGCGGGCGCAGGCCGGGTTGCAGCCCATCGACTGGGTGGTGCTGCGCAACCGGCTGGGCGCGCAGGCCATGGTCAACAAGGCCAAGATGGAAAAGGCGCTGAACCGGCTGGCACGGCGCATCGGGTTCCGCGTGGCGCCGGGCTTCCACGAGCGGGTGATCTTCCGCGAACTCTTCCCGCGCGGGCTGACCCTGCTCGACCTCAAGGATATCGGGGTCAAGCAGCTCAACATCTCCAACGTGGCCGCACGGCAGGAGCTGCGGGACCTGATCAAGGAGCTGAAGCTGCCCGGCGTGACGGTGAACTTCTGACCGGCTGAGCCGCCGCTCAGGGCGCCGGATCGGCCGCACCGGCGGCCAGGCGGCGCAGGGCGCGGCGCAGCACCTGCTCTTCCTCCGGCGCCAGCCGCGCGGCGAGCCGGGCATCGTAATCCCGCGCCACCTGCCGCAGCTCGCGATAGGCCGCCTCGCCCGCCGTGGTCAGCTCCAGCACCTCGTGGCGGCGGTCGTCCTCGCGCCTCGTACGTTTCAGGAACCGTCGCTCTTCCAGCCGCGCCACCGCCCGGCTGATCTTGGTCTTGTGCATCTTGGCGCGGGCGCCGATCTCCGTCGCCGTCATGCGCCCGTAGATGCCGAGGTGGAACAGCACCCGCCATTCCGTCCGCAGCATTCCATAACGTTCGCGGTAGACCTGCTGGAAGGCGAGGCTCGATTCCTCCGCCGCCTGGTTCAGCAGGTAGGGCAGGAAGGATTGCAGATCGAAGCCGTCGCCCGCCCTGCCGCCATCGGGGTCATCACTTTTGCTCATGCGGCTGTTGTGACGCTTGTTAGTTACAAATTCAACGGTTACCTACGCAACCAACTGAGAGGAGGTTGCCATGAATCGCCAGACCAACCCGACCGAGATGACGCAGGCCGCGACGCCCATGGGCACGCATGAGGGCTACATGCCCGGCTTCGGCAACGATTTCGAGACGGAGGCCCTGCCCGGCGCGCTGCCGCAGGGCATGAACTCGCCCCAGAAGGTGAATTACGGCCTCTATGGCGAGCAGCTTTCGGGCACGGCCTTCACCGCGCCGTCGCACCAGAACGAACGCACCTGGTGCTACCGCATCCGGCCGTCGGTGAAGCATTCGGGCCGCTACACGCGCATCGACGTGCCCTACTGGAAATCCGCGCCCCACGTGGTGGAGGACGTGACCAGCCTGGGCCAGTACCGCTGGGACCCGGTGCCGCATTCCGAACAGGACCTGACCTGGATCACCGGCATGCGCACCATGACCACGGCGGGCGACGTGAACACCCAGGTCGGCATGGCGAGCCATATCTACCTGGTGACCGCCTCGATGAAGGACGAGTACTTCTACTCCGCCGACAGCGAGATGCTGGTCGTGCCGCAGGAAGGCCGTCTGCGTTTCGCGACCGAGCTGGGCATCATCGACATCGAGCCGAAGGAGATCGCGGTGATCCCCCGCGGGCTGGTCTACCGGGTCGAGGTGCTGGAAGGCCCCGCGCGCGGCTTCGTCTGCGAGAACTACGGCCAGAAATTCGAGCTGCCGGGCCGCGGGCCGATCGGCGCCAACTGCATGGCCAATCCCCGCGACTTCAAGACGCCGGTGGCCGCCTACGAGGACCGCGACGCGCCCTCCACGCTCACCATCAAGTGGTGCGGCCAGTTCCACGAGACCGAGATCGGGCATTCGCCGCTCGACGTGGTGGCCTGGCACGGCAATTACTGCCCGGTGAAATACGACCTGCGCAACTACTGCCCGGTGGGCGCGATCCTGTTCGACCACCCGGACCCGTCGATCTTTACCGTGCTCACCGCCCCCTCGGGCGTGCCGGGCACGGCCAACATCGACTTCGTGCTGTTCCGCGAACGCTGGATGGTGGCCGAGGATACCTTCCGCCCGCCGTGGTACCACAAGAACGTCATGTCCGAGCTGATGGGCAACATCTACGGCCAGTACGACGCCAAGCCGCAGGGCTTCGTCCCGGGCGGCATGAGCCTGCACAACATGATGCTGCCGCACGGGCCGGACAAGAACGCCTTCGAGGGCGCGTCGAACGCCGACCTCGGGCCCGAGAAGCTCGACAACACCATGTCCTTCATGTTCGAGACCCGCTTCCCGCAGCACCTGACGGAGTTCGCGGGCAAGGAAGCGCCCCTGCAGGACGATTACATCGACTGCTGGGACAGCCTTGAGAAGAAGTTCGACGGCACTCCGGGCAAGAAGTAGGCCGCAGGCTATCATTCCCCATGGGTCCCGGGCTAACAGGTCCGGGACCCAGCCCCATGCCCGGGGCCGGACAAACGGGAGGACGACGTGAAGCTCTACAGCTACTGGCGATCCACCACCTCTGTGCGGGTGCGGATCGCGATGAACCTCAAGGGGCTCGACTACGAGCTCGAGACCATCAACCTGCCCAAGGGCGAACAGCGCGAGGACGGCTACGCTGCGATCAACCCGATCAAGGGCGTGCCCGCGCTGGTGCTGGACGACGGCACGGTGCTGACCCAGTCCATGGCGATCCTGACCTGGCTGGAGACCACCTATCCCGACCCCGCGCTGCTGCCCGCCGACCCGGTGGCCCGCGCGCAGGTGGAGGCCGCCTGCCACGCCATCGCGCTCGACATCCATCCGGTCAACAACCTCAAGGTGCTGGGCTACCTCAAGGGCGTGCTGGGCCATTCCCAGGAAGAAACCGTGACCTGGATGAACCACTGGATGCACGAGGGGTTCACCGCCTTCCAGAGCCTGATCCGCAAGGACACGCCCTTCTGCTTCGGGGACGAGATCGGCCTCGCCGACCTCTGCCTCGTGGGGCAGATGGTGAACGCCAAGCGGTGGGGGCTGGACCTCGGCCCCTTCGGCCGGCTGGAAGAGATCGACATGCGCTGCCGCGAGATCGAGGCGGTGCAGAAGGGCCTGCCCGAGGCGCAGCCCGACGCACAATAGCGGGCGCAGAATAGCGGGCGCGCGGGCGGACACCGCCTGCCCCGGCCCGCGGATGAACGAGAAGAAGGAAACGCGAATGCCACTCAAGAAAAGCTGGGTCGAGAGCGCCAACAGCGCCGACACCCCCTTTCCGCTGAACAACCTGCCCTACGGCGTCTTTGCCACGGACGATCTGGACCCGCGCTGCGGCGTGGCGATCGGCGACATGATCCTCGACTGCCAGCGCGCCGAGGAAGAGGGGTTGATCGCCCTGGGCGACGCGCCGCTTTTCGACGTGCCGTTCTGGAACGAGGTGATGGAAGAAGGCCCCGAGGCCTGGGCCGCCCTGCGCGACCGGCTGACCCAGATCCTCGAAGAGGGCAGCAAGGATCGCGAGGCGGCCGAGAAGCTGCTGGTGAAGCAGTCCGACGCCACCATGCAGATGCCCTTCCTCGTGGCGGAATACACCGATTTCTACGCCGGCCGGAACCACGCCTTCAACGTGGGCTCGCTGTTCCGCGGCCCCGAGAACGCGCTACCGCCGAACTGGCTGCACATCCCGATCGGCTATAACGGCCGGGCATCCTCGGTCGTCGTCTCCGGCACCGAGGTGCGCCGCCCCTGGGGCCAGCTGAAAGGCCCGAACGACGACAAGCCGCGCTTTGCCCCCTGCGAACGCTTCGACCTGGAGCTCGAGATGGGCGCCATCGTCGGCACCGCCTCGGACGGGCCGGTGACGGTGGACGAGGCGGACCAGATGATCTTCGGCTACGTGCTGCTGAACGACTGGTCGGCGCGCGACATCCAGGCCTGGGAATACCAGCCGCTCGGCCCCTTCCAGGCCAAGGCGACCGCGACCACGATCAGCCCGTGGATCGTCACCCGCGCCGCGCTGGAGCCGTTCCGCACCGACACGCCCGAGCGCGAGGTGGAGCTGCTGCCGCATCTCAAGGATACCGGCCCGATGCTCTACGACATCGAGCTGTCGGTCAGCCTCGCCCCCGAGGGCGGCCAGCCCACCACCATCTCGCAGACGAACTACAGCGTGATGTACTATTCCTCGGCGCAGCAGCTGGCGCATCACACCACCGCGGGCAGCCCGATGACCCCGGGCGACCTGCTGGGCTCCGGCACCATCTCGGGGACCGAGAAGGGCACGCTGGGCTCGCTGCTGGAACTCAGCTGGGGCGGCAAGAACCCGGTGCAGATCGACGGCGGAGAGCGGACCTTCCTGCAGGACGGCGACACGCTGACGCTGCACGGCCATGCCCAGGGCGACGGCTATCGCATCGGCTTCGGCGACTGCACCGGCACGCTGCTGCCGGCGCTGAGCGACCCCTACGCGCGAGGCTGAGACGGTGACGGGCGCTCGACTTTCCTGCTCAGACGGCCGACTGCCAGTCGGACACGGCCTCCATCGGCCAGAGCAGCATCAGGATGTTGAGCGCCAGCCCGTCACGGATCAGCCAGGTGGTCAGCACCTCGAAGCCGAGCACGATCGCGACGCTGGCCCAGACCGGGAGGCGCCGGGCCAGCCAGAAGCCCGCGATCATTACCAGCACGTCGACGGCGGAGTTGATGACGCTGTCGCCGTTATACTGGTCGCTGATGGTGGTCGTGCGGTAGCGCTCGATCACCCAGGGGGTATTCTCGACCACTTCCCAGGTGCATTCGACCGCCAGGGCGATGGCAAAACGCCAGCGCATCGGCAGGCGGCGGGCCACCAGCCAGAGCGCGCCGAAGAACAGAATGCCGTGCAGCAGGTGGCTGGGCGTGTACCAGTCCATCAGGTGCTGGCTGGACATGCCGGGATCGTTCGGCCCGTGCCACAGCGCCACGTAGCCGCAGGGGCAGATCAGGTTCCGACCCATCGCCCAGAGAGCGATGGACGAGGCGAAAAACATCGCCACGCAAAGAAGATAGACAATTTCGCGCCGGCTGTCCTGCATGGCGCGACAGGATCACGGGCGGCATCCGCTGTCCACTGAAAACCGGAGGAAAGACATGGCCAAGGCATTCGCATCCGCAGGCGACATGACCGAGAAGAAGATCAGCTTCACCGAGATCGGCGAGGGGCTCTGGGCCTTCACCGCCGAGGGCGATCCCAATACCGGCGTCATAATCGGCGATGACAGCGTGATGATCGTCGAGGCGCAGGCGACGCCCAAGCTGGCCCGCAAGGTGATCGAGAAGGTGCGCGAAGTCACCGACAAGCCGATCACCCACCTGGTCCTGACCCATTACCACGCCGTCCGCGTGCTGGGCGCCTCGGCCTATGGTGCCGAGCAGATCATCATGTCCGACACCACCCGCGGCCAGGTGGTGGAGCGCGGCCAGCAGGATTGGGATTCCGAGACCAACCGCTTCCCCCGCCTGTTCGAGGGGCGCGAGGAGATCCCGGGCCTGACCTGGCCCACCACCACCTTCACCGGCAAGATGACGGTCTGGCTGGGCAACCGCCGGGTGGACCTCATGCATCTCGGCCGGGCGCATACGGCGGGCGACATCGTGATCCACGTGCCGGACCAGAACGTGATGTTCACCGGCGACATCGTGGAATACCACTCCGCCTGCTACTGCGGCGACGGGCACCTGAAGGACTGGCCCGCCACGCTCGACGCGATCCGCGCCTTTGACCTCGACGCCATCGCGCCGGGCCGGGGCGACGCGCTGGTGGGCCGCGAGATGGTGAACGCCGCGCTCGACAACAGCACCGACTTCATCGAAAGCACCTACCGCCCGGCGGCCAAGGTGGCGGCGCGCGGCGGCACGGTGGAAGAGGCCTATGCCGCGGTCCGCGCGGAATGCGACCCCAAGTTCGCCGACTACGCGATCTACGAGCATTGCCTGCCCTTCAACGTCTACCGCGCCTGGGACGAGGCCCGCGGCATCGAGACCCCGCGCGTCTGGACGCCCGAGCGCGACAAGGCGGCGTGGGAGCTGCTGCAGGGCTGAGGATGGCCGGGGCCGCCCCGCGCGGCGGCCCCGTTTCGCCGAGGCGCGGCCCGGGACCGCGTGAGGGAGGACAGATGAACAAGATTTTCGAAACCCCGCTCTACCCCTACAGCCGCAGCGCGGATCAGGACGCCGAGGCGCCGGTGCGCCATCCGGTGGTCATCGTGGGCGCCGGGCCCGTGGGGCTGGCCGCGGCCATCGACCTCGCGCAGCAGGGCGTCGCGGTGGTCGTGCTGGACGACAATGACAAGGTGAGCTTCGGCTCCCGCGCCATCTGCTTCGCCAAGCGCCCGCTTGAGATCCTCGACCGGCTGGGCTGCGGGCAGGAGGTCGTGGAGAAGGGCGTGGTCTGGAACCTCGGCAAGGTCTTCTTCCGCGACCGCCGGGTCTATGACTTCAACCTGCTGCCAGAGGAAGGCCACCGCCGCCCCGCCTTCATCAACCTGCAGCAATATTACTTCGAGGATTTCCTCGTCGCCCGGGCCAAGCAGCTTGCCGCCGAGGGCGCGCCGATCGAGTTGCGCGGCGGATCGCGCGTGAGTTCCGTCGAGGATCGCGGCACCCATGTCGCGCTGACCGTGGAGACGCCCGAGGGCGAATACGCGCTGGAGGCCGACTACCTGCTGGCCTGCGACGGCGCGGGATCGCCCGTGCGCTCCATGATGGGGCTCGATTTCGTCGGCCGCGTCTTCGAGGACAACTTCCTGATCGCCGACGTGCGGATGGAGGCGGAGTTCCCGACCGAGCGCTGGTTCTGGTTCGACCCGCCCTTCAACAAGGGGCAGTCGGCGCTGCTGCACAAGCAGCCCGACGGGGTCTGGCGCATCGACCTGCAACTGGGCTGGGACATCGACAAGGAGCGCGAGAAGCGCCCCGAGAACGTCATTCCCCGGCTCAAGGCCATGCTGGGCGAGGACGTGGCGTTCGAGCTTGAGTGGATCTCCATCTACACCTTCCAGTGCCGCCGGATGGAGAAGTTCCGCCACGGCCGCGTGATCTTTGCCGGGGATTCCGCGCACCAGGTCTCGCCCTTCGGGGCGCGCGGCGCCAATTCGGGCGTGCAGGACACCGACAACCTCGGCTGGAAGCTGCGGCTGGTGCTGGAGGGCAAGGCCCCCGACAGCCTGCTCGACAGCTACGACGACGAGCGCATCCTCGGCGCGGACGAGAACATCATGAACTCCACCCGCTCCACCGAGTTCATCACGCCGAAATCCGAGATCAGCCGCATCTTCCGCGACGCGGTCCTCGACCTGGCCGAGCATCATGCCTTTGCCCGGCCGATGGTGAACTCCGGCCGGCTCTCCGTTCCGGCGATCTACGATGGCTCGCCGCTCAACAGCCCCGACGCCCTGCCCGGCGGCCCGGCCCGCAGCCGCCCCGGCGCGCCCTGCCCCGACCTGCCGCTGGCCGAGGGCTACCTGCTGGACCGGCTGGGCGACCGTTTCGTGCTGATGACCGTCGATTGCGACGCGCCGGAGCGGCTCGAGATCGACGGCATTCCGGTGACACGCCTGGCGCTTTCGGCACGGGACGACGAGACCGGCGCGCTGCGCGACCGCTACCTGGGCGAGGCCTCTGCCGCCTGCTACCTGATCCGGCCGGATCAGCACGTGGCCGCCCGCTGGGACAGCTACGACGAGGCCGCCGTGACCGCCGCGCTGCACCGCGCCATCGGCAAGGGAGAGAAAGCATGACCAAGCTGTGCCTTGACCCCAACATCGACCGCCCCGACGATGCCTATGCTGACCTGATGGCGGCGCATGAGGGGCTGTCGAAACCCGAGAGCGACGCGCTCAACGCCCGGCTGATCCTCGTGCTCGCCAACCATATCGGCGACCGCGACGTGCTGCGCCAGGCGCTGGAGGTGGCGAGGGGCGCGCAGCCCGCCGAGTGAGGGGGACCGAGATGAGCCAGGACCTGATCCGCGCGCTCGACCTGCTGGAGGCCGGCGACTGGGAGGGCGCGCATGTCATCGCGCAGGACGATCCCGGGGCGGCGGCGGCCTGGCTGCATGCGCACCTGCACCGGGTGGAGGGCGACGCGCCCAATGCCGCCTACTGGTACCGCCGCGCGGGGCGCCCGGTCTTCGACGGATCGGAGGCCGAGGAACGCGAGGCCCTGCGCGCCGCGCTCGGCTGAGCCCCGAGACCCCTTGCCATCCCTCCCCGCGCCTCGGTAGGTAACATGTTAACGACCAAGGGAGGCCGGGCATGGACTGGAAGGATTTCCCCCGCTGGGGACGCAAGGTGGCCGACTGGGCGGCGGAGTATCACGGCGGGCTGCGCGACCGGCCCGTGCGGGCGCAGACCCGCCCCGGCGACATCCTGCGGGCCCTGCCGGAAAGCGCGCCGGAGAAGCCCGAGAGCGTCGAGGCCGTCTTCGAGGATTTCGAGACTATCGTGATGCCGGGCATGACCCATTGGCAGCACCCCCGGTTCTTCGCCTATTTCAACTCCAACGCCGCGCCGGCCTCGGTGCTGGCGGAATACCTCGCCTCCACCGTCGCCGCGCAATGCATGCTCTGGCAGACCTCGCCCGCCGCCACCGAGATGGAGACGCGGATGATGGACTGGCTGCGCCAGGGGCTGGGCCTGCCCGAGGGCTTTGCCGGCGTGATCCAGGACAGCGCCTCCTCGGCGACGCTGGCCGCGGTTCTGGTGATGCGCGAGCGCGCGCTCGGCTGGGAGGGCAACAAGGCCGGGCTGGCGGGGCAGAAACCCGTCCGCATCTATGCCTCGGCCGAGGTTCATACCTCCATCGACCGCGCGATCTGGGTGGCGGGCGTGGGCGAGGCCAACCTCGTGCGCATCCCGATCACCGGCAAGCGCCGCGCCATGGACCCCGACAAGCTGCGCGAGGCCATCGCGGCCGACCGGGCGGCGGGCTACCTGCCGGCGGGGATCGTCGCCTGCACCGGCGCCACCGGCTGCGGCGCCTCGGATGACATCGCGGCGGTCTGCGACGTGGCCGAGGCGGAGGGGCTTTACGTCCACGTGGATGCCGCCTGGGCCGGGACGGCGATGATCTGCCCGGAATTCCGCGACCTCTGGGCGGGGGCGGAGCGCGCCGATTCCATCGTCTTCAACCCGCACAAGTGGCTGGGCGCGCAGTTCGACTGTTCCGCCCATTTCGTCCGCTCGCCCGAGGACCTGACCCGCACGCTGGCGATCCAGCCGGAATACCTCAAGACGCATGGCGCCGACGGGGTGGTGAATTACTCCGAGTGGTCGATCCCGCTGGGCCGCCGCTTCCGCGCGCTGAAGCTCTGGTTCCTGATGCGGGTCTACGGCATGGAGGGGCTGCGCGACATGGTGCGCAACCATGTCCGCTGGACCGAGGCGCTGTGCGAGAAGCTGCGCGCGCATCCGGATTTCCAGGTGGTGACGGACCCGGTGCTGTCGCTCTTCACCTTCCGCTACCTGCCCAAGGGGGCGGAGGATGCGGATGCGCTGAACCTCAAGCTGATCACGGCGATCAACGATGCGGGGGTGATCTACCTGACCCAGACGCGTGTGGACGGCGATTTCGTCATCCGTTTCACCGCCGGGCAGTTCCTGTCGGAAGAGCGGGATTTCGAGACCGCCTACGACGCGATCTGCGAAGCCGCCGCGAGGCTGTGAAGGAGCGCTGAGCCGCGCATCGGCGGGCCGCGGTGCGGCGATGTTCCGCCGGGGTGGCAACTCTCGTGTCGGCCACGCACCTCCTTGCCCGGAGCGGGGCGTAGGCGGTTGCCATGTCGCCATGCCGGGGAAGGCGCGGCGTTGCTGGGTGGCCCGCAGTAGCGGTTTCGCCCTGTGACAAGCTCGGAGGATGGCGCTCCTAGAACGGAGCCGCGCTTCGACGGGCCGCGGTGCGGCGATCCTCGGTCGGGGCGGCAGCGCTTTATGCCGGCCAAGCCCCTCTTCGCCCCGAGCCCGGCGCTGGCGGCGGCCATATCGCCGTGCCGGGGGGCGGCCCGGCGATGCGCGGCGGCCTTCGGCCTTTATTCCGCGCGGGGCTAAGCTCGACTGTAGATAATGGAGCCGGAACGGAAAGCCTCGGGCATCCGTGGCGCCGGCCCCTGACTCCTGGAACCGAGCGGCGCAGCGAAACCCGCCGCGGCGCCGCCCAAGTCCAGAATTACTTCGCCTTGGCTTCCAGCGCGTCGATCCGGGCCTTGAGCGCCTCGTTCTCCTCGCGGGCCTTCTGGGCCATGGCGCGCACCGCGTCGAATTCCTCGCGCGTCACGAGATCGCGATCGGCCAGCCAGCGGTCGATCATCGAATTGAACGCCGTCTCGGCCTCGGTCCGGGCGCCCTGGGCCACGCCCATGGCATTGGTCATCAGCTGCGACAGGTCGTCCAGCACCTTGTTTCGGGTCTGCATCGCTCTCTCCGCCATTGCATTTCCGTCCTATATGGGCTGCAACGGGGCCGGCCACAAGGCGGCAGCCAAGGCAGAGAAGCACCCGGAGAGGGCAGAGGCAGGAGCCACCGAGCACGATGATCATCTTCCCCCCGATCTCGCCCGAGATCTTCTCCGTCACGTTGTTCGACACGACCTTCGCCCTGCGCTGGTACGCGCTGGCCTATATCGCGGGGATCCTGCTGGGCTGGCGTCTGGCGGCGATGACGCTGAAACGTCCCGCCCTCTGGTCGCATGAGACACCGCCGATGTCGCCTCCGCGGCTCGACGATTTCATGACGTGGATCATCCTCGGGATCATCCTTGGCGGGCGGCTGGGCTACGTGCTGTTCTACAAGCCGGCCTATTTCATCGCCCACCCGGCCGAGATCCTGATGGTCTGGGAGGGCGGCATGTCCTTCCACGGCGGCATGATCGGCGTGGTGCTGGGCGCCGCGATCTTCTTCCGCCGCCATGCCGTGCCGGTGCTCAAGGGCGCCGACATGGTGGCGCTGGCCGTGCCGCCGGGGCTGCTGTTCGGGCGGATCGCGAATTTCATCAACGCCGAGCTCTGGGGCCGGCCCACCGACCTGCCCTGGGGCGTGGCCTTCCCGGGCGAGGCGGCGCAGGCCTGCGGGCAGATCGCCGGAGAGCTCTGCGCGCGCCACCCCTCGCAGCTCTACGAGGCGGCACTTGAGGGCGTGATCCTTGGCGGGGTGCTGATCTGGATGGCCTTCCGCGGCGGCGCGCTGCGCCATCCCGGGCGGCTGACCGGCGTGTTCCTTGCGGGTTACGGCCTCGCCCGGTTCATCGTCGAGTTCGTGCGCCAGCCGGATGCGCAGTTCGTGTCGCCCGGCAACCCGCTGGGCCTCGCCTTCGAGGTCAACGGCATCGGGATGACCATGGGCCAGGCGCTGTCGCTGCCCATGATCGCGCTCGGGCTCTGGCTGATCCTGCGCACCCGGCAGACCGCGGCCGCCCATGGCTGAGGACGAGGCGGCAGGCGACGCGCTCCTCTCCCGACTGCTCGCACGCATCCGGGCGGAGGGGCCGCTGAGCCTGGCCGATTACGTGACCACCTGCCTCTGGCATCCGGAGCACGGCTACTACGCCACCCGCGACCCGCTGGGCCGGGCGGGCGATTTCACCACCGCGCCCGAGATCAGCCAGATGTTCGGCGAGCTGCTGGGCCTCGCCCTGGCGCAAAGCTGGCTCGACCAGGGCGCGCCCGCCCCCGTCCTGCTGGCCGAACTGGGGCCGGGGCGCGGCACGCTCATGGCCGACATCCTGCGCGCCACCGCGCGGGTGCCGGGCTTTCACGACGCGATGCGGCTGCACCTGGTGGAAAGCTCCGCCCCCCTCCGCGCCGCCCAGGCCGAGACGCTCGCCCAGTGGGCCACGCCCAGCTGGCACGACAGCATCGCCGATCTGCCCGAGGCGCCGCTCTGGCTGGTGGCGAACGAGTTCTTCGACGCCCTGCCGCCCCGCCAGTTCCTGCGCGACGGCGAGGGCTGGCGCGAACGGCTGGTGGGCGCCGAGGGTGACCGCCTGATCTGGGGGCTGAGCGACGCGGTCCGGCTGGAAGCGCTGGAGCACCGGATCGCCGACACCCAGGATGGCGACATGGTGGAGACCTGCGCCCCCGCCGAGGCCATCGCGCAGGAGCTGGGCCGCCGCGTGGCGCAACACGGCGGCGCGGCGCTGATCGTGGATTACGGGCAATGGCGCGCGAAGGGCGACACCTTCCAGGCGTTGCGGCGGCATGAAAAGGTCGATCCGCTATCCGCCCCGGGCACCGCCGACCTGACCGCCCACGTGGATTTCGAGGCTCTGGCCCGCGCCGCCGCCCCTGCAGCCATCGCCGGACCGACG
Organism: Carideicomes alvinocaridis; assembly: GCA_005473895.2. Taxonomy (GTDB): domain Bacteria; phylum Pseudomonadota; class Alphaproteobacteria; order Rhodobacterales; family Rhodobacteraceae; genus Carideicomes; species Carideicomes alvinocaridis. The sequence goes on from SRJI02000033.1 coordinate 21,488, forward strand.
CCGCAGGGCGTGTTCCTGGAGCGGCTGGGCATCACCCGGCGGGCGCAAACCCTGGCCCACGCGCTCACCGGCCCGGCGCTGGAGTCGCACGTCGCGGCGCATCGGCGGTTGACGCACCCGGAGGAAATGGGGACGCTCTTTCAGGTGCTCGGCCTGCATCCGGCCAATGCGGCACCGCCACCGGGACTCGAACCATGACGCTCGAGATCATCACCTCTGAAAGTCTCATTCCCCTGCGCCACGGGTTCTTCACCCGTCGCGGGGGCGCCTCTTCGGGCGTGTTCTCAGGGCTGAACTGCGGCTCCGGATCCTCCGACCAGGCGGAGGCGGTGGCGATCAACCGGGCGCGCGCCGCGGATGCCCTCGGTCTCGGCCCCGAGCGGCTGGCCGGGGTGCGCCAGGTGCATTCGGCCGAGGTGGTGACCGTGGGCGACGACCTTCCCCTGCCACCGCCGCAGGCCGACGGGCTGGTCACCGACCGGCCCGGCATCGCGCTGTCGGTGCTGACCGCCGATTGCCAGCCCGTGCTGTTCGCCGACATGGAGGGCGGGGTGATCGGCGCCGCCCATGCCGGCTGGCGCGGCGCGCTGGACGGCGTGCTGGAGGCGACGATCGCGGCGATGGAGGCGCTGGGGGCGCAGCGGGACCGGATCGTCGCGGTGATCGGCCCCACGATCAGCCAGCAGGCTTACGAGGTGGGGCCGGATTTCCTCGACACCTTCCTTGCGGCCGATCCGGGCAATGCCCGTTTCTTCGCCAACGGCACCGGCGACCGGCTGCATTTCGACCTGCCGGGCTTCGGGCTTGCCCAATTGCAGCAGGCGGGGATCGGCCGGGCGGAATGGACCGGCCATTGCACCTACGAGGACGAGGCGCGGTTCTATTCCTACCGCCGCTCGACCCATCGGGCCGCGGCGGATTACGGGCGCCTGCTTTCCGCCATCCGGCTGTGAATTCCGGCGACAAGATGACGGACCCCGGCACGCCTGCCCCGTCCGCCCCTTGCCGGTGACCGTGTCGCAGGTGGCGCCAAAGCCGCTATTTTCCAGCGCATTGTAGCCGCGAGGAGCGCCGAATCCGGGCGCTCAGCCCCGTCCCGCCGGCCGCCGCGGAGATGCCGCGAGATTTCCGCGTTCCCCGCCCAAGGCTGCCGCATTGCCGGTGCATCTTGGCGGAAACGGGCCGCCGACAGGCCGCGAGGACAGGAAGAGAGAGATCAGCCGATGACCAAGTCACGCAAGCGATTCATCCAGGCCGTGATCGCCACCGCCAGCCGGCTCGAGACGACGCTGCCGTGGCAGCGCGGCCCGCGTGCGATGCGCCGCGCCGAGGGCCTTGTCCGGGTGCCCGTGGCCACGACGGCGCGGCCGGCCAAGACCGGACCCCGCCCCGAGACCTATCGCTCCGCCTGAGCGTCGCGCGATTCGCGGGGGGCGCGCCATGGGCCGCAGCCGCGTCCCGAGGGTGCAATGTCCGCCCGGGAGAAACAATCGCAATGTGCCGACGTGGACTATGCCGGGCTCGATGAAAGATGTACCGCCATGTTTGACAATAACGGCCGAAACTTCACATTATATCCGCAACTTGTAATCAGTAACTCCGGGATTGTCGGTGGGGGCCGAGCCGGATGTGACAAGTTCGAAAGGCCTGCGCCATGAACAGCCCCCACAGCCGTCTCGAGGCGGAGATCCGGAAACCGGTGGCCGCCCAGGAGCGGGCAGTTCCCCGCCCCGCCCAGAGCACCACCTCCCTCATGCGGAAATACGAGGTCGCGGCGCTGATGTCGGACCAGTCGGTCCGGACGTCGACGCATATCGCGCCCGCCTCGCCGCTGTTCGAGAATGCCGTCTCCGCGTTTGCGCGCGGAACGATCATATCGACAGATCGCGGCCCGGTGGCCGTGGAGGATCTGCAGCCGGGCGACCGCGCCGTCACCGTGGACCAGGGGCCGCAGACCATCACCTGGATCGGCTCCACCATGATGGTGCCCTCCGCGCCGGGTCAGTCGGAAAAGATGCGGCGGCTCGTCCGGATCATGGCCGATAGCCTGGGCATCGGGCGGCCCATGCCCGACCTCCTGCTGGGGCCGGGCGCGCGCCTGCTACGCGAAAAGGCGGCCTATGGCGCGCTCGTCGGCTCGACCAAGCTGTTCATGCCGATCGACGACTTCACCGAGGCGCTCGGGCTGATCGAGGTGACGCCGCCCTCGCCCGTGCGGATCTATCATTTCGCGCTGGAGCGTCACTCGGCGATCCGCGCGGCCGGGCTGGAAATGGAAAGCTACCACCCCGGAGAGAACGCGCTGAAGGGGCTGGGCCACAACATGGAAAGCCTGTTCCTGTCGCTCTTTCCCAACATGGCGGACGTCGAGGCCTTCGGCCCCCTGACCTGGCCCCGCGCCTCGCTCGACGTGCTGGAAAGCCTCAGCGCCGCCTGATCAGGCGCTGCGGCTCAGCCGTTCCTCCAGCACCTCGAAGGGCACGCCGGGCTCGTCCTTGGCGCCGCGGATCACCAGCGACGTCTTGACCGAGCCCACGTTCGGCGCGGCCAGAAGCTCGGATGTCAGGAAGTCCTGGAACGTGCTCAGGTCCGGCGCCACGCATTTCAGGATGAAATCCACCTCGCCGTTCAGCATGTGGCATTCCCGGACCAGGGGCCATTTGCCGCAACGCTCCTCGAAGGCGGACAGGTCGGATTGCGCCTGGCTCTGCAGCCCGACCATGGCAAAGACCTGAACCTCGAAGGACAGGCGGCGCGGGTCCACCTCGGCATGATAGCCGCGGATATAGCCCTGCTCTTCCAACGTGCGCACCCGTCGCAGGCAGGGCGGCGCAGAGATGCCCACCCGGCGCGCCAGTTCCACGTTGGTCATGCGGCCGTCCGCCTGAAGTTCGGCCAGAATCTTGCGGTCGATCGGATCCAGCCCCGTGCCAGCCATGCAGTCAAACTCCTCAGGGAAATTGCATTTCTTATACCATGAACCAAGGTGCGCGCAATATTGTTTCACCATGGCGCAAGATTGTTAACGTTTCGGCAATTTCCGCGTCTCGATTTTCCTCTGCCGCCCGGGGGTTCCGAAGCGGCGGCGCGGTGGCTATATCAGCAACAAGTTCGGATGATCCAGACGGGGAAGACAGAAATGGCGGAGACACGAAAAACCAAGGTGCTGATCATCGGGTCGGGCCCCGCGGGCTACACCGCCGCGGTCTACGCCTCGCGCGCGATGCTGGAGCCGCTGCTGGTGCAGGGGATCGAGCCGGGCGGCCAGCTGACCACCACCACCGAGGTGGAGAACTGGCCCGGCGACACCGAGGTGCAGGGCCCCGACCTCATGGTCCGGATGGAGGCCCATGCCAAGGCGATGGGGGCCGAGATCATCGGCGACATCATCACCGACCTCGATCTTTCCGAGCGTCCCTTCACCGCCAAGGGCGACAGCGGCACCACCTACGAGGCGGATTCGGTGATCCTCGCCACCGGGGCCCGCGCCAAGTGGCTGGGCCTGCCCTCGGAGGACAAGTTCAAGGGCTTCGGCGTCTCGGCCTGCGCTACCTGCGACGGCTTCTTCTATCGCGGCCAGGAGATCGTGGTGATCGGCGGCGGCAACACCGCCGTGGAAGAGGCGCTGTTCCTGACGAACTTCGCCTCCAAGGTCACGCTGATCCACCGCCGGGACGAGCTGCGGGCGGAGAAGATCCTGATCGACCGGCTGATGAAGAACCCCAAGATCGAGCCGCTCTGGCACCACGTGCTGGAAGAGGTGGTCGGCGCCGACAACCCGCTGGGCGTCGAGGCAGTGCGCGTGAAGCACGTGGAGACCGGCGAGATCACCGAGATCCCGGCCAAGGGCGTCTTCGTGGCGATCGGCCACGCGCCGGCCAACGAGCTGGTGAAGGACCAGCTGGAGCTGCATAACGGCGGCTACGTCAAGGTGCGCCCCGGCTCCACCGAGACCTCGGTGCCCGGCGTCTTCGCGGCCGGCGACCTGACCGACCACAAGTACCGCCAGGCGGTGACCAGCGCCGGGATGGGCTGCATGGCCGCGTTGGATGCGGAACGCTTCCTCGCGGAACAGGACGATGTCGAGGTCGCACCCGAGGCGCCGGTGGTGCAGGCAGCCTCTGCCGGCTGAGTCCCGGCGGCATTACGGGGCCGGACGGGAACCCCTGTCCGCCCCGTGTCCAATTTCCCGGGAAATCCGACCATTGACACGCGGAAGGCGACGGGATCGGCCTTTTTCGCCTACATCTCGAAGCACCGGCTTGCCACCCCGCCTGTTCCGGGCGTAGGCACCGCCGCGAAAGCCGCGGCCGCTTGCCGGCCCGCGGCGCGGAAGTTCGTGCATTTGACAGGTAACACAACGCGATGGCCCAAGACAGCAACCTCACACCGATCTCGGAACTCTACGTCTCGCATGAAAGCGCCCAGAAGCTGAAGGCAGAGGCCGGCGACCTGGTCAGCTGGGACCTGACCCCTCGTCAGATCTGCGACCTGGAGCTGCTGATGAACGGTGGGTTCACGCCGCTCAAGGGCTTCCTGTCGGAAGAGGATTACGACGGCGTGGTGGAGAACATGCGCCTCGCCGACGGCGCGCTCTGGCCGATGCCGATCACGTTGGACGTGGACGAGAAATTCGCCGAGGCGCTGGAGCTGGGCCAGGACATCGCCCTGCGCGACCAGGAAGGCGTGATCCTCGCCACCATGACCGTGACCGACCGCTGGACGCCGGACAAGTCGCGCGAGGCGGAAAAGGTCTTTGGCGCCGACGACCTGGCCCATCCCTCGGTCAACTACCTGCACAACAAGGCGGGCAACGTCTATCTCGGCGGGCCGGTCGTGGGCATCCAGCAGCCCGTGCATTACGACTTCCGCGGCCGCCGCGACACGCCGAACGAGCTGCGCGCCTATTTCCGCAAGCTGGGCTGGCGCAAGGTCGTGGCCTTCCAGACCCGCAACCCGCTGCACCGCGCTCACCAGGAACTGACCTTCCGCGCCGCGCGCGAGAGCCAGGCCAACCTGCTGATCCACCCGGTCGTCGGCCTGACCAAGCCCGGCGACGTGGACCACTTCACCCGCGTGCGCTGCTACGAGGCGGTGATCGACAAGTACCCGAACTCCACCACCACCATGTCGCTGCTGAACCTCGCCATGCGCATGGCCGGCCCGCGCGAGGCGGTGTGGCACGGGCTGATCCGCAAGAACCATGGGGTGACGCATTTCATTGTCGGCCGCGACCATGCCGGCCCGGGCAAGAATTCCCAGGGCGAGGATTTCTACGGCCCCTACGACGCGCAAGAGCTCTTCCGGCAGCACGAAGAGGAAATGGGCATCGAGATGGTGCCGTTCAAACACATGGTCTACGTGCAGGAGCGCGCCCAGTACGAGCCCAGCGACGAGATCGCGGACAAGGATGACGTGACCATCCTCAACATCTCGGGGACCGAGCTGCGGCGCCGTCTGGCCGAGGGGCTGGAGATCCCCGACTGGTTCTCCTTCCCCGAGGTGGTGTCCGAGCTGCGCAAGACCCGTCCGCCGCGGTCCAAGCAGGGCTTCACCGTGTTCTTCACCGGCTTCTCCGGCTCCGGCAAATCGACCATCGCCAACGCTCTGATGGTCAAGCTGATGGAGATGGGCGGCCGGCCGGTGACGCTGCTCGACGGCGACATCGTCCGCAAGAACCTCAGCTCCGAGCTGGGCTTCTCAAAGGAGCACCGCGATCTGAACATCAAGCGGATCGGCTACGTCGCCTCCGAGATCACCAAGAACGGCGGCATCGCCATCTGCGCCCCCATCGCGCCCTACGCGGCCACCCGTCGCCACGTGCGCGAGGAGATCGAGCAGTTCGGCGCCTTCATCGAGGTCCATGTCGCGACCCCGCTGGAGGAATGCGAGCGTCGCGACCGCAAGGGGCTCTACAAGCTCGCGCGGGAGGGCAAGATCAAGGAATTCACCGGCATCTCCGACCCCTACGACGTGCCCGAACATCCCGAACTGCGGGTGGACACGCAGGGCATCGACGTGGACAATTGCGCCCACCAGGTGATCCTGAAGCTCGAAAGCATGGGCCTCATCGCGGCCCACTGACGACAAGACGTGCCCGGGCGGCCCTCATGCGGCCGCCCCGGACAATCCGGGAGAAGGGGATCGTGGTCGGAGGCCCAGTTTGCGCCTGATCGTCACTCTCACGTCCATTCCGCCGCGGTTTGGCGAGATCGGCCCGACGCTCGACTCGCTCCGTCAACAGACCGCGGCAATCGACGAGATCAGGCTCTACATTCCGCGCCACTACCGTCGCTTTCCCGATTACGACGGCCACCTGCCCGACATCCCCGCGGGTGTCACGATCCACCGCCCCGAAAACGACCTGGGCCCGGCGACGAAGCTTCTCTTCGCGGCCCGGGACTTCCGCGGGCAGGAGGACGTTCAGATCCTGTTCTGCGACGACGACCGCATCTATCCGCCGGAGTGGGCCGCAGAGCTCTCCGCGCTTCAGGCGGAACGGCCGGATGAAGCCGTGGCCCTTTCGGGATGGGAGGTCGAGCAGGGTTCCGGCGCCGTTCCGCCCGGCACGCGACGACAGCCCCGGCACCGCAAGCGCAACCGCCGCTGGGACTGGCACTATCGCCTTGCGCGGATCCGGCAGCAATGGCGGCTGGGCACGCTCAGGCCCACGCGACGCAAACCGCCACGGCGGCTGATCGACCGCGCCGGCTATGCCGACGTCTTCCAGGGATTCGGGGGCGTCGTCGTGCGGCCGGACTTCTTCGAGGAAGAGGATTTCGACATACCGCGGGTTGTCTGGGCCGCCGACGATGTCTGGCTGTCAGGCAAGCTCGCCCATCGCGGCATTCCGATCTGGGTGCCGGCCGGCCTTCATGCGCCGCGCACCAGCAACGCGGACGACGCGGACGCCCTGTGGCGTTCGGTGATCGACGGGGCCACGGCGCGCGAGGCGGCGACCAAGGGGGTGCGCCTGCTGCGCGAACGCTACGGGGTGTGGAGATGAAGCGCGGCGATCGGGACCGCCGCGCCGGTGTCTAAGAAATCCGGTGAGGCGGCGGCTCAGTGCACCGCGACCGGCGCGAGGTCGTTCTGCCGGGCCAGCACGAAGGCAAGGTTGCGGTCGCCGACCAGCGCCAGCCGCTCGCCTTCCGCGTTGTGCACGGCATAGAGCCGCTCCATCCCGTCGGCCTGTTCCCGAACATCCTCGGGCAGATCCTCAAGCTTCACTTCGCGAACGTAGACGATCCGCGATTCTTCGGGGCCGAAATCGATCTTGGTGTCCATGGTCAGGACCCTCCTTTCTTGATCTGGATCGTCTGCACCACCGTCTCGGGTCGGGCGCGGCTCAGATCGACATGCAACAGACCGTTCTCCATCACGGCGTCGCCGACTTCCACGCCATCGGCCAGCACGAAGCTGCGCTGGAATTGGCGGGCGGCGATGCCTCTGTGAAGGAAAACGCGGTCCTCGCCGTCATCGTTCTGTCGACCGCGGATCACGAGTTGGCGATCTTCCACGGTGATCGACAGGTCGGCCTCGGAAAACCCGGCCACGGCAAGCGTGATCCGGTAGGAAAATTCCGACGTCTGTTCGATGTTGAACGGCGGGTAGCCTTCGTTCCCGCTCTTGGCGGTGCGTTCCAGAAGGCGTTCAAGTTGCTCGAACCCGAGCATATGCGGGTAGGAGCCGAGGGTCATCTTCGTCATGCGACACGTCCTTTTGACAAGCGACAGTCTGGCGGGCCCCCGAGTTCGGCGAACCCTCGCCAAGAATATGGGGAGCAGCCGCCAGTGGCGCAAGGGCTTTGCCTGAGCGCGGGCTTTCGCCTATTGTGCGGGTCCCAGCGACTCACCTGCGACGGACCGGCAGCAAAATGAACGCCCAGAGCGATATCTCGATGAAGACCGACGAGGTGCTGAGGGTGGAACTGGAAGTCTTCCGCCACGAGCACCGCGATCTCGACGACGCGATCCGCGCGCTCCAGGACAAGGGCACGGCCGACCAGATCACGCTGCAGCGCCTGAAGAAGAAGAAGCTGCTGCTCAAGGACCGGATCGCCCTGATCGAGGACCGGCTGACCCCCGACATCATCGCCTGAGCGGTGCCCATCCGCTGCCCGCCCGGAACAGCGCATAGGCTCTCCGCCCCGCCTGCCGGCCCTAGCCGATTGCGCCCGCCGGCCCATCGCCTATAACCCTAGGCTCCACCAGCGATGGAGACGGCAATGAGCGACGTGAAGGTCGGCATCATCATGGGCAGCCAGTCCGACTGGGCGACCATGAAGGAGGCCGCGCTGATCCTCGAGGAACTGGGCGTGGCCCATGAACGGCGCATCGTCTCGGCGCATCGCACGCCCGACCGGCTCTGGTCCTACGGCAAGGAGGCGGCGGGCCGCGGGTTGCAGGTCATCATCGCGGGCGCCGGAGGGGCGGCGCATCTACCCGGCATGATGGCCTCCAAGACCCGGGTGCCGGTGATCGGCGTGCCGGTGCAGACAAGGGCGCTGTCCGGCGTCGATTCGCTCTATTCCATCCTGCAGATGCCCCGCGGCTACCCGGTGGCCACCATGGCGATCGGCGCCGCCGGCGCGGCCAATGCCGGGCTGATGGCGGCGGGGATTCTCGCCCTCCAGGACCCCGCCCTGGCCGAAAGGCTCGACGCCTGGCGCGCCGCGCTCACCGCTTCCATCCCCGAGGAGCCCAGCGATGACTGATGCCGCCCCCCTCGCCCCCGGCGCCGTGATCGGCATTCTCGGCGGCGGTCAGCTTGGCCGGATGCTGTCGGTGGCGGCCGCGCGGCTGGGCTTTCCGTGCCATATCTACGAGCCCGGCGCGGAGCCGCCGGCCGGCCAGGTGGCGGATCGCGTCACCACCGCCCCCTACGAGGACGAGGAGGCCCTGCGCGCCTTTGCCGCCTCGGTGGACTTGATCACCTACGAGTTCGAGAACATCCCGACCCGGGCGCTCGACCTGCTGGAGACGCTGAAGCCGATCCGCCCCGGCCGCGAGGCGCTGCGCGTCAGCCAGGACCGGCTGACGGAAAAGGATTTCCTGACCGGGCTGGGCCTCGCCTGCGCGCCCTATGCCAATGTCGAAAGCGCCGCCGACCTGGAGGCCGCGCTCGACCGGATCGGCACGCCGGCGATCCTCAAGACCCGGCGGCTGGGCTATGACGGCAAGGGCCAGGCGCGGCTCGCCTCCGCCGCCGATGCCGCGGGCGCGCTTGCCGACATGCAGGGCGCCCCGGCGGTGCTGGAAGGCTTCGTGGACTTCGCCCGCGAGGTCTCGGTCATCGCGGCGCGCGGCCTGACCGGCGAGGTCGTCTGCTTCGACCCCGGCGAGAATGTCCACGAGGACGGCATCCTGCGCACCACCTCGATCCCCGCGCGGCTGAGCGGCGCGCAGCGAACAGACGCGGTGCTGCTGGCGGGCCGGATCCTCAACGCGCTCGACTACGTGGGCGTCATGGGGGTGGAGCTGTTCGTCACCCAGACCGGCCTCGTGGTGAACGAGATCGCGCCCCGCGTCCACAATTCCGGCCACTGGACCCAGAATGGCTGTGCCGTCGACCAGTTCGAGCAGCATATCCGCGCCGTGGCCGGCTGGCCGCTGGGCGACGGGCAGCGCCATTCCGACGTGGTGATGGAGAACCTGATCGGCGCCGACATGGACCGGGTGCCCGAGATCGCGCGCGAAGCCGACGCCGCCCTGCACCTCTACGGCAAGGCCGAGGTCAAGCCCGGGCGCAAGATGGGCCACGTCAACCGGATCCTGCGCGTCGCCTCCTGACCCGCTGGGGTCGCCGCGACGCCGGGGGCCCCGCGCGGCTCCTCTTCATCTTGCCCAAAAAACTCCCGCCGGAGGCTCCCGCAATCGCCACCCGCGCCCCCGGCCGGGCGGGGCACAGCTCCGGCGCCAGGGCGCGGCCGCTCAGTCCCGGCCCGGGATCCGGTCCCGCGGCGACTCGTCCAGAGGCCAGTTGTCGATCTCTTCCAACGCCTCCTCCGCGGTCTCGACGAAGCGGAAAAGCTCCAGGTCCTGGGCCGAGATCGTTCCGGCCTCGGCCAGGGCCTGCCAGTTGATGATCTTCTCCCAGAAGGCGCGGCCGAACAGCAGGAAGGGAACGCGCCGCATGCGGCCGGTCTGGATCAGGGTCAGCGCCTCGAAGGTCTCGTCCAGCGTGCCGAAGCCGCCCGGGAAGACGCAGATCGCCTCCGCCCGCATCAGGAAATGCATCTTCCGGATTGCGAAATAGTGGAAGTTGAAGCACAGGTCCGGCGTCACGTATTCGTTCGGCGCCTGTTCGTGCGGCAGGACGATGTTCAGCCCGATCGACTTGCCCCCCGCCTCGTGGGCCCCGCGGTTGCCGGCCTCCATCACGCCGGGGCCGCCGCCGGTGGCGATGACGTTCTCGCTGCCGTCGCCGCGCTCGGTCATCATCTGGGCAAAGCGCCGCGCTTCCTCGTAGAAATGGCTGAGTTCTCCCAGCGTCTGGGTATGGGCCCGGTCGCGGTGCTCCGGCGCCGGGATCCGCGCGCCGCCGAACAGCACGACGGTGGTGCGGATTCCCGCCTCGTCCTGCATCAGCTCGGGCTTGAGCAGTTCCAGCTGCAGCCGCACCGGCCGGAGCTCCTCGCGGCAGAGGAAATCGTCGTCCGCAAAGGCCAGCCGGTAGGACGGGGACCGGGTCTGCGGCGTGTCGGGCACGCCGCGCGCGGTACTGCGGTCTGTGCCGGCGTCGCGGAACGGGCTGTGGCGGTCGTCCTTCATGCGTCGGGATTCCTTAGGCTTGCGCGTGTCCTACAGACCTATAGGTTTCCGCGGGACAGGACCAGCAGCGGGTGATCACATGGACTGGAACGCAGAGATCGAGGCGGCCGCGACGCGCATCGCTCCCCACGTGCAGCGGACCCCGGTGCTGGAGACGACGGCGTTCGGCCTCGACCGGCCGGTCGAGCTGAAGCTGGAGCAGATGCAGCGGACCGGAAGTTTCAAGGCGCGCGGGGCCTTCAACACGCTGCTCTCCGGGCCGGTGCCCGAGGCGGGGATCGTCGCGGCCTCCGGCGGCAATCACGGCGCCGCGGTGGCCCATGCGGCGCGCGCCCTCGGCCACCGGGCGGCGATCTTCGTCCCCGAGATGGCGGGCGCCGCCAAGATCGCCCTGATCGAACGCACCGGGGCCGAGCTGACGGTCGTGCCGGGCGAATATGCCAACGCGCTGGAGAAGGCGCGCGAGCACGAGGCGCGCACCGGCGCCATGCAGATCCACGCCTACGACGCCCTCCCCACCGTGGTGGGCCAGGGCACCTGCCTCGCCGAATGGGAAGAGCAGGGTCTTGCCGCCGACACGGTGCTCATCGCGGTGGGCGGCGGCGGGCTGATCGGTGGCGCTCTGGCCTGGCTGCAGGGCCGGCGCAAGGTGGTGGCGGTGGAGCCGCGGACCTCCTGCGCCCTCCATGCCGCGCTGGAGGCGGAGGCGCCGGTGGACGTGCAGGTTTCGGGCATCGCCGCCAATGCGCTCGGCGCGCGCCGCATCGGCGAGATCTGTTTCGAGCTGGCCCGCGCGCAGGGCGTGGACAGCGTGCTGGTGGAGGACGAGGCCATCGCCACGGCGCAGGCCGCCCTCTGGCGCAACCTTCGCCAGCTGGTGGAACCCGCCGGTGCCACGGCGCTCGCCGCGCTGATGTCGGGCGCCTACCGGCCCGAGCCGGGCGAACGGGTGGCGGTGCTGGTCTGCGGCGGCAACATCGCGCCCGACCCGCTGGAATAGGCCTGCCAGCGCAGGGCGGAGCGGCAAGGCGCCCCCCCATCCCGGGCGGGCCGCCGCCCCGCAACCATTCAGCCCCTGCGCAGCGCCGCCTCTGCCGCGGCCCCGAGGCGCAGCAGCCGCTCCTCGCCCATGGGTTTGCCCAGCAGCATCAGCCCGCAGCTCGGCGTCCCCGTGGGCAGGGTCAGGGCGGAAAGGCCCATCAGGTTGCCCACCCGGGTGTTGCGCAGGGTCAGCAGGTTGGCCGAGCGGTAATAGGCCTCCTCCGTCTCCAGCCGTTTCAGCTTGGGCGGCAGGATCGCCACGCTCGGGGCCAGCACCGCGTCGAAACCCGCCATCCGCGCCGACCAGGTGGCGCGCAGCTCCTCCAGGCTGCGCCAGGCGGCGACGTAGTCCGCGCCGGTAAACTCCCGCCCGCCCCGGAACCGCGCCAGGATCTCGCCGTACATGGCCTCGGGGTCGGCCTCGATGGTCGCGCCCCAGATGCCGTAGGCCTCGGTAGTGAAAAGCAGCGCCGACATGGCCTGGGCCTGCGCCAATTCCGGCGCGGCGATCCGCGTGACCTGCGCGCCCGCCGCCTCCAGCTGGCGCACCGCGCCCTCGAAGGCCGCGCCCGGCGCGTCCTCCAGGTCGTCGAGCACCAGCGTCTCCAGCACCGCGACCCGCGTGCCCGCCAGCGTCGCGCCACGCAGATCGGCGGGCCGCCCGCCCTCCAGCGCCGCCAGCAGCAGCGCGGCGTCCTCCACGCTGCGGGCCAGCGGCCCCACCGTGTCGAACCGTTCGCAGAGCGGCACCACGCCGTCGAGCGACAGCCGGCCCGAGGTCGTCTTGAGCCCCACCAAGTCGTTCCAGGCGGCCGGCACCCGGACCGAGCCGCCGGTATCCGTGCCGATCGCGGCCGGGGCGAGGCCGAAGGCCACCGAGGCCGCCGCGCCGGAGGACGAGCCGCCCGACACGGCCTCCGCATCGTTGATGCAGGGCGGCGTGGCGGTCATCGGGTTCAGGCCGAGCCCGGAAAAGGCCAGCTCCGACATGTGGGTCTTGCCCAGGCAGACGAGCCCCATGGCCCCTGCATTGCGCAGCACGGCGGCATCGCGGCCGGGCACCCGGTCCTTCAGCAGGCGCGAGCCCGCCTCGGTCGCGGTGCCGGCGGTGTCGAACAGGTCCTTCCAGCTGACCGGCACGCCATCGAGCAGCGACAGGCGCCGGCCGTCGCGGGCGCGGCGGGCGGCGGCCCGGGCCTCGGCGCGGGCGCGCTCTTCCGTGAGGCGGGCATAGATGCGGTCGCGCAGCGGATGGGCGGTGATCGCATCGAGGCACTGCTCGGTCAGCGCGACCGGGTCCAGCGCCCCATCCCCGATCGCGCGGCCCAGATCCGCGGCGCTCTTTCCTTGCCAGTCCTGCATCCCAAGCTCCCTGTCCCGTGGCGTCGCGACGGTAGCGTCAGCGCGGCGCATGGACAATCCCGCGGCAGGCAGCATATTCCCCGGCATGACCAAGCGCAGCGACATCCTGATCACCGGCGGCGGGCTGAACGGCCCGGCGCTTGCCCTCGCGCTGTCGCGGGCGGGGTTTTCCGTGACCGTGATCGACGCCCTGCCCCGCCCCGCGCGCGAGGCCGGCGGCTTCGACGGCCGGTCCTACGCCCTGGCCCTCGCATCCCAGCGCCTGCTGGCCAATCTCGGGCTCTGGACGGACTTGGCCGACCGGGCGCAGCCGATGCTGGAGATCAAGGTCAGCGACGGGCGGCCCGGCGAGGGGCCGGCGCCCTTCTTCCTGCATTTCGATCACGCCGAGATCGAGGAAGGGCCGATGGGCTACATGCTCGAGGATCGCTTCCTGCGTCGTGCGCTGCTGGCGGCGATGGAGGCGGCGCCGGGCGTAACCCACCTGGCCGAAGAAACGGTGGTGTCCCAGGAGGCGACCGAGGCCGGGATCGCGGTGACGCTGGCCTCGGGGACGCGGCTGGAAGGCGGGCTGCTCGTGGGCTGCGACGGCCGGTCGAGCGGCACGGCCCGGCGGGCCGGGATCCGGCGGCAGGGCCACGGCTACGGCCAGACCGCGCTGGTCTGCGCCATCGCGCATGAAAAGCCGCATCACGGTATCGCGCACCAGTTCTTCATGCCGTCGGGGCCGCTGGCGATCCTGCCCCTGCCCGGCAACCGCTCTTCCATCGTCTGGAGCGAGCGGGACGCGGCGGCGCGGGAGATCCAGGCGCTGGACGCAGCGGAGTACCTGGCCGCCCTGCGCCCGCGCTTCGGCGATTTCCTGGGCGATATCGCGCTGGAAGGGGACCGGTTCACCTATCCGCTGAGCCTGAGCCTCGCGGAGCGCTTCGTGGCGCCGCGGGTGGCGCTGGTGGGGGATGCGGCGCACGGGCTGCACCCGATCGCGGGACAGGGGCTGAATGCCGGTCTGCGCGACGTGGCCGCGCTGGCGCAGGTCCTGGGCGAGGCGCGGCGCCGCGGCGAGGAGCCGGGCGCGCTGCCGGTGCTGGAGCGCTACGAGCAATGGCGTCGCTTCGACACCGCCGCCCTTGCGATGGCGACCGACGGGTTCAACGCGCTTTTTTCCAACGACAGCCCGATCCTCCGGATCGGGCGGGACCTCGGGATGGGGCTGATGTCCCGACTGCCGCGGCTGCGCCGCGGCTTCATCCGTGAGGCCGCAGGCCTCACCGGAGAGCTGCCCGAGCTGATGCGCGGCTGAGCCGCGCATCACCAGGGTTCGATCACGTCGAAATCGTCCTCGTCCCCGGGCGGCGCCGAAGGCGCCGCCCCCTCCAGCGGTTCCACCTGCACGACGCGGCAAAGCCGCGTCTCCCACAGGGCGGGATCCGTCTGCAGGCGGGTCGGCAGGCGCTCCCGCAGGAAGACCTTCCTGCGGCTCTGTTTCACCCGGATCCGGGCCTCGATCCCGGAGGGATCGAGGCGCCCCGCCAGAAAACCGTCCCGCAGCTCCGCCTCCCGCGCGCGCAGCGCGCGGATCTCCGCCCGGACATGGGCCAGTTCGTCGGCCGGGGGCATGTTCCGCATGAAGGTCCTCCACCTCTTGGCGGAGAAAGCCTAGTCATGTCGTAGTAAAGAAAAGGTGGATCAGCCTGCGCTCAATCCCCGAGGACCCGCGCCTCGTCGATCAGCATCACCGGGATGCCGTTGCGGATCGGGAAGGCCAGGCGCGCGGTCTCGCTCACCAGTTCCTGCCGCTCGGCATCGTAGCGCAGCGCCGTGCCGGTCTGGGGACAGACCAGCGCCTCCAGCATGCGCCGGTCGAACTGGGCCCCGTCCGGCCCCTGCGAGGGCAATTCGGTCGTCATTGCAGGATCCCTTCGTCCGTTCCCCCGCGCAGGGAATATTCGATCAGCGTGACCAGCGTCTCCCGCCGCGTGGTCAGCGAGGGCGCCTCGAGCAGAGCCTGCTTGTCCTCCGGTTCGAAGTCCAGCAGCATCGACAGCGAGTTGATCAGCAGCTCGTCGTCGGTCTCGCTCAGCGTCTCCCAGTCGGTGGACAGCGCTCGCGCCTCGAAATACCGCCCCAGCAGCGCCATGAACGCCTTGCGGTCGAAGCCCCGGTCCTCCTCGCTACGCCCCAGGTCGCCCGCGAAACCGGACCACGAGACCTCGCAGCGGCGATAGGGCGTGAATCCCTCCACCTCGCGCTGCACCCGGAACCGCGAGATGCCGCAGAGCGTGACCATGTAGCGGCCGTCCTCGGTCTCGGAGAACTGGGTGACCCGGCCGGCGCAGCCGATCGCCTGCAGCCCCTTCTCGTCCCTGTCCGCCCCGCCGGGGCCGGCATTGGGCTGCACCATTCCGATCAGCCGCTCCGGCGTCTTCAGCGCATCGTCCAGCATCGCCAGGTAGCGCGGCTCGAAGATGTGCAGCGGCAGCCGCGACCGGGGCAGCAGCAGCGCCCCGGGCAACGGAAAGATCGGAACGATATCGGGAAGATCGGCGGCCTTCAGCATGCGGCGCAAACTAGCCCTCCCGCCGGTTCAGGCAAATATCATCGAGGTCAGCTTGCGGCGGCCGTGCAGCACCACCGGATCGTCGGGTTTCAGCGCGTCGAAAATGGTGAAGAGCTGATGCTTGGCGGCCGCGTCCTTCCATTCCCGGTCGCGGCGGAACAGCTCCAGCAGGTGATCGACCGCCGCCTGCGTCTCGCCCCGGGCGTAAAGCGCCTGCGCCAGGTCGAACCGTGCCTGGTGATCGTCCGGCGCGGCCTCCACCTTGGCCTGCAGCTCGGCCACCGGGCCGGTATCCTCGGCTTGCCGGGCCAGCTGGATCTGGGCATGGGCCGCGTCCAGTTCCGGGGCCTTGGAAATCTCCGCCGGGGCGCCGTTCAGCGCCGCCTCGGCCTGGTCCAGATCGCCCAGCGCGACGAAGCAGCGCGCCAGACCGCCATAGGCGGCGGCGTTCTTGTCATCCTCGTCGAGGATCGCCTGGAAGGTCTGGGCGGCATCCTGCACCGCGCCCTCGGCCAGCATCTCCTCGGCCGCGGCCAGCGCGTCGTCCAGACCGCCGGAGGCGTCACCGCCGGATTGCTGCACCAGCCGGTCGACGAAGCCCTTGATCTCCGATTCCGGCACCGCGCCCTGGAACCCGTCGATCGGCTGGCCCTGCCAGAAGGCATAGACCGTGGGGATCGACTGGATCCGCAGCTGCTGCGCGATCATCTGGTTCTCGTCCACGTTGACCTTGGCCATGCGCACCGCGCCCTTGGCCTCGGTCACGGCCTTTTCCAGCGCCGGGCCGAGCGTCTTGCAGGGGCCGCACCAGGGCGCCCAGAAATCCACGATGACGGGAATGGTCTGAGAAGCCTCCACGACCTCGGCCATGAAGGTCGCCTCGGTGACGTCCTTGATAAGGTCCTGCGGGGCCACGCCGGGGGCGGTGTCGTTGCCGGTGCCGAGAAGTTCCATGTCGAGCAATCCGTTTCTGTCTGCCGCGTTTGCAGGGTAGATGGCCCATGCACCGCTGTGTTGCAAGGGCGCGCGCCCCCGTGCGGAACCCGGCGGACGGCACCGGGCGGGCGCCGGGCCGGGGGTGGATCGTCAGGGCAGCTCGTCGGAGGGGATGATCGGGAAGAATTCCCCGCCGGACCAGAGGCCGAACCAGCTGGCGCCCTCGTGTTCCTCGTGCGCGCCCAGCTCCACCAGCCGGTAGAAGCTCTTGCGGTCGATCAGCGCCTCCAGCCGGTCGCGGACCAGCACGTAGGGCGAGGGCTCTCCGGTTTCGGGATCGCGCGCCACGCGAATCGGGTGGTCCGGCCCGGCGGCCGCGTAGTCGCCCACATGGGTCACGAAGGTCAGCTGCTGGTCGCGCCCCTCGCCCTCGGCCTGGAAATCCTGCGCGACGAAGGGCGCGTCCTCCACCTGGATGCCCACTTTCTCGACAGGGGTGACCAGGAAGTAATCGTCGCCGTCCTTGCGCAGGATCGAGGAAAAGAGCTTGACCAGGCCCGGCCGCCCGATCGGCGTGCCGAGGTAGAACCAGGTGCCGTCCCGGGCGATGCGCATGTCCAGGTCACCGCAGAAGTCCGGGTTCCAGTCATGCACCGGCGGCTTGCCCTTGCCGGACGCCTTGCGCGCCGCCTCCGCGATGCCCTCCGCCGACGGGGTGGCAGAAGGGGTCACGTGAAATTGTCCGCTCATAGCTTTTGCCATTTCTCCCCCAGGCGATAGAGTGTCGCACCAGCATATATGTTTTCCAGGAGTATTGTCATGGCCGAGGCCGAAGCGGGCGAGGACCTGATCGCCGGGATCGAAGCGCTGGAAGCGAAGCTGGCCCTGGCGCGCGAGTCGATCACCCGGCGCTTCATCGGGCAGGAGCGGGTGGTGGACCTGACGCTGTCCACCCTGCTTTGCGGCGGCCACGGGCTGCTGATCGGCCTGCCCGGCCTGGGCAAGACGCTGCTGGTGGAGACCCTGTCCACCGTCATGGGCCTGTCGGGCAACCGCATCCAGTTCACGCCGGACCTGATGCCGGCCGACATCCTCGGCTCCGAGGTGCTGGAAACCGGCGCGGACGGCTCGCGCAGCTTCAAGTTCATTCCCGGCCCGATCTTCTGCCAGCTTCTGATGGCGGACGAGATCAACCGCGCCTCGCCGCGGACGCAATCGGCGCTGCTCCAGGCCATGCAGGAACGCGAGGTGACCGCCGCGGGCGAGACCCGGCCGCTGGGCCGCCCCTTCCACGTGCTGGCCACCCAGAACCCGATCGAGCAGGAGGGCACCTATCCCCTGCCCGAGGCGCAGCTCGACCGTTTCCTGCTGCAGATCGACGTGGCCTATCCCGACCGCGCGACCGAACGCGACATCCTGCTGGCCACCACCGGGGTGGAGGAAGGCGAGGCGCACGAGGTCTTCACCGCCGACGAACTGCTGGAGGCCCAGCGCCTGCTGCGCCGGATGCCGGTGGGCGACAGCGTGGTGGAAATGATCCTCGACCTCGTCCGCAGCTTCCGCCCGCACGAGGACTCCGCCTCGGCCCGGGTGCGCGAGACGGTGGCCTGGGGCCCCGGCCCGCGGGCCGCGCAGGCGCTGATGCTGACCGTCAGGGCGCGCGCGCTGCTCAAGGGCCGGCTGGCGCCTTCGCCCGAGGACGTGGTGGCGATGGCGCGGCCGGTGCTCAGCCACCGCATGGCGCTGCGCTTTGCGGCGCGGGCGCGGGGCGACCGGCTCGAGGATCTGATCGACGAACGGGTGAGCGGGATCGCCGGGGTCGAGGCCGCGGCTTGAGCGACATCGCCCATCTCCGGGCGCGGGCCGAAGCCGAGGCAAGCCGCCTGCCGCCGCTGCTGGCACGGGCCGAGCAGCTGGCCGGCACCGTGCTGCTGGGCGAACATGGCCGCCGCCGCGCCGGGCTGGGCGACGATTTCTGGCAATACCGCCCCCTGCAGGAAGGTGACAGCCGCCGCATGATCGACTGGCGCCGCTCGGCCCGGTCCGACGGGCAATACGTGCGCGAGAAGGAATGGCAGATCGCGCAATCGGTGATGCTGTGGTGCGACCAGGCCGCCTCGATGCGCTATTCGGGCGACCCGAAGGCGCGGGGCGACAAGGCCGACCGCGCGCGGCTGATCACCCTGTCGCTGGGCATCCTGCTGATCCGCTCGGGCGAACGGGTCGGGCTGACCGGCACCGGCCTGCCGCCACGCCGGGGCGAGGCGCAGATCATGCGCATGGCCGAGTTCTCCAGCCGCGATGCGCCCGAGGATTACGCGGCCCCCGAAACCCGCGCCATGCTGCCCCATGCGCGCGCCGTCTTCGTCAGCGATTTCCTCGGCGATTTCGCGGGGGTGGAGGCGGCGCTGACCAAGGCCGCCGACCGCGGCGTGCGCGGCGTCCTCTGCCAGGTGCTCGACCCTGTGGAAGAGGCCTTTCCCTTCCGCGGCCGCACGGTGTTCGAAAGCGTCGGCGGCTCGCTCCGGCACGAAACGCTCAAGGCCGGTGACCTGCGCGGCCGCTACCTGGACCGGCTGGAAGAGCGCAAGGCGCATATGCGCGAGCTCTGCGCGCTGACCGGCTGGCAATACCAGCTTCATCACACGGACGAGGCGGCGCAGGCCGCGCTGCTCTACCTGTGGCAGGCGCTGGACGGGGGGGCGCGATGACGCTCTTCGGGGTCCTTGGCTTCACCGCGCCGTGGCTTCTGATCGCACTGGCCGCGCTGCCCATCCTCTGGGTGATCCT
This sequence comes from Carideicomes alvinocaridis, assembly GCA_005473895.2. Lineage (GTDB taxonomy): Bacteria > Pseudomonadota > Alphaproteobacteria > Rhodobacterales > Rhodobacteraceae > Carideicomes > Carideicomes alvinocaridis. Next base: position 40,949 of record SRJI02000033.1, read on the forward strand.
GCGCGCCGTGCCGCCGGCGCCGATCCGGCGGATGTTTCCCGGCGTGATCCTTCTGCTGGGGCTCGGCGACGAGGACCAGGTGACCGACCGGACGCCGTGGTGGCTGCTGCTGCTGCGGATGCTCGCGGTGGCCGCGGTGATCGTGGGCCTCGCCGGGCCGGTGCTGAACCCGCAGGACGAGGCGGCGGGCGAGGGTCCGCTGCTGATCGTGCTCGACGGCTCCTGGGCCGGGGCGCGCGACTGGACCCAGCGCAGCGACATGATCGAGGCGCGGCTGGCCGAGGCCGGGCGGCAGGGGCGCACCGTCGCCATGCTGCGGCTGACCACGCCCGAGGCGCCGGTCTTTCGTGCCGCCGACGTGACGCGCAGCCGACTGCCGGGGATGGCGCCGCAGCCCTGGCAACCCTCCGAGGCGATGCTGGACGAGGCGGCGGGCCTGCTGCCGGACGAGGAGTTCGACACGCTCTGGTTCTCCGACGGGCTGGAGCGCGCGGGCCGCGACAGGATGCTGGCGGCGCTGGAGGATCACGGCGCGGTGCGCGTGGTGGAAAGCGGGTTGCCGGTGCTGGGCCTCGCGCCCGCGGGGTTCGAGGACGGTGCGGTGCAGATCCGCGCAATCCGCAACCGCACGCAGGGGCCCGAGCAGATCTCGGTGGTGGCCCGCGGGCTCGACCCCTCGGGCACGCCCCGGGCGCTCGCCGCGCTGCCCGTGACCTTCGCCGATGGCGAGGCCGAGGCCGAGGGCGCGCTGTCCCTGCCCGCCGAGCTGCGCGCGCGGATCACCCGCTTCGAGGTGGAGAGCCAGCGCAGTGCCGGGGCCGTCACGCTGTCCGACGACAGCCTGCGGCGGCGCGAGGTGGCGCTGATCGCCGGGCGCGATGACCGCGAGGGGCTGGAGCTGCTGTCGCCGCTTCATTACCTGCACAAGGCGCTCGCCCCCACCGCCGACCTGCTGGACGGGGCGCTGATGGACGTGCTGCCCGCCAATCCCGACGTGATCGTGCTGGCCGACGTGGCCACGGTGAGCGCCGCGGAGGAAGAGGCGCTGCTCGACTGGATATCCGAGGGCGGGCTGCTGCTGCGCTTTGCCGGACCGCGGCTGGCCGCCTCGGACGTGAGCCGCGACGAGGAGGACCCGCTAATGCCGGTGCGCCTGCGCGCGGGCGGGCGCAGCGTCGGCGGCGCCATGTCCTGGGGCGAGCCCAAGGCGCTGGCCGATTTCCCCGAGGACAGCCCCTTTGCCGGGCTGCCGGTGCCGGACGACGTGCGCGTCTCGGCGCAGGTGATGGCGCAGCCCGATCCTACCCTGTCGGAGCGGGTGATCGCGCAGCTCACCGACGGCACGCCGCTGGTCACCCGTAAGCGCGTCGACAAGGGGCAGGTGGTGCTGGTCCATGTGACTGCCAATGCCGAATGGTCCACCCTGCCCCTCTCGGGCCTCTTCGTGCAGATGCTGGAGCGGCTGGCCGTCTCCTCCCAGGCCGCGCCGGAGCCCGGGGACCTGGAGGGCACGACCTGGCAGCCGGACGAGGTGATGGACGCCTTCGGCCGGCTGGAGGATGCGGGCACGCTGCCCGGAATCGACGGCGCCGCGCTGGTGACCGAGCCGCTGGGCCCGGACCTGCGGCCGGGGCTCTATTCCGGCCCCGACCGGCGCATCGCCCGCAACGTGGTGGATGCCGAGACGGTGCTGACCCCGGCAGAATGGCCCGCGCGCATCCCGGTCGAGGGGCTGACCCGGCGCGAGGAGACGCCGCTGGGCGGGCCGCTGCTGGCCGCCGCACTGCTCCTGTTGCTGGCCGATGTCATCGCCTCGCTGGCGCTGTCGGGGCGGCTCTTCGGCAATGGCCCCCGCCCCGGGGCGCGGCGCGGCGGGCAGGTGGCGGCCTTCGCGCTGGCGCTGGTGCTTGCCGGTCTCGCGGGCGGCCAGGCGCGGGCGGAGCTCGACCCCGTTGCGGCGGTCGAGGAGCTGCGGCTCGCCCATGTCATCACCGGCGACGGGCAGCTCGACGACCTGGCGCAGGCCGGGCTGCGCGGCCTGTCGGAAACGCTGGTCTTCCGCACCTCCGTCGAACCCGCCGAGCCGGTGGGCGTGAACCTCGAGACCGACGAGTTGGCCTTCTATCCCCTGCTCTACTGGCCCATCACCCCCGACCAGCCGATCCCCTCGGACGCCGCCTATGCCAAGCTCAACGAATACCTGCGCACCGGGGGCATGATCCTGTTCGACACGCGGGACGCGGACGTGGCGGGCTTCGGCGCTTCCAGCCCCAACGGGCGCAAGCTGCAACAGCTGGCGCAACCGCTCGACATCCCGCCGTTGGAGCCGGTGCCGGCGGACCACGTGCTGACCCGCACCTTCTACCTGCTGCAGGACTTTCCCGGCCGCTATGCCGGCCGCGACGTCTGGGTCGAGGCCGCGCCGCCCGATGCCGAGCAGATCGAGGGCATGCCCTTCCGCAACCTCAACGACGGGGTGTCTCCGGTGGTGATCGGCGGCAACGACTGGGCGGCGGCCTGGGCGATGAACGAGCGGGGCAACCCGATGGTGCCGGTGGGCCGCGGCTTTTCCGGCGAGCGGCAGCGCGAACTGGCCTACCGCTTCGGCATCAACCTCGTGATGCATGTGCTGACCGGCAACTACAAGTCGGATCAGGTGCACGTGCCGGCGCTGCTGGACAGGCTGGGACAATGAGGCGGGCGGCCTTTGATATGCTGACGGCACGCGCAGCGGCCTCGCCCCCTCCGGCCCGGAAGATGGTCCGCGCCATGGCCCCCTTGGCCCCCCTCCGCTGTGAAGTGTGGCCCGCACCTGAGAGGATCGCGCCATGAGCGGCGCGGTGATCTTCGACCCGCTGCTGCCCTGGTGGCTGCTCGCCGTACTGGGCGGGGTGGTCATTACCGCCGCGGCGCTGGCGCTGTGGCGCGGGCTGTCGGGCTGGGCGCTGCGGCTTCTCGCCGGCGCGGTGGTCCTGGGCGCGCTGGCGCAGCCCTCCTACCGGCAGGAGGATCGCGCGCCACTGACCGATATCGTGCTGCTGGTGGAGGACGAAAGCGCCAGCCAGGACCTGTCGGACCGCGCCGCGCTGACCTCGGACGCCGCCGCGCGGCTGGCGGCAAGGATCGAGGCGCGGCCCAATACCGAGCTGCGCCGCATCACCGTCCCCGACGGCGAGGACAATTCCGGCACGCAACTCATGACCGCCGTGAGCGAAGCGCTGGCGGAGGAGCCGCTGGCAAGGGTCGCCGGGATCATCCTGCTGTCGGACGGACGGCTGCACGACCTCGACCGCGCGCCGCGGCTTCCGGCGCCGATGCACCTGCTGCTCTCGGGGCGCGAGGGCGACTGGGACCGGCGGCTCGTCGTCTCCAACGCGCCGGCTTTCGGCATCCTGGGCGAACCGGTCACGCTGGGTCTCAAGGTCGAGGATGACGGCGACGTGCCCGAGGGACAGCGGACGACGCAGATCGTCATCTCCGTCGATGGCGGCGAGCCGCAGAGCTACCAGATGCCCATCGGCCAGGAGATCGAGCTGCCGGTGGAGCTGACCCATGGCGGGCGCAACGTGATCCAGTTCACCGTGCCCGAGGCCGAGGGCGAGCTGACCGACCGCAACAACACCGCGCTGGTGCAGATCAACGGCGTGCGCGACCGGCTGCGGGTGCTGCTGGTCTCGGGCGAGCCGCATCCCGGCGGGCGCACCTGGCGCAACCTGCTGAAATCCGACAGCTCGGTGGACCTGGTGCATTTCACCATCCTGCGGCCGCCGGAAAAACAGGACGGCGTGCCGGTGGAAGAGCTGTCGCTGATCGCCTTCCCGACCCGCGAATTGTTCATGGAGAAGATCGAGGATTTCGACCTGATCATCTTCGACCGCTACAAGCGCCGCGGCATCCTGCCCTCGCTCTACCTGGAAAACGTCGCCGAATATGCCCGGCAGGGCGGCGCCGTGCTGGTCGCCGCCGGTCCGGATTTCGCCAGCGCCGATTCCATCTACCGCTCGCCCCTGGGCGCAGTGATCCCGGCCGAGCCCACGGCCCGGGTGATGGCGCAGGAATTCACCCCGAACGTCACCGAGCTGGGCCAGCGCCACCCGGTCACCGCCGGCCTGACCGGGCCCGAGCAATGGGGCCCCTGGCTGCGGCAGGTGGAGGTGGAGCCCGCGCGCGGCGACGTGGTGATGAACGGCGCCGACGACCGGCCGTTGCTGGTGCTGGACCGCGTGGGCGAAGGGCGCGTGGCGCTGCTGGCCTCGGACCAGGCCTGGCTCTGGGATCGGGGCTACAAGGGCGGCGGGCCGCAGCTCGAGCTGCTGCGCCGGCTGGCCCACTGGATGATGAAGGAACCCGAGCTCGAGGAAGAGGCGCTCTGGGCCGAGCCCACCGGCCAGACCATGCGCATCATCCGCCGCAGCCTAGAGGACGAGGTGCCGCCGGTCACCGTCACCACGCCCTCGGGCGAGACGGTGGAGCTGGAGCTGGAAGAGACCTCGCCCGGCCGGTTCGAGACGCTCTACGAGGGGCCGGAGATCGGGCTCTACCGGCTGGAGAACGGTGACCAGAGCGCGGTGATCGGCCTCGGCCCCGCGGCGCCGAAGGAATTCGAGCAGACCATCGCCACCGGCGAGTTGCTGGAGCCGGTGATGGCGCCCATGCGCGGCGGCGTGCGCTGGCTGGAAGAGGGCGTGCCGGGGATCCGCGACGTCTCGGCCGGGCGGCCGGCGGCGGGGCGCGGCTGGATCGGCATCACCCCGCGCGAGGCCTACCGGACGCTCGACGTGACCCAGACGCCGCTGCTGCCCGCCTGGCTGGTCCTGCTGGTGGCCTCGGCGCTGATCCTCGGGGCCTGGCTCCGCGAGGGCCGGAGCTGAGAGAGGGCGCTCGGGACGGTGGCGCGCGGCGGTTCCATGATGGGCAGAGGCGAAAGGCCCGGTGGCATCGCTGGCGGAGAGGGTGCAGGGGCTCTGCCCCTCGTCGCTTCGCTCCTCACCCCGCCATATTTGTGGACCAGAGAAGGACGGGCCGCGCGCCCTTGTTCGAGCGAGGCGGGCGGCGCGGGCCGGGCGGGGGGCAACCGGGGGCGGCGCGGGCTCGGCCTTGTGGGAGGGTAAGCCGGCGGGGGTCTCGCGGGGGCTTTCCACTGAGAGGGGGCGGCCGGGCGCGGCCCCTACCAGTCCTCGGGTTCCAGCTCGATCCGGTAGCGTTTCTCGGACCAGCCCTTGTCCGAGCAATGGATGCGGATGAAGACCTCGCGCGTGCCGTCGGGCAGCATCACGCCGGTGAGCGAGCGGGTAAAGGGCTGCTCGTGCAGGTGGGGATGGGCCAGGTCGCGGTAGCCCAGGCGGTTGCCCTCGGCATCCACCACTTCCCAACCGTCGACGTAGTGCTCCCAGCCGGTGTCGTCATGTTCCACCGTCACGTCGAACCGCCAGCCCATGGCCGGGTGGCTTGCCACGGCCGAGACGAGCCTGGCCTCTCCGGCCGAAGCGGCGAGCGGAAGGAACAGCAGCGGAAGGATTGCGAAGAGGCGTGACGTCATGGCCGGCACCCTAGTGCGAAAGAGGGTCGCTTGGCGTCACGTCTGCGTGTTGCCGGGGGCGGGGATTTCGGTGGCGTGCGCTTCCTGCAACACGCGGCGCGACCGCGAGGCGAATTCCCGGCGCCACAGGACGAGCGAGGTGATCGCCGCCGCGCCGATCAGCGGCCAGGCGCCCAGCAGCCAGGCCGAGGCGGCCATGGCGAAATAGGTCGAGCGCAGCCCGCGGTTGAAGCTGCGCGCCGCGGTGATGTTGATCTCGGCCGCCTGGGCCGCGCGCGGATAGGCGCGGGAATCCTCGGGATCGTTGGGCACCGCCGCGGCGAGGATCATGCAATAGCCGAACAGCCGGTGCGACCAGACGAATTTCAGGAAGGCATTCATCCCGAAGACCAGCATCACGATCAGCTTGATCTCCCAGACCAGGGCGGTGTCCCCGCCGAGCGAGAGATCCTGCGCCACGCCCACCAGCGGCGCGGGGTTGGCCACCAGCGCCAGCCCGCCGCCGATGGCGATCATCGTGCCGGAGGCGAAGAAGGCCGTCGCCTGCCGCAGGTTGGACAGCGCCTGGGCGTCGAAGATGCGGGGATTGCGGGTCACCATCTGGCGCATCCATTCGCGGCGGTACTCGCCCATGATCAGCGTCATGGAGCGGGTGCGGAAGCGCTGGGATTCGATGCGCCAGCCGATCCCCAGCCAAGCCAGCACCAGCAGCGCCAGCGCGGCGAGGTCGAGCGGGGTCAGCCCCGGGATGCGGTCGAGCCAGGTCATGCCCGTCACACTAGGCACATGCCGCCTTGCGCGCCAGCGCTCCGGGCTGCTAGCCTCGGATCGTCACGCATCGGGCCAGCCCGGGAGGGCAGCCGGCGCGCGACCGCTCCGGCCGAGCCGCCGGCGCCGCCCCAAACGCCAGGGAACGCCAGGGACCGCCCATGCAGATGCCCGCGCCAGATGCCGCCGCCCTCGCCGCCAAGCCCGAGCTCGTGGCGCGGCTTCGCGCGGCGCTTCCCGCAGAGGCGGTGATCGACGCGCCGGAAGAGACCCGGGCCTATGAATGCGACGCCCTCACCGCCTATCGCTGTCCGCCGCTCTGCGTGGTGCTGCCCGGCTCGACCGAGGAGGTGGCGGAGGTGCTGCGCATCTGCCACGTCATGGGGATCAAAGTGGTCCCGCGCGGCTCGGGCACCTCGCTGGCCGGCGGCGCGCTGCCCACGGCCGATGCGGTGATCCTCGGCGTGTCGCGCATGACCGAGGTGCTGGAGACGGACTATGCCGACCGGGTGATCCGGGTGCAGACGGGCCGCACCAACCTGTCGGTCTCGGGCGCGGTGGAGGAGGCGGGGTTCTTCTACGCGCCCGACCCCTCGTCGCAGCTGGCCTGCGCCATCGCCGGGAATATCGCGATGAATTCCGGCGGGGCGCATTGCCTTAAATACGGAGTGACCACCAACAACCTGCTGGGCGTCACCATGGTGCTGATGGACGGCACCGTGGTGGAGCTGGGCGGCGCGCATCTCGATGCCGGCGGGCTGGACCTGCTGGGGCTGGTCTGCGGATCGGAAGGCCAGCTCGGCGTGGTGACCGAGGCGACGCTGCGCATCCTGCCCAAGCCCGAGGGCGCGCGGCCGGTGCTGATGGGCTTTGCCTCCAACGAGGTGGCGGGGGCCTGCGTGGCCGACATCATCCGCGCCGGCGTGCTGCCCGTGGCGATCGAGTTCATGGACCGCCCCTGCATCCGCGCCACGGACGCGTTCTCGGGCGCGGGCTACCCGGATTGCGAGGCGCTGCTGATCGTCGAGGTCGAGGGCTCGGAGGCGGAGATCGACCACCAGCTCGGCCTCATCATGGAGATCGCGCGCCGGCACGACCCGGTGGAGCTGCGGGAAAGCACCGGGCCGGAGGAAAGCGCGCGGATCTGGCTGGGCCGCAAATCGGCCTTCGGGGCCATGGGGCAGCTGGGCGATTACATGTGCCTCGACGGGACGATCCCGGTCAGCGAACTGCCCTTCGTGCTGCGCCGCATCGGCGAGCTGTCGGAGGAATACGGGCTGAAGGTCGGCAATGTCTTCCACGCCGGTGACGGCAACATGCATCCGCTGATCCTGTTCGACGCCAACACCCCCGGCGAGCTGGAGAAATGCGAGGAGATGGGAGCGGAGGTGCTCAAGCTCTGCGTCGAGGCGGGCGGCTGCCTGACCGGCGAACATGGTGTGGGCGTGGAGAAACGCGACCTGATGGGCCACCAGTTCACGGCCGCGGATCTGGAGGCGCAGATGCGGGTGAAGGATGTCTTCGATCCCCTCTGGCTGCTGAACCCGGCCAAGGTCTTTCCGCTGGACGTGTCGGGCGGGCGCGGCGCGGAGCTGGCGGCGTGAGGGGCGGAGCTCTCGCCCGTGGCCCGCGCGCAGGGGGCTCTGCCCCCTCGGCCTGCGGCCTCACCCCCGCCATATTTCCGGACCGAAGAAGCTGACATGAGACCTGCAAGCGAGGCGGAACTGGCCGAGGCGGTGCGCGGCGCCACCGGGCCGCTGGCGATCCGGGGCGGCGGCACGCGCGGGATGGCGGTGGACGGGGAGGTGCTGGAGACGCTGGAGACGCTGGAGACGGGCGGGCTGTCGGGGATCGCGCTGTACGAGCCGGGGGCGCTGACGCTGGTGGCGCGGGCCGGCACGCCGGTGGCGGAGATCGAGGCGACGCTCGCGGCGGAGGGCCAGCGGCTGGCCTTCGAGCCGATGGATCACCGGGCGCTGATGGGCACGAAGGGCGCGGCGACGATCGGCGGGGTGGCGGCGGCCAATGTCTCGGGACCGCGGCGCATCCAGGTCGGGGCGGCGCGGGATTTCCTGCTGGGACTGCGGCTGGTGGACGGGCGCGGCGAGGTGCTGAAGAACGGCGGCCGGGTGATGAAGAACGTGACCGGCTACGACCTCGTGCGGCTCATGGCGGGCGCCCACGGCACGCTGGGGGTGCTGACCGAGGTGGCGCTCAAGGTGCTGCCCCGGCCGGAGACCGAGGCGACCCTGCGCTGCGAGGGGCTGACGCCCGGCGCGGCGGTGGCGGCGATGTCGCGCGCGCTGGGCTCGCCCTACGAGGTGACGGGCGCGGCGCATCAGCCGGGCGGCGCGACGCTGCTGCGGCTGGAGGGTTTCGACGGCTCCGTCGCCTACCGCGCCGGCGCGCTGCGCGACCTGCTGGGCGGCGAATGGGAGGTCGTGGAGGCGGAGGCTTCGGCCGGGCTCTGGCGCGGGGTGCGGGACGTGGCGCCGCTGGCGGAGGTGGCGGGCGATGTCTGGCGTGTCTCCGTGCGGCCCTCGGACGGGCCCGCGGCGCTGGAGCGACTGGCGGCCGAGGCGGCGTTGATGGATTGGGGCGGCGGGCTGATCTGGGCGGCGCTGCCCGCGGGCACCGATGCGCGCGCG
>SRJI02000173.1 GCA_005473895.2 Carideicomes alvinocaridis
GAAGTAGTCGTCGTCCGGGTCGGTCTCGTAGGCCATGTCGACCACGACGTCCTCGGGCTCAGCCTCCTCGAACCGCCAACCGTGGGCGGACAGGGATAATCCAGCCAGCCGCTGGCCCCGACGGGCCATGTCTTCGAACATGGCCAGGTCCTTCTCCGGGGTGAAGGCCAGCCCGCTGCTTATGCGCGTGGTGCTCATGTCGTCTCCATGATCTGGTCGGCCATCGCCAGGAGCTGGCGGCAGCGCTCGATATTGCTTATCAGGACGCCGCGCCCTCGAGGGGTAAGGCGATAGATGCGGCGGGCGCCGTCGCCGTCGAGCTCCTCGATGAAGCCGACTTCTCTGAGCTTCTTCAACGTGGTGTAGAGCGAGGCGGGGCCGAGGGTGAGGCGGACGTTGCTCTGGTCACTGAGGAACTGCATGACGGCGTAGCCATGGCGCGGCTGGGTAAGGGCCAGCATCACATGCAGGGCGGTGTCGGTGAGCTCTCCCTGGGCAAGGGGGGATGACTGCGCCATCAGTGACTCCAGACCGCTTCTATATCCACCATGGATGTATCCATGGTGGATATATAACCGTGCCGTCAGCCGGAGTGCAAGTGGGCGCATGAAGGTAGGAAGCTTGCCCCCACGGTCCAGGGCATGGTGCGTCCACCCGGGTATACCTATTTGGACG
>SRJI02000174.1 GCA_005473895.2 Carideicomes alvinocaridis
TCGCTTTCAGGACGGAGCAGCGCGACGAACGCGCGCTCGAGGGTGTTCAGGTCGATCGGTGTGCCCGTCAGCGTCGTGTGCATGCTGGCACCGTCGATGAAGACGACGATGGCGCGGGCGGTGGCGGGGTCGGTCCAGCCCGAGGCGAGCTCGACGAAACCGTCAACCCATCGCAGAGCGATGTGTCGCAGATCTTCATGCTGGGAAGCAGCGCTATAGAGGGCCGCGTCTGCCCGCACCTGCGCGGTGTCCGTGAGGTAGTCGTGCAGCAGCCGGGCGAGGACTCGAGGGTCGCCGTCGGCGGCGGCGACCTGCTCAGCAAGGTCGGTGAGCTCGACGGTCACCTCCTCCGCAAGCTGGCACACCGCGGCTTCCCGCAGGTCGTGCAGCGAGCTGAAGTAGTAGGTAGTAGCTCCCAGAGGAACACCGGCGCGCTGCGCCACCGCGCGATGCGAAAGGGTCGACCCTTCCAAGAGCATCTCCGTCGCCGCCCGCACGATCTCCTGCCGTCTCCGCTCAGGATCCCTCTTCCGCCGTGTAGGCGATGCACCCTCGGCACCCATCTGATCCTCACTTTCCTCGTCTTGACGCCAGTACTGTACCAGCGTACTAGTACTGGTGTACAGTAGCTGTATACGTACCGAGCAGGAGGAGATCTATGGGCCCA
>SRJI02000034.1 GCA_005473895.2 Carideicomes alvinocaridis
CCGATGCGCGCGCGCGGCTCTCCGGGATCGCCGGACATGCCCGGCTGGTGCGGGGCGCCGCCGTCGGGGGCATCCCGGCCTTCCCGCCGGAGCCCGCGCCGGTGGCGGCGCTGTCGGCGGGGCTGCGGCGGCAATTCGATCCGCGGGGCATCCTCAACCCCGGGCTCATGGGCCCGGCCTGACGGGCCGAGACGAGAAGGCAGGACATGCAGACCAATTTCACCGAAGCCCAGTTGCAGGATCCCGCGGTCGCGACCTCGAACCGCATCCTGCGATCCTGCGTGCATTGCGGCTTCTGCACGGCGACCTGCCCCACCTACCAGGTGCTGGGCGACGAATTGGACAGCCCCCGCGGCCGCATCTACCTGATCAAGGACATGCTGGAGAACGAGCGGGTGCCGGACGCGAAGACCGTCAAGCATATCGACCGCTGCCTGTCCTGCCTGGCCTGCATGACCACCTGCCCCTCGGGCGTGCATTACATGCACCTCGTCGACCATGCCCGCGCCTATATCGAGAAACATTACCGCCGGCCCTGGCACGACCGCGCGCTGCGCTGGACGCTGGCGCGGATCCTGCCCCATCCGGGGCGGTTCCGGCTGGCGCTGATCGCCGCCCGGATGGGCCGGCCGTTCCGCCGGCTGGTGCCGGATGCGCGGCTGCGGGCGATGCTGGACATGGCGCCCGCCCATATCCCGCCGGTCAGCCGCAACGACGATCCGCAGACCTTTCCGGCCCGGCCGCCGCGCCGCCGCCGGGTCGCGCTGATGACCGGCTGCGCGCAGCGGGCGCTCAACACCGACATCAACGACGCGACGATCCGGCTGCTGCGGCGGTTGGGCTGCGAGGTGGTGGTGGCCAGGGGCGCCGGCTGCTGTGGGGCGCTGACCCATCACATGGGGCAGGAAGAGGCCGCGCATTCCAGCGCCGCGCGCAACATCCGCGCCTGGACCGACGAGATCGAGGGCGACGGGCTGGACGCCATCGTCATCAACACCTCCGGCTGCGGCACCACGGTGAAGGATTACGGCCACATGTTCCGCACCACCGACCTGGCGGAGCCCGCGGCGCGGGTGGCGGGGCTGGCGCGCGACGTGTCGGAGCTGCTGGCCGAGCTGATGGCCGAGGCGAAGGTGGAGGTGCCGAACCTCGCCCGCAGCGACATTGCCGGCACCGACGCCGTGAAGGGCGGCGACGAGGGCGGCGGGCCCATCCGCGTGGCCTATCACGCCGCCTGCTCGCTGCAGCACGGCCAGCAGATCAAGGACCATCCCAAGGCGCTGCTCAAGGCGGCGGGGTTCGAGGTGACGGAGCCGGCCGACAGCCACCTGTGCTGCGGCAGCGCCGGCACCTACAACCTGCTTCAGCCCGAGATCGCCGGCCAGCTCAAGACGCGCAAGATCCGCACGCTGGAGGCCCGGGCCCCGGACGTGATCGCCGCCGGGAATATCGGCTGCATGATGCAGATCGCCAGTGGCAGCGGCGTGCCGGTGGTGCATACGGTGGAGCTGCTCGACTGGGTGACCGGCGGGCCGCGGCCCCGGGCGCTGACACCATCGTGACGGCGCCATGGTGACAACTCCTTCGTGACGGCGCGGCAAGGCCCGCCGCGCGCCCCAATTCTGCCCAACCGCCGGGCTATTCCGGACGGCGTTTTCCCGTGGAGGCCCCATGCGATTCCTGCTGACACTCTGCCTCGTCCTGAGCCTCGGCCCGGTCCGGGCGGGGATGGCGGCGGCGCAGACCGTCCCGGACGGGACTGAGAGCGCGCTGCGCCGGCTGGATACCGGGGATGACAGCCGGGGGTGGGAGGCGGTCGGGCGGCTCGACCTCGGCGGGATCGGCTTCTGCACCGGGGCGCTGATCGCGACGGACCTGGTGCTCACCGCGGCGCATTGCCTTTACGACGGCAAGACCGGGCAGCGCATCCCGGCGGACCGGATCGAGTTCCTGGCCGGGTGGCGCAATGGCCGGGCCTCGGCCTATCGCCGGGTGCGCCGCGCCCTGCCCCACCCGGATTACGTCTTCGAGGCCGAGGCCTCGGCCGAGCGGGTGACCGACGACCTGGCCCTGCTCAGGCTCTATCACCCGGTGAACAACACCACCGTCATCCCCTTCGAGACGGCGCATAACCCGGCGCCGGGCGACCGGATCGGCGTGGTCTCCTATGCGAGGGACCGGGCGGAGGCGCCGTCGCTGCAGGAACTCTGCGAGGTGAAGGCCCGGCAGGACGGCATCGTCATCATGACCTGCGATGTCGATTTCGGCTCGTCCGGGGCCCCGGTCTTCAGCCTGGAGGGCGGGCGGCCGCGCATCGTCTCCGTCGTCTCCGCCAAGGCGATGGTGGCCGGTGAGCCGGTCTCGCTCGGGACCGCGCTGGAGGAGCCGCTGGCCACGCTTCGCCACCTGATGGAGGGGGAGTCGCTGGTGGGCAGTTCCGGCAGCGGGCAGCCCCGCCGCATCCAGCGCCTGTCGAACGAGGGCGCGCGCGGCGCGGGCGGGGCAAAGTTCGTCCGGCCATGAGCAGCCGCCGCCTCCTTGCCGCGGCCCTGCTCGGCGCCCTCGTGACCCTGCCGCAAGCGGGCGGTGCCAATTCCACGCTCGAAAGCCTCGACCGGCGCACCGACATCCTGGGATGGGAAGCGGTGGGCCGCATCGACATCGGCGGCGAGGGCTATTGCACCGGGGTCCTGATCGCCCCGGACCTCGTGCTGACCGCCGCTCATTGCCTGTTCGACACCGAGGGCCAGGCCCGGACCGCGCGTGATTTCGACTTCCGCGCGGGCCTGCGCGACGGGCGCAGCCTCGCGTCGCGGCATGTGCGGCGGGCGGTGGCCCATCCGGACTACGACCCGGCGGGCGGCGCCTCGATCGACAACATGCGCCATGACGTGGCCCTGCTGGAGCTGGCCTCCGCCATTCCCAGCACCACCGCCGCCCCCTTCGCGCTGTCCAGCGGCGGGGCGGAGGCGCGACGGGTCAGCGTGGTCTCCTACGGGCAGGGGCGCGACGCGGCCCCGTCCTGGCAGCGCGATTGCGGCATCGTCGAGCGGTTCCGCGGGCTGATCAGCTTCGATTGCGACGTGACCTTCGGATCCTCCGGCGCGCCGGTCTTCCTGACCGAGGGCAGCCGCGCGCGGGTCCTGTCGCTGATCAGCGCGGGGCATTTCGAGGAGGGTCGCACCCTCTCCTTCGGCATGGACCTGCCCGAGGCGGTGGCGGCCGTGAAACGCGAGATGCGCCGCGCCCCCGGCACCGCCCCCGCGGCCTCGGCCGGGGCTGCCCCGCCGCCGCCGATCCGGCGCATCGGGGTGGGCGAGAACCGCAGCAGCACGGGCGCCAAGTTCGTTCGCCCGTGACGTCGGCGGACCGCCGCCCAGCCTCTTGAAACCCTCCTCCGGCCGACCCAGATTCAGCCCGTGACGGTGCCCGAACGGGACCGTCCGTGACCCGCCTGTCCCGATGGGAAGGCATCCATGACAACGGTATCGCTCACTGGAGGATGACCATCATGCGTAGTTTCGATCTCGCACCCTTTTACCGCTCGACCGTCGGCTTCGACCAGATCGCCGACCTGATGGACCGTGTGCTTGCCAATGACGGCGCACAATCCACCTATCCCCCGTACAACATCGAGAAGACCGCCGACGACACCTACCGCATCTCCATCGCGGTGGCAGGCTTCTCGGCTGACGACCTGAACGTGGAAGTGAAGGAAAAGGCGCTCGTCGTCTCGGCCCGCAAGGCCGATGAGGACGAAACCCGCAGCTTCCTCCACCGTGGCATCGCCACCCGCGCTTTCGAACGTCGCTTCCACCTGGCCGACCACGTGGTGGTGACCGGCGCCAGCCACGCCGACGGGATGCTCCATATCGACCTGGAGCGCGAGATTCCCGAGGCGCTGAAGCCGCGTCGCATCGAGATCGCGAAGAGTGACGGCACCAGCAAGGACGTCGTGGACGCGAAGGCCGTGAACTAAGACTTACCTCGGTTTTCGTTATCGCCGGCCCCCGGGTCGGCGAGGCGCCCCGCGGGACATCCCACCGCGGGGCGCTTTTATTTCAGGAATCCGGCTGGCCCGCCTCGCCCTCTTCGTCGAGGAAGATCGCCTCGATCGGCGCCCCCAGCACCCGCGCGATGCGGAAAGCCAGCGGCAGGCTGGGATCGTAGCGCCCGCGCTCCAACGCGTTCACCGTCTGGCGCGAGACTTCCAGCCGCAGGGCAAGCTCTGCCTGCGACCAGCCGTGGCCCGTGCGCATCTCGCGGATCCGGTTCCTCATCCGTAGCGCAGGCGCCCCAGCAGCACCCCTGCCGTCCAGAGCACCGCCATCAGCGGCAGCACCGCGAACATCGACAGCCGCGGGAAGCCCACGTTTTCCAGGAAGCCGTAGCTGAAGGTCAGGATCGCGGTCAGCGCGAAGGCGAGGCTCAGCGCCTCGAGTTGGAGCCGCCGCTGCATCTCGTCGAGCCGCCGCATCTGGCGCAGCACCGCCCAGCAGACCGCCAGCCCCGGCAGAACCGGCGCCAGGGAGACCGCCAGCGCCAGCGCACCCCCGGTTCCGTCCTCCACGCCCTCCTGTCCCGCCAGCCAGCGCAGGGAGACCACGAGGCACAGCATGTAGGCGGCCAGCGCGCCGCCCAGCTCCACGAAATACCGCCGCATGACCTGTCCTCCCGATGAATGACAAGGACGCTTTACATTTCGGCCCGCCTTTGTGTCAAGTTCGCTTTACATCCCGGCGGGCAGGCGCCTGAACCGTTGACCGCGCCGCCGGGCTTTTGTACCTCGCCATCTTCCAAGGCACAGAGAGGCATGATGGCACGCAAGAAGGGACGCGACATTTCCGGCTGGCTGGTGGTCGACAAGCCGGCGGGCCTGACCTCCACCTCGGTGGTCAACAAGGTCCGCTGGGCGCTGGATGCCAAGAAGGCGGGCCATGCCGGCACGCTCGACCCCGATGCCACCGGCGTGCTGGCCGTGGCGCTTGGCGAAGCGACCAAGACCGTGCCCTTCGTGACCGATGCGCTGAAATCCTACCGGTTCACCGTGCGGCTGGGCCAGTCGACCAACACCGACGACGCCGAGGGAGAGGTGATCGCCGAGAGCGACGCGCGCCCCTCGGACGACGAGATCAAGGAGGCGCTGCAGGGCTTCGTGGGCGAGATCATGCAGGTCCCGCCCAAGTTCTCCGCCGTCAAGATCGACGGCCAGCGCGCCTACAAGCTGGCCCGCGCCGGCGAGGAGGTGGAGCCCGAGCCGCGCCCGCTCTGGGTGGAAGAGCTGGTGCTGACCGACCGCCCCGACCCGGACCACGTCGAGCTTGAGATGATCTGCGGCAAGGGCGGCTATGTCCGCTCCATCGCCCGCGATCTGGGCGAAAAGCTGGGCTGCCACGGCCACGTGCGCGAGCTGCGCCGCCTCTGGTCCGGCCCCTTCGACGCGGAGGATGGCATCACCCTGGCCGAGGTCGAGGAAATGGCGCGCAGCCCCGCGCTGGACGACCGGCTCCTGCCGGTGGAGATCGCGCTGGCCGACCTGCCCGAGCTGAAATGCACCCCCGAAGCGGCGGCCAGGCTGGGCAACGGCAATCCCGGCAAGGTGATCGCCACCGACGTGGAATATGGCGACGAATGCTGGGCCAGCCTCGACGGCAAACCCGTCGCGGTGGGCATCTACAAGGCCGGCGAGCTGCACCCGACCCGCGTCTTCCGCCTGGGCTGAGGGCAAGGCATGATCACCCGGCACCACCTCAAGGACGACGCGGAATCCACGGCCGTCTATTCCGATTGCGAACGCTACCGCTACCTGCTGACCCGCACCTGGGATCCGGCGGGGAAGCGGGCGCTGTTCATCATGCTCAACCCCTCCACCGCCACGGAGATCCAGAACGATCCGACGGTCGAGCGCTGTGAACGCCGCGCGCGGACGCTGGGCTTCGGGGCGTTCCGGGTCTGCAACATCTTTGCCTGGCGCGACACCGATCCCCGCCAGATGCGCCGCGCCGAGGATCCCGTGGGGCCGGAGAACGACGCCGCCATCCTGCAAAGCTGCCCCTGGGCGGACCAGATCGTGGCGGCCTGGGGCACCCACGGCGCGCATCTGGGCCGCGGGCCGGAGGTGGCGCGGCTGCTGAAAACCACCGGCCGGCCGATCCATGTCCTCGGGCTGACCAAGGACGGTCATCCCAAGCACCCGCTCTATATCGGCTACGCCAGGCAGCCGGAGCCCTGGGACATCCCCTGACCGGCGGCACCTGGACCCAGCGTTGCGCCCCGATTCCCGCTTTCATTCGCGGCCGATCTGGTCTATGGTCTGCCATCCGCGGACCCTTTCCGCGGCCCTCCGTCTGTCGGAGGGAATGCTCCACGGGCCCTGCTGGACGACATCCCGGCTTGTGCCATAACCCCTGAAAAGGAGACCCCGATGTCGATTACCGTCGAAGAAAAATCCCGCCTGATGAAGGAATTCGCGACCAAGGAAGGCGACACCGGTTCGCCGGAAGTCCAGATCGCGATCCTGACCTCGCGGATCACCACCCTGACCGAGCACTTCAAGACCCACGCGAAGGACAACCATTCGCGCCGCGGCCTGCTGAAGCTCGTGGCCCAGCGCCGCAAGCTGCTCGACTATCTCAAAGGCAAGGAAGAGGCCCGTTACCAGGACCTCATCAAGCGCCTCGGCATCCGCCGCTGAGCGACGCCGACCGAAGAGATTTACAAGGGCCGCCCCGCGCGGCCCTTTTTTGTTGCGATCCGGCCGGTCCTTAACCGCTTCGCAAGCCCTGTCCGAGATGCTGGGGCGAGTCGGAGCGGAAGAGAATCGATGGACCAGGTCGAATACAGTTTCGCGGATTCGCCGATCACCCGTGACCGGGACCAGTTCCTGCGTGAATTGCTGCGCGAGCTGGCCGGCATTCTCGAGGATACCGTCGGGCTCGAGGAAGCGGCCGGCTTCATCGCGCTGGTCGGCGGCCGCATCGGCGAGATGATGGACCAGGAATACCGCCGCGCGGCCGGGACGGCCCGACTCGAGGCGCGGCAGGTGGCCGCGGCGCTGGTCGATCTCAAGGCCAGGATCGAGGGCGGCTTCTCCGTCGAAAGCATGGCGCCCGACCGGATCGTGCTCGTCAACACCCGCTGCCCCTTTGGCCGCTACGTCGAAGGGCGCGAATCCCTCTGCATGATGACCTCCAACGTCTTCGGCCGGCTTGCCGCCAACAACCTCGGCTATGCCCGGGTCGAACTGGCCCAGACCCAGGCGCGGGGGGATCCCGGCTGCCGGGTTATCGTTCACCTACAGGAAGGCGACGAAGGTCTTGAGTATTTCGGTTGAACAGGACGCAGCCGCCGACGCTTACGCGAGCTTCTTCGAAAGGCTCCCGACGGCGGCGATGATCGTGGACCGCGACTGCACGGTCCTTGCCGCCAACGCCGCCTTGCGACGGCAGGTCGAGCGTAGGGGCGGTCACGGCATTCGACCGCCATGCACCCTCGCCCAGATCTTCGCAGGGGGACTGCCGCAAATCTGTTCCGACCTCCGGGCTGTCGCCTCTTCCGGCGGGCGGCTGAACCTGGCCGTGGTCGGTGACGCCGCGGCGAGCGCCGGCGCCCATGGCTCTCCGACCCCCAGCGGTCCGACACCTCCCAGCCCGAAGACCGGCGGCGCGATCCCGGGTGGCTCAACCCACGACAGTCCCAACCTCGGCCACGCGGCTTCCGGCGAACCCGTCCCCGGCGGCCCGATCCCTGCCGACCCGGTGGCCGGTGGCGCGACCCCCGGCAGCACACTCCCTTCCGCCCCGATCCCCGGCGGCCCGGCCCCTGTCAGCCGCGGCGCAGGCGGCCTGACCTTCCGGGTCACCCCGGCCCGCCGGACAAAGGCCGGCCCGGTGCGGTACATGCTGGTCCAGGATACCGCCCGCCCCAGCACGCAGGCCTTCGCGGACCTCAATCTCAAGATGCGGGACGCCAACGAGGAGGCTGCCCGCCAGCGGCGGCTCTATCACGGGCTGCAGGAGACATATCGCGAGCTGGAACAGTTCAGCTATGCCGCGGCCCACGACCTGAAGGCGCCCCTGCGCAACATCTCCCTCCTCCTCGGTTTCCTGAAGGAGGATCACGGCGCCGACCTGCCTCCCCCGGCGCTCGAGATGGTGGAGGAGGCCGGTGGCGCGGCACGGCGCCTGCAATCCCTGATCGATGCGCTGCTTGGCCATGCCCGCCTGGGAACGGAGGCGCTGAACCGCGTCCCCACCGACCTGGACGAGATGCTGGACGGGGTGGCCGCGCATCTGGCCGCCAACCTGGCGGAGGCCGGGGGCCAGCTGTGCCGCGCGGGCCGGCTCGGCGTCGTCATGGCGGACCGCAAGCTGCTCAACCAGTTGCTGGAAAACCTGGTGGGGAACGCGCTGAAATATTGCGCGCCGGATCGCCCGCCCCGCATCACCGTCAGCTACGAGCTGCCGGAGGGCGGCCGCGCGACCCTGCGGATCCGCGATAACGGCATCGGCTTCGACCCCGCCGAGAGCGAGACGATCTTCACCCCCTTCCAGCGCCTGCACAGCAAACCCGGGGTCGAGGGCAGCGGCATCGGCCTGGCCACCTGTCGCAACATCTGCAACCGCCATGGCTGGACGCTCGGCGCCTCGGGCGTGCCGGGCGAGGGCGCCACCTTTTCCATCTCCGGGCTGGAACCCGCCCCGGACGCCTGAGCGGCCGCTCCCCGAGCATTTTCTCGAAGCACCGGTTTTTCCACGGGGTCCTTTTCAAGAGGCCCGAAGAGGTGTATGGCCGCACAATCTGAGACGCGGCGCCCGGACCCCGGCGCTCGAGTGGAATGATAGAGGGGTCGGCGGCAATGGGGCCGCCACGCAAACGGGAGACCCGGAGGGCCGGGAGTGCTCCCTCATAGGATACGCTTGATGTTCAACGTAACGACGAAAACGATGCAGTGGGGGGAAGAGACCCTCACGCTGGAAACGGGCAAGGTTGCCCGGCAGGCGGACGGCACCGTGATCGCCACCCTGGGCGAGACCCGGGTGATGGCCAACGTGACCTTCGCCAAGGAACCCAAGCCCGGCCAG
This sequence comes from Carideicomes alvinocaridis, assembly GCA_005473895.2. Taxonomy (GTDB): domain Bacteria; phylum Pseudomonadota; class Alphaproteobacteria; order Rhodobacterales; family Rhodobacteraceae; genus Carideicomes; species Carideicomes alvinocaridis. The sequence continues at coordinate 9,084 of SRJI02000034.1, forward strand.
GACTTCTTTCCCCTGACCGTGCACTACCAGGAAAAATACTACGCGGCCGGCAAGGTGCCCGGCGGCTTCTTCAAGCGCGAGGCGCGCCCGACCGAGAAGGAGACGCTGACCGCGCGTCTCATCGACCGGCCGATCCGCCCGCTCTTCGTCCCGGGCTTCAAGAACGAAGTGCTGGTGATGTGCACCGTGCTGTCCCACGACCTGGTCAACGACCCGGACATCGTGGCGATGATCGCCGCCTCGGCCGCGCTGACCATTTCCGGCGCGCCCTTCATGGGCCCGATCGCCGGCTGCCGCGTGGGCTATTCCGACGGTGACTACGTGCTGAACCCCGATGTCGAGGACATGCACGACCTGCGCAACAACCCCGAGCAGCGGCTCGACCTGGTTGTCGCCGGCACCAAGGACGCCGTGATGATGGTCGAATCGGAAGCCTACGAGCTGTCCGAGGCCGAGATGCTGGGCGCGGTGAACTTCGCGCACGAGCAGATCCAGCCGGTGATCGACCTGATCATCGACCTGGCCGAAGAGGCCGCGAAGGATCCCTTCGACTTCACCCCGCCGGACTATGCCGCCCTCTACGAGGTGGTGAAATCCGCGGGCGAGCAGAAGATGCGCGACGCCTACGCGATCCTCGAGAAGCAGGAGCGCACCGCCGCCGTGGCAGCCGCCAAACAGGCGATCAAGGAAGGGCTGACCGAAGAGCAGCTGGAGGATCCGAACCTCGGCTCCGCCATCAAGAAGCTCGAATCCGCCGTCCTGCGCGGTGACGTGGTCAAGAACGGCAAGCGGATCGACGGCCGCGCGCTGGATCAGGTGCGCCCGATCGTGGCCGAAACCGGCCTGCTGCCGCGGACCCACGGCTCGGCCCTGTTCACCCGCGGTGAAACCCAGGCGCTGGCGGTGACCACGCTGGGCACCGGCGACGACGAGCAGATCATCGACGCCCTGCACGGCAACTTCCGCTCCAACTTCCTGCTGCACTACAACTTCCCGCCCTACTCGGTCGGCGAAGTGGGTCGCGTCGGCCCTCCGGGACGGCGTGAAGTCGGCCACGGCAAGCTGGCGTGGCGCGCGCTGCAGGCGGTTCTGCCCGCGGCGACCGACTTCCCCTACACCATCCGCATGGTGTCCGAGATCACCGAATCCAACGGCTCGTCCTCCATGGCGACCGTCTGCGGCTCTTCGCTGTCGATGATGGATGCGGGCGTTCCGCTGAAATCCGCGGTGGCCGGCGTGGCCATGGGCCTGGTGCTGGAAGAGGACGGTGAATACGCCATCCTGACCGACATCCTGGGCGACGAGGATCACCTCGGCGACATGGACTTCAAGGTGGCCGGGACCGAGGCGGGCATCACCTCGCTGCAGATGGACATCAAGGTGGCCGGCATCACCCCGGCGATCATGGAAAAGGCGCTGGAGCAGGCCAAGGCCGGCCGGATGCACATCCTGGGCGAGATGAACAAGGCGCTGTCCGGCGCCGGGGAATTCTCCGTCCATGCGCCGCGCATCGAGACCATGCAGATCCCGACCGACAAGATCCGCGAAGTGATCGGCTCGGGCGGCAAGGTGATCCGCGAGATCGTCGAAGTGTCGGGCGCCAAGGTCGACATCAACGACGAGGGCATCATCAAGATCGCATCGCCCAACGGCGAGGCCATCCAGAAGGCCTATGACATGATCTACTCGATCGTGGCAGAGCCGGAAGAGGGCAAGGTCTACAAGGGTACGGTCGTCAAGATCGTGGACTTCGGCGCCTTCGTGAACTTCTTCGGCAAGCGCGACGGCCTGGTCCATGTCAGCCAGATCGAGAACCGCCGCCTGAACCATCCTTCGGACGTCCTGAAGGAAGGCCAGGAGGTCTGGGTCAAGCTGCTGGGCTTCGACGACCGCGGCAAGGTCCGCCTGTCCATGAAGGTCGTGGATCAGGAGACCGGCGAAGAAATGACGAAGGAGGAGGCGGCCGAGTAATCCGGCCCCTCACCTCGCGACACTCGAAAGGCCCCGGTGGAAACGCCGGGGCCTTTTTCATGCGGGCGGGGCGTCACGTGCCGGGGTGGAAATCCCGCGGATGACACCCTTCGGCGATCACCGCGGCGATCAGGTTGAAGCTGCCGGTCTCCCCCTGCTCGGCCAGCCATTTTTCCTGGAGCCGGTAGGCGGGCAGCTCCTGCTGGCCCGCGCAGACCCAGTGCCGCGCGGTCTGCTGCCGGTGGTGCGTCAGTTCGTGCAGCAGAACGGACACGTCCTGCGCCTCGCGCGGCGACCAGGGGCGGATCAGGTAGATGGTGCGCTCCTCGGGCTGGTAGAGCCCGCGCAGGCCCTCGGGGTCGCGAGCGGCCGGGGCGGCGAGCGCCAGCGCGCGGGCCCGGCTGACCTGCATGATCCGAACGTCTGCGTCGCGCCTCGGATAGGCGCTGTTCCGGTCGAGCCAATCGTCGAGCGTTTCGCGCAGGCCAGCCATATCCGGGGCGGAGGACCAGTCGCCCGGCTCTGCCCGCAGGGGCGCGGCGCCGAAACACAGGGCGACAAGAAGCGGCAGGGCTCCCGCGGGCGGAAGCCACGTTGAACGAGGCATGATCGCTCTCCGTGCGTTTTGGAAAAGGACGGTCTTATGATAAGATGACCCTGCGTCAGCGCCTAAAGACCATTTCTCACCTCCGGATGAGCAGGATTCACCCGCGATGCACCGTCGGCTCCCCCCGTTCTCCGCCATCCGCGCCTTCGAGGCGGCCGCCCGTCACCTGAGCTTCAAGGCCGCGGCCGAGGAGCTGTGCCTCAGCCCCTCCGCGGTCAGCCATGCTGTCCGCGCGCTGGAGGACCATCTCGGCCGGCAGCTTTTCCTGCGCGGCGGCAACCGGCTGGCCCTGACCTGGTCCGGGGAGGCCTACCTGAAGGACCTGAGCGGCCTGCTCGACGGGCTGGAGCAGGCGACCAGCCGCGTCGGCGCCGCCCGGCCGCGCAGGACGCTGCGGGTGCTGTCCACGCCCGCCTTCGCCGCCCGCTGGCTGGTGCCCCGGCTGGACCGGTTCGATGCGGGGGTGGAGATCAGCATCAGGACATCGGACGGCGCGCCCTCGACGGATTTCGCGCGGAACGGAGCGGACGTGGTGCTGCACTGGGGCGATGCCCCGGTGCGCGGCGTGACCGTGCGCCCGATGATGGAATCCGCGCGCTACCCGGTGGTCAGCCCCTCCTTTCGCGACCGTCACGGGATCGCTGTGCCCGCGGACCTGACGCGGCACCGGCTGCTCCACGACGAGGTCATGGATGCCTGGGCCGACTGGTTCCGCCTGGCTGGTGTCACTCCACCGGAGCTGCCGCAAGGGCCGCGGCTGGCCCATTGCGAACTGACCATGACCGCGGCGGAACAGGGCCAGGGCGTCGCGCTGGCCTATGACGCGATGGCGCGCTCGTCGCTGGCCGATGGCCGGCTGGTCCGGCTGTTCGACACGGAAACGCTGCCCATCGCGATCTATTCGGTCGCCTATCCGGACGAGCGGGCCGAGGATCCTGTCATCAAGGCCTTCAGCGCCTGGATGTTCGACGAGGTCGCGGCAGAGGGCACGGCGATCCAGCCGCAGCGGCTGCACGCCACGGCCTGAGCCGTCAGATGATCTCGTCCTCGTCGAACAGCCGCTCCGCCTCGGTCATGTCGGCGTGACGCTCCATCGCGGCCTCGGCGCGGGCGGTCTGGGGCATCGCGGCCACGTGGAACAGCGCATCGCCCTCGTTCACCACCGGCAGGTTCGTGCGGCCGATCACGATGCCGTCGGATTCGGCCCGCACCTCGGCCTCGTTCTCGCCGAACGGGTCCGAGATCACGCCCATCACCGCGCCCTTCTCCACCACGTCGCCGGTGCCCTTCCACGCCCGGAGCAGCCCGCCCGAAGGCGCCCGCGCCCAGGCGGTGTTGCGGCACAGCAGGCTTTCGCCGCGCAGCTTCGGCACGCCGCGGGCGCCCAGCATCCCAAGGCTCTGCATCACCCGCAGGATGCCCGACACCCCCGTCCGCGCCGCGTATTCGTCAAAGCGCAGCCCCTCGCCCGCCTCGTAGAGCAGGATGTCGACGCCCGCATCTTGCCCCGCCGCGCGCAGCGACCCCTCGCGCAGCTTGGAGGTGACCATCACCGGTGCCCCGAAGGCGCGGCCCAGCTCTTCCAGCCGGGGCACGCCGGGGGTCAGGCGGATCTGCGGCAGGTTGGTGCGCTGGATCGCCGCCGAATGCAGGTCGATCCCCACGTCCGAGCGTTTCACCACGTCATCCATGAAGTGATAGGCCAGCCGCGCCGCCAGCGACCCGTCGGGGTGGCCGGGGAAACAGCGGTTCAGGTCGCGCCGGTCGGGAAGATAGCGCGACTGGTTGAGAAAGCCGAACGTGTTGACGATGGGCACCGCCAGCAGCGTCCCGGCCAGGTGGTCGATCGGCTTGGCCCGCAGCAGGCGGCGCACGATCTCGGCCCCGATCACCTCGTCGCCGTGGATCGCGGCGGAGACGAACATCACCGGCCCGGGGCGGCGGCCATGGACCACGTGGACCGACATGTTGACCGGCGTGTGATCGCTCAGCTTGCTGATCCGCAGGTCGACCGTGCGCCGTTGCCCCGGCGCGACGCTGTTGCCGCCGATGGTGAAGGGGGCGCGTTGACCCGTCATCTGCCCGTCCCGGTGCCTGTCATGCCCGTTCCGTAGGCCATCGGGCCGGGGCAAGTCCAGCGCGCAGAAAAAAGGGCCCCGACAATGCGGGGCCCTTCCCTGTCCGATGCCGCCGGCTCAGCCGGGCAGCTTGGTCTTGCGCAGGTAGGGGAAGACCGTCTCGAATTCCCCGTACTTCTTCTTCGCGTCCTCGTCGCTGACCGAGGTCGGGATGATCACGTCGTCGCCCACGTTCCAGTTGGCGGGGACGGCCACGCCTTCCTTGGCCGCGGTCTGCAGCCCGTCGAGCGCGCGCAGCACCTCGGCAAAGTTGCGGCCCACATTCATCGGGTAGGTCATGGACAGCTTCAGCTTCTTGTCCGGCCCGATGATGAAGACCGAGCGCACGGTCGCGCTGTCATTCGGCGTCGCGTTGTCGGGCAGGTAGGCCTCCGCGGGCAGCATGTCGAACTGCTTGGCGACCGCCAGGTCCTTGTCGGCGATGATCGGGAAACCGGCGCCGGTGCCGGCATAGGATTCGATGTCGCCCTTCCACTTCTTGTGGTCCTCGACCCCGTCCACCGAGATGCCGATCACCTTGGTGCCGCGCTTGGCCCATTCGTCGGCCAGCTGCGCGACGGCGCCGAATTCCGTGGTGCAGACGGGGGTGAAGTCCTTCGGGTGCGAGAACAGGATCGCCCAGCTGTCGCCGATCCAGTCGTGGAACTGGATCGTCCCCTGATCCGTCTCGGCAGAGAAGTTCGGGACCGTGTCGTTGATGCGAAGGCCCATGACGCCCTCCTTTCGTTAGGTTGCCTCGGGAAGGATATAACGTCGTACCGCCCGAGTTGAAGCCCCGGCTTGCAGGCCCCATTGGGGAATGACAGAGTGCGCGCAACGAATTGGAGGATGTCCCATGATCGAGAAACGTCAGTTCTACATCAACGGGGAATGGGTCGATCCGGCCACCCCGAACGACCACCAGGTGATCAACCCGACGACCGAGGAACCCTGCGCGACCATCTCGCTGGGCAGCCAGGCGGACGTGGACAAGGCCGTCGCGGCGGCCAAGGCGGCCTTCCCCGCATGGGCGGCCACCAAGCCCGAAGAGCGGATCGCACTGCTCGAGAAATTCCTCGAGATCTACAAGGCCCGCTCGGAAGAGATGGCGCAGGCGATCTCGACCGAGATGGGCGCGCCGATCGACCTGGCCCGCTCTGCCCAATGGGGCGCGGGCTATGGCCACATGAAGAACTTCGTGAAGGCCGCCAAGGACTTCGAGTTCACCCGGCCGCTGGGCGACCATGCCCCCGATGACCGCATCATCTACGAGCCGGTCGGCGTCACCGCGCTGATCACGCCGTGGAACTGGCCGATGAACCAGGTCACGCTCAAGGTCGGCGCCGCCGTGGTCGCGGGCTGCACCATGGTGCTGAAGCCGTCGGAGGAAAGCCCGCTCAACGCCATGCTCTTCGCCGAGATGATGGACGAGGCCGGCTTCCCGAAAGGGGTGTTCAACCTGGTCAACGGTGACGGCCAGGGCGTGGGCACGGCGCTTTCGGGTCACGAGGACGTGGACATGGTCAGCTTCACCGGCTCCACCCGCGCCGGCACCGCGATCTCCAAGAACGCGGCCGAGACGCTCAAGAAGGTCCACCTGGAGCTGGGCGGCAAGGGCGCGAACCTGATCTTCGCCGATGCCGACGAGAAGGCCGTCAAGCGCGGCGTCATCAGCATGATGAGCAACTCGGGCCAGTCCTGCAACGCGCCCTCGCGGATGTTCGTCCAGGCCGAGATCTACGACAAGGCCGTCGAGGAAGCGGCCGAGGTCGCGTCCAAGGTCACCGTCGGCCCCGCCTCGGAAGAGGGCCGGCATATCGGGCCGGTCGTGAACGAGACCCAGTTCAACAAGATCCAGGACCTGATCCAGAAGGGCATCGACGAGGGCGCGCGGCTGGTCGCCGGCGGCACCGGGCGGCCCGACGGGCTGAACCGCGGCTTCTTCGTCAAGCCGACGGTCTTTGCCGACGTCACCGACGACATGACCATCGCGCGCGAAGAGATCTTCGGCCCGGTGCTGTCGATCATGAAGTTCGAGACCGAGGAAGAGGCGGTGAAGCGCGCCAACGACACGGTCTACGGCCTGACCAACTACGTGCAGTCGCAGGACGGCGCGCGGCGCAACCGCCTGGCGCGGCAGCTGCGGTCCGGCATGGTCGAGATGAACGGCCAGTCGCGCGGCGCGGGCTCGCCCTTCGGCGGCATGAAACGCTCGGGCAACGGACGCGAAGGCGGCGTCTGGGGGATCGAGGATTTCTGCGAGGTCAAGGCGGTCTCGGGCTGGGATTCGGACGTCGAGCCGGTCTGAGCCATTCCGCCGGAGAACCAGGAAAACGCCCCGCCCACCCGGCGGGGCGTTTTTCGTTCAGAGCTGTTCGACTTCGAAGACCCAGGAGCCCGGCGTCATCTCGTTCGCCACCAGCCCGGCGATATGCGGATCGATCTCGTGCGGCTCGAACATCCCGCATTGCGCCAGGGCGCGGCGGGTATCAACGTTCTGACCCAGGTAGTCCAGCAGCACCCGCGACGCTGCCGGCTTGCGCCCGCGCTTGAGCGGCCCGCCCGTCTGGATCCCAAGCAGGTAGTCGATGCCGGCGCTGTAGGAGGGATAGAGCATCATCTGCGTGATCGACGAAGACAGCATGCACTCGTTCTCGACGACGTTGATGCGCTCGCCCAGGAAGAACGCCAGCCCCTCGTACTTGTGGACCTCCAGCGCACCGGCCGCCGTGCCCCGGCCCCGCTCCACGTTCTTCCAGACATAGTAGTCGTTCTGCCGGTACAGCACCGCGAAAGAGCGCATGATCAGCCCCGGCACGCTGTAGGAATAGAAATAGCGGAAATAGGCCCCGCAATACCGGTCGAGCGAGGCCGAGGCGAGCGACAGCCGCTTGAGCGTCGGTCCCAGGATCATCGCCTCGCCGTCGGTGCTGGGCCCGCGCCGCAACGAGATCTGTTCGGCAAAGCGCGACGGCTCCTGCAGGATCTCGGCCTCGGTCACGCCGAAGAAGTCGCAGATCCGCCGCATGTTGTGACGCGAGGGCCGGACGGTCCCGGCGAGATAGCGGTTGAATTGCTGCCGGTTGATCCCGATGCGCCGACAGACATGGGCGATCGAGGGAAACAGGCTGCAGGCATAGGCCAGGTTCTCGGGAAAGGGATCTGGGGTATTCATGTGCTTACGCTACCTGACGCACTCTGGTTGTCAATCTGCGCATGAGAGCGAAGTTGCGGTACGGTCTGCAAACGTGACAGGCTGCGCGCGGATGACAGAACACGACAAGACAAGAGGCGCCCGCATGGACCAGGTTCCGAGCAACCTTCACGAGGTGATGGAAGAACGCCACGTGGAGATCCCGATGCCCGACGGCTGCCGCCTGGCCGCGCGCATCTGGCGCCCCGCGGACGGCACGCCGGTGCCCGCGATCTTCGAATACCTGCCCTATCGCAAGGGCGACGGCACCCTCGCCCGCGACGTGGTGCGCGCGCCCTACATGGCAGCGCGCGGCTATGCCTATGTCCGCGTGGACCTGCGCGGCACCGGCGAATCCGAAGGCGTGATGGTGGACGAATACACTGCGCAGGAGCTTCAGGACGGCTGCGACGCCATCGCCTGGCTGGCCGAGCAGGACTGGTGCGACGGCAATGTCGGCATCGTCGGGATCTCCTGGGGCGGGTTCAACGGGCTCCAGATCGCCGCGCTGCAACCGCCGGCGCTGAAGGCCGTGGTCTCCATCGCCTCGACCGACGACCGCTATGCGGACGACGTGCATTACATGGGCGGCACGATGGTGATCGACCAGATCTCCTGGGCGTCGCACATGTTCGCCATCAACACCCTGCCGCCCGATCCCGACCTCGTCGGCGACAAGTGGCGCGACATGTGGATGGCGCGGCTCAAGGGCTCCGGCCTGTGGCTGAAGAACTGGCTGGAGCATCAGACCCGCGACGAGTTCTGGAAACACGGCTCCGTCTGCGAGGACATCTCGGCCATCAAGGTGCCGGTCTACGCGGTCAGCGGCTGGGCCGACGGCTATTGCCGCACCGTCTTCCGCCTGATGGAGACGCTGCAGGGCCCGAAGAAGGGCTTGGTCGGCCCGTGGTCGCACAAGTACCCCCATGCCGGCGTGCCCGGCCCGGCGATCGACTGGCACTCCGAAGAGCTGCGCTGGTGGGACCAGTGGCTCAAGGGGAAAGAGACCGGCATCATGGACGAGCCGCAGCTGCGCCTGTTCATGCAGGACCACGCCGAGCCCGCCGGCTACTACGCCGAACGCGAGGGCCGCTGGGTGGAAGAGCCTGCCTGGCCGTCGCCCAACGTGACCCGCATGGCCATGCCGCTTGGCGCCGACGGCACGCTGGGGGCCGAGGACGCGGCTGCCGGGACGCTTTCGATCCGCTCGCCGCTGGGCACCGGGATCGCGGGGGGCAAGTGGTGCTCCTACGCCAATCCGGGCGACCAGCCGGTGGACCAGCGCCGCGACGATGCCGGCAGCCTGGTCTTCGAGACCATGCCGCTCGAGGCACCTTTGGAGATCGCGGGCGATGCCGCGCTCGAACTGACCTTCACCGTGGACAAGCCGGTGGCCCAGGTCGCCGGGCGGCTGGTGGACGTGGCCCCCGATGGTGCGGCCACCCGGGTCAGCTATGGCCTGCTGAACCTCACGCACCGCGACAGCCACGAGACCCCCGAGGCGCTGGTCCCCGGCGAAACCTATACCGCGACCCTGCCCTTCAAGCACGTGGCGCAGCATTTCCGCCCCGGCCACCGGCTGCGGCTGTCGGTGTCCTCCAGCTATTTCCCGGTCGCCTGGCCGGCGCCGGAAGAGGCGACGCTGACCCTCGACTGCGCCGCGACCCGGCTGGTCCTGCCGGTCCGCACGCCCACGCCCGACGCGCCCGAACCGCGCGACCTGGGCACGCCGCAGAGCGTTCCGCCGATGGAGGCCGAGGCGCTGGACCCCGAGGCCACGGAGTGGAGCGTGACCGAAAGCTTCGCCACCGGCGAGACGCGGGTGCGCGTGGTCGAGGATGCGGGCACCGTCCGCATCAGCGACAACGGCATCGTCGCCGCGGGCAGCGCGGTGGAGACCTACGGCTTCGACGGCACCGACTGGGGGTCCTTCTTCGGCCACGTGGTGTCGGATTGCGCGCGCAGCCGCGAGGGCTGGTCCATGTCCAGCCGGACGGAAACCAGGTTTACCGCGACCCCCACGCATTTCGCCATCCGGGCGAGACTGGTGGCGATGGAAGGAGAAGAGGTCGCCCACGAGCAGGAATGGGACCTCGAAATCCCGCGGAACCTGCTGTGAGGCCTTCGCGGAGAGACGCAGCAAGCGCGAACTCTCGCGAGCGGTGCGAACTTGCACCGACTCGGGGGTGAGCGTCATCATGGACCGGGGCAGCGTGGCCCGGCCCGCACCTCCAACCATAGAACCGGCCGCATGACGGCCAAACAGGGAGATAACCACATGACGGACCGCAAGACTTCGACCCTGCCGCCGCTGGGCCGCCGGGCCTTTCTCCAGGGTGCCGCTGCGACCGGGCTCGCCGCTGCCACCATGCCGCTCGGCTCGCGCATCTGGGCGCAGACCGGCCAGGAGCTGCGCGTCAGCTCCTACGCCGATATCGACGCGCTCGACCCCGGCTTCTACCAGAACGGCTACAATGTCGACGTGATGAACTGCATCTATTCCAAGCTGGTGCGCTACGTGCCCGGCCGCGAATGGGACTGGGAGCTGGAAGCCGCCGAAGAGATCGAGCAGGTGGACGACACCCATATCCGCTTCAAGCTGAAGGAAGGGCTGATGTTCACCGGCGGCTACGGCGAGATGACCGCCGAGGACGTCAAGTTCTCCTTCGAGCGCGTGCTGGAGCATGACAGCCCGGTCAAATCCGACTGGGGCCCGCTGGACCACGTGGAGGTCACCGGCAAGTACGAGGGCGTCATCGTCCTGAACGAGCCGTTCCAGCCGCTCTGGACCATCACCCTGCCCTACGGCACCGGCCATATCGTGTCGAAGAAAGCAGTGATGGAAGCCACCGAGAACGGCGGCGATTTCGGGATGGAGCCGCCGGCCTTCTCCGGTCCCTACATCCTCGAGGAATGGAAGCCGAACCAGTATGTCCACCTGGTCCGTAACCCGGACTGGAAGGGCGAAGAGCCCGGCTTTGACGAGATCCGCATCATCCCGATGGACGACACCAAGACCGCCGAGCGCGCCTACGAGGCCGGCGACCTGGACTATACCGAGATCACGCTGTCCTCGCTGTCGCAATACCGCGACAACCCGCCAGCGGACACGGTGATCGAGGAATACCCTTCGCTCTACTACGTCTGGCTGGGCATGAACCTCGACAACCCGGCGCTTCAGGACGAGAACCTGCGCAAGGCGATCCAGTACGCGATCAACGACGAGCAGATCCTCGACGCCGCCTATTTCGGCGAGGCCAAGCCCTCCACCGGGCTCATCGCCCCTGGCCTGCCGGGCCACCGCGAAGAGCCGATCGTCCCGGTCAACGGCGACCTCGAGAAGGCGCGCGAATACCTCGAGAAGGCGGGCGGCGCCCCCTCCGAGCCGCTGACCATCGACGCGCTCAACGCCACGGTCTGGAAGACCATGGCCGAGGTCATCCAGGCGCAGCTTGCCCAGGTCGGCATCCAGACGCAGATCAACGTGCAGGATTCGGGCTCCTTCTGGACGCTCGGGATGGAAAGCGAGGGCGACCGCTGGAAGGACATGCAGCTGGTACTCAACCGCTTCTCCATGCTGCCCGACCCGTATTACGCGACCAGCTGGTTCGTGTCGGACCAGGTCGGCATCTGGAACTGGGAGCGCTTCTCGAACGAGGAATTCGACAAGCTCCACCAGGAGGCCCTGGCCGAGACCGACGGCGAGAAGCGGGCCGAGATGTACCGCCGGATGCAGGACATCATGGAAGAGACCGGCGCCTACAAGTTCATCACCCATGAAGGCACGCCGGTGATGTACCGCGAGGGGCTGGAACCGGCGCTGCGCCCGGATGGCCGGCCGCTCTACATCGACTTCAAGGGAACGGTCTGAGGACCGGGGGGACCGCGACAGGTGCTGTACTACGCTGGCCAGAGACTGGTTCTGTCGGTCGTGATCGTCATGGTCGCGGTCTCCATCCTGACATTGATGATGCACGTGGTGCCCGGGGATCCCGCCGTGATGATCCTCGGGCCCCGCGCCACCCCCGAGCTGATCGAGCAGACGCGCGTGGCCATGGGCCTCGACAAGCCGCTGCCGATCCAGCTCCTGACCTTCTTCGGAAACATCCTGCGGGGTGACCTGGGGCAGGACGTCTTTACCGGGCGGCCGGTGTCCCGGATCGTGTTCGAGCAGCTACCCTACACGCTGATCCTGATCTCCGTGTCGATCCTGTGGTCGGCCGCGCTCGGCATCCTGCTGGGCGCCTATTCCGCGCTGCGCCGGAACACCTGGCTGGACACGCTGACGGGGATCCTGTCGGTCGGCACGATCTCCATCCCCGCCTTCGTCATGGCGCTTTATGCGGTGCTGATCTTTGCCGTCTGGCTGGGCTGGCTGCCCGCCATCGGCGCCGGCCGCGGGTTCTGGGACGGGATCAGCCACCTGATCCTGCCCGCCTTTGCCATCGGCGTCGCGTGGGTGGGCTACGTCGCCCGCATCGTCCGCGCCTCCATGCTCGAGGTGATGGGAGAGCCGCATGTCCGCATGGCCCGCGCCTTCGGCCTGCCGGAACGCCGGATCACCCGGTCGCATATCCTCAAGATCGCGGTGCAGCCCGCGGTGACCCTGCTGGGCACCGGCGTGGCGCACCTGTTCTCCGCCGCCGTCTTCGTCGAGGTGATCTTTGCCCGGCCGGGGATCGGCGCGCTCATCGTCTCGGCGGTGAACGAGCGGAATTACCCCATCGTGCTGGGCGCGGTGCTGGTCACCACCGGGATCATCGTGCTGGCGACGCTGATCTCCGACCTCGTGGTCGCCTGGCTCGACCCCCGCCAGCGGGAGGGGATGTGACATGACCGACGCCGCACAGAACGCGACCCGAACCCGGGCCGAGGATAGCCCCCTGCCCGAGCCCACGCTGCTGGCCCGCACCCTGCGCACGCTCTCGGGCAACCGCACCGGGGTGATCGGCTTCGTCCTCGTGGCGCTGATCGTGGCCTCCGCCGTGCTGGCGCCCTGGATCACGCCCTACGACCCGGCGGCGATCATGACGGGGCCGCGCATGTCGCCCCCCACGGCCGAGCACTGGCTGGGCACCGACAATATCGGTCGCGACATCTTCAGCCGCGTGATCGCCGGCGGGCGCATCGCCATGCTGGTGGCCGCCGCAGCCCTCGGGGCCGCGCTGTCGGCCGGGCTGGCGCTCGGGCTGATCGCGGGGCTGGGGCCGCGCTGGCTGGACAACATCATGCTGCTGGTCTTCGACGCGCTGCGCTCCTTCCCGGTCATCGTCTTCGGGCTCGCCGTGGTGACGATCATCGGGCCGTCGCTGTTCACCGTGATCCTCGTGGTGGCCATCACCTCCATCCCGATCTACGCGCGGATCGTGCGGACCCAGACCATGGCGCTGCGCAACGCCGAGTTCATCCTGGCCGAGCGGGCCATGGGCGCGGGCATGGCGCGTATCCTGCTGGTCCACGTGCTGCCCAACGTGCTGGGGCCGTTGCTGATCCTCGCCTCGATGGACGTGCCGCTGGTCATCGCGACCGAGGCGGGGCTGTCCTTCCTCGGCATGGGGGTGCGGCCGCCGACGCCGTCCTGGGGCGTGATCCTGAACGACGGCTACAACTTCATCCGCAACTCGCCCTGGCCGGTGATCGGCGGGTCGGTCCCGATCATCCTCGTGACCCTGGGCTTCACCTTCATGGGCGAGGCGCTGCGCGACATCTTCGACCCGAAACTGAGGAAGACGGGCTGATGCCGGAGACCAACGAGACTGCGCAGCCGGAGACGCTGGTCAGCGTCCGCGACCTGTCGCTGGATTTCGACACGCTGAGCGGCCCGCTCCACGCCCTGCGCAACGTGACGCTCGCCCTGCCCAAGGGGCGCATCACCGGGCTGGTGGGCGAGTCGGGCTGCGGCAAGTCCACGCTGGCCTATTCGCTGATCGGCCTGCTGCCGGGCAATGCGAGCATCGTCGGCGGCGAGATCGCGATGGACGGCCTGGACCTTGCCCATCTCCGGGCCTCGGAATGGCGCAAGCTACGCGGCACCCGGATCGCCATGATCTTCCAGGACCCGATGACCTCGCTCAACCCGGTGACGACGGTGGGCCAGCAGATGCTGGACATCCAGTACCGCGACCGCAGCTCCCGCGCGGAAAAGCGGGCGAAGGCGGTGGAGTTTCTGGAGCAGGTGCAGATCCCCGATCCGGAATCCAAGCTCGACGTCTACCCGCACCAGCTGTCGGGCGGCATGCGGCAGCGGGTCTGCATCGCGATGGCGCTGCTCACCCAGCCCGACCTGCTGATCGCGGACGAGCCGACCACCGCGCTCGACGCCACGCTGGAGATGCAGATCGTCGACCTGCTGAAGGAGCTTCAGGGCAAGTTCGGCTGCTCGGTCCTCTTCGTGTCGCACCACCTGGGCACGGTGGCCGAGCTTTGCGACGACGTGGCGGTGATGTATGCGGGGGAGGTGGTGGAGCGCGGCACCGCGCGGCAGATCTTCCACGACCCGGCGCATCCCTACACGCAGGCGCTGTTCGAATGCGATCCCGGCCGCATCCGCGAGGCCACGCGCGAGCTGCCGACGATCCCGGGCACCCTGCCCGACCTGCGCCGCCCGCCGCGCGGCTGCGCCTTCCGCGCCCGCTGTCCCCATGCCTGGCCGCGCTGCGCCGACGAGCATCCGCCACTCTACCTGCGCGACGAGGGCCACGATGCCCGCTGCCACCTGCTGGACGAGACGGAGGCCGTGGCATGAGCCTGCTGGAAGTCGAGGACCTGCGCATCCGCTATCCCCGCATGGGCCGCCTGCGCGCCGCGCTGAAGGGCGAGCCGCATGGCTTCGAGGCGGTCGCCGGCGTGAGTTTCGAGATCGAGGCCGGGCAGACCCTCGGCCTTGTCGGCGAAAGCGGCTCGGGCAAGTCCACCATCGCGCGCACCCTGTTGGGGCTGAAAGAGGCCGCATCGGGCAGCATCCGCTTCGACGGGCAGGAGATCACCAGTGCCTCCGCCCGCGACTGGGCGCGGCTGCGGCGCGAGATGTCGATGATGTGGCAGGACCCGGTGGGCTCGCTCTCGCCGCGTCTGAAAGTGAGTTCGCTGGTGACCGAGCCGCTGCGCATCCACGGACAGAAAGCCGGCCGGGACGAAGCCACGCGGCTGCTGGGCCTCGTCGGCCTGCCGGCGGAATTCGCCGGGCGCTACCCCCACCAGCTGTCGGGCGGGCAGGCCCGGCGGGTGGGCGTCGCGCGGGCGCTGGCGCTGGACCCCAAGCTGCTGGTGGCGGACGAGCCGACCGCGGGCCTCGATATGTCGGTGCAGGGCGAGGTGCTGAACCTGCTGAACGAGGTGCAGAAGCGGACCGGCGTGGCGATCCTCGTGATCACCCACAACCTCAACCTCGTGCGCCACATCACCGACCGTATGGCGATCATGTATCTCGGGCGTTTCGTGGAACAGGGCCCGACCGAGCAGGTCTTTGGCCATCCGCGGCACCCCTACACCGAGGCGCTTCTATCCGCGAACCCGGAGCCGGATCCCGACAGCGGCCGCGCCCGCATCCGTCTGTCCGGCGAGGTGCCGAGCCCGGTGAACCGCCCCTCCGGCTGCGATTTCCACCCGCGCTGCCCCCACGCCCAGTCGGATTGCCCGCGGATCGTGCCCGACTGGACCGTCGAAGGCGAGCGCGGCTACCGCTGCCTGCACCCGCTCTAGAAGGGCGCTTTCGAGCGGAACACCATCTGCGCTCCGCCGTCCGGGTGACGCAGGCGCAGCTCTTCGGAATGCAGCATGAGCCGGGGATAGGTGGCGGTGCTTTCTGGGTAGTAGAGCGGATCGCCGAGGATCGGGTGGCCGATATGCTTCATGTGCAGCCGCAACTGGTGGCTGCGCCCCGTCTTCGGCATCAGCCGCACCCGCGTCTCGCCCTCGTCGTAGCGCTGCACCCGCCAGCCGGTCTGCGCCGGGCGGCCATCCTCCGCGATCATCTGCAGCGGCCTGTTGGGCCAGTCCACGCGGATCGGCGCATCCACTTCGCCGCCCCGCGGCTCCAGCCGGCCGGCGACACGGGCGACGTAGAACTTCTTGGTCGCGCGCTTCTCGAATTGCAGGCCGAGATGGCGCTGCGCATTGGGGGTCATGGCAAAGACGATGACGCCGGACGTGTCCCGGTCCAGCCGATGGACGAGCAGCGCCGAGGGGAAGCGCGCCTGCGCCCGGGCGATCAGGCAATCCGCCAGATGCTCCCCCTTGCCCGGCACGGACAGCAGGCCCGCCGGCTTGTCGAGAACCAGCAGCTCGTGGTCGTGGTGCAGGATCACCAGCGGGTCCTGGGGCGGGTCGTAATCGCTCATGCACGGGGCGTAGCGCCGGGGCGCGGCGGTGGCAAGGCGCGCCTGAGCGGGCGTCAGGGCACCTGCGGCACGTCGCCCGTGATCTCGTAATAATCGCCCTTCTCGGCCACGAAGATATGCTTGCCGATCCGCAGCCCGGTGGGCGCGTCGAGCGAGCCCAGCGAAAAGCTCGTGAGGTCCTCGTCCAGCGGATCCCAGAACAGGACCGAGCCGCAATCCGGGCAGAACCCCCGCCGCGCCTTGTCGCTGGAGGCATACCACTTCACCGGTCCGGAGATGGCGATCTGCGCCTTCGGGACATAGGCCGAGGCCCAGACATTGCCCGATTGCCGCCGGCACTGGCCGCAATGGCAGGCCGAGGGGCCCTGCGGTTTCCCCGTGACCTCGTAGGTGATGGCGCCGCAAAGGCATCGGCCGGTCAGCATGGCCTCACTCCGCATCTCTGAACGTGTCGGCGAGGATGGCAGCGAGCGCCTGCGCATCCTCTTCCGTGAAGGCGCCGGGCCGGTCGCTGTCGATGTCGAAGACCCCCAGCAGCCGCCCCGCCCCGGTCGTCACCGGCAGGACGAGTTCCGAGCGCGTGGAGCTGGAGCAGGCGATATGGTCCGGGAACGCCTCCACATCCGCGACGATCTGGGCCTCGCGGGTCCGCGCCGCAGCGCCGCAGACCCCGCGCGAGAAGGGGATGACGAGGCAGCCATGCCCGCCCTGGTAGGGCCCGATCTTGAGCAGCTCCGGTCCGGTCACCCGGTAGAAGCCGGTCCAGTCGAAGCGGTCGTCGGCATGATGGACCTCGCAGGCGACGGTGGCCATGAGGGCGACGGCATCCGTCTCGCCTTCGGTCAGCGCGGCGATCGTCTTGGCGAGGGTGGTGTAGTCGACGTGCATGGCAGCTCCGTTGGCGGCGTCGGACCGGGGCTCTGCCCCGGACCCCGCCATATTTGTGGACCAGAGAAGATCAGGTGCGCTCGATCGCGATGGCGGTGCCTTCGCCGCCGCCGATGCAGATGGCGGCCACGCCGCGCTTCAGCCCGCGCCGCTCGAGGGCGTTGAGCAGCGTGACCATGATCCGCGCGCCCGATGCGCCGATCGGGTGGCCGAGGGCGCAGGCGCCGCCGTTCACGTTCATTTTCTCGCGCGGCACGCCCATCTCGTGCATGAAGGCCATGGGGACCACGGCGAAGGCCTCGTTCACCTCCCAGAGGTCGACGTCGTCCACGGTCCAGCCGATGCTGTCGAGCAGCTTTTTCGCGGCCGGCACCGGCGCGGTGGTGAACCAGCCGGGTGCCTGCGCGTGGGAGGCATGGCCGAGGATGCGGGCCCGGACATTGAGCCCCTCGCGTTTCGCCGCCTCGGCGGAGGCCAGCACCAGCGCCGCGGCGCCGTCGGAGATCGAGGAGGCATTGGCCGCCGTCACCGTGCCGCCCTCGCGGAAGGCGGGTTTCAGCTGCGGGATCTTGTCGGGGCGGGCGGTGCCGGGCTGTTCGTCCTCGCTCACCTGCGTCTCGCCCTTGCGGGAGCGGACGGTGACCGCCGCGATCTCGGCTGCGAAGGCGCCGCTTTGCTGTGCCTCCAGCGCCGACGACAGGGAGCGCAGCGCGTAATCGTCCTGCGCCTCGCGGGTGAACTGGTATTTCTCGGCGCAATCCTCGGCGAAGGTGCCCATCAGGCGGCCCTTGTCATAGGCATCTTCCAACCCGTCGAGGAACATGTGGTCGATCACCTGCCCGTGGCCGAGCCGCGCGCCGCCCCGCATCTTCGGCAGCAGGTAGGGGGCATTGGTCATGCTCTCCATCCCGCCGGCGACCATCACGCCGGTGCGGCCCAGGGCGATCTGGTCGAAGGCCACCATCGCCGCCTTCATCCCCGAGCCGCACATCTTGTTGAGCGTGGTCGCCGGCACCTCTTCTCCGAGGCCTGCGGCGAAACCGGCCTGCCGCGCCGGCGCCTGGCCCTGGCCCGCGGGCAGGACGCAGCCCATCAGCACCTCCTCGATGGCGGCGGCGGCGGCCTGGTCCATCGCCGCGCGGATAGCCGTGCCGCCCAGCGTGCTGGCCGGGACCCCGTCGAAGACGCCCTGCAGCCCGCCCATGGGCGTGCGCGCGGCGCCGGCAATCATCACTTCCTGCATCTCGTCCTCCCCTCCGGCCCGGGACATGGGCCGGATACCCGATGGTAATCATTGCGCCCTAAGCTGGACCCCGAGACATGACAAGGCAAGGGGCACGGAATGCAACTGGCCGGCACGGTCCGGGGGACGACCCAGGTCATCACCGTCATGGCACCGCGAATCGATGCCGCGGTGGCCATCCGGTTCAAGGACCTGATGCGGGAGGAAACGGAACGGTGGCGCGAGGGGGGCGCGCCAGGTGCCGAGATCCCGTCCGCGTCCGGCCCGGCGCCGGCGGAAACCGGGGCCGCGCCCGGGACCACGACCGGGATCGCGGCCGGGGCAGGCGGCGGTGCCATGGCGCAGGGGCCGCCGCCCCGCGTGGTGCTGGACCTCGGGCGGGTGGAGTTCGTCGATTCGAGCGGCCTCGGGGCGATCGTCGCCGCGATGAAACAACTGGAGGAGGGGCGACGGCTGGAACTGGCGGGCCTTGCCCCGCTGGTCGACCGTGTGTTTCGCCTGACGCGGCTCGATACGGTCTTCCGCATCCATCGCGACCTGGAGGAGGCCATGCAGCGTGACATCCCGGAGTGAGATGGACGAGAGCGGCGATATCGGCGGCGGCCGCCCCCTCGGACCTGCCGGCGGGGTGGGGCAGGCCCTCCCTGCCCTGAGCTTCGACCTGTCGCAGTCTGAAGCGCGTGCGATCGTGGTCTCCTGCCTGGACGTGTTGGACCCCGACCCGGTGCTGCGCGACACGCTGCGCCTGGTGCTGAGCGAAGTGCTCAACAACATCGTGGAGCATGCCTATGACGGCGCCCTCACCGGCGAGGTCGAGATCGCGCAGGAGCCGGCGGAGGGGCGGCTTCGCCTGCGGATCAGCGATGGCGGACGGGCGATGCCGGGCGGGGTCCTGCCGCGGGGCGGGCCGGTGGCGCTGAACGGGCCGCGCGACGACCTGCCCGAAGGGGGATTCGGCTGGTACCTGATCCGTCAGCTGTCCGACCGGCAATGCTATGAACGCCGGGCGGGGCGGAATTACCTGTGGCTGGACATTCTTTCGAGCGGAGCGAAGTACCGGGCGTAGGCGGGGCGCAAGACATTATTACTGAACACATTTTCTCCGCCTTCCCGCGTGCGGGCGCCACATCCCCGGGCGGGGGACGCCACCGCGAAGGCCCTGGAAGCAAGGTCAGAGCCTCTGCCGCAAAACTGCCCAAATCGCACCCAACTAAGGACAGACTCGACAGCGATACAGGGTCCTGTAGCTGCATATGGCTTCCCTCGGTGCCGCGTGTTAACAGCCCCCACCCAGTACGCGGCACCGAGGTCTTCCGCCCGCATCTGCCCCCTCCCCACAGACCACAATTCGGACCCACCGCACGGCGTTGGCATTTCCCACCGCGCTCTCTAGTCTCCGCCCACAAGGAGCATGAGGGAGGTGACATGCGCGATTTCCAGAGCCCGGGGCGGTCCCCCGTCCTGGCAGCCAACGGTCTTTGTGCCACGTCGCATCCGCTGGCGGCCAAGGTCGCGGTGGACATATTGCAAACGGGCGGCAACGCGGTGGATGCGGCCATCGCGGGCGCGGTGCTGCTGGGGATCTGCGAACCGCAGATGACCTCCATTGGCGGCGATTGCTTTGCCCTGATCTCCTCGGCCGGAGAAGACCGGGTGATCGCGCTGAACGGCTCCGGCCGGGCGCCCGCCGCGGCGGAGGCCGAGGCGCTACGCAGCGGGGGCGCCAGCACGATTCCCACCGACAGCGCGCATTCGGTGACCCTGCCCGGCGCCATCGACGGGTTCTGCCGGCTTTCTGCCGACTGGGGGCGGCTGGGCCTGGCCGACAGCCTCGCCCCCGCCATCCGCTATGCCGAGGAGGGGGTGCCGGTCGCCCCCCGCGTCGCGCTCGACTGGGACGCCAGCGCCCACATCCCGCAGGGCGCGGCCCGCCGCCACTACCTGCAGGACGGTCGCGCCCCCCGGACCGGCGAGCTGTTCCGCGCCCCCGGCCAGGCCGAGGTGCTGCGCCGCATCGCGCGTGACGGACGCGACGCGTTCTATACCGGCGAGGTCGCGGAGGACATGGTGGCCGCCCTGCGCCAGGCCGGCGGCGTCCACGCAATGGAGGATTTCGCCGCCACCGACAGCGAATACGGCGATCCCGTCAGCGGCAGCTACAAGGGCCACGAATTGATGGAGCATCCGCCCAACGGCCAGGGCGCGACGGCGATCCTGATCCTCAACATCCTGGCGCAGTTCGACCTGACCGCCATGGACCCCTGGGGCGCCGAGCGCGCGCACCTCGAGGCGGAGGCGGCCAAGCTGGCCTATGACGCGCGCGACCGGTTCCTGGCCGATGCGGATCACGTGACCCGGCTGGAACACATGCTGTCGCTCGACACGGCCCGGGCGCTCGCCGCGCTGATCCGACCGGACCGGGCGATGGCGGCCCCGGCGGAGCTGTCGGAATCCGTGCACAAGGATACCGTCTACATCACCGTGGTCGATCGCGATCGCATGGCGGTGTCGCTGATCTATTCCTGTTTCCACGCCTTCGGTTCGGGCATCGCCTCGGACAGGTTCGGCGTGCTGCTTCACAATCGCGGGGCGGGCTTCAACCTGATCCCGGGCCATGCCAACGAATACGGGCCGGGCAAGCGGCCGATGCACACGATCATCCCGGCCATGCTGCGCCGCGAGGGCCGCGTGGTGATGCCCTTCGGCGTGATGGGGGGCCAGTACCAGCCGGCCGGGCATGCCAGGGTGCTGACGAACATGCTGGATTTCGGCATGGACCCGCAGGCGGCCCTCGACGGGCCGCGCAGCTTCGTGGAAAATGGGCGCATGGTGCTGGAGACGGGCTATTCCGCGGCGGCGGCCGAGGCGCTTGCCGCGCGTGGCCACGACGTCACCCGCGCAGACAGCCCCCTTGGCGGGGCGCAGGCGATCCGCATCCACGAGAGCGGCGTGCTCGAGGGCGCCTCGGACCCGCGCAAGGACGGATGCGCGATCGGCTATTGAGGAGGAGGAGGACGGAGATGGCGATCACCCCGGTGAAGGAGCTCGTGGCCAGCGCCAAGGCGCGGATCGAGACCATGTCCCAGGACGAGGCGCAGCGCCGCGCCGAAGCCGGGGAGATCCTGCTGGTGGATATCCGCGACCCGCGCGAATTGCAGCGCGAGGGCCGCATCCCAGGCGCCTTCCGCGCGCCCCGCGGCATGCTCGAATTCTGGATCGACCCGGACAGCCCCTATCACAAGGAGCCGCTCGCGACGGATCGCAAGCTGGTGCTGTTCTGCGCCGGCGCCCAGCGATCGGCCCTCGCCGCGCAGACGCTGCTGGACATGGGGGTGGAGAACGTGGCCGAGATGGAGGGCGGCTTCGGTGCCTGGAAGGCCGCCGGGCGGCCGGTGGAGGAGGGATGACCCGGTGCCGATGCGCCGGCCCCCGCCCCGCACAGCTCAGTTGAGCTGGAAGTGCAACGGGTAGTGGCCGTCCTGGAAGGGGCCGAACAGGTCGGGAATGTCCGGATGCTCCACCGGTTCGCCGGAATAATCGGCGATCAGGTTCTGCTCGGACACGTAGGCCACGTAATAGCTTTGCTCATTCTCCGCAAGGAGGTGGTAATAGGGCTGTTCCTTGGCGGGACGCGAATCCTCGGGAATGGCCTGATACCATTCCTCCGTATTGGAGAATTCAGGGTCCACGTCAAAGATCACCCCCCGGAAGGGATGCTTCTTGTGGCGGACAACCTGCCCCAGATGATATTTCGCGCGTGTCTTCAACATATTACTAACAGCCCCTGGGTTCGTTCCTAAACCCAACAGTTCTCTTTGTCCAACCGTCGCTCCCCAATTCCGAGAAACAGACTGTGAACCTTGTCCTGACAGTGCTTCAGATCGTGTCGCCGATATTCCTTCTGGCGGCTGCCGGAATCGGCTGGGTCAGGCTGGGTTTCGATTACCCGGTCGAGTTCGTGACCCGGCTGGTCATGACCCTTTCCGTCCCCTGTCTGATCTTTACCGCGCTGATGCGGACCGAGGTGGACCCGGCCGCGCTCGCCGCGCTGTCGATGGCCGCGCTCGCAGCCTATTTGGCGGTAATTATGATCGTTCTGGCCGGGGTCAAGGTGCTGGGGATGGAATGCCGCACCTATGCCGCGCCGCTGATCTTCGGGAATACCGGCAATATCGGCCTGCCCGTCGCCGTCTTCGCCTTCGGCGAGGCGGGGCTGGGTTACGCGGTGGTGGTCTTCGCGGTGACGGCGGTGCTGAACTTCACCGTCGGGGTCTGGCTGGTCTCGGGCGGGGGTGCGCCATGGCGGGTGATGAAGGACCCGATGGTGCTGGCCACCCTGCTGGGCGCGCTGTTCCTCTGGCAGGGTTGGGAGACGCCCGCCTTCCTGACCGAGGCGCTGCGGCTGATGGGCCAGCTGGCGATTCCCATGATGCTGCTCACGCTGGGCGTGGCGGTGGCGCAGCTCAGACCCGGGCGCATCGCCCGGGCGCTCTGGCTGTCGCCGGTCAAGCTGCTGGTCTGCGCGCTGGCGGGCTGGATCACCGGCGGGCTCTTCGGGCTGGACGAGACGGCGCTGGCGGTCCTGGTGCTGCAGCTTGCCACGCCGGTGGGGGTCACCTCCTACCTGCTGGCGCGGCGCCACGGGGCGGATGCCGACGCGGTGGCGGGGCTGGTCGTGGTCTCCACCCTGATGTCGGTGGCGACGCTGCCGGTCCTGCTGGCGCTGCTGCTCTAGCGGGGTGCTGCGAAGGGCGCTCTGGCGCCGTTCTGGGGAAAACGTGATTTTCTCCGGCGGCCATTTCGGGTAAAATAAAGAAAAAATACATAAGAGCGAGAGAGGCAGATGAGCAGAACTCTTCGCGCGATGGTGATTCTATTGCTGGTCGCATCCTGCGGCGGCGGGCGCGACACGACCGCGCCCCGGTCGTTGGACAACGCCTGCGCAATCGTCACCGAGCGCCCGCATTACGTCCGCGCCCTGCGCGCCACCGAGCGCAACTGGGGCGTTCCGGCCCATGTCACCATGGCCACGATCTACCAGGAGTCGAAATTCATCGGCAATGCGCGCACGCCGTTCCGCTACGTGCTGGGCGTGCTGCCGATGGGGCGGCAAAGCTCCGCCTACGGCTATTCCCAGGCGCTCGACGCCACCTGGGACGAGTACAAGCAGGAGACCGGCCGCCGCTTCGCCAAGCGCGACGACATCCGCGACGCGACGGATTTCATGGGCTGGTACATGAACAAGACCCGCGAGAAGAACGGCATCCCGCTTTACGACGCGAAGAACCAGTACCTGGCCTATCACGAGGGGCACACCGGGTATTCGCGGGGCAGCTACGCCGCCAAGGCCTGGCTGATGCGGGTGGCCGGCGAAGTGGGCGCGCGGTCGGAAATGTACCGCGCCCAGCTTCAGACCTGCCGCCGCTATCGCTGACGGCGGCAAGTGACGCGTCGCGGGAGGGGGTCAGCGGTTGCTGCCCATCTCGCGGACGCGGAACATGGAGTTGTTGATGCCCACGCCGGTCTGCAGCTCGCCCAGCACCACCGTGGTCTGGGACCCGGATTCGTTGGTGATCACCCATTGCCGCAGCTGCGGCGTGGGGCCGGTGAACTTGAGCTTGATGCGGCCGTATTCCGGATGCTGCGGGTCCTGCGCGGTCACGGTGGTGGCGGTGCCGTCGTAATCCTTGCCGGTCACCATGTTGGCGCGCGACAGGTCGACGTTCTGCGCAAGGATGATCGACAGCGGCGTGCGCGACAGCGGGTAGCTTTCCGGCGGCGTGTTGCTTTTCGGGTCCACGATCAGCACCTCGCCCCCGGACGCCACGACGAGCGAGTCGTTGGGGGGATCGTATTCGAACCGCACCCGGCCCGGACGTTTGATAAAGATCGTCCCCTTGGAGATCGTGCCGTCCTCGTTGACCTGCGTGAATTGCGCCTTCGCCGTGCCGATGGAGTTCAGATAGGCGGAGATCTGGTTCAGCGACAGTTCCTGCGCGGCGGCCGGCAGGGCCAGCAGACACAGCAGGACGGGGGCAAGCAGTCTTCGGATCATGTGGCGGTCCTTCTTTCTTGTGCGGCGGAGGCAGGGCGCCCGCTCTGTTCCACATATAGGCAGGACGCGGAGGACAGGCGATAGCGCGCGGCCGGTTATCCGATAACGGGCGCCCGCAGGGGGCGGTTCCGCCGCCGGCCTGGCGGGCGCGCTCCCCCGCTTCATCTTACCGACAGGCCTCGCGCACGGGCCGCTCTGCCGGATCGCGCCGAACAGGTCATTGCGCGCCAGGGGCAGCGGGCCTCCGGGGCGGCTCTCCGGCCCCTGCGGCAGGCCGTCCCACGGTGCCAATTCCCTTGAAGCGGCCGGGAAAGCGGATATCTTACAGAAACCATAAGGAAAGAGTGAATGATGTACGCAACAAGTTCCCGTTTCGAGACTCCCAACGGCTCCCGCTACCTGCAGCAGCTCTGCAAGCATTTCGGCCACAAGATTCCCGCCACCTTCGACGAAACCTCCGGTCGGCTCGACTTTGCCTTCGGCCCGGTGACGATGGGCGCCGACGAGGGCGGCCTGGACCTGGTGGTCCATGCCGAGGACGAGGAAGGCATCGACCGCGGCCGCCAGGTCATGGAATCCCACCTCAAGCGCTTCGCCTTCCGCGAAGACATGGGCGCGCTCGACTGGTCCCCGGCGACCGAAACCGCCTGAACGATCAGAGCCGGGTGGTTCGACCCTCTGGCCACGGGCTGTCCACGGGCAGTCCCAGCACCTCGCGCAGGAGCGCCGTGTAGGCCTCCGGGCGCGAGAGATAGGGGAAATGCGTCCCCTCCGCGAAGACATAGGCGCGCGCCGGCTCCAGGGCGTCGCGCACCTCCTGCCGGATCGGTGCCGGGATCAGGTGATCGTCGTCGCTCTCGATCGTGAAGCGCGCCTCGTGCGGCAGGCTTTGCGCGGGCAGCGGCTGCGCCAGTTTCAGCGCCTTGAGCCGCGCGCGCATTTCGTCCTCCAGGATCCGGCCCTCGGCCTCGGCGATCAGGAAGGCCGCCAGCTCCGCGTGCAGCCCGCCCATCGCCGTCCAGTTCGCCAGGCCGTTCAGGAACCCGCCGCGCAAATCCGCGATCGGCGCCGCGTCGAGGTCCTGCGAATAGGGCGGAATCCCGGTCAGCTTCGACGGATCGGCCAGCGTGTTCGCCGCCACCAGCCGCGTGAACAGCGCCGGATGATCCGCCGCCGCGCGCTGCACCAGGTAGCCGCCCAGCGACGACCCGAGGATCGTCGCCGTCTCGAACCCGGCCTGCCGGGTCAGCTCGGCCACGTCCTGCGACCACTCCTCCAGCGTGCCCGACCCGGGGTAGGACAGCGCGAGGATCCGCGCCTCCCCTTCCAGCGCCTGCATCTGCTGGAAGAAGATGTCCGAGCGTCCCAGCGTGCCGGGGATCAGCACCACCGCCGGGCCGCTGTCGCCCACGCGCAGCGTGCCCCAGTCGCGGCCGTTCACGACGCTGCGGGTCTCGGGATGATGGGCGATGAAGGCGTCGCGCGCCTCCAGCAGGCGGGACGTGCTCATGCCGCGCTCTCCTTGAAGGGGTCGGCCAGGCAGGGCCAGAAATCCCTGGCCCGCTTGGTCAGCTCCAGCTTGGTCATGTCCGGGGTCAGGGTGCCGGGCGTGTTGACGTGGATGACCTCGGACGCGATGGGCGCGAAGCCGGCGTAGAAGTGGTTGGAGCTTTTCACCACCACCGCCTTCATCGTCGACATGTCGAGGCCCAGATCGGTGAAGGCCGAGGGGTGGAAGCACTGGGTGCGCACGTCGCTCACCACGATATGCACGCCGTCGGCCTCCAGCCAGATGCCGGTGCCCATGGGCATGCTGGTCTCGCCCATCATCAGGCGCATGTCGGGCTGCACGCCGCGGACGGTAACCTTGAGGTCGAGCGCATCGCCCGAGGCCGGGCCGATCTTGCCGCCGATGCGCACGTTCATCACCGCGCCCACGCCCGCATCTTCGCAAAGCCGCACCAACACCGGGTCCCAGTAGACGCCGATGGCCACGTCGCGCATCCCGCGCTTCAGCACCTCGGCCAGCACGAAGTTGGAATCCGACGGCGCCCCGCCCCCGGCATTGTCGGCGTAATCCGCCAGCACCAGCGGGAATTCCGTCGCCGCCTCGACCCGGTCCAGCGCCTCGGGGATGTCGGGCCAGTCGACCAGCAGCATCTCGCGCAGGTCCCAGAGCTTGGCGCCGAATTCCTCGGCCACCGCCTGCGCCTTGGCCTCGTCGCCTTCCGTGATCGCGACCATCCGCGTCCCGGTCCACGGCGTGTCGCCATACGGAAAGCCGTGGCAGAGCGACAGCGACAGCACGCCGTCCCGCCCCTCGCGCGCCTGCATCTCGTCCACGAAGCCGCGCATCGGCTCACGGGGCGTGTGGTAGAGCGCGTTCATCCGGCAATCGTAATCGCGCATCACCGGCCTGGACCGGCCCTCGGCGGCGGCGGCGGCCATGGTGAACAGCTCTTCCGCGCGGTCCGGGCCGTCGGTATG
Source organism: Carideicomes alvinocaridis (assembly GCA_005473895.2). GTDB lineage: Bacteria > Pseudomonadota > Alphaproteobacteria > Rhodobacterales > Rhodobacteraceae > Carideicomes > Carideicomes alvinocaridis. The sequence goes on from SRJI02000034.1 coordinate 35,984, forward strand.
GGGGTATTCCTTGTAGAAGATCAGCAGCGTCAGCGCCTGCATCATCTCGGAGCTCAGATGCGCGTGCGGGTCGCATTCCATGCCGATCACGCGGCCCGGGCCGAGGATGGTGCGCGCCCGGGTGGCCAGGTCGCCTTCGCAATCGTCGTAGCCCTCGGCGATCATCGCGCCGTGCATGGAGATCAGGAAGACGTCCGGCTGCTCGCGCTCCAGGTCGCGCAGGATCTCGTCGCGATAGGCCTCGTAGGTCGCGCGGATGGTCAGCCCGGCCGGCTGCGCCGCGGCGGCGAGGCTTTCGACCACCTCCCAGCCCAGCTCGTCCGCGCGGCGCTTCCAGACGTGGAGCGGGCCGGAGAACAGGTTGGGCGCATCCGCCGTGGGATGGCGCGAGACATAGGTGTCCTCGAAGGCATGCGTGCCGGTGGGCAGCGGCGAGAAGGAGTTCGTCTCGGTGGCGAGACAGGCGATCAGGAGCTTCATGGCAGGGGCCTTGCAGCGATGTCAGATGGTGGGGCGTTCGTGCCGCTCGCGCGGATGGGCGCCGGAAACCGCGAGGCCGAGATCGGCCAGCACGTGGATCACCACCAGCGCGAAGCCGATGGGGATTGCGATGCCGAAGACGCTCATCGACACCGGGAGGGATTCGGCCATGCGGCCCGAGAGCCGGGCGATGTAGCCCGAGGCGACCGATCCGTTCAGCCCGAAGATGCAGTACCACAGGATCGGCAGCACGAAGACCAGCGTGCCGAAGGCGCGAAGGAACCGCAGGAACAGGCCGACGGCGCCGTCCCGGAACTGCTGGTCGGGAAAGAGCGAGGGGTCCAGCTTGGCCCGGAAGGCGCAGGAGGCGCCCAGCAGCCCGGCCCAGACCATCAGGTTGGAGGCAAGCTGTTCGGTCCAGATCGGCGGCTGGTCGAGAAGATAGCGGGCAGCGGCCTGCCACGCGGCGATGATCACCATGCCCGCCACCGCCAGGACCGCCCCCCAGAGGGCGATCCGGCTCAGCAGGGCCGAGAAATCGTCAAAGCGTCGTGCCGCTGCCCGCATGGTCCTATTCGCCCTTGGCCGCTTCCCATTCCGCGATCGCTTCCTCGGAAAGCGGCAGCGCGCCATAGGTGGTTTCGGACAGGCGGGCGAACTCGGCCTTGGCCTCGGGGCTGAGCTCGCTCACCTCGATGCCGGCTTCCTCGAGCTGGGACAGCACCGCGTCCTGCTTGGCCAGCCAGGCGCGGTTGGCCTCGCGGCCGGCCTTGGCGGCGTCCTGGACGACCTGCTTCTCCTCGTCGGACAGGCTCTGGTACCAGTCCTCGGATACCAGGGCGACGCGCGACGACTGCACCAGGCGGGCATCGGTGAAATACTTGATGAAGCTCTGGTGGCCGAACAGCAGCGGCGCGATCGGCGGGTTCAGGTAGCCGTCGGCGATGCCGGTCTGCAGCGCGTTCGGCACCTCGCTCCAGGCGACGATGGTGCCCTGGCTGCCCCAGGCCTCGAACATCTCGATCTGGATCTCGTCGAGCGCGCGCATCCGCAGGTCGCTCATGTCCTCCGGCGTGGCCACCGGATGCTTGGTGTTGAAGATGCCCGCGGCGGTGCCGACCAGCGGCAGGTCGAGCACGCGCACGCCCTTGGGCGTCGTCTGCTCGTTGATCTTCTCCAGCATGCCGCCCTCGAACAGCGCGTGGTCCTGCTGCTCGATCCCGGTGAAGAAGAAGGGCAGCATCACGCCATAGATCGTCGGGTCGAGCTGGCCGGCCATCTTGACCGCCGACATCGACACCTCGAGCAGGCCCTGGCTGACCTGGTCCAGCCGCTCTTCCTCGCCGCCGAGGGATTCGACCTCGTATTGCTCGGCTTCCATGCCGTTGGCCTCCAGGTGGTCCTGGAAGGCCTTGGTCCAGTTGTAGGTGCCGTTCTTTTCCAGGTCCATCGGGCCGTCATTGGCGATCTTGACCTGGGCCGAGACCGGCGCCGCCAGCGCCAGGAGCGCCGCGATTGCCGCGCCTCCGATCAGTTTCTGCATTCCCATCGTCTTCCTCCTTGTTGTGATGCCCCTCCGGGCACGCTTGTCCGGTCAGTTCCAAAGTCCCATCGCGCGCGGCAGGTAGAGCGAGATCTCGGGCACGAAGATCAGGATCGCCAGCACGACGAGCTGGGCCAGCACGAAGGGGATGACCGCGCGGGCCAGTTTCCAGTAATTCATGCCGGTGACCGTCGAGACGATCAGCAGGCAGCCCCCGAAAGGCGGCGTCACGGTGCCGACCATCAGGTTGAAGCAGATCACGATGCCAAGATGCACCGGGTCGGCGCCATTCGCCAGCGCGATGGGCGCCAGCAGCGGAACCACCAGCGCCAGCGCGACGGTGATGTCGAGGAACATGCCCCCGATGATGAAGAGCAGGTTCATCGCCAGCATGAAGCCGACGGGCCCGAGCCCGAGGTCGGTGATCATCGTGGCGATGGCCTGCGGCACCCGCTCCAGCGCGGCGAGGTGGCCGAAGGCGGCGACGGCACAGAGGATGATGAAGATCGAGCCGGTCAGCGTCGCGGTGCGGCGCAGTCCTTCCAGCAGGTCGGCCAGGCTCAGCCCGGAATAGAAGTTGGAGGCGATCATGGCGACAAGCACCGCCACCGCCGCGGCCTCGGTCGGGGTCATCCAGCCCAGGACGATGCCGCCCACGATGATCAGCGGCAGGGCCAGCGCCGGCAGCGCACGGACCAGCGCCGGCATCAGCGGCGGCGCCTCGCCCTTCTCGATCCGGGGATGTTCGTCCCGCCAGGCATAGAAGGCGTTGACCACCATCAGCGCGGCCGCCAGCAGCAGCCCCGGCCCGATGCCCGCCACGAACAGCGCCGCCACCGAGGTCTGCATGATCGCGCCGTAGAAGATCAGGATGATCGAGGGAGGCACGATCGGCCCGATGATCGCCGAGGCCGCGGTGATCGCCCCGGCATAGGTCTGGCTGTAGCCCCGCTCCTGCATCGCCGGGACCAGCGTGTTGGACAGGGCCGCCGCATCCGCCGTGGCCGAGCCCGAGATCCCTGCGAAGAACACCGAGGTCAGCACGTTCACATGGCCCAGCCCGCCGCGCACGCGGCCGACGATGGCCATGGCGAGGTCGATCAGCGCCCGCGTCACGCCCCCGCGGTTCATGATCTCGCCCGCGAGGATGAAGAGCGGCATCGACAGCAGCGCAAAGACCGAGATCTGGGAAAAGACCTTTTGCGGCAGGATGGCGAGGTAGCGGGCATTGTCGGACAGGAAGAAAGCCAGCACCGCCGCGCCGCCGATCACGTAGGCCAGCGCCAGCCCGGAGGCCAGGAGCGCGGCGGCGGCGAAGGGAACCAGCCAGATCACGCCCGGGCCTCCCCCGGTTGCGTTTCGGGGCTGCGCTGCATCCGCGCCGGGCTCACGACCTGCGGGCGGAAAGCCCGCCCGATACGGTCGGTGTAATGGGCAATATCCATTTCGTCCGGTTGCACGTCGCTCGGCACGTCGGGGTCCTCATTGGCCGGGGAAATCAGCGGCTTGCCTATATCCGGCTCGCGAATGAATTCGTCTTCCGCATTCACCGTCAAGGGAATCGCGGCAATTTCAATTCCGGGTGGTGCGGATACAATCAGAGCAATGCGCCGTTTCGAAACGGGGCCGGTTTTTGCGGCACGGGCAGGCGCGCGGACCTGATCCGCCCGGGCCCCGGCGACCGCTACAGATACGCTCGCAATACCGCCGCCGATCACCGCGATATCGCGGCGCCGCACCTCACTCACCATGCCATCCCTTTCGCGCGTCCCGCGCACGCAGCTCGCGCCGAAAAGCTTTGTCCCGGCGACTCGAAAAATGCTATTCGCTTTTCCGATAGGAAAAAAGACAAATTATCGGATCGGAAAATGGCGATATTGCCGAAGTCACTTTCCCTGCCCCAGGCCCGGACCGAAATTGACCTGGGTGCCCGGGTCCGCGAGATCCGCAAGGCGCGCGGCTGGACGCTTCAGGATCTGGCCGACCGCGCCGGCGTGGCCGTCTCCACCATCTCCAAGATGGAGCGCGGGGAAATCTCTCTGACCTATGACCGGTTCATGCGGCTGGCGCAGGGCCTCGGCCTCGATGTCGGAGAGCTGTTCGGCGCGGCGAAGGACAGCTTTCGCCACGGCTCGGTCACCGTGACGCGGCGTGACGAACGGACCCCGCACGACACGCCGAACTACCGCTACGAGCTGATCGCCAACGACCTGGCCGGCAAGCACATGGTGCCCATGGTCGGCCAGGTGAAGGCGCGCCGGATCGAGGAATTCGAAAGCTACATCTCGCATCCCGGCGAGGAATGCGTCTACGTGATTTCCGGCCGGCTGGATCTGCATTTCGAGGGCCGCGAGACCATCTCGCTGGGCCCCGGCGACAGCGTCTATTTCGACAGCGCCCTGCAGCACGCCTATGTGGAGGCCGCGCCGGAGGGCGAGGAATCGCACTTCGTCATCGTCTGCTGGCGCCCGGGCTGATCGCCCCCTGAGCGACCCATCCTCTCAGCGCAGGTCCTCGCGCCTGAGACTGTGCCGGAGCTGCGGCAGCGCGAGCGCGAGCAGCAGGACTGCCACCGCCAGGTAGACCAGCGGGCCGGCCAGGCCGTAGCCCCAGACGCCCGCGATCCCCCCGGCGAAGAACGCCAGCAGGGTGGAGACGTGGAGGAGGAGCCGGCCACGCAACGCCTCCGCCCCGCGGCCGCCATGCCGGCCAGCCCGCCCCAGCAAGGCGGCGCATTCCAGGCCGATATCGGTGGCGATCCCCGAGACATGGCTTGTCCGGACGCGACCGTCGGAAATGCTCGTGCTCGCGGCATTCTGCAGCCCCATCACCGCGCTCAGCCCGATCAGCATCAGGTGTTCGGCCAGGTCGGTCCGCCAATAGAGGTCCAGCACGGCGAGAACGATGAGCAGCAGCGCCTCCAGGAGGATGCTGAACGCGTAGATGCCGTGCACCTTCCGCCGGCGCCCGGTCTCGATCAGCAGGCCCGAGACGAAGGCGCCGAGGATGAAGGCCAGCACCAGCGACAGGAACCACAGCGCGGCACCCCAGTGGACGAGGGCCAGTTCGTCCGACATGGCCGAGACGTTGCCGGTCATGTTGGCGGAGAAATAGCCCAGCGCCCGGAAGCCCGCCGCGTTCACCGCCCCGGCGGCGAGCGCCAGCCAGACGGCGAGGCCCAGGTCGAACCTGACCGTCCGGTCCTCTCCGGCATGTATCAGCACGTTGACGCTCCTGCCCGTTGCCCCGCCCTACCCTCCGCGCCCGATGCGGCGCTTGCAAGAGCGGTGCAGCGCCACGCCGGTGCGGCAGATCGCGGCGGACGGGGGCCGGGCCCGCCCTGCTCTCGAGATGGCGCAAAAAGAAAGGCGACCCCGAAGGGCCGCCTTCCGTTCGATTGAGTCAGACCCAAGAGTCAGGCCGATGCTGCCTTGCGCTTGCGACGCGAGGCGACGCCCAGGGCACCGACCCCGACGAAGAGCAGCGGCAGGCCCGCAGGAAGCGGCACCGGCGCGACCGAGTCGTACGGCCCGGGCTGGGTATCGATGCCGACCCCGGCCTCTGTTTCGTAGGCAAAGTCCTGCAGCGTCAGATCGTTCAAACGCGCAAAGCCGTAATGCGTACCGTCGTCCAGGTCGAATTCCAGCGGCACGTAGACGTTGTTGAGGACATCAATCGTGCCCGCCTCGTCGTAGGACCGGTAGTCGCCGCCGGAAAAATCTTCGTCGATCATGTGTGGCGCCGTCCGCGCAAAGAGGGCGGTCGGACCGGCCTCGAAGTTCGGAAACGGCAGGTCGGTGGTATGCACCCGCGCGTCACCGCTGGTCTGCACGGCGGGGAAGTTCACACTGCCAAAGCCCGACTCGCCGGAATCGAGAAAGGTGTAACTCACGTCGTCGCCAAGCGAGACCGTGTAGGAATCGTCGGCAAGGCTCACCTGCGGCGAAAGGCCACCACTGCGGCATGCGCCGCCGGCGCGGCACACATCGTCGAAAGCGCGAGCGCGCTAACGATATGTTTCTTCAATGCAAATGTCATAACAGCTCCCACTGGTTTTGGTTACCAATGGCCTTCGACGCTAGGAGTCCCGGTCCGGCCGACAACCGTTACTCAGGGAGTCGTCGCCGACCGCCTGCCACCGCGTCCCCGCCGGGAGGGCACGGCCCGCGGCAGGCAAGGGCGGCAATCGGCCGCCATGAGCGGCCACTGCGCGGCTGGAGAGCCGAAGAAGAGAGGCCGTCACGGCCCTCAGAAAAGACTTTCACTTAACTTATCAACTAGTTGTGAGACTCGCTCCGCCGCCTGCATCGGGGCGTCTCAACTCCGCGATGGGAGCGACGGCCTGCAAGGTGCTGATGTGAAACAGCTTGAGGCAGGAGTCTCTCCTGCTGACCGTCGGACAGAACACAACGGCACCGCCGCCCGCGATTGCTAGTGGCGGGACAGGAGACCGCGGCGACGCGCTGCTCAGAGCCGGTCGCGGAACTCCGCCATCACGGCCGTGTAGACCTCGCGCTTGAAGGGCACGATCTGCGGCACCAGCTCGTCGGCATCCAGCCAGCGCCAGGCGGTGAACTCGGGATGGTCGGTGGCGATGTCCACGTCCGCATCCTCGCCCAGAAAGCGCAGCAGGAACCATTTCTGCTCCTGCCCGCGATACTGGCCCTTCCAGATCCGGGGCACCAGCTCGTGCGGCAGGTCGTAGGTGATCCAGCCCGCGCTCTCGGCCTCCACCTCGACCTTGTCGGCGGTGACCCCCGTCTCCTCGCGCAATTCGCGCAGGGCGGCGTCGCGCGGGCTTTCGCCCGGGTCCACGCCGCCCTGGGGCATCTGCCACGCCTCCGAGCGCTGGTCGTTGCGCTGCCCGACGAAGACACGGCCATCGCGATTGACCAGCATCACGCCCACGCAGGGCCGGTAGGGCAGCGCCGCGATCTGCTCGGGGGTCATTTGCGCTCCGCGGTTTCCATGTCGGGCGTCGGGCCCAGCGCCGAGAGACCCTTGAGGATGTCGATCGCGTAGGCGAGCTGGTAATCCTCCTCGCGCAGCTTGGCGGAGGCCTCGGCCTTGGCGCGGTCCTCCTCGATCTGGCGGATCTCGTCCTCGCTCAGGCTGTCATTGTCGAGCGCGCCGCGCAGGTCGGCCTCGGAGCGGGACATCGGCGTGGTGCTCTCGTCCTCCTCTTCGGTGGCCGGCGACTTGCGGGGCTGGTGGACGACGATGTCCGGAGAAATCCCCAGCGCCTGGATCGAGCGGCCGGACGGCGTGTAGTAGCGCGCGGTGGTCAGGCGCATGGCACCGTCGCCCCGCAGCGGCATCACCGTCTGGACCGAGCCCTTGCCGAAGGACTTGTCGCCCACGACGATGGCGCGGCGGTGATCCTGCAGCGCCCCGGCGACGATCTCGGACGCGGAGGCGGAGCCGCCGTTGATCAGCACCACCATCGGCTTGCCCTCGGCCAGGTCGCCGTCTTCCGCGTTGTAGCGGTCGCCGTCCTGCGGGTTGCGGCCGCGGGTCGACACGATCTCGCCCGCGTTGAGGAAGGCGTCGGAGACCTTGATCGCCTGGGTCAGCAGCCCGCCCGGGTTGTTGCGCAGGTCCAGCACGAAGCCGTTGATGTTCTCCAGCCCGCCGGCGGCCTTCACCTGCTCGGCGAGGTTTTCTTCCAGCCCCGAGAATGTCTTGTCGTTGAAGGTGGTGACCCGCAGCACCACGGTGTCGCCCTCCAGCCGCGAGCGCACGGCGTCGAGCGTGATCGTGTCGCGGATGATCGACACGTCGAAGGGCTCCGGCTCGCCCTCGCGGACGACGGTGATGATGATCTCCGACCCGACCGGGCCGCGCATCATGTCCACCGCCTCGTCCAGCGTGAGGCCAAGCACCGATTCCCCGTCCACGTGGGTGATGTAGTCGCCGGCCTCGATGCCCGCGGCAGCGGCCGGGGTGCCGTCCATCGGCGAGACGACCTTGACGAAGCCCTCTTCCTGCGTGACCTCGATGCCGAGACCGCCGAATTCGCCCCGGGTCTGCACCCGCATGGCGGCGGCATCCTCGGGCGACAGGTACGAGCTGTGCGGATCGAGCGAGGTGAGCATCCCGTTGATCGCCGCCTCGATCAGCTCGCGTTCATCCACCTCCTCGACATATTGTGCGCGGATGCGTTCGAAGATGTCGCCGAAGAGGTCGAGCTGTTCATAGACCGTCGTCGAGCGCGAATTCTCCTGGGCGAGCAGCGGGCCGGCGATCTGCGTGGTCGCTACTGCGCCCGCGAGGGTCCCGGCCAGCGCGGCCATGACGAATTTCTTCATGTCTCAATCCTTGTCTGCTGCGAACCAGGTCAGGGGATCCACCGGCGCTGCATCCTGCCTGACCTCTATGTAAAGCGATTCCGTCCGGTCTCTGCCAGTCCCTTCACCCGACTGTGACAGGATGGCGCCCTCCGACGGCTCCGCGCCTCCCATCATGCCGACCGGCGCCCCCTCCCGAAGCACCTGTCCTGCCTCTCCGTAGACCACATCGAGCCCGGCGAGAACCAGCATCATGTCGGGCTGCGGCTCCAGAATGGTCACAAGCCCGTAATCGAGGAGCGGACCGGCAAAGCGGATGGTGGCGGCGACCGGCGTGGTCACCAGCGCCCGGGGGCGGGTGGCGACCAGGATGCCGGGCCGGGTGATGCCCGCCGCGTCGGGTTCGCCCGCGGCGCGCAGGAGCGTGCCCTGCACCGGCAGCGGCAGCGTGCCCTTGCGGTCGGTGATGTCGGCATCCTCGGGGGCGGTGCCGTCGGGATCCCCGGTCTCGGCCAGGCCCGAGGCGAAGCCGTCCAGCGTCTCTGTCGAGGCGATCAGCACCGCGGTGCGCATCGGGTCCTCGGTAAAGCGTTTCGGCAGGTCGGTGCGGTCGGAAATGGCCTGGCTCAGGCGGGTGCGCGCCTCCTGCACCTCGGTCATCGCGGCGCGCAGCCGCCCCTCCGCATCCTGCTGCAGCGCGCGCAGGGTGGAGACCTCCTGCAATTGCGCGCGCAACGCGTCGGCGCGGGTATTGAGCGCCGGGGTCACGTCGGCCAGCAGCATGCCGCCCCGCGCGGTGCCCAGCGGCCCGGCCGGATGCAGGAAAAGCTGCGGGCCCTCCGAGCGGCCGATGGTCTGGAGCACGCCCAGAAGGCGGGCGATCTCGTCCTCGCGGGACTGCAATTCGCGCGACAGGCGCTGTTCGCGGATCGACGCGGCGCGCAGGCCGATCCGCATCGCCTCCAGCCCCGCCTCGTAGGCCTGCACCGTCTCCGTCAGCGCCTTGACCCGGTCGCGCGCGCCCTCCGCCTCCCGCAGGGCCACGGCGGCGGCCGAGAGCCGCCGGGACGCGGCGCGCGCATCCTCCGCCGCATCGGCATGGGCGGGCGCGCCCAGCGCCACGAGCCACGCGGCCGCCCCCGCCAAAAGTCCCGTCCAGAGATGGCGGGCGCCGGCTCTCATCGGATGAGGCTTTCCCCGGTCATCTCGCCGGGCTGTTCCAGCCCCATCAGCGCCAGCAGCGTGGGCGCGAGGTCGGCCAGCCTCCCGTCGCGCAGCCTGGCGCCCTCCGGCCCCCCGGTCAGGATCACCGGCACGAGGTTGGTGGTATGGGCGGTGTGCGGCCCGTTGGTGGCCTCGTCCCACATGGTCTCGCAATTGCCGTGGTCGGCGGTGACGATCATCGCGCCGCCTGCCGCCTCCAGCGCCTCCAGCACCCGGCCGAGGCCACGATCCACCGCCTCGCAGGCCGCCTTGGCCGCCTCCAGGTCGCCGGTATGGCCCACCATGTCCGGGTTGGCGTAGTTGCACACGATCAGGTCGTAGCCCTCGCCGATCGCCTCGACCAGGTGGTCGGTCACCTCGCCCGCACTCATTTCGGGCTGCAGGTCGTAGGTGGCGACCTTGGGCGAGGGCGCCATGTAGCGCACCTCTCCCTCCTCCGGGGTCTCCTTGCCGCCGTTCAGGAAGAAGGTGACATGGGGATACTTCTCGGTCTCGGCGATGTGGAACTGGCGCAGCCCCTTCTTGGCCACCCATTCGGCCAGGGTGTTGACGATCTCGCGCTTGGGAAAGCAGGTGGCCATGTAGGCGCTATGGGCGTCGGAATATTCCACCATCCCCAGCAGCGCCGCCCAGTCCGGTCGCGGGCCGGTCTCGAAGGCGTCGAAATCCGGCTCGCCCACGGCGCGCAGGATCTCGCGCGCCCGGTCGGCGCGGAAATTCAGGCAGAAGAAGCCGTCGCCATCCTCCGCCCCGGAATAATCCCCCACCACCGTGGCAGGCAGGAACTCGTCGGTCTTGCCGTCGGCATAGCCCTGAGCCACCGCCGCGCCCGCGCTCTCGGCCGTCTCGCCCTCGCCGCGGATCATGGCCCTGTAGGCGCGCTCCACCCGGTCCCAGCGGTTGTCGCGGTCCATGGCGTAGTAGCGCCCGGTCACCGTGCCGACAAAGGCGCCCTCGGGCAGCTCCTCTTCCAGCCGGGCGATGAAGCCCTCCGCCGATTTCGGCGCCACATCGCGGCCGTCCGTCACCGCGTGGATCACGACCTGCACGCCGGCGCCGGTCACCGCCTTGGCGGCGGCCAGGACATGGTCGATATGGCCATGCACCCCGCCATCCGAGATCACGCCCATCAGGTGGGCCACGCCGCCCTTGTCCTTCACCGCCGCGATGAACTCCCGCAGCGCGCCGTTGTCGAAGAACGACCCGTCCTCGATGGCCAAGTCGATCTGGCCCAGGTCCATGGCCACCACCCGGCCGGCGCCGATATTGGTGTGACCGACCTCGGAATTGCCCATCTGTCCGCTGGGCAGGCCCACGTCGCGGCCGTGAGTCACCAGCGTCGCATGCGGGCAGGAGGCCATGAGCCGGTCGAAATTGGGCGTCCGCGCCAGTTTCGGGGCGTTATACGCCTCCTCCTCGCGCAATCCCCATCCGTCGAGGATGCACAGAACGACCGGTTTCGGATTTGCCATCATTGCCTCGCTCAGCCCGCCTTGGTGCCGTTCTAGCGCGGCACGGCGCCGGTTTGAACCGGGTATCGGCGTGCTGGCGGGAATGTGCAGGCGCAGGCCGGGCGGGCGATCGACGCTTTCCGTAAGCGCCGATTCCCGCTATGGTCGCGGGCAAGAGCCGAGAACGGCCACCCCCACCATGTCCGAGCAGAAAGCCATGTCCCGAACCTTTCCAACGCTCGCATTATGCCTCGCGCTCAGCGGTCCGGCCTGGGCCGAAGCCGTCGAGATGTCAGAGCGCCCCCAGATCAGGCCCAACACCACCGGCAACACGGAGCCCGCGGGCCAGGTGGCCCTGCTGCGGCAGGCACCCACGCCCGCCCTTCAGACCGCCCCCCGCCAGTCGCAGCGCCCCCGGCCGAGGCCCGACGCCATGCGTGACGCCGCGGCCGAGACGACGTCCAGCCGGCAGGCGCCCTCGGATGCAGCGCTCGGCGCCTGGGTGAAGGAGTTCCGCCCCCGCGCCCTCTCTGCCGGCATCCGCGCCGCCACCTATGACCGCGCCATGAGCCGCGCGCGCTACGACAGCGACATTATCCGCCGCGACCGCAGCCAGGCGGAGTTCTCCAAGGCGATCTGGGAATATCTCGACACCGCCGTCTCCGACCTGCGGGTGGAGAACGGGCGCAAGGCCCTGGCCGCGCACCGCGACACGCTCGACCGGATCGAGAAGACCTACGGCGTCGAGAAGGAAGTGGTCACCGCCGTCTGGGGGCTGGAAAGCGCCTATGGCACCTTCCGGGGCAAGACCCACATCGTCTCCGCCCTGGCCACCCTGGCCTTCGACGGCCGCCGCGCCTCCTTCTTCGAGGAGCAGCTGCTTGCCGCGCTGCGCATCCTCGACGCCGGCGACACCACGCCCGACAACATGACCGGCAGCTGGGCCGGGGCCATGGGCCACACCCAGTTCATGCCGACGAGCTTTCTCGATTACGCGGTGGATTTCACCGGCGACGGGCGACGCGACATCTGGTCGGAGGACCCGACCGACGCGCTGGCCTCCACCGCCGCCTACCTGTCGCGCCACGGCTGGACCAGGGGCCAGCCCTGGGGCGTCGAGGTGGTGCTGCCCGAGGGCTTCGACTATCACCGCGCGCGCCGCGACCTGCGGCAAAGCTCCGCGGCCTGGGCGGCGGAGGGCGTGCTGCGCCCGGACGGCACGCCGGTGCCGGATCACGGACGCGCCTCGATCCTGCTGCCCGCGGGGGCCCATGGCGTGGCCTTCATGATCTTCGACAATTTCAAGGTGATCGAGAGCTACAACACCGCCGACGCCTACGTGATCGCGGTGGGCCACCTGTCCGACAGGCTGCGCGGCCGGAGCGGGTTCGAGAGCCGGTGGCCCCGCGGCGACCGCGCCCTCAGCTTCGACGAGCGCAAGGAACTGCAGCGCCGCCTGACCCGCGCCGGCTTCGACACCGAGGCGATCGACGGCCGCGTGGGCCCGCTGACCATCGAGGCGGTACGCCGCTACCAGGCCGCCACCGGCGAGATCCCCGACGGCTACGCCTCGCTGCGGGTGCTGGAGAGCCTGAGAAACTGACCGCCCTCGCCTCCGCTCCGCCATCGGCGCGAACGGAGGCCGCAGCCGCCGCCGGACCAAGCGGCTGTGCCATCCCCCCGCACGATGCTCGCGCCAGCCATTTCCCGGCCAACGAGCGCCTTTCGGCTACCTGAAATCAAGGCCCCCCGGCCGCCTCCCCGGCGCCTCCCCCACGGTCCAGCGCCCCGCAGAACCTGGCCCCCGGTTCAGCCGCTACCTCGAGGTTGCCCCGACGCCGCCCCGCGCCCAGGCCCCGCAACCCTGCGACCGGGCAAAACGACCCGACCCCGCTTCTTCTGACCATAAATATCCCGGGGGTGAGGAGCGAAGCGACGAGGGGGCAGCGCCCCCTGCCCCCTTCCACATCCTCTCAGCCTCCGGGCAAAGGCCCGACGACAGCCAAACCCAACCGGCTATCGTCTCCCCCCTAACCGATCAGCCGCCGGGCGAGCGGGCCGGCAAGGTGGGTGACCGCCCCGCCGGCCATGGTCAGGGCGATACGGCCCGTCTCCGCCTCCACCGCGACGAGATCGGCGCGCAGGCCGGGGGCGAGGGCTCCGCGGTCGGAAAGGCCCAGCGCCCCGGCGGGACCGGCGCTGACGAGCGCCCAGGCGGCGCCGAGGCCCAGGACCCCCTCGCGGGCCAGGCGCAGGGCGGCGATGGCGGGGGCCGGGTAGTGGTAGTCGGAGGCGAGGGCGGCGCAGTGACCGGAGGCGATCAGGTCGCGGGCGCTGGCATTGCCGCGATGCGACCCGCCGCGCAGCACGTTGGGCGCGCCGAGGACCACGGCGTCGCCGGCCTCGTGCGCGGCAAGGGCCGCCTCCTCCGTCTCGGGGAATTCCGCGATGGTGGCGCCGCGGGCGCGCCAGTCCGCCCGGCCCCCAGCGGTCCGGTCGTCGTGGCTG
>SRJI02000175.1 GCA_005473895.2 Carideicomes alvinocaridis
CCCATCATGATGGGCTATTTCGGCTACGACGGCCTCGGCTGGTCTGCGGAGGTCGAGGACCACCTGATTCTCACGCTGTCCCTGGGCCTGCTCGGCATCGTCGCGGGGTATCTCCTGTACCCCCGGGCGATCATTACCCTCCTCGCCCGCCGTCGCCGACGGGCACGATCGGCCGCACGCGAGGAGGCCCGGCGGCAGTTCGGCGAACGCTTCGCCTCTGCTGCGGAGCTCGCGTACTGGGCGACCCTGCCCTTTGCTCTCGCCCATCTGGTCACAAACGTCCGCACGGCCAGCCAGGCTGGCTACACGGGCCTCTACGTCAGCGGCCAGAGCGGCTTCGCCTCCGTCACCGCCTACGGCAACTTCGCCAACACCGTCGCCTTCTGTGTCTTCCTGGCCGCCCTGGCGTCGACACGGCGCACTTGGATCGTGCTGATCACCGCCTTCACCGTGCAGGCCCTGATTATGGTCACCGGCGACCGCGGCGACTTCGGCACCTTCCTGTTGATGGTCTTCGCCTACCTGGTGTACCGCGCCCGTCATCAGGACACGGCGCTGATCCCGCTGCGCCGTCTGATGCTGATCGGAGGCGCGGCCCTGACCGCTCTGGTCCCCGTCTTCCTCCTGGTCGGGGCGAACCGAGACGGCGCAGAGGGAAGC
>SRJI02000176.1 GCA_005473895.2 Carideicomes alvinocaridis
TGGCATCTCCATGCCTGGCGTCACGACGCCACCGTCCAGTCGATGCTCGTGGTCCTCGAGGAGATCGAAACCCGGCTGCTGGGGCTGCCTGCCGCGGACGTCTGGCGACGCCTGGCACGGCGGGACTCTCCCGCTGTCTCGTTCCGGCTCCTCCAGATCGGTAGAGAAGGGGACGCGGGCCATGAACTCGGCGATCTGCAGGGCGATGAGTTGTACATCAAGATGAACTCACGGGGGAAGCCGCTCACGGAGTTCGAGAACGTCAAGGCCGTCCTTCAACGAATGCTCGAGCCGTCCGGTCGGGCGGGGGAGTTCGCCGACAAGTCCGATGGGGCCTGGAGCGACCTCCTGTGGGTCTACCGGGGCGACGACGAGCTGATCGACGACGAGTTCGTCCGGCTCCTCGAGTTCGTCCATGACATCTGCCGTTGGCGCGACGCCGTGAGTGGATACCCGACGGGCCGCGAGACCGGCGCCGTCGGCACACGGCTGGACGACCGCCTGCGTCAGGTCCTGGTCGGCAGTCCTGATGCGGAACGGCACCGTGAGTACCTCTTCCACCTCTTCGACACCTGGTCGGATGAGGACCCCGGCTCCTTCTTCAGGCGGATGTTCACGACATCGGACGACGTCGACGACCGCGTCAGACTCTTCGTG
>SRJI02000177.1 GCA_005473895.2 Carideicomes alvinocaridis
AACCACTGGGCGACGTACCAGCACATCGGCACGATGCGGCGGCCCCCTGCGGGGCCGCCGTTCGTCTCGATGTCCGCGACTGCGCCGGCGGTCAGCGTGGCGGCGTGGCCCTGGCCGCGGTGCACGGGGATGGTGAACGCCCGGTTCAGGGAGACGGCCGCGCCGTTGTCCCGGAAGTCGAGGACGGCGAGCAGGGTGCCGCCGTCGTGGAGCTCGTACCGGGACTCGGCGTCATTGCGGGTGACGGTGGGGGAGGTGCTCATGCCGGGGCAACCCCCGGTGGTGACGGGGTATTCCGACGCCGGCCGGTGGCGGGCTCCTACATCTAGTGGTCCGCGGGGGTCGGACACGCCGCTCGCGGACGTGGCGAACTCGACTTTCCGGCTGTGGGAACCCGGCCCCGAGATCTCCACCGGCTGTGGACAGTCGACCTCGGCCCTGGCGTGTCCCGCATGTCCGCGCGGATCGCCTCGCACAGCAGGGTGTGGACAGGATGGGCAAAGGGTGGGGATACGTAACTACAGTGGTGTGACTACTACATGTAGGGATGGTTCCCGGCCCCGATCACTAGATGTAGTATCGACGCAGATGTTCGGCACGCCCCGCGATTCACCTCGCGGGCGCCGCGCCGACACCCGCAGACCACCAGAGACCACG
>SRJI02000179.1 GCA_005473895.2 Carideicomes alvinocaridis
CGTTCTGGGCCGTGCGCACCGCCGGCCTCGGCTCGGTGCTGGTCACGGGGATCGTCTACAACGCGGTGCTGCGCGGCCGCGAACAGGACACCTTCCTCTACCGGTTCAACGACGCGCTGCAGCACATCGTCAACCCCGTGCTCGCCCCGGCGGTGTGGGCGCTGTTCGCCCCCCGCGGGCAGATCACGCCGCGGCGCGCCGGGCTGGCCTCGGTCATCCCGCTGATGTGGGCGGCGGCGACCATGGCGCGCGGGCCCCGCATCGACTGGTACCCGTACCCGTTCCTCGACGTGCCGCGGCTCGGCCGACGCAGCGTGGGCGTCGTGCTCGCCGGGATCCTGGCCGGCTTCACCGGGCTCATGGGTGTGCTCGGCACCGTGGACCGCCGCCTCGGCCTGGCCTGAGGGGCGGTCCCCGGCGCTGGCGGCGCGTCAGTCGCCGCGGACGGCCTCGGCCACGGGCACGTCGCCGTCCACGAAGTCGATCTTCCGGCCCACCGTGCCCGGCTCGCTGAGCACGGCCACGATCGCCCGGGCGACGTTGCCGCGGCTGGCCCCACGCTGCGGGGCATCGGAGTCGGAGAGGTCCGGGTCCACGGTGATGCGGCCGGACGGCTCCTCGTCGGTCAGGGCGCCGGGACCGAGGATGGTCCAGG
>SRJI02000035.1 GCA_005473895.2 Carideicomes alvinocaridis
CACCTCGGTCACCTCGGTGCGCAGCCGTGCGGCCTCGGCCTCCGGGATGGTGCCGCGGGCGCGGTCACGCTCCACCTCGGCCAGCTGGTCGCGGTAGACGGCGATGTCGGATTCCGCGGCGCCCTCTTCGGCGCGCGCCGAGCCGGCCCGCCGCCCCCGCAGCAGGACAAGCGCGAGCGGCGCGGCCACGGCCAGCGCGAGAATGACGGTGAGCGCCCAGAACAGCATGCGGTCTCCGGTCCGAAAATCCCCACCGATCTAACCCCTGGGCCCGGGTGGAAAAAGGGCAAAACGCCGGGATGCCACGCCATGTCGCAACTGCGTCGCATTGTGACGCCTCCCGGCATGGGTCATTGAAGGAAGCGGGCCAGATAGGGCCAGACTGACAGCCGGGATTCGAGTGATGAAACGCTACTCCGCCTTTGCCATCGCCCGCGAAGCCATGCGCCATCACGAGGGATGGGAACGCGCCTGGGCCTCGCCGGAGCCGAAACGCAAATACGACGTCATCATCATCGGGGCGGGGGGCCATGGCCTCGCCACCGCCTATTACCTCGGCAAGAATTTCGGCATCACCAACGTGGCGATCCTCGAAAAGGGCTGGCTGGGCGGCGGCAATACGGGGCGAAACACGACCATCATCCGCTCAAACTACCTGCAGGATCCGTCGGCGGCGATCTTCGAGAAGTCGCGCTCGCTCTACGAGACGATGAGCCAGGACCTGAACATGAACGTCATGTTCTCGCCCCGCGGCGTCATGATGCTGGCCCAGACCGAGCACGAGGTCCGCGGCTGGAAGCGCACCGCCCATGCCAATGCCCTGCAGGGGGTCACGACCGAGTTCATCTCGCCCCGGCGGGTCAAGGAGCTTTGCCCGATCATGAATATCGACGGGCCGCGCTACCCGGTGCTGGGCGCGCTCTGGCAGCCGCGCGGCGGCACGGCGCGGCACGACGCCGTGGCCTGGGGCTATGCGCGGGCCTGCTCGGCCATGGGCATGCACGTGATCCAGAAATGCGAGGTCACCGGCATCCGCTCCGAGGGGGGCAAGGTCCGCGGCGTCACCACCAGCCGCGGCGACATCGATTGCGACAAGCTGGGCATCGTGGTGGCGGGCAATTCGGGCCACGTGGCCAACATGGCGGGCTTCCGCCTGCCGCTGGAATCCGTGGCGCTGCAGGCGCTGGTGTCGGAGCCGATCAAGCCCTGCATGGACGTCGTCGTCATGGCCAACACGGTGCACGGCTACATGAGCCAGTCCGACAAGGGCGAGATGGTGATCGGCGGCGGTACAGACGGCTACAACAACTACACCCAGCGCGGCGCCTTCCACCACATCGAGGAGACGGTGCGCGCGTTGGTGGAGACCTTCCCGATGATCTCGCGCCTCAAGATGCTGCGGCAATGGGGCGGGATCGTCGACGTCACCGGCGACCGCTCGCCCATCCTGTCGAAGACGCCGCTGGAGAACTGCTTCATCAACGCGGGTTGGGGCACCGGCGGGTTCAAGGCGATCCCGGGCTCGGGCTGGGGCTTTGCCGAACTCATGGCGCGCGGCCATTCCACGCTCTGCGACGGCTTCGAGCTCGACCGCTTCCGCGAGGGCCGCTTCGTGGACGAATCCGTCGCCGCCGGGGTGGCCCATTGAGACGCGCCGCGCCCTCCCGCCCTGCGGCAGGATTACCGCAGTGCCGCGACAACCGCAGCGCCGGCGGGAACCGCCGCTTCGGACGCTCCGTTGTCATGCCGATCACGCATGAGAACGGAGACATCCAATGTCCGATCATAACAACAACACTCATACTTACGTGGAACGCGAAACCCCGCGGCGGTCCGGCTCGTCTGCGGGTATCGCCTTCGTCCTTGGCGGCGTTGTCGTCGTCGTGGCCCTGCTGGCATGGGCCTTCTGGGGCGACCTGGTCCCCGGCGAGGCCAATGATGGGGCGGATATCAGCGTGTCCGTCGATGGCGACGGTGCGACCGACGATGCGGCCCAGGCCGTCGAAGGCGCGGCCGAGTCCGTCGAAGGCGCCGCGGACTCCGTGGGCGACGCGGCACAGGACACCGCGAACGACTGATCACGTCCGGCGACAGGATCCCGGGGCCGGCCACCAGCGGTGCGCCGGCCCCGATGGCGTCGCCCGGCCCCGGCGCGGGGCGGCCCCTGGAAGCGCGGGAAACCGGCGCCAAACCGCTCAGTGCTGGCAGGTTTCCGCTACGTCATGTCGGGAAGCTGCCGGGCCTCGGCTGAACGCCGCCTTCCGCGCAAGGCGCCGGAACGCCGGTTTCGGGCTGCATGTTGATCGGGCAGTGACGCCCAGACATGGAGCCTACACATGTACGACAACACCAATTCCCCCAATCCCAACGCATCGCGCGACCTGCGTGCCCGCACCGCGGGGGGCGGGGCCGGTATCGCCTTCGTCTTCCTTGGTATCGTGCTGCTGCTCGCCATTCTCGGCTGGCTCTTCTTCGGCACGGCTGATGGCACCGACCCGAACGGCGCGGCGGAACAGCCCGTCGCTGGCACTGTGCAGGACGGCGCGACCGGCACCGGCACCGCGCTGCCCGAAGGCACCACGACCGCACCGGCAGAGGACGGCGCCGCGACGCCCGCAGCCCCCGCACCGGCGGACTGACGCCACCCCGATCTTTCCGGCGCACCCGGCCGGCCGCCTCGTTGCGGCCGGCCTTTTCGCGTGCGCTCTCCTCCAGCCACGCGAAGGAGCCCGGCCATGCTGATCCTCACCTGTCCCTGTTGCGGCGTGACCGCCGAGGAAACCGAGTTCCATGGTGGCGGCGAGGCGCATCTGACCCGCCACGGTCCGGACTCGGATGACGACCAGTTCCACGACTACCTCTTCATGCGGGAAAACCCCCGCGGCGTGCATTTCGAGCGCTGGCGCCACGTCTATGGCTGCGGCAAGTGGTTCCACGCCGCCCGCGACACCGTCACGCTAGAGGTCTTCGGGACCTACCCGGCCCAGACCACCGAGCCGCCGCAGCATATCCGCGAGGCGATCAGCGCCAGACGCCCCGGCTGGTCCTGGCGGGGCCTCTCATGAGGGGCGCGCCCGCCGGCCGGTCCGCGGCTCTTCTTCATCTTGCCGAGAAAACTCTCGGGGGGTCCGGGGGGCAGACGGCCCCCCGGGGTCTCAACAAGCGGGACAGACATACATGAGCACACGTCTTGCCAGGGGCGGCCGCCTGATCGACCGCGCGCGCCCCGTCGAATATCGCTTCAACGGCCGCCGCCTGACCGGCTTCGCGGGGGACACGCTGGCCTCCGCGCTGCTGGGCTCGGGGCAGATGCTCATGGGGCGCAGCTTCAAGTATCACCGGCCGCGCGGCCCCGTCGCCTCGGGCGCGGAAGAGCCCAACGCGCTGGTGAACCTGGGCGAGGGCGGGCGGTTCGAGCCCAACCAGCGCGCCACCACGACCGAGCTTTTCGAGGGCCTCACCGCCACCTCGCAGAACCACTGGCCGAGCCTCGACTACGACGTGGGCGCGGTGAACACGGCGCTGTCGCGCTTCCTGCCGGCGGGGTTCTATTACAAGACCTTCATGTCGCCGCGCCCCTTCTGGAAGCATCTCTACGAGCCGTTCATCCGCAAATCCGCGGGCCTCGGCAAGGCGCCGACGCAGCCTGACGCGGACCGCTACGAGCATTTCCACCATTTCTGCGACGTGCTGGTGGTGGGCGGCGGCGTGGCCGGGCTGCTGGCCGCGCGCGAGGCGGGCCGCGCCGGGGCCCGCGTGCTGCTCATGGAACAGACCGCCCATTGGGGCGGCCGCGCCCCGGTCGACGGCGACCGCATCGACGGGCAGGCGGCCGAGGACTGGGTCCGCCACATCGTCACCGAGCTGGAAGCGATGGAGAACGTGCAGCTCCGCCTGCGCTGCATGGGCGCCGGGGTCTACGATCACGGCTATGCCCTGGGCTACGAGCGGCTGACGGATCACCTGCCGGGCGCCGATGGCCCGCGGCACCGGCTCTGGCGCATCCGGGCGGGGCGCATCGTCACCGCCACCGGCGCGATCGAGCGGCCGCTCTCCTTTGCCGGCAACGACATCCCGGGCGTCATGCTCGCCTCCGCCGCGCGCGACTACGCGGTGAACTGGGGCGTCTCGGTGGGTGACCGGGTGCTGGTGGTGACCAACAACGACGACGCCTATCGCACCGCGCTGGTGCTGAAGGAGGCCGGGCTCGACGTGCCGGCCGTGGTCGATGCGCGGCCCGAGGGCGGTGGCGAGCTTGCCCGCCGCGCCGAGGCGGCCGGCATCCGTGTGCTGAAGGGCAAGGCGGTGGCCAAGGCGAAGGGCGGCAAGCATGTCACCGGCGCCGTGATCTCGTCGCAGGCGGGCGAGGGCGCGATGCTGGAAGAGATCGCCTGCGACGCCATCGCCATGTCGGGCGGCTGGTCGCCGGTGGTCCACCTCTGGTCCCATTGCGGCGGCAAGCTCAGCTGGGACGAGGCGGGCGCCATGTTCCGCCCCGATCCGGACCTGCCGCCCACGGGCGCGGACGGGGCGGGCTTCGTCATCGCGGCGGGCGCGGCCAACGGTCACCTCATGCTGGGCGAGACCCTGCGCGACGCGGCCGAGGCCGGCGCGCGGGCGGTCTCGGAGCTTGGCGCTACACCGGCCAGCCCCGGCGCGCTGCCCGCAGCCGAGGCGCCGGAGGAGGCGCCGCTTTTCCCGGTCTGGATGATGCCGCAGGGCGCGGGCCACGAGCTGCGGTCGAAGGCCTGGCTCGACTACCAGAACGACGTGAAGGTCTCGGACGTGCGGCTGGCCGCGCAGGAGGGCTACGAGAGCGTCGAGCACGCCAAGCGTTACACCACGCTCGGCATGGCCACCGATCAGGGCAAGCTGAGCAACATCAACGGGCTTGCCACCCTGGCCCAGCGGCTGGGCACCGAGATCCCCAAGGTCGGCACGACAACCTTCCGGCCGCCCTACACGCCGATCTCCTTCGGGGCGATCGCGGGCGAGGCGCGGGGCGAGACGTTCCAGCCGATCCGGCGCACCCCGATCCAGGACTGGCACGAGGCCCGCGGCGCGCATTTCGAGCCGGTGGGCCAGTGGCGCCGTCCCTATTGCTACCCGCAGGGCGGAGAGACCCACGGCCAGGCCGTCGCGCGCGAGATCGACGCCACCCGCGGCTCACTGGGGCTGCTGGACGCCTCGACGCTGGGCAAGATCCTCGTCAGCGGGCCGGACGCGCCGCGCTTCATGGACATGCTCTATACCAACATGATGTCGACGCTGAAGCCGGGGAAGTGCCGCTACGGGCTGATGTGTTCCGAGAACGGCTTTCTCATGGATGACGGCGTGGTGGCCCGAATCGACGAGCAGACCTTTCTCTGCCACACCACCTCGGGCGGGGCCGACAGCGTCCATGCCCACATGGAGGAATGGCTGCAGACCGAATGGTGGGACTGGAAGGTCCACACCGCCAACGTGACCGAGCAATATGCCCAGATCGCGGTGGTGGGCCCCAATTCCCGCAAGGTTCTGGAAAAGCTGGGCGGCATCGACGTCTCGGCCGAGAGCTTTCGCTTCATGGACTGGAAGGAGGGGGTTCTGGGCGGTGTCCGGACACGACTCTTCCGTATTTCGTTCTCCGGCGAGTTGAGTTATGAATTGGCGGTGCCTGCCAGCGAGGGTCGCGCCGTGTGGGATGCGTTGCTGGGGGCCGGGGAAGAGTTCGGCGCGACACCTTACGGGACTGAAGCGCTGCACGTGATGCGGGCCGAGAAGGGCTTCATCATGATCGGCGACGAGACGGACGGCACCGTGATCCCCCAGGATCTCGGGCTCGATTGGGCCATCTCGAAGAAGAAGACGGATTACATCGGCAAGCGCGCGCAGATGCGCAGCCACATGGCCGATCCCGAAAGGTGGAAGCTGGTGGGGCTGGAGACCGTGGACGGCTCCGTCCTGCCCGACGGCGCCTATGCGGTGGCCGAGGGGCGCAATGCCAACGGCCAGCGCAAGGTGCAGGGCCGGGTGACCTCCACCTACCATTCGCCGACGCTTGGGCGGGGCATCGCCATGGGGCTGGTCCTGCACGGGCCGGACCGCATGGGCGAAGTGCTCGACTTCCCGAAGGTGGACGGCGAGGTGGTGCAGGCAAAAATCGTCGACCAGATCTTCTTCGACAAGGACGGGGAGAAGCAGAATGTCTGAACCGGTCTCGGCCCTGGGCGGGCTGCGCTACGAGGGCTTCGTGAGGGTGGAGGAACTGCCGCCGCGCGGAATGGTGACGCTGCGCGGCGACCTCGGGTCGGAGGGGCTGCGCCGCGCGGTCCGCGACCTGACCGGCCTCGACGTGCCCGACGCCGGCGGGGTGTCGCAGGGGGCGGAACATGCCGTCGCCTGGATGTCGCCGGACGAGCTGCTGCTGCTCATGCCGCACGCGGCGGCGCCCGAGGCGGTCACGCAGCTTCAGGCGGCGTTGGCCGGGGAGCATGCGATGGCGGTCGAGGTTTCCGACGCGCGGGCGATGTTCCGGCTTACCGGTTCCGGCGTGCGCGAGGTGGTGGCCAAGCTCGCCCCGGTGGACATGTCGCGCGCGGCCTTCCGGCCCGGCATGATCCGCCGCACGCGCGTGGCGCAGGTGGCCGCCGCGCTCTGGATGCCGGAGGAGGATTGCGTCGAACTGGTCTGCTTCCGCTCGGTCGCCGCCTATGTCTTCGGCCTGCTGAAGGTTTCGGCGGCGAAGGGCGGCGAGGTCGGCGCGGGTTACTGAAGAAAGACCCTGGCGCCCCTTGCCTCCGGGCGCGGCGAGGATCAGACAGGGGATCCGTCCCGACCACCGGAGGCCGCCTTGCGCCGCTCGATTCCGCCCCTGCTGTTCGGTGCGCTGCTCTTCCCGGGCAGCGCCCTGGCGGAGGACATCTATTGCAGCATCACCCCGCATGGGCTGGACGTTCCCGTGGCCGAGCAGCTCTCCATCCGGCTGCTGCCGGGCCAGGAGGCGCTGGTCATCGACAACCTGCTGGCCTACGCCACCGACCTGCCGCTCGAGGGCCAGGTCGTGCGCTCCGACGAGGCGCGGCTGGTGGTCTCCTGGTCCTTCCCGCTGACCTTTCAGGGGGGCGAGACGGAACTCATGCGCTCCGTCCTCTCCATGGACCGCAGGTCAGGCGACGCCACGGTCACCGCGAGTTTCGACCACGCCTCGAACCGGTTCTGGGGCCGGGGCGAGTGCGTGACACGGGATTAGGCCGACCCGCTGACGTTGAACCGCGACCCCGTTCCTCTGCCGGAGGAGGGGCCGGCACAGGGGCTTGCGCGCTGGCGCACCCGGTCGACGACGGGATAGGGCTTGACCTCACCGCCGCGCGCCTACCATCTATGCGCAAGCGAACACGAAACGAGAAAGGGGTCTCATCATGGCTTTCGAACTTCCCGACCTGCCCTATGCCCACGACGCGCTGGAATCCTCCGGCATGTCGAAGGAGACGCTGGAATACCACCACGACATCCACCACAAGGCTTACGTCGACAATGGCAACAAGGCCATTTCCGGCACCGAGTGGGAAGGCAAGTCCGTCGAAGAGATCATCAAGGGCACCTACGACCCCAAGGCCGTGGCCCAGTCCGGCATCTTCAACAACGCCTCGCAATACTGGAACCACAACCAGTTCTGGGAAATGATGGCGCCCGGCGGCACCGGCATGCCCGGCGAGCTCGAGAAGGCGCTGAACGAGTCCTTCGGCTCGGTCGACGACTTCAAGAAGGAATTCGCCGCCGCGGGTGCCGGTCAGTTCGGCTCCGGCTGGGCGTGGCTGGTCAAGGACACCGACGGCTCGCTCAAGGTGACCAAGACCGAGAACGGGGTGAACCCGCTCTGCTTCGGCCAGACCGCGCTGCTGGGCTGCGACGTGTGGGAGCATTCCTACTACATCGACTTCCGCAACAAGCGCCCGGCTTACCTGGACAACTTCCTGAACAAGCTGGTCAACTGGGAAAACGTCGCCTCGCGCATGTGAGGTCTGACGGACGCGGCCCCTCGGCCGCCCCGGATTTCAACCCCGCCGGATCGCATCCGGCGGGGTTTTTCTTTGCCTGCGAAAGGTTTGGCAGAACCCTGCCGATCCGGCCCGGCGGTGCGGCGGGCTCATGCCGAGGGGGTGAAGCGGGGCGGAACGGGAAGCGGTCCTGGGCATTCCTGTTCCGCAAGCCGGGCGCAGAGGAGGTGCCCGGCAGACGAGAAAACCGAAAGGAGTTCGTCATGACCAATCGAGCAAAACTCACGGGTACCGCAGCCATCTTTGCCGCCCTGCTCTCCGCCCCCGCCTTTGCCGCAGGCGTCAGCGCCGGCAGTGACAACGGCGTGTCCGCCAATGCAGGCGGGGCCTCCGTCTCGACCGGCGCCGATGCCGGCGTCTCGGCCGATGCCGGGTCCGCGGGCGTTTCCGGCGATGCAGGTGTTTCCGGCGATACCGACCTGACCGCACAGGCCGGAGCCGATAACGGCAATTCCGGCGCCAAGTCCAAGACCGGCGCCATGGCGGGCTCCATGACCTATGGCAGCCTGATCTCCAGCTACCGTAGCGGCACCGACTTCGCCGCGACGGTGGAGGGCGCCGGTGACGACGTGACCGTGGAAACGATGACGCTGTCCGAACTCAAGGGCGAAGCCGGCGAAAACGCCGAGGCCCTGAACCAGGCGATGACCGATGCGGGTGACCAGATGGACGCCCTGCATTCCGCGATCGAGGCCAACAGCGACGTCACCGCCGCGCTCGATGCCGAGGGTTACAGCGCCGATGACGTGGTCGCCGTGCAAAGCGACACGGACGGCACGCTGCAGGTGATCGTCGACGACCGGATGTAATCCGTCGCCGCACATCGATGGCGAGAGGGACCCCGCAAGCGCCGCCTTGCGGGGTCTTCTCGTTCAAGCGCCGGTGACATGGCCGTGAGAAATGCTTCGGTTCACTGATGCCTGCCCACCGGGTCTTCTGGAAATGCCAGGAAATCCAATTGTTTGGATGGGGAACTCCGGCCTCATACCAGGTTCTGCACCAAGAGCGCCTTTTCCGGAACAATTGCAGCGACTCGCGCATTGTTGCGGCAACGGGCGCAGAGAGACGCGTCTGCAACGAAAGCTGAAAGGACGATATTATGACCTTTATGATCAAGACGATTGGTACCACCGCCCTCGCCGCGCTGCTCTCGACCGCAGCCTTCGCTGCCGACGACACCAACCTGTCCGCTGGCGGGTCCGATGCGACCGCGCCTGACACCGAGAACGTGACCGCTGCAGGCGACGCCAACAACGCCGGCACCGACAACGTGAACGAAGGCCGCTCGGAAGCGACCACCGAGTTCACCTATGACGGTGCCAACATGATGGGCGACGAGGACGTGACCAAGTTCCTCGACCAGGGCCGTTCCGGCGCGCTGACGCCGATGAACGACGACATGGAACTGCAGCCCGGCATGTCGGTCGGCGTCGTGACCATGTCCGACCTCGAAGGCATGTGGGACGACACGTCGATGGACACCGATCCGGCGGCCCAGCAGGCCTATGTCGAGGCGAACCCGATGATGATGGGCGCCGTTGAGGAAAAAGGCTACGTGCTGACCGACGTTCAGACCATCTATACCGACGCCAATGGCGATGTGGTCATCGTCGTGAAGTAAGGATCTCGGCGGATCGCGAAACGTGATCCGACTTGACCCGAAGACAGGGCCGCGCCGGGGAACCCCGCCGCGGCCCTTTTCGTTTCCGCAACAATGACAACGAACTGCCATGAGGAGTTTCCGAGATGGCCGAACGGCATCGCAGCAAGGACGGTCGGAGCGAGACCGAAGAGATCGTGGGCGACACCACGGAAGTGGCCGAACAGGGCCGCAGCGGCGGAGAACTGAGCCGCAAGGTCGGCACCCGTGACGAGGTGAAAGGCCCCGCCGACGGGGACCAGGGCAACACGCGGGTCCGCAAGGGCGACGAGATCGACGGGGGGACGAAGTGATGGCAGCAGAACTTACCCAGGGCACCGTCGTGCTGATCGCGGACGGCGAGAAGGCCCTGTTCCTGCGCAACATGACCGACCCGATGGACCCGCATCTCGTGGTGATGGGCAAGGAGGAGCAGGACAACCCCTCCGACATCGAGCAATCGGCGAACCGGCCGGGGCGGATGAAGGATACCGGCGTCGGTCAGGTCTCCGCCCTCGACGATACCGATTGGCACGAGCTGGCGAAGGAACGCTTCGCGGCGGACCTGGCGGACAAGCTCTACCACCAGGCCCATGACGGCAAGTTCGACCGCCTGATCGTGGCCGCCGCGCCGAAGGTCCTGGGCGAGCTGCGCAAGGAGCTTCACAAGGAGGTCACCTCCAGGATCGTGGGCGAGCTGGACAAGGATCTGACGAACCACCAGCTCGACCAGATCGAGAAGGTTCTTCACTCCGAGTTCGGTGAAGCACGTCACTGAACCGCCTGACAGGCGAACCGGACGAAAGGGCGCCTCCGGGCGCCCTTTTTCCTGCGCGAAAGCCGGCGTTCCGGCAGGATCATGCGGGTCGGGGACGGGCGATCCTCTTGCCCCTCAACCCCGTGGGCGTGTAAGAGCAGCCGGAGAGAAACCAAAGACGAGGCAGTCAGGATGCGGCGTGTTGTAGTGACCGGATTGGGGCTCGTGACCCCCCTTGCCTGCGGCGTGGAAGAAAGCTGGCGTCGGATCCTCGAGGGACAATCCGGGGCGGGCACGATCACCCGCTTCGATGCCAGTCACCTCGCCACGGATTACGCCTGCGAAGTGCCCTATGGCGACGGCAGCGGCGGGACGTTCAACCCCGACGACTGGATGGAGCCGAAAGAGCGCCGCAAGGTGGACGATTTCATCCTCTACGGCATGGCCGCCGCGGACCAGGCGGTGAAGGATTCCGGCTGGATGCCCACGGAAGCCGCGGACCAGGAGCGCACCGGCGTGATGATCGGCTCGGGTATCGGCGGGCTCAACTCCATCGCCGACACCGCCGTGCTGATCAAGGAACGCGGGCCGCGGCGGGTCTCGCCCTTCTTCATTCCCGGCGCGCTGATCAACCTGATCTCGGGCCAGGTCTCCATCCGCTACGGCTTCAAGGGGCCGAACCACTCGGTCGTGACCGCCTGTTCCACCGGGGCGCATGCCATCGGCGACGCGGCGCGGCTGATCCAGTGGGAAGATGCCGACGTGATGATCGCCGGCGGGGCCGAGGCCTCGATCTCGGAAATCGGGATCGCCGGGTTCAACGCCTGCAAGGCGCTCTCGACCAAGCGCAAGGACGACCCCAAGGGGGCGAGCCGGCCCTACGACACCGACCGCGACGGTTTCGTCATGGGCGAGGGCTCGGGCGTGGTCGTGCTGGAGGAATACGAGCATGCAAAGGCCCGCGGCGCCAAGATCTACGCCGAGGTGATCGGCTACGGCCTGTCCGGCGACGCCTACCACATCACCGCACCGTCCGAGGATGGCGACGGGGCCGAACGTTCCATGCGGGCGGCGCTGAAACGCGCGGGGCTGGAGCCGTCGGCAATCGACTACATCAACGCCCACGGCACCTCGACCATGGCCGACGTGATCGAGCTGGGCGCGGTGGAGCGGATGCTGGGCGAGGCCGCGTCCAAGGTCACCATGTCCTCCACCAAGTCGATGACCGGCCACCTTCTGGGCGCGGCCGGCGCGATCGAGGCGATCTTCTCCATCCTCGCAATCCGCGACCAGGTGGCGCCGCCGACCATCAACCTTGACAACCCGGCCGTCGAAACCGCCATCGACCTCGCGGCCAATGCCAAGGTCGAGCGCGAGATCAACGTGGCGCTGTCGAACTCCTTCGGGTTCGGCGGGACCAATGCCTCGGTGCTTTTCGGAAAGGCTGATTGATGTGGCGCTCCGTCGCGTCCAACGCGCTGACCTTCCTGATCCTCGGGCTCTTCCTGCTTGCCGGGCTGATCCTGTGGGGTCGGGCGCAATACACCGCCGAGGGCCCGCTTGACGAGGCGATCTGCGTCCGCGTCGAAAGCGGGTCGAACATGGACGAGGTGTCGCGCGACCTGGCGGAGCGCGGCGCGATCACCCGTGGCTCGATCTTCCGCATCGGGGCCGATTACACCGAAAAGACCGGCCTGCTGAAGGCCGGGTCGTTCCGGGTGGAATCCCACGCCTCCATGGCCGATATCGTCGACGCGGTGACCCGCGGCGGGCGGAATACCTGCGGCACCGAGGTGGTCTATCGCATCGGCGTGAACCACGCCTTCGCCGAGGTGCGCGAGCTGGACCCGATCACCAATGCCTTCGTCGAGAAGGCGGAGTTCGACCTGGCGCAGGACGAGCGCCCCGAGGCCTATGCCACCGCCCGCGACGCCACCGGCACCGAGTTCCGGCTCGTCCTGGCCGAGGGCGTGACCAGCTGGCAGGTGATGCAGGCGCTCAACGCCATCGACGTGTTGTCGGGCTCCATCGCCGAACCCCCGGCCGAGGGCACGCTGGCCCCGCGCGAATACCGCATCGACCCGGGTGAAGACAGCGCGACGGAACTGGTGGACCGCATGATCACCGCGCAGGAACAGATCCTGACCGAGGCCTGGGCCGAGCGCGACGAGGATCTGCCCGTCTCCTCCCCGGAAGAGGCGCTGATCCTCGCCTCGATCATCGAGAAGGAGACCGGCGTTCCCGAAGAGCGGCGGCAGGTGGCGAGCGTTTTCGTCAACCGGCTGAAACAGGGGATGCGGCTGCAGACCGACCCGACGGTGATCTACGGGCTGACCAACGGCGAGGGCGTGCTGGGCCGCGGCCTGCGGCAGAGCGAGCTGCGCAAGGCCACGCCCTACAACACCTACGTGATCGACGGGCTGCCGCCCACGCCCATCGCCAATCCCGGCCGCGCCAGCATCGAGGCGGCGGTGAACCCGGCAGAGACCGATTACGTCTTCTTCGTCGCGGACGGGTCGGGCGGTCACGCCTTTGCCGAGACGCTGGACGAGCACAATCGCAATGTCGCCAAATGGCGCCAGCTCGAGGCGGAACAGGGCGAAGCCAACGGCAACTGAGCCCGCCTACGGTTAACGCACTGACGGCCCGGCCCCGGAAACGGTGGCCGGGCCGTTGCGTTCCTGCGCCTGTGGCTTTTGCGAGGCCAGGGGCTTGGGGCAGTGCGCACGGATTTGATGCCGGACGTTGCGGTTCCGAATTTGCCTTTTGCAACGGTCGCTTGCCGTCCGCTCTTCATGCAACACATTGACTTTTTGCCGCGGACGCCCGTATAGGTTGAGCGGTGAACTCCACGCAATTACAGGGAGATCGGGCAGGGAGGCCGGGTGCGTCCCCCGCATGCGAGGCGGGGCAGCGAAAGGGTGGACATGGATCCGAAAGACCAAGAGCCGTCGCCCTTCGATCGCAGGATCGAAGTCGTCGATGCGCAGCTCGAGGAGCTGTCGGAAGAACTCGAAGCGTGGAAATGCGCGCTTCGCGAAGGGAAAAGCCCGAAACCGGGCGACATCAAGCGCACGCTGACCGAGGTGAGGCAACTCGTCCGGCTGGCGTCCGAGCTGGAGATGAAAATTGCCGAACGCGACATCAGGGAAAGTGGCCTTCATCGGCCGGGATATGCCATCGACTTCGACTCTGCCCGGTCTCAGATCCGGTGCCGCCTGGATCGCCTCCGCCGATGCTGCCGTGAGGGAACAATTCCTCGCGGAGCTGACGGATGAGGAGGTGGCGGCGCTGCCGTGGCTCTTCGACTTCTGGGCGCATGACCACCAGTTGCCCCCCGAAGGCGACTGGCGAAGCTGGGTGATCATGGGCGGCCGCGGCGCGGGCAAGACGCGCGCCGGGGCGGAATGGGTGCGGGCGCAGGTCGAGGGGTCGGGCCCGCTCGACCCCGGCCGCGCCCGGCGCGTGGCGCTGGTGGGCGAAAGCATCGACCAGGTGCGCGAGATCATGGTGATGGGCGACAGCGGCATCCTCGAATGCTCTCCGCCCGACCGCAAGCCGGAATGGGTGGCCTCGCGCAAGACGCTGGTCTGGCCCAACGGGGCGGAGGCGACGGCCTTTTCCGCCCATGCGCCCGAGGGCCTGCGCGGGCCGCAATTCGACGCGGCCTGGGCCGACGAGCTGGGCAAGTGGCCCAACGCGGCCGAGACCTGGGACATGCTGCAATTCGCCCTGCGCCTTGGCGAGGCGCCGCAGGCCTGCGTGACCACGACACCGCGCGACACCGAGGTGCTGAAAGGCCTGCTCGACAGTCCCACCACCGTGGTCACCCGCGCGCCGACAGAGGCCAACCGCGCCTACCTGGCCGAGGAATTCCTGCACGAGGTCCGGCGGCGCTACGACGGCACGCGGCAGGGCCGGCAGGAGCTCGACGGCGAGATGGTGGAGGACGTGGAGGGCGCGCTCTGGTCCCGCGCGGGGCTTGAGCAGGCCCGCCGCGACGCGCTGCCCGATTTCGACCGGATCGTGGTGGCCATCGACCCTCCGGTGACGGGCAAGGCGGGGTCGGATCAATGCGGCATCGTCGTGGCCGGTGCGGTCACCCAGGGCCCGCCGCAGGACTGGCACGCCCATGTGCTGGCGGATGCGAGCCTTGGCGCCGCCTCTCCGGCCAGCTGGGCGCGGGCGGCGATCACGGCGATGGAACGCTTCGGCGCCGACCGGCTGGTGGCCGAGGTGAACCAGGGCGGCGACCTGGTGGAGCAGGTGATCCGCCAGGTCGATCCCATGGTGCCCATCACCAAGGTCCATGCCAGCCGGGGCAAGGTGGCACGCGCCGAACCGGTCGCCGCGCTCTACGAACAGGGGCGGGTGCAGCATGTGCGGGGGCTGGCGGAGCTGGAGGACCAGATGTGCCGCATGACGCTGCAGGGCTACGAGGGGCGGGGCAGCCCGGACCGGGTGGACGCGCTGGTCTGGGCGCTGACCGAGCTGTTGATCACCCCGGCCGCGGGCTGGCGGCGGCCGCAGATGCGCTCCGTCTGAGCGTTCATGCCCAGACCGGCCGGACCCCGCCGCCGGAGGCCTGTCACCCTTCGGCAAAGCGCTGGCGCGGGGTTGACCCCGCCATGGCCCTCACCCTAGATGCCGCCTGATCTTCGGGCGGCAGACAAGGGGCGCGAACATGGGATTCAGAATGGGCATCGTGGGGCTTCCCAACGTCGGGAAATCCACGCTTTTCAACGCGCTCACCCGTACGGCGGCGGCGCAGGCGGCGAACTTTCCCTTCTGCACGATCGAACCCAACGTGGGCGACGTGGCGGTACCGGACCCGCGGCTCGACAAGCTGGCGGAGATCGCCAAGTCGAAGCAGATCATTCCCGCCCGCATGACCTTTGTCGACATCGCCGGGCTGGTGAAGGGCGCGTCCAAGGGCGAGGGCCTCGGCAACCAGTTCCTCGCCAACATCCGCGAGGTGGACGCCATCGCCCACGTGCTGCGCTGCTTCGAGGATGGCGACGTGACCCACGTGGAGGATCGCGTCGACCCGGTGGCCGACGCCGAGACGATCGAGACCGAGCTGATGCTGGCCGACATCGATTCCATCGAGAAACGGCTGCAGAACATCGTCCGCAAGGTAAAGGGCGGCGACAAGGAGGCGGTGCAGCAGGAACGCCTGCTCAAGACCGCGCTCGCCGCGCTGGAAGAGGGGCGCCCGGCCCGCACCGTCGAGGTGTCGGAGGATGACCAGAAGGCGTGGAAGATGCTCCAGCTCCTGACCTCCAAGCCCGTGCTCTTCGTCTGCAACGTGGACGAAGGCTCGGCCGCCGAGGGCAACGCCCATTCCGCCGCGGTGGAGAAGATGGCGGCAGAGCAGGGCGCCGGCACCGTGGTGATCTCGGCCCAGATTGAGGAAGAGATCTCCCAGCTCGACGCCGAGGAGGCCGAGATGTTCCTGGGCGAGATGGGGCTGGAAGAGGCAGGGCTCGACCGGCTGATCAAGGCGGGCTACGCGCTGCTGAACCTCGAGACCTATTTCACCGTGGGCCCCAAGGAGGCGCGCGCCTGGACGATCCGCGAGGGCACCTCGGCGCCCAAGGCGGCGGGTGTCATTCACGGCGATTTCGAAAAGGGCTTCATCCGGGCCGAGACCATCGCCTACGACGATTACGTGGCGCTTGGCGGCGAACAGGGCGCCAAGGAGAACGGCAAGATGCGCGCCGAGGGGAAGGCCTATGTGGTGCAGGACGGCGACGTGCTGCACTTCCTCTTCAATACCTGAGCCGACCCGACGCGGCACAACGAAAAAGGCCCCGGGGATCGCCCGGGGCCTTTCGCGTTTCTCGGCGGGGCTTACCGCACCACGCGGACGATGCTGCGGTCCGCGGGGTCGATCACCGCCGGCACGCCATTCACGTAGAGATAGGCGTAGTCGCTGTCGGGGATGGTGACGATCTCCACTTCTTCCGGCACCACGGCGCCTTCGACGACCTCACCCTCGAGGTAGACCGGGTCGATGCGGTTTTCCTTCACGTAGGTGACGGTCTTTTCCGGCACGCTGGCCGAGGCGGTCGCGCCGCCCGCGATGGCACCCACGGCGGCGCCCGCCGGGCCGGCGATCAGTGCGCCCGCAAAGCTGCCCACGAAGCCGCCGCCGATGGCCGCGTCACGCTCCGCTTCCTTGTCGGGCACGGTGTCCACTTCCAGCTCCGGCAGGCTTTCGGAGACATAGACCGGCTCTTCCTTCACGGTGGCGGTCAGGTAGGGGGAATAGGCCCAGCCGGTTTGGTCTTCATAGCTGACGCGGCACCATTGGCCGGACTCGTTGCAGGCCTCCACGGTGACGGCGCCCTCATTGGCGATCACGTCGACCACCTCGAATTGCGGGCCGGGGCCGGCGCGGAGGTTCAGGTCGGTGGTGGCGTTGGCGTCGACGGCCGCGGCCACGGGGGCGGCGGTCATGGTGGCGAGCAGCGCGGCGGCTGCGGTGCTGGTTGCGATGGTGCGGAACATGGGGTTCCTCCTCTTGATCTTACTGCTCAATCCCGGCCCGGCCGGGGGCGACTGGGCGGAGAACGGCCCGGATTCGCGAGGGGTTCCTCTCATGCCATTCGGGAAACGGAATGTTGCCGATCCTTCACCGCTTGCCCCCGTCCGCGCCAGCGCGCAGGATCGCGCCATGAGCGAAGCCAGTGACCCGCCCGATTTCCGCATCCGCATCCTCTTCGGTCCCGGCGCCATGATGGGTCCGGGCAAGGCGGAGCTGCTGGAACGGATCGCGCGCACCGGCTCCATCGCCGCGGCGGGGCGCGAGATGAAGATGAGCTATAAAAGGGCCTGGCAGCTGGTGGAGACCATGAACGCCATGTTCCGCGCGCCGGTGGTCGAAAGCTCCCGGGGCGGCGCGAAGGGGGGTGGCGCGCGGGTGACGGAGACGGGCGCGGAGGTGCTGGAGGCCTACCGCGCGCTGGAGGCGGAGGCGCGCGCGGCAGGGGGCGGTCAGGCCCGGAGGTTGCAGCAGCTTCTCGCCGATATTCCCGATGGGAAATAACGCTTGACGCTGCGGCGGACGGAAGCGATGTTTCCTGCGAAACATAACGGGAGCTTCCCCATGTCCCTTTTCCGCCCGATCCTCGCCCCCGCCCTCACCCTTGCGCTGCTGGCCGCCGCGCCGTTCCCGGTCGCCGCCGCCGACCTGACCGTCTTTGCCGCGGCCAGCCTCAAGGACGCGATGGACGAGATCGAACAGGGGTTCGAGGCGGAAAGCGGGCTCGACATCGCGGTCTCGCTCGCCGGATCCTCGGCACTGGCCCGGCAGATCGAGGCGGGGGCGCCGGCCGATGTCTTCATCTCGGCCAATCCCGGCTGGATGGACCGGCTGGACGAGGCCGGGCGGCTGGAGCCGGGCACGCGCCGCGATCTGCTGCGCAATTCCATCGTGCTGATCTCCAGCGACCCGGAGGCGCCGGAGCAAAAGATCGACGCCACGACCGACCTTGCCGCGATGCTGGGCGGCGGCCGGCTGGCCATGGCGCTGGTCGACGCGGTGCCCGCGGGCATCTACGGCAAGGCGGCGCTCAGCTCGCTGGGCCTGTGGGACACGGTCGCGCCCCAGGTGGCGCAGGCCGACAACGTGCGCGCGGCGCTGGCACTGGTGGCCACGGGCGAGGCGCCGCTGGGCATCGTCTACGCCACCGACGCGCAGGCCGAGCCCGACGTGGGCGTCATCGGCACCTTTCCCGAGGACAGCCATCCGCCGATCATCTATCCCGTCGCGCAGATCGAGGGCGCGGGGGAGGCGGCGGGCCGGTTCCTCGACTACCTCGGCAGTGACGCCGCGCGGGCGGCCTTCGAGCGGCAGGGATTCGATGTCGTCGAGTGAGGGCTTATGGAGGCGCTAACCGGCTGGCTCGGTTCATGGCTCGGCGCCGAGGGCTGGGCGGCGGTGGCGCTGTCGCTGCGCGTCTCTCTCTGGGCCACGCTGGCGAGCCTGCCGCCGGGGCTGCTGGCGGCCTATGCCCTTGCGCGCTGGCGCTTTCCGGGGCGGACGCTGCTCAACGGGCTGGTGCACCTGCCGCTGATCCTGCCGCCGGTGGTGACCGGGTACCTGCTGCTCCTGACCTTCGGGACGCAGGCGCCGCTGGGATCGGCGCTTGAACAGCTTGGCATCGTCTTTGCCTTTCGCTGGACCGGCGCGGCGCTGGCGGCGGGGATCATGGGCTTTCCGCTCATGGTCCGCGCCATCCGCCTGTCGATCGAGGCGGTGGATCCCAAGCTGGAGCAGGCGGCCTCCACGCTCGGCGCGGGGCGCGCCTGGGTCTTCGCCACGGTCACCCTGCCGATGATCCTGCCGGGCGTGATCGCGGGCGCCATACTGGCCTTCGCCAAGGCGATGGGGGAATTCGGCGCCACGATCACCTTCGTGTCGAACATCCCCGGCGAGACCCAGACGCTGCCCTCGGCGATCTATGCCTTCCTGCAGGTGCCGGGGGGCGAGGGGGCGGCGCTGCGGCTGGTGGCGGTGTCGGTCGTGGTCGCGATGACCGCGCTTCTGCTGTCGGAGTGGGTGGGCCGCAAGGTCGCGGCACGGGTGGGCGGCGCATGAGCCTCGAGGTGCGCATCCGCCATGACTTTCCCGGCTTCCGGCTCGACGTGGAGTTCGAGGTGCCGCAGGGGATCACGGTGCTGTTCGGGCGCTCCGGCTCGGGCAAGACGAGCGTGATCAACGCGGTGGCGGGGCTGTTCCGGCCCGACGAGGCGCGGATCAGGGCCGGCGAGCGGGTGCTGTGCGACACGGCGCGGGGCTTGTGGCTGCCGCCGCATCGCCGCCGGCTGGGTTACGTTTTCCAAGAGGCGCGGCTTTTCCCGCATCTCACCGTGCGCCAGAACCTCGCCTATGGCCGCTGGTTCGCGCCGCGCGGGGCGAGGGGCGCGGACCGCGCGCAGGTGGTGGAGATGCTGGGCATCGGCCCGCTGCTCGACCGGCGGCCCGGCGCGCTGTCGGGCGGGGAGAAGGCGCGGGTCGCCATCGGCCGGGCCCTGCTGGCCGCGCCGGAGCTGATCCTGGCGGACGAGCCGCTGGCCTCGCTCGACGAGGCGCGCAAGGCCGAGATCCTGCCCTATTTCGAGCGGCTGCGCGACGAGAGCCCGGTTCCCATCCTCTATGTCAGCCATTCCGCGGCCGAGGTGGCGCGGCTGGCCACCAGCGTCGTCGGGCTGGAGGATGGCCGGGTGACCGGGCAGGGGCCGGTGGCGGAGGTGCTGGGCGATCCGGCCTCGCACCCCTTGGGCGTGCGGGCCGCGGGGGCGGTGATCGCGGCGCGGGTGGTGCGCCACGACGCCGACGGGCTGAGCGAGCTGGAGGCCGGGGGCGTGCCGCTGGTGGTGCCCCGCGTCGCGGCGCCGCCGGGGGCAGAGCTGCGGCTCAGGATAGCGGCGCAGGACGTGATCGTCGCGACGGCGCGGCCCGAGGGGCTGTCGGCGATGAACCTGCTGCCCGGCCGGATCGAGGCGCTGCATCCGGGCGAGGGGCCGGGGATGATGGTGCAGATCGCCACGCCCGCGGGCCGCGTTCTGGCGCGGATCACGAGGCGCTCGGCGGAGCGGCTGGGACTGGCCGTGGGGATGGAGTGCCACGCGGTGCTGAAGACCGTGGCGGTGGCCCGGGAGGACGTGGGCGGCGCGGGCGGCGAGAGCCTCTGACCCCAAAGAAAATCCGGCGCGGAGGTCGCCCCCGCGCCGGAACATGCTGTCAGTGATCAGGCCTTGGCGCTCAGCCGCGGTCCCAGACCCGGATCTTCCGGCAGGACTTGAGGAAGGCCGCCGCGTCGGTATCGGCGAGGGATTGCAGCCCCTCGTCGCCCTTGTCGGGCAGGCCGGCCTTTTGAAGGAACGGCGCGGCCTTGGGCGAATGGGCGATGAACTTGCCATGCGCCCAGGCATCCGCCGCCCAGGTCTTGGCCGCGTGCATGCCGGCAAAGGTCTCTGCCCCCTCTTCAGAGGTCAGGATCGCCACCGCGTCGTAAAGCACCGAAGGCCCGCCATCGACCTTCTCGCCGGCCTCGCGGCTGCTGCCGTCCGCCAGCTTCACGCTGCCCACGCGGGGGCCCACCAGCACGACGATGGCGCCCTCGGCCTCGGCCGCCTTTTCCAGCGCCTCGAGCTGACCGGCATCGGCGCCGTCGCTGATAAGGATCCCCAGCTTGCGGCCCTTGAAGCTGTCGGGCCCGTTCTTGAGGATGCTGAGCGCGGGGCTCTCCTCCAGGTCCGTGCGCACCTCCATCGCGGGCTTTGCCGCTTCGGGCAGGTCCATGCCCAGCCCTTCGGAGACGCCCTTGGCAAGGCCGTCATGGATGTTCAGCAGGTGGGACATGATCCGGGTGCGGATCGCCGGCGTCTCCACCTTGCTCAGCTCGAAGACGATGGCGTCGACCATGTGGCGCTGCTCCACCTCGGTCTGGGAGATGTAGAATTGCCGCGCCTGGCTGTAATGGTCGGCAAAGGTCTCGGACCGGACGCGCTGTTTCGGCCCGTCGTTTTCCTCGGGGTAGGAAGTCAGGCCGTTTTCCGGATCCTCGCGCGGCCCGCCATCCTCGGCGCCCCAGGAATTGGGCTCGTAATTCGCCCGGCCCACGGGGTTGTGCATCGCCATGTGGCCGTCCTGCTGGAAGTGGTGGAACGGGCACTTGGGCGCGTTGATCGGGATGTGGTTGAAGTTCGGGCCGCCCAGCCGCTTGAGCTGCGTGTCGAGGTAGGAAAAGTTCCGCCCCTGCAGCAGCGGGTCGTTGGTGAAGTCGATGCCGGGGACGATGTTGTTGGTCTGGAAGGCCACCTGCTCGGTCTCGGCGAAGAAGTTGTCGACCATGCGGTCCAGCACCAGCCGCCCGACCTTGCGGACCGGGACCAGTTCCTCGGGGATGATCTTAGTGGCGTCCAGGATGTCGAAATCGAACTGGTCCGCGAAGTCCTGGTCGAAGACCTGCAGCCCCAGCTCCCATTCCGGGTAGTCGCCGGACTGGATCGCGTCCCAGAGGTCGCGGCGGTGGAAATCCGGGTCGGCGCCGTTGATCTTGACCGCCTCGTCCCAGGTCACCGACTGCATGCCCTGCTTGGGCTTCCAGTGGAACTTGACGAAATGCGATTTGCCCTCGGCATTCACCATGCGGAAGGTGTGGACGCCGAAGCCCTCCATGAAGCGGAAGGAGCGCGGGATCGCCCGGTCCGACATGACCCAGGTGATCATGTGCATGGCCTCGGGCATGTGGCCGATGAAATCCCAGAAATTGTCATGCGCCGTCTGCGCCTGCGGGAAACCGCGATCCGGCTCCTGCTTGGCGGCGTGGATGAGATCGGGGAACTTGATCGCGTCCTGGATGAAGAAGACGGGGATGTTGTTGCCAACGATGTCCCAGTTGCCTTCCTGGGTGTAGAGCTTGACCGCGAAGCCGCGCACGTCGCGGGCCAGGTCGGCCGAGCCCTTGTTGCCCGCCACTGTGGAGAAGCGGACGAAGGCCGGGGTCTTCTCGCCCTTGCGCTGGAAGAGGTCGGCCTTGGTCAGTTCGGGGATCGGGTCGTAGGTCTCGAAATAGCCGTGGGCGCCGTAGCCGCGGGCATGGACCACCCGCTCGGGGATGCGCTCGTGGTCGAAGTGAAAGATCTTTTCCCGGAAGTGGACGTCTTCCATCAGCGTCGGGCCGCGCCGTCCCTGGCGAAGCGAGTTCTGGTCGTCGGCAACCGGAACGCCCTGCTGGGTGGTCAACTGAGCGACGTCGCCGCCCGCCTGCTGGTGCAGTTCTCCGCCCTTGCCGGAAGGGGCCGAACTCTTCGGGTCACTAGCCATGCTTGTCTCCTGGTGAAATCGAAACCACCCGTTCTGTCCGGGCGACTGTCTCTGTCTTGGCAACGAGGGACGGAACGGAATGTTCCGACAAAATCGCTCGGCCTTCCGCGGATCCGTGGGGATCCGCGGAAGGGGGCAGGGATCAGGCGGCGTCGCGTTCGATCCGGACCGGCACGGCCTTGGAGCCGGGGGTCTTCGACAGGTGGTCGTGGTGGCCCACCGGGACCAGCACGTTGCATTCCGGGTAGTAGGAGCCGACGGTGCCGCGCGGCAGGTCGAAGGGAATGACCGAAAGCCCGCCAAGCCGGCGCGCCACGCCGTCCCCGGCATCGCCCACCAGCGCCACGACATCATCCTTGGCCAGGCCCTGGGCCTTCATGTCCTCCTCGTTCATCAGCAGCACGTCGCGCGTGCCCTCGATGCCGCGGAAGCGGTCGGAATAGCCGTAGATCGTGGTGTTGAACTGGTCGTTCGACCGCATCGTGAGCAGGCGGAACCGGCCCTCGGCATCGTCGAAATCCAGCGCGTTGAGCTTTTCGGGCGTGGTGAATTCCGCCTTGCCGCTCTCGGTCTTCCAGACCCGGTGATGGGCGGGATTGTCGCGCCAGAAGCCGCCCGGCTCGTTCATCCGCTTGTTCATGTCGCGGAAATCGTCCGGGTAGGTCGCCTCGATCAGGTCGCGGATGAGCGAGTAATCGGCGCGCCATTCGTCCCACTTTACCTTCGGGTTCGGCGGGGTCAGCACCTTGCCCAGCTCGCAGGTGATCGCGGTCTCCGACATCAGCTTGTCCGACGGGACGCTGCGATGCCCGCGCGAGCCGTGGATCATCGAAAAGCTGTCCTCGATGGTGATCCACTGGTTGCCCGTCTCCTGCTCGTCCACTTCCGAGCGCGAGAGACAGGGCAGGATCCAGGCGGACTTGCCCGGGTAAAGGTGCGACCGGTTGAGCTTGGTGGAGATCATCACCGTGACGTCCTGCGCCTGCCACACATCCTCCAGCCGGGCGCGGTCGGGCAGGGCGCGGACGAGGTTGCCGCCAAGGCAGACCATGGCGCGGACCTTGCCGTCCAGCAGGCCCTGAGCCGCGTCGACGATATGCATACCGTCCTTCTGCGGCGGCTCGAAGTCGAAGAGCTCGCGCAGCTTGTCCATCGGCACCAGATCGGCCTTTTCCGCGATGCCCACGGTGCGCTGGCCCTGCACGTTGGAATGGCCGCGCACCGGGCAGATGCCGGCGCCTTCGCGGCCGATATTCCCGCGCAGCATCAGCAGGTTGACGAGCATGCCGATATTCCACGCGCCATGCGCCTGCTGCGTCAGGCCCATGCCGTAGACGCCGATCACCCGCTCGGCCTGCATGTAGACCTCGGCCGCCTCGCGCAGGGCCTCCTCGGTCAGGCCGCATTCGTCGCAGATCGCCTGCCAGGTCGTGTCGCGGGCGAGGGCGATGAACGTGTCGAAGCCGGTCGTGTGCTCGTTGATGAAGTCCCAGTCGATGACGCCGCCCCGGGCATCGTCGGCCTCGATCACCGCCTTGCTGATCCCGAGGATCGCGGCGATGTCGGTGCCGCCCTTCAGCTGGTGATACTGGTCGGAGATGATCGTCTCGCTCCCCGTCACCATGGCGGTCGGATCCTGCGGATCGACGAAGGAGACGAGCCCCTGTTCGCGCACCGGGTTGAAGGTGACAATCTTGCCGCCGCGATCCTTCAACTCCTTCAGCGGGTGCAGGAAACGGGGGGAGTTGGTGCCCGGGTTCTGCCCGAAGAAGAAGTAGCAGTCGGTCTTGGCCAGGTCTTCCCAGACCACGGTGCCCACCGGCGAGCCGATGACCTTCTTCAGGCCGACGCTCGTCGTCTCGTGGCACATGTTGGAGCTTTGCGGCAGGTTGTTGTTGCCGTAGAGCCGCGCCATCAGCGCCCAGAGATAGGACGCCTCGAGCCCCGCATGGCCGGATGAATAGAAGACCACGTCCTCCGGCGGCAGCGCCTTGAGCCCGGTGCCGATCTCGGCAAAGGCCTCGTCCCAGCTGACCTCGACATAGCGGTCCGTTTCGGCGTCGTAGCTCATGGGCGCGGTCAGGCGGCCGGTCATCTCCAGCTCGTGATCGGTCCAGGCGCGCAGCTCGGTGACGGTGTGGTCGTCCCAGAATTCGGGCGTGCAGCGGGCCGAGGTGTTTTCCCAGATGGTCGCCTTGGCGCCGTTCTCGCAGAACTCGAAGGGCTTGTAGTTCGGCGGCTTGGGCCAGGCGCAGGACGAGCACATGAAGCCCCCCGGCTTGTTCTGGCGCCGCAGCGTGTCGAGCACGGCGGGGTTCGGGCGCGCCTCTCCGAAAATGCGGGAGATACTGCGCAGAGACCCCCAGCCGCCTGCGGGCCCGCTTTCCTGCGGTAGGTCGTCATGCTGGGTCATGGCATCTCCTTTCGTGCATGGCCGGCGCGGTCACATCCGCGCGTGCTGGTCGAAGAGGATCCAGAGCGTGCCTCCGATCATCAACGACACGATGAGTCCGGTGAACAGAATGAGTTGTAGGTCGTCGCGATGGGATTTCTGCAGATCGATGTGCAGGAAATAGCGGAACTGGATCACGATCTGCACGATGGCCAGCCCGCCGAGCGCCGCCAGCGCCCCGAGGCCCGAGACCATGTCGAAGGCCACCAGGCCGAACGCGGCGAGCGTCAGAACCAGCGAGGCGATACCGCCCTTGATGTAGCTGACGAATTCCCGCTTCGCGCCCTGGTTCTCGCTTTTGGGGATGTAGGTGTCGCGGGTGTTCATGGTGCCACTCCGAGCAGGATCACGAAGGTGAAGATGCCGATCCAGACCACGTCCAGCATGTGCCAGAAGAGGGCGAGCCGCATCAGCCGCAGCTTGACCGGCCCGTCATTGCCGAACACGGCGAGCTGTACCGCCATGACCGCCATCCAGATCATGCCGGCCGAGACATGGGCAAAGTGGGTCCCGGTCAGCAGGTAGTAGATCGACAGGAAGCCCGAGCGCTGCGGCGGGGCGTTGTGCTCGGTCACCATCTTGACCCAGTCGCGGGCCTCCAGCACCAGGAAGCCGGCACCCAGCAGGAAGGTCACGCCCATCCAGAACAGCAGCCGCCCGGTATCCTTGCGGTATTTCAGCGCGAGCGAGGCCATGCCGAAGGTAAAGCTTGAAGTCAGCAGCAGAAGTGTCTGGTAGAGCGCGCTTTTCAGCTCGAACAGGTCGGCCGGGGCTGGCCCTCCGGCGACCCCGTGGACGGACATGGCGGCATAGGTCGCGAAGAGCAGCGCGAACAGCACCATGTCCGACATCAGGAAGATCCAGAAGCCGAAGATCATCTCCTCGGCCGCGGCATGGGTCGACCGGTCGGTATGGCCCAGGTTGAGGCCGGGATGGTGGTGGTCGGTCATGTGCCCGGCACCTCCGCCTTGCCGCGATTGTCGGTCGTGGCCTCCAGCCGGCGCGGGATCGCCGGGGTGGCGGAGGCACGGTCGAGCCAGGCGCGGTGCATGCGCTCCACCTCGTCCGCGGGAATGGTCTTTTCCACGTTGGTGACGAAGCTGCGCGCCACCGTCACGGCCATCAGCCCCAGCAGCGAGGCGATGGTCAGCCACCAGATATGCCAGGTCACCGCGAAGCCGCAGATCGCCGCGCCGAGCCCCAGCAGGGGCGCCACCGCGCTGTTCTTCGGCATGACGATGTCATGGTAGCGCTCGGGCGCCGAATGGGCACGGCCGTCGCGCTTCATGTCGTTGAAGGCGTCGCGGCTTCGCACCTCGGGCGGGACGGGAAAGTTCCATTCGAAGGGCGGGGCGGGCCCGGCCCATTCCAGGGACCGCCCGTCCCAGGGATCGCCCACCGGGACCGCGAGCGCTTCGCGCTGCCGGATCGAGACCACGAGCTGCAGCGCCAGCACGCAGAGCCCGGCGAGGATCAGCATCGCGCCCAGCATCGCGGCCGCCAGCCACGGCGTGAAGGACGGATCGCTCCAGACCGCCATGCGCCGCATGCCCCCCATGAGCCCCAGGGCATAGAGCGGGAAGAAGGCCAGCAGGAAGCCCGGCGCCAGCAGCCAGAAGGCAAGCTGGCCCAGCCCCTCGTGCAGGCGGAAGCCCATGGCCTTGGGAAACCAGAAGTGGAACCCCGCGAACATCGCGAACAGCGTGCCGGGGATCAGCATGTTGTGGAAATGCGCGACCAGGAACAGCGAGTTGTGAACGCTGAAATCCACGCCCGGATTGGCCAGCAGCACGCCGGTGACGCCGCCCAGCACGAAGGTCAGCAGGAAGTAATTGGCATAGAGCATGGGCACCCGGAACCGGATGCGGCCGAAGACCATGGTCAGCAGCCAGTCATAGACCTTCACCCCGGTGGGCACGCCGATCAGCATCGTCGCCATGCCGAAGGCGGCGTTCACGTCGGCGCTCTGCCCCATGGTGAAGAAGTGGTGCAGCCAGACGGTAAAGCTCAGCACCGCGATGGCCATGGTGGCATAGACCAGCG
The DNA here is from genome assembly GCA_005473895.2 of Carideicomes alvinocaridis. Taxonomy (GTDB): domain Bacteria; phylum Pseudomonadota; class Alphaproteobacteria; order Rhodobacterales; family Rhodobacteraceae; genus Carideicomes; species Carideicomes alvinocaridis. The sequence goes on from SRJI02000035.1 coordinate 26,770, forward strand.
AGGTGTAGCCGTAGAGCGTCTTGCCCGAGAAGGTGGAGAAGACCTCGGACCAGATGCCGAAGGCCGGCAGGATCAGGATATAGACCTCGGGGTGGCCGAACAGCCAGAACAGGTTGGCGTAGTTCATCACGTCGCCGCCGGCCGCGTTGGTGAAGAAGTGGAACCCGGCATAGCGGTCGAGCGCCAGCATCAGCGTGGCGAGTGTCAGCGGCGCCATGGCGAATATCATCAGGATCGAGGTGCAGAGCGAGACCCAGCAGAACAGCGGCATGCGGAACAGGTCCATCCCCGGCGCCCGCTGCTTGTAGATCGTGACCGCGAAATTGAGCCCGGTCAGTGTCGACCCGATGGAGGCCGGGGTCAGCGCCCAGATCCAGTAATCCACGCCGGCGCCGGGGCTGAACGGCTTTTCCGTGAACGATGGATAGCCCGACCAGCCGCCGGTGGAGAACTTGCCGATCACCAGCGACACCATCAGCAGCGCCGCCCCCGCCGCGGTCAGCGCCAGCGACACGGCGTTGAGCAACGGAAAGCTCACGTCCCGCGCGCCGATCTGCAGCGGCATGACGAAGTTGATGATGCCGGTCAGCAGCGGCATGGCGACGAAGAAGATCATGATCGTGCCATGGGTGGAGAAGAGCTGGGCGAAATGCTCGTGGCTGAGGTAGCCCGGCGCGTCCACCGCCAGCAGCTGCTGCAGCCGCATCACGTTGGCCTCGATGATGCCGCGGGCCAGCATCACGGTGGCCAGCACGATATACATGATGCCGATCTTCTTGTGGTCGAGGCTGGTCAGCCAGTCCCGCCAGAGCGGACGCCACCAGTGCTTCGCCGTGATCAGCAGGAGCGCCGCCAGCGCGCCCAGCACCACGATCCCGCCGGCGCCCGCCGCCACCAGCTCGCTCGAGCTCGGGTGCTGCCAGGCGCGCAGGAAGACGATGTCATGCCATTCGAGGATGCCCAGCCAGTTCATTCCGAAGCCTTCTCCATTGCGTGGAGGGGGCCGGCATATTTCTCCACGACCCGTTCGAAGAAATCCGGCGCCAGGCCGGCATAGGCGCGCGGCCCGTGATCGCCGAAGCTGAGGAGCCGGTCATAGGCCCCGGGATCGAGCGCGGGCGCGCCCTCGGTCAGCTCCGCGAGGCGGGCATCGAAGCTGTCAGGCGCCACGGCCTCGGCGGTGAAGACATGGCCCGGAAAGCCCCGGCCGCTGTATTGCGTGTTGCGTCCTTGGTAGAGGCCCGGCGCGTCCGCCTGCAGGTTCAGCTCGGTCACCATGCCGGCCATGGCATAGACCTGCCCGCCGAGCCGGGGGATGATGACGCTCTGCATCACGCTGTCGCTAGTCATGCGCAGCCGCAGGCCCCGGCCCGCCGGGATCAGCAGCCGATCGACCAGCGCCACGTCCTGCCCGGGGTAGAGAAAGACGAAATCGTCCTGGGTCAGCACAAGCTGCACCTCGAGCGGGTCCGGCCCCAGCGGCGCGTAGGGATCGAGCGCGTGGGTGTAGCGCCAGAGCGTGACGCCCAGCACCGCCACCACCAGGATCGGGATGCCCCAGATCGCCCACTCGGCAAGGCGGTTGAATTGCCATTCCGGCCGGTAGGTGTCGCCCGCCCCGGCGCGGTAACGCCAGAGGATCACCGGCAGGGCAAGGAACAGCGGCACGACCACCACCGCCATCCAGCCGACGATCTGGAAGAAATGCGCGCGCTGCATCTCGGCCACGGGCCCGGCCGCCCAGAGAAAGCCGGAGGGCTCGGCTCCTGCCGGTGCGGACATGCAGGACAGAGCGAAGGCCGCCGCGCAAAGGCGGCTCACTCGGAAATGACCCCGGCATGCTGAGACGATTGGTTGCAAGTGTCGTGTCGGCCCCCGTTCCACCGATTTTTCGTTAGAACCCGAGGGCCGCGACTTTGTTCCGGCGGGCGCCGCGTCAGACCGCCGCGGTGCCCGCCCCGGTCAGGGCCTGGACCACGTGCCAGCCGGCGGCAAGATCCTGGACGATCAGGCCGTGGGACTTGTAGCCGGTGATCTGGTCCGCGTCGCGGCGGCCGGGGGCATCGCCGGCCAGCACCGCGCCGATCTCGGTGACGGGGTAGTCCGGCGGGATCGCGCCCGCCGCCCGGGCCTCGAGGATCTCGCCGGCCTCGCGGCTGGCGCTTTCGGCGGAATCGGTGAACATGGTCAGCCGCGCGACGCCCGCATCGTCGATCTCGCGCGCATCGGCCAGGCTGGCGCCCACGAGATTGACGTGCTGGCCAGGCTCCAGCAAGGCGCCGGGCAGGAACGCCTCGCGCGCCACGGTGGCGGTGGTCACCACCTCCGCCCCCTGCAGCGCCTCTTCGAGAGTCGCCACGGCCCGGACCCGCACGTCGCTTTCCGGCATCCGGCGGGCCAGCGCCTCGGCCGCGTCGGGCCGGCGGGCCCAGAGCCTGACCTCCTCGGGGGCGAAAGATTCCAGCACGCCGCGCAGGTGCCATTCCGCCTGTTCGCCCGCGCCGCAGATGGCAAAGACGCGCGGATCGGGGCGGGCCAGCGCGCGGGTCGCCATCATGGAGGCGGCCGCGGTCCGCAGCGCGGTCAGCGCGTCGGCATCCAGCGCGGCGAGCGGCCGGCCGAATTCGCTTTCGAAGAGCATCACCATGCCCTGGTGGCTCGACAATCCCATCGCGGGCGCCCCGGGAAAGAGGCTGAGGATCTTGGCCCCGTGGATCGCCGGATCGCCCAGGGCGCCGTACATGACCCCCATCCGGCCCCGGCCTCCGCCCACCGGCACGGCATGGCGCGGCGGATGGGTGGCCCGCCCGGCGGAGACGTCGCGCATCGCGGCCTCCAGCGGCGCAATGAAAGACCCCACGGTGAAGCGGTCGAAAATCTGGCTGGCGGTGATGATCTGCACGGGGGATCTGTCCCTTTGCTCGTGGTGATGACGCGCCGACAGGTTTGCGGTCCGGCTTGTCAGGCCGCGCGGGACGGCGCCCGCGCCCTGGCCGATCCTGAGCGCCGCGATGCCCTGCCTGTCAAGCCATGGCCCGGCTTTTTTCGTGGCAGTGCATGGCCTTGGCCGGGGAGCGTCGCGCGGGGTGCGACAGTTTGGCGTTGACATGCGCGGCCGCTCGGCAAAAAGCTGGGCGCATGATCTTGAGAGCCAGCCCCCGTTCCGCCGAGTGGTCGGGCGTGCCCCGTGGCGCGCCGGACCCATCCGCCGCAGTCCCAGACGATCCGGGCGCGGCGCGGGAATGAGCGGGCAGGGGGGCGAACGGCCGAGGATGCGGCTGATCCGCGGCTACGTGCGGGTCGTGGAACGGGTGAACCGCCGGATCGGGCGGATCGCCATGTACGGGATCTTCGTGCTGATGGGCGTGCTGCTCTGGTCGTCGATCTCCAAGACCTTCTTCATGCCCTCGATGTGGACGCTGGAGACCGCGCAGTTCCTGATGGTGGCCTATTACATTCTGGGCGGACCCTACTCGATCCAGCTCAACGCCAACGTGCGGATGGACCTCTTCTACGGAAGCTGGAGCCCGCGGACCAAGGCCTGGGTCGATGCCTTCACCATCTTCTTCCTGCTCTACTACCTCGGGATATTGTTCCTCGGCGGGGTGGAGAGCACGGCCTATTCGCTGGGCTATTTCGGGATGGAGCCGTTCAGCTTCTTCGGCGACCTGATCTCGGCGCTGTTCACCGGGGGCTTCGACGCCGCGGGCGAGGTCATGGGCCGGTTCGAGCGCAGCCCGACCGCCTGGCGCCCCTTCCTCTGGCCGATCAAGACGGTGCTCATGCTGGGGATCGTGCTGATGATCCTGCAGGCGCTGGCCGAATTCTTTCGTGACGTGGCCCGTATCCGCGGGGTGGAGATCTGATGTCCCAGGAATGGATCGCCATCGTCATGTTCGCCTCCATGATGCTGATGCTCGTGACGGGGCAGAGGGTTTTTGCCGCCATCGGCTTCGTGGGCGCCATCGCGGGGGTGCTGCTCTGGGGGACGGGGGGCGTGGCCATCCCCTTCTCCTCGGCGATGAAGCTGATGAAATGGTACCCGCTGCTGACCCTGCCGATGTTCATCTTCATGGGCTACGTGCTGTCGGAAAGCCGCATCGCCGACGACCTCTACCGCATGTTCCACGTCTGGATGGGGCCGGTGCGGGGCGGGCTCGCCATCGGGACGATCGGGCTGATGGTGCTGATCTCGGCCATGAACGGGCTGTCGGTCGCCGGCATGGCCATCGGGGCCACCATCGCCCTGCCGGAGCTGCTGCGCCGGGGCTACGACAAGATCATGGTCACGGGGGTGATCCAGGCCGGGTCATCGCTGGGGATCCTCGTGCCGCCGTCGGTGGTGCTGGTGCTTTACGCGATGATCGCGCGCCAGCCGGTGGGGCAGCTCTGGCTCGCGGGCGTGGTGCCGGGGCTGGTCATGGCGGGGATGTTCATCCTCTACGTGGCGATCCGCTGCCGCATCCAGCCCGAGCTGGGCCCCGTCCTGCCCAAGGAAGAGCGCGAGCAGATCACGCGGGGCGAGAAATACCGCCTGCTGGGCGCGGGGATCCTGCCGCTGGTGATCTTCGCGGCGATGATGGTGCCCTTCGTGAACGGCTGGACCTCGCTGGTCGAAAGCTCCGCCATCGGGGCGATCACCGCCTTCCTGGCCGCGGTGCTGAAGGGGCGGATGACGCGCGAGGTCTTCGAGAACACGCTGCGCAACACGCTGGGCATCTCCTGCATGTTCATGTGGATCATCATGGCGGCGCTGGCCTTCGGCGCGATCTTCGACGGGCTGGGCGCGGTGCGGGCGATCGAGGGGCTGTTCACGGAAAAGCTGGGCCTCAGCCCCTGGATGATCCTGATCCTGATGCAGCTGTCGTTCATCGTCATGGGCACGTTCCTGGACGACACGGCGATGCTGGTCATCGTCGCGCCGCTCTACGTGCCGCTGGTGGGCGAGCTGGGGTTCGACCTGATCTGGTACGGCGTGCTCTACACGATCACCACGCAGATCGCCTACATGACGCCGCCCTTCGGCTACAACCTGTTCCTGATGCGCGCCATGGCCCCGCCGGAGATCGGGCTGAGCGACATCTACCGCTCCATCCTGCCCTTCGTGCTGGTGATGGTGGGGGCGCTGGCGGTGATCATGATCTTCCCGCAGATCGCGCTGTGGCTGCCGAACCTCGTTTACGGAAATTAATACCCGAGAAGACCCCGGCACACGGGGCGCATTCAACCGAACCGATAGGAGAGAGACAATGACCACCAGACGCAAGTTCCTCCAGACCGCCGGGGTGGGCGCCATGGCCGCGCCGCTCGCCGCGCCGGCCATCGCCCAGTCCAAGATCACCTGGCGGATGCAGACCTATGCGGGCGCGGCGCTGGCCGAGCACGTGGTGAAGCCGGCCATCGACAAGTTCAACGCCATTGCCGGCGACGAGATGGAGATCGAACTCTACTTCGCGGACCAGCTGGTGCCCACGGGCGAGCTGTTCCGCGCGATGCAGCGCGGCACCATCGACGCGGTGCAGTCGGACGACGATTCCATGGCCTCGCCGACACCGGTGCGGGTCTTTGGCGGCTACTTCCCCTTCGGTACGCGCTACTCGCTCGACGTGCCGGTGCTGTTCAATGAATACGGTCTCGACGAGATCTGGAAGGAGGAATACGCCAAGGTGGGGGTGAAGCACATCTCCGCCGGGTCGTGGGATCCCTGCCACTTCGCCACGAAGGAGCCGATCCGCTCGCTCAAGGATCTCGAGGGCAAGCGCGTCTTCACCTTCCCGACCGCGGGCCGCTTCCTGTCGCAGTTCGGCGTGGTGCCGGTGACGCTGCCCTGGGAGGACATCGAGGTGGCGGTGCAGACCGGCGAGCTGGATGGCATCGCCTGGTCCGGCATCACCGAGGATTACACGGTGGGCTGGGCGGACGTCACCGACTACTTCCTGACCAACAACATCTCGGGCGCCTGGATCGGGCATTTCTTTGCCAATATGGGCCGCTGGGAAGAGCTCCCCGACCGGCTGAAGACGCTGATGCAGGTCTGCATGAACGACAGCCACTACTACCGGCAATGGTGGTACTGGGGCGGCGAGGCGCGGCTCCGTGTGCAGGGCGACAAGCTGCAGCTGACTTCGATCCCCGACGAGGAATGGGCGACCGTGGAGACGGCGGCCAAGGAGTTCTGGGGCGAACTGACCGAAGGCGACCCGGTCCGCGAGAAGGTCGTGGGCATCATCAAGGAATACAACGAGGTGATGCAGAAGGCCGGCCGGCCCTATCGCTACGACACCTGATCGGTTCGGTCAGAGCGGAGATGAGCGCCCCCGCAGGGTTTCCTGCGGGGGTGTTTTTGTTGGGGGGGCGTGGAGTGGGAGACAGCGTATTTCCAAAAGCCTTCGATCCGGCGTGATCATCGTACGGGGTATGAGGTGACGGGCAGGTCTCTGATCCGGGTGGGTGGCGGACCGAATCCTGTGCGGCGCCCGTGGGAGTGAAGGGCCTAGAAATGGATTGTTCTGAAGCGGCGGCACACGACCGTGCGTGCCGGGCGCAGCTATTCGCGCCACAGGGTTTCGTAGGGGCCTCTACGCCGGTGATGCCTGCACGAGCGTTCTAGAAATGGGCGCGTGGTCGCGACTCCGCGACATGGAAATTCCACCTGCGGCCCGCATGCACCTCCTCAATGAGCCCGCGTTCAGACCACGGAATTCTGCTGATGGCAGGGGGTAGCTGGAATTTTGGCTCCGGCGGTAGGGATCGAACCTACGACCAATTGATTAACAGTCAACTGCTCTACCGCTGAGCTACGCCGGAACACGGAGCGCGTATAGCAACGGGATTTTCGGGCGTCCAGAGGGTTCGTCGCAAAACTTTGCGAAATTCCGCCGCGGAACCCGACCCCGCGCAGCGGAGAGCGAGGCGAGGGCGCCGCGGCCCGCAAAGCCACGTTCACAGCAGGTCAGTCCGCGCGGCGAAACCGGGCGGTGGCGGCAATCGGACCCTCCGGCAGGGCGAGACCCCGGCCGGCGAGATCCACCAAGTGGGCAAAGACGTTGCGGGACGCGGCGGGCAGCAGGGCGGGATCGGTGTCGGTGTAGATCAGCGCGGCCAGCTCGGTCGAATCGCGCGGCTCGGAGCCGAGGGCCGAGAGGATCTGTGCCTCGCGCCCCCGGCGATGCTCCAGCAGCCAGGCGAGACGCCCGGCCGGGGCCTCCACCGGCGCGCCGTGGCCCGGGTGGAAGACGCGCCAATCCCGCGCCGCCAGCCGCTCGCAGGAGGCCATGAAATCGGTCAGATCCCCGTCCGGCGGCGAGACGAGAGAACTCGCCCAGCCCATGACCAGGTCGCCGGTAAAGACGGCATCCCCCCAGGCAAAGCTCAGGTGGTTGCCGAAATGGCCCGGCGTGTGCAGCGCCTCGACCTGCCAATCCCGTCCCGCCACGACCGTGCCATCGGCCAGCCGCTCGTCCGGCGCGAAGGCGGCGTCGACCCCTTCGCCGCCGCCGGCCATGCCGCTGCGGGCCAGGGCCTCCATGACCTCCGACCGCCCGGCACCGGCATCGCCATGGGCGAGCACCGGCGCGCCCGTACGCTCCGACAGAGGCCGGGCCAGCGGCGAATGGTCAAGATGGGCATGGGTGACGAGGATATGCGTGACCCTTTCGCCAGGCGCCAGGGCTGCCAGCAGCGCCTCCAGGTGGGCGGGATCGGCGGGGCCGGGATCGATCACCGCCACCTCGCCCTCGCCCAGGATATAGCTGTTGGTCCCGCGGAAGGTCATCGGCGAGGCATTGGGCGCCAGCACCCGGCGCAGCCCGGGGGCGAGCCGCTCGGGCCGGCCGGGTTCGGGGCGGAAGGTCGGGTCGGGATCGGGGGGCATGGCGGGCATTTCGCTTCCTTCGTCCTGCGGCGATGGATAGGGTCTAGCGCATGTTCTTTCACTGGCTCAAACGCTATATGCCCCGGTCGCTCTACGGGCGCGCCGCGCTCATCCTGGTGCTGCCGGTGGTGACGCTGCAGCTCGTGGTCTCGGTGGTCTTCATCCAGCGCCATTTCGAGGGCGTGACCGAGCAGATGACCCGCACCGTCAGCCAGGAACTGGACTTCCTGCTGGACGGGGTGGAGCGGGCCCCGGGCCCGGCGGCGGCGCTCGAACGGATGCGGCCGGTGGCGGCGCAGCTGGGCTACGACCTGGCCTTCGTGGCGTCGGAGGCGGTGCCGGAGCGCGACAGCCGGCGCTGGTACGACTTTTCCGGCCTCGTGGTGCGCCGGATCTTCGACAGCCGGGTGCCTGCGGTAACGCGGGTGATGCTGCCCGACGATTACCGCGTGACGATCTATGCCGAGACGCGCCACGGGCCGCTCCGCGCGGGATTCGACCGGCAGCGGGTCTCGGCCACCAACCCGCACCAGTTGCTGGTCAACATGATCTTCTTCGGCGTGCTGATGACGCTCATCGCCTTCATCTACCTGCGCAACCAGCTGCGCCCGGTGACCCGGCTGGCCGAGGCGGCGCAGGCCTTCGGGCGCGGGCGGCACATCCCCTACAGCCCCGGCGGCGCCAACGAGGTGCGCGCGGCGGGCGCGGCCTTCGTCGACATGCGGGCAAGGATCGAGCGGCAGATCGAGCAGCGCACGCTGATGCTCTCCGGCGTCAGCCACGATTTGCGCACGCCGCTCACGCGCCTGCGGCTGGGCCTGTCGCTGCTGGACGACGCGGAACGCGAACCGATGCAGCGCGACGTGGACGAGATGCAGCGCCTGATCGACGAGTTCCTGAGCTTCGCCAAGGGCGCCGCCGAGGGCGAGCCCGAGCCGGTGGACCCGGTGGATCTGGTGGCCCGGATCGTCGAGGACGCGCAGCGCGCCGGGCGGCCGGTGGAGCTGGTCTCGCGCGAGGGGGCCGGCGAGGTCATGCTGCGCCCGCTGGCGATCCGGCGCGCGGTGGAGAACCTGCTGGGCAACGCGGTGCGCTACGGCGAGCGGGCGGAGCTCTCGGTGCGCCTGTCCCCGCGCTCTCTGCGCATCCGGGTGGAAGATGACGGGCCGGGAATCCCCGAGGACCTGAGGGAAGAGGCGCTGCGCCCGTTCTCGCGCCTCGACCCCGCGCGCAACCAGGACCGCGGCTCGGGCGTGGGGCTGGGGCTGGCGATCGCCACCGACATCGCCCGCGCCCATGGCGGCGTGCTGCGGCTGGGCCGGTCGGAGCGGCTGGGCGGGCTCAGGGCGGATCTGGTCATCGCGCGCTAGGCCGCCGACGGCGCCCGTGGCGGGCCGGGCAGGGGCGCTGCCCCTCGGCGCCTGCGCGCCTCACCCCGGAGTTTTTCGGGCAAGATGAAGAAGGAGCCCAAGGCATCTGCCCATGCTTCTTCTGACCATAAATATCCCCGCCGGAGGCGCAGGGGGCCACGCCGCCGAGCGGGGCGCGCGGCCGTCACGCGGTGCTCCCTGCCTCATGCCGGCGCGCTGTTCTGCATTCCGCACCCGGCGCCGGATCGGGATCGGGACCGGGACCGGGCGCGCTGGTCAGGCCTCGGCCTTCTCCAGCTTTTCCAGCGCCGACATCCAGAGCGCCTCGGCCCGGTCGAGCCCTTCCATCACCTCGGCGTATTTCCTGTTCCAGGTCTCCAGCTCGTTGACGCGGCTGTCCTCGTAGAGATCCGGGGCGGCGAGTTTCTTGGCAAGCTTGTCGCGCATGTCGTTGAGCTTGCCCACACGCTCCTCGCATTTGCGGACCTCGGCGCGCAGCGCGAGGATCTCGTCGCGGGAGGCGCGTTTCGGTTTCGGCTTTTCCGCGGCGGGCTTCTTCGGCTTGTCGGGGGTCAGCAGCAGCTTGCGATAGGCGTCGAGGTCGTCGTCATAGGGCGCCACGCGGCCGTCCTTCACCAGCCACAGCCGGTCGGCCACCATGGACAGCAGGTGCATGTCGTGACTCACCAGGATCACCGCGCCGGTATAGGCGGTCAGCGCCTCGACCAGCGCCTCGCGGCTTTCGATGTCGAGGTGGTTGGTCGGCTCGTCGAGGATCAGCAGGTGCGGCGCGTCGAGCGTCGCCAGTAGCAGCGACAGCCGCGCCTTCTGGCCGCCCGACAGCCGGCCCACTTCGGTGTCCGCCTGCTGCGCGCCCAGGCCGAACCCCGCGAGCCGGGCCCGCAGCTTCGACTGGTGGACCTCGGGGCGCGCGCGCTGGATGTGCTGCAGCGGGGTCTCTTCCACCCGCAGCTCGTCCACCTGGTGCTGGGCGAAGAAGCCCACGCGCAGCTTGGAGGAGCGGGTCATCTTGCCCTCCATCAGCGGCAGCCGGTCCGAGAGCATCTTCGACAGGGTCGACTTGCCCTCGCCGTTGCGGCCCAGCAGGGCGATGCGGTCGTCCTGGTCGATGCGCAGGTTCATGCCGCGCAGCACGATATGCTCGCCGTAGCCGGTCACCCCGTTCTCCACCGCGACGATGGGCGGCGACAGCTCCTCGGGTTCGGGGAAGGTGAAGACCGTGCGGGCGGCATCCTCGGGCAGCGTGATCCGCTCCATCTTTTCCAGCTTCTTGACGCGGGACTGCGCCTGCTTGGCCTTGCTGGCCTTGGCGCGGAAGCGGTCGACGAAGCTTTGCAGGTGGGCGCGCTGCGCGTCCTGCTTGCGCGCCGCGGCGACCTGCAGCGCGCGCTGCTCGGCGCGCTGGCGGGCGAACTGGTCGTAGGGGCCGGTATAGAGGGTGAGCTTCTTGCCCTCGAGGTGCAGGATATGGCCCACCGCGCGGTTCAGCAGCCCCCGGTCGTGGGAGATCACGATGACCGTGTGCGGATAGCGGGCAAGGTAGCTTTCCAGCCAGATCGCGCCCTCGAGGTCGAGATAGTTGGTCGGCTCGTCGAGGAGCAGCAGGTCCGGCGCGGAGAACAGCACCGCCGCCAGCGCCACCCGCATCCGCCAGCCGCCGGAGAAGGCCGAACAGGGCTGGCGCTGCTCCGCATCGGTGAAGCCCAGCCCCTTGAGGATGGACGAGGCGCGCCCCTCGGCCGACCAGGCGTCGATGTCGGTGAGCCGCGTCTGGATCGCGGCGATCCGATGCGCGTCTGTCGCGGTCTCGGATTCCGCCAGCAGCTTGGCGCGTTCGGTGTCCGCGGCGAGCACCGTGTCGATCAGCGACACGTCGGAGCCCGGCACCTCCTGGCTGACGCCGCCGATCCGGGCGCGCGACGGAAGGGAGACGGAGCCGCCCTCCAGCGCCAGCTCGCCCCGGATCAGCCGGAAGAGCGTCGTCTTGCCGGTGCCGTTACGGCCCACGAGCCCCACCTTGTGGCCGGTGGGAATGGTGGCGGAGGCGCCCTCCAGCAGGGGGCGGCCTTCGACCGAGTAGGAGATGTCGTCGATCCTGAGCATGGGCGGTCCTTGCCCGAAGCGCGGGGTGGCGTCAATGCAGGGTCCTCGGGCGGCCTGTTCCGGCGCCAGGCGGACCGGAGGCGCGGGTGGGGCGGGCGGGAGCGAGGGGCCAGCCCCTCGCGCTCCCCGGGATATTTATGGTCAGAAGAAGCGGGGGTTCTTGGAGATGTGGGGTGAGGCGCGGCGGTCCCCGGGGGAAATCGGCTTTGCAATGGCGGGTGCCCATGCTAACCGGCGCGCGCAGAGATTTCGGGGGCAGGCCGCGGCCGCCCCCTTCATTCAAAGGAGCAGCCCGATGGCCACCGAACGCACGCTTTCCATCATCAAGCCCGACGCCACCAAGCGGAACCTCACCGGCAAGATCAACGCCAAGTTCGAGGATGCCGGCCTACGCATCGTCGCGCAGAAGCGCATCCAGCTGACCAAGGCCCAGGCCGGCGTCTTCTACGCGGTGCACAAGGAGCGTCCCTTCTACGACGAGCTGTGCGAATTCATGGCGTCCGAGCCGGTCGTCGTGCAGGTGCTGGAAGGCGACAACGCCATCTCCAAGAACCGCGAAGTGATGGGCGCCACCAACCCCGCCGACGCGGCGCCGGGCACCATCCGCGCCGAATTCGCCGAGTCGGTCGGCGAGAACTCGGTCCACGGCTCCGACGCGCCGGAGACCGCGGCGGTCGAGATCGCCTATTTCTTCTCGGGCCTCGAACTGGTCGGCTGAGCCCGCGCCAGGCTTGACAGGTGATGAGACGGCGCGTCCCGAGGGGGCGCGCCGTTTTTTCTTGGAGGCGGGGGCCTCAGCGCTCCGCGGCGTAGGCGGCGAGCAGCCCCTCCATCTCCTCCATCGCGGGGAACGCGTCGTAGCCGTGCGGCGCGCCGAGGCGGGCGAAGGGCATGGCCTCGGACAGGCAGGTCTCCAGGAAGGGGACGGCGCGGGGCGGATGGTCGAGCATCGGGCTGCGCAGGTTGACGAAGCCCATCCCCGGCGGTTCGGTCCAGATCCAGGCATGGCAGGCGGCGCAATGCATGTGCCGGAGCGCGCCGCGCCGCCCGCCGGGAACGGCCTCGCCCTCGAGGACGGCAAAGCCCGAGCTGGGGATGCCGAGGGTCAGCGAGAAGGCGCTGCCGGTCATGCGCTGGCAGCCGGTACAATGGCAGGCGGCGGAAAAGAGCGGCGGGGCGGTGACCTCGACGCGCAGCGCGCCGCAGCGACAGCGTCCTTGGGCGGGCAGGGTGATTTCCGGCATGGCAGGCTCCGAGCGGGTGGACCCGGGGGAGGCTGCCATGGCGCCGAGCCCGCGGGCAAGCGGGCTCAGCCCTGCCGGTCGAAATGGCGGCGCAGCATGGCCACGTTGCGGCGGTTCGCCTTGAAGCCCAGGTCGAACAGGTCCCCGATCAGCGGGATCGAGCCCAGCACCCAGTCGACGCCCGCATTCGCGCCCATCCGGGCCAGCAGATGGGGCGGCGCGCCCAGCTTGTGCGCCCGGTAGATGATATAGGCGGCGGGCAGGGCCGTCGCGGTATCGCCGATGCCCGGTATCAGCCCGAGAATGGAATCGAGCCCCACGCGGATCCCCACCACCGGCAACCGGAAGAGCGTGTCCATACGGTGGGCCAGAGCTTCCAGCCTGGCGAGCTCGGCCTCCCGGTCGGAGAGCGGGGGCGCCGCCTGCGGGCGGCCCCCCGCCGGGCGGACGGGGTCAGTCACGGGCGATGATGTAGACGGCATGCACGATCCCCGGAATGTAGCCCAGGATGGTCAGCAGGATGTTGAGCCAGAAATGCTTGCCGAAGCCCACTTGGAGGAAAACCCCCAGGGGCGGCAGCAGGATGGCGATGATGATGCGCAGCAGGTCCATGGGGACTCCCTAATCGGTTCAGGGAGGCCAACGCCTGCAGGGCCGGCTCGTTCCGTCTTTCCCCGCGATCAGGCCGCGCGCGCGGCGGCGAAGCGCAGCACCCGCCCGAACGCGTCGGCAAAGCGCGCATCCTCCACGGTGAGCGCCACGCGGATATGGCCGGAGGCGGCGGCGCCGAAGCTCTCGCCCGGCATGACGGCGATGCGTTCCTCCTCCAGCAGGGCGAGGGCGAACTCCTCGCCGCTCATCCCCGTGGCCCGGATGTCGAGCATCATGTACATGGCGCCCTGCGGCGGGATCGCGGTGACAGCCTGCTGGCCGGCCAGCAGGTCGAGCGCGATGGCGCGGCGGCGGCGGAAGGGCTCGGCGATCTTCTGTTCCAGCGCGGTGCCCTGCTGCAGCGCGAAGAGCGCCGCGCGCTGGATGTAGCCCTGCACCCCGTAGGTGGTGTTGATCGCGAGCTGCTCGAGCTGGGTCACCGCCGCCTCGGGCGCGATGATCCAGCCGATGCGCGAGCCGGTCATGGCGTGGCTCTTGGACATCGACCCCACAACCATCGTGCGCGCTTCCATGCCCGGCAGGGCGCGGGTCGACAGGTGCCGGCCTTCCCAGACCTGGCTGTCATAGACCTCGTCGGAGATGAGCCAGAGATCGGCCTCCTCGCAGGCCTGGGCGATCCCCTCGAGCGTGCTGCGGGAATAGACCGTGCCGGTGGGATTGTTCGGCGTGTTGATCAGGAGCGAGCGGGCGCGGGTGGCGCGGGCGGCCTCGGCGATCTCGTCGGCACGCGGCTGGAAGGCGTCGCGCGGCCGCGTCTCCACCGCGTGGGGCAGGCCGCCGACGGAGCGGATGGTGCCGGGATAGGTGGTGTAGTGGGGATCGAGGTAGAGGCCGGTCTCGCCCGGGTCCAGCACCGCGGAATGCGCGGCAAACAGCCCCGCCTGTCCGCCCGCCGTGACCATGACGTTGGCGGCCTTGGTGGGCACGCCGGTCCGTTCCTGGGCGCGGGCCGCGATCTCTTCGCGCAGGGGGGTGATGCCGGGGACGGCGGCATATCCGGTATGGCCCGCCTTCGCGGCCTCGTGCATCGCCTCGAGGATGGCGGGATCGGTGCGGATGTCATGCTCGCCGATATTGAGCTCCGTCACCTCGGCGCCCTCGGCCTTGAGCGCCTGAGCGCGGTAATAGAGCCCCCAGCCGTCCGAGCCGCCGCCGGTGATGCCGGTGATCCGCCGCGATAGTTCCATGCCGCCTCCTGTGGTTTGCGGGCACAGGGGCCATGGCGGGCGGGAATTGTCAATCCTGGGGCGCGGGGACGCGGCGGACCGGGCGGGTAGAGTGGCCGGGACAGGCTGCCACCGTCGAAAAGGCGTTCAGACCGCGTCCGACAATAGGAAACGGAGAATTTCGGGAATCTGGCGCTCCAAATGTGTGCGCTCTGCAATTCCGACTTGACCGCCCGGAATTTACCGGGTGTCTTGAATGCGGGGGAAAAGGGGATTTCCATGAAAATTGGTAAGATATTGGTGTCGGCCGGGCTAGTTTGCCTGAGCCTTACTGCCTGTGGGACAACATATGAATTGCCGCAGATCGGGGATGCGGAGAATCAGCGCGCCAGCCTGATGTTCGCTGCGGCCAAGCAGGAACCCGCCCGCGCCGCCTTGTCGGAGCGGGCCGCCGCCGCGCGTTTTCAGAGGGTTGCAGGGCGGGTTGCCCCGATTGCGGAAAGCGCCTGCCGCCAAGCCATGGCCAAGCGCGCCGGTTTCGATTGCCAGGTGGGCTTGGCCATCGACCGTGAAATGAAGGAGCGCAACGCCTATTTCACTTACGATAAAGCGCAAAAGCCGATCATTCGCCTGTCGATGCCGCTTCTGCGGGATACGCGTAGCGATGACGAGGTGGCATTCGTCATGAGCCACGAATACGGCCATCTCATCGGGCGCCACGTCGAGAAACAGAAACAGCAGGCGCTTGCCGGTGCCATCATTCTCGGGGCATTGACGGCGGCGGCGACCACGCGGAGCACCGCCTATGGCAGCTATTACGACGGCAACGCCGTGCGCAGCAGCATGGAACTGGGTGCCGCGGCGGGGTCTGTCGCCTTCTCCCAGAGCTATGAGCTTGAAAGCGACACGCTGGGCACACGGATCGCCCATGCGGCGGGCTACGATCCGCTAGAGGGCGCCAAGTTCTTTGCCCGGCCGGAAAAGGCCCGGACCAGCGCAGGCAACCTGTCGTTCTGGGGGACCCATCCGCCTGACGCGAAGCGCGTGGCCACGGTGATCGCCACAGTGGAACAGATCGAGGCGCGGGTGGCGCTGAAATCCGCACCCGGCAATCGCGCGGCTGTCGCCGCTGAAGAGTGACCAAGGTGCGGCGAAAGCCGGATCGATAGCAGCCGGAGCGAGATTGGTCGTTCGCCCCTCGGCGGCTCAGCCGCGGGGGACGAGGTCGGCCTGGACCTTCTTCGGCAGCTTGCCGCGGATCAGGTCGTAGGAGGCGGTGAGCCGGTGGGCCAGCTCCTCCTCGTCGACGCCCCAGGGCAGCAGGACCCAGCTGCGGTGGAAATACCGCGCGCGGCGGGCGAGCCCCACCTCGATGAGCATGGCGGCGGTCTCCGGGCCCGGGGTCTTGACCGCCACGCCCTCGTCCATCGCGCCGATGCAGGCGAACATCTTGCCGCCCACCTTCCACGCGTCATGCCCGCCGCCCCAGGGGTCGGAGACCTCGGCCCCGGGCAGGCGGCGGCAATGGCGGTTGACGAGATCGCGGCTCATGGTCCCAAGATGCCGCGTCGGGGGCGATCCGGCAAGCGGGAGGAGAGGGCAATGGCGCGCTTCGTGGCGCTTCTGCGCGGGATCAACGTGGGCGGGGCGAACCGGCTGCCGATGGGCGAGCTGCGCGCGATCTGCGGGCGGCTGGGCTGGCGCGGGGTGCAGAGCTACGTCGCCTCCGGCAATCTCGTCTTCGAGGCGGAGGGCGAGGCCGGGGCGCTGGCGGAGACGTTGTCGGATGCGCTGGCCGCGGAGAAGGGGCTGGAGGTGCAGGTCGCCATTCTGCCGGGGGCGGAGATCCGCGCGGCGCTCGAGGCCTGTCCCTTCGCGCCGGAGGATGACCGGCAGGTGCATGTCTGTTTCCTGCTCTCGGACCCCAAGCTCGACGAAACGCTCCTCGACCGGCTGCGCGTGGCGGAGGAGGTGCTGCAGCTGGAGGGTCGCCGCGCCTTCCTGCACACGCCCTCGGGCTTCGGCCGCTCGAAACTGGCCGCGCGGCTGGAGCGGGTGGTGGGCGCGCCCCTGACCGCGCGCAACCTGCGCACGCTGCGCAAGCTTGTGGAAATGCTGGACGGGCCCGCGGCGGGGTGATAGGGAAATCCCATGAAACGGATCATCTGCATCGGGATTTGCATTACCTGCTGACAGCGTCAGGCGGGCCGTTTCATCGTTTCCAATCCGAACCGATCTTGCTAAGCCCGCCGGCACTGCCGCGTGGCAATTTCCCATGCCGAAAGCACATGGACGGGCGCTCATGACCGAGATCAGGCTGACCAACACCAAGACCCGCCGCAAGGAGGTCTTTGCCCCGATCGACCGGGACGATGTGCGGATGTATGTCTGCGGGCCCACGGTCTATGACCGGGCGCATCTGGGCAATGCGCGGCCCGTCGTGGTGTTCGACGTGCTCTACCGGCTGCTGCGGCATGTCTACGGCGAAGGCCACGTGACCTATGTGCGCAACTTCACCGACGTGGACGACAAGATCAACGCGCGGGCGCTGGAGAACGTGGGCCAGGACGGCGACGTCACCGCCGAGATCGCGCGCATCACCGGCCAGACCACGCAATGGTTCCTCGACGACATGGGGGCGCTCGGCGCGCTGGAGCCCGACCGGATGCCGCGGGCCACGCAATACATCCCCCAGATGATCGCCATGATCGAAACGCTGATCGAGGGCGGCCATGCCTACGAGGCGGAGGGTCACGTGCTGTTCTCCGTCTCGTCGTGGAAGGAGGGCTACGGCAGGCTCTCGGGCCGGTCGGTCGAGGACATGATCGCCGGCGCCCGGGTCGAGGTGGCGCCCTACAAGCGCGACCCGATGGATTTCGTGCTGTGGAAGCCCTCCTCGGGTGACCTGCCGGGCTGGGACAGCCCCTGGGGCCGCGGGCGGCCGGGCTGGCATATCGAATGCTCGGCCATGGCCTATGACCTGCTGGGCGAGAGCTTCGACATCCACGGGGGCGGCAACGACCTGATGTTCCCGCACCACGAGAACGAGATCGCGCAGAGCTGTTGCGCACACCCTGAGGGGGAATTCGCCCGCTACTGGCTGCATAACGAGATGCTGCAGGTGGAGGGCAAGAAGATGTCCAAGTCGCTGGGCAACTTCTTCACCGTGCGGGATCTGCTGGTTCAGGGCGTGCCGGGCGAGGTGATCCGCTTCGTCTTCCTCTCGACGCATTACCGCAAGCCGATGGACTGGACGGCGGAGAAGGCGCGGGAGGCGGAGGCGACGCTGGCGGAATGGTTCGAAATGACCGCTGGCGTCGAACCGGATGCCTACGGATTGCACTCGGTAGTCCCCTTTCTCGCTAACGATTTGAACACCGCGGAAGCGATTGGTCGGCTACACATGCTGGCAAACTCAGGGAATGCGTCGGAGCTTCTGGCGGGAATGAATTTTCTCGGCCTAACCCCTTCCGAAGATTGGTTCACAAAGAAGGAAGCTCTTCGCGAGGGGACCGTTGCAGTGGGAATTGCATGGGCTGGGAATCTGAGTGCTGATCGTCAGGAAGTTCTCTTTTCGATCGCTCACAAGTGGGCGGTGATGCGAAAGGAGAAGAACTATGCCGACGCAGATGCCTTGAGAACTGAAGCTGCCGAGGCCGGAGTTGAACTCCGAGCCCTGAAGGGCCGCGAGGCGCAGGCCGAACTGCAGAAAGACTACGACTTCGCGAAACTGGAGGGGCTGGCGTGATGGTGGTGACCGGACAGGAGGGGGCTCTGCCCCCCGTCGCTTCGCTCCTCCCCCCGGAGTTTTTTGGGCAAGATGAAGGAGGGAGCCTGCGATGAGCGAACGGCTCTATCTCTACGACACCACCCTGCGGGACGGCCAGCAGACCCAGGGCGTGCAGTTCTCCACCGCCGAGAAGGCCAAGATCGCGGCGGAGCTCGACCGGCTGGGCGTCGATTACGTCGAGGGCGGCTGGCCCGGCGCCAACCCCACCGACAGCGAGTTCTTCGAGAGCCGGCCGCAGATGCGCGCGACCTTCACCGCCTTCGGCATGACCAAGCGGGCGGGGCGCTCGGCCGAGAATGACGACGTACTGGCGGCGGTGATGAACGCGGACACTCCGGCGGTCTGCCTTGTCGGCAAGACGCATGATTTCCACGTGGAAACGGCGCTCGGCATCACGCTCGACGAGAATCTCGAGAACATCCGCCGCTCGGTCGAATACATGGTGGCGCAGGGGCGCGAGGCGCTGTTCGACGCGGAGCATTTCTTTGACGGCTGGAAGGCCAACCGCGACTACGCGCTGGCCTGTATCCGAGCGGCTTACGAGGCGGGCGCGCGGTGGGTCGTGCTGTGCGACACCAATGGCGGCGCGCTGCCGAACGAGGTTGGCGCGGTGGTGCGCGAGGTGATCGCGGCGGGCGTGCCGGGCGACCGGCTGGGCATCCATACTCACGACGACACCGCCAATGCCGTGGCCAATTCGCTGGCCGCCGTGGATGCGGGCGCGCGCCAGATCCAGGGCACGCTGAACGGGCTGGGCGAGCGCTGCGGCAACGCCAACCTGACCACGCTGATCCCGACACTTCTGCTGAAGGAGCCCTATGCCAGCGCCTATGACACGGGCGTGGACCGGGCCGCGCTGCAGAGCCTGACGCGGGTGTCGCGGATGCTGGACGACATCCTGAACCGGGTGCCGAACCAGCAGGCGCCCTATGTGGGCGCCTCGGCCTTTGCGCACAAGGCGGGGCTGCATGCGAGCGCGATCCTGAAGGACCCCACCACCTACGAGCACGTGGACCCGGAACTGGTGGGCAATGCGCGGATCATCCCCATGTCGAACCAGGCCGGGCAGTCGAACCTGCGGCGGCGGCTCGTCGAGGCGGGGCTGGAGGTGGCGCCGGGCGATCCCGCCCTCGGCCGCATCCTCGACCGGGTGAAGGCGCGGGAATCCGAGGGCTATTCCTACGATACAGCGCAGGCGAGCTTCGAGCTGCTGGCGCGTGACGAGATGGGGATGAAGCCCGACTTCTTCGACGTGGAGCGCTACCGCGTCATCACCGAGCGGCGGCGCAATGCCCGCGGCCAGGTGGTCGTGGAATCCGAGGCCGTGGTCAGCGTGAACTTCGCGCGCGGCAAGAAGGTGACGTCCTATTACAAGAACGAGCATCCGCAGGACCTGCACGATGACGGGCCGGTCAACGCGCTCTGGCAGGCGATGAAATGCGATTTCGGCCCCTACCAGTCGGTCATAGACGATATCTGGCTGGCGGATTTCAAGGTGCGCATCACGCAGGGCGGCATAGAGGCGGTGACCCGGGTGATCATCGATTTCGAGGACGAGGCGGGGCGTTACTGGTCCACCGTGGGCGTGTCGCAGAACCTCGTGGACGCGGCCTTCGAGGCGCTGATCGACGCGATCGACTGGAAGCTGGTCCAGGAGGGCGCGGTGCAGGCCCCTCCGGGCCGGACGGAGCAGCCGGCGTGACCGAGGCCTTCTTCACCCTGCATCGCGGGCTCGACCGCGAGGGGCCGGGCGAGGCGGAAGACGTGCTCTGGGCATTGGAGAAGGCGGGCCTGTCGGGCGCGGTCCGGGTGCTGGATGCCGGGGCGGGGCCGGGGGCCGACAGCGTGACGCTGGCCCGCGCGCTGCCAGAGGCGCGTATCGAGGCGGTGGAGGCGCATCCCGGCTTTGTCGCCGAGGCGCGGGCGCGGCTGGCGCCCTTCGGGGACCGCGTGACGGTGACCGAGGGCGACATGGGCGCGGCGGCCGGACCTTTCGATTTTATCTGGTGTGCCGGGGCGCTCTATTTCCTGGGCGTGACCGAGGGGCTGCGAGGCTGGCGCGATGCCCTGGCCCCGGGCGGCGTGGTGGCTTTTTCCGAGCCGGTGCTTGAGCCCGGCGCCTCGGGCGGGGCGCGGGTGTTCTGGGACGGCTACCCCGGCATCACCGACTGGGCGGGCGTGGCCGCCAA
The DNA here is from genome assembly GCA_005473895.2 of Carideicomes alvinocaridis. GTDB lineage: Bacteria > Pseudomonadota > Alphaproteobacteria > Rhodobacterales > Rhodobacteraceae > Carideicomes > Carideicomes alvinocaridis. The sequence goes on from SRJI02000035.1 coordinate 47,198, forward strand.
TGCCGAGGCCGCGGGCTACGAGGTGCTGGCGACGCGGCGGCTGCAAGGCGCGCCGTGGGAGGCCTATTACCGCCCGCTGGCCGAGCGTGCCGCGGCCCTGCGCCCGCAGGCGGATGCCGAGCTGACGGCGGTGCTGGACGAGGCGGAACGGGAAATCGCGCTCTGGCAGGCGCATCGGGAGGAGGTGATCTATGGCCTCTTCCTCGTGCGGCCGGTGAGTGGGGAGGGCGAGGCATGATCTGGCTGACGCGGATCGGGATCGTCGTGGGCGTCTCGGTCCTGGTCTATCTCGGGATCGCGCTCGGGCTGATCCTGTCGCAGCGGGCCACCGGTGCGGAGATGGCCGGGCAAGGCTCAGGTGGCGGGCTCGACTTCAGCGCGATCCGAGGCGGCGAGAGTCCCGAGCGTGCGTTGGAGCGCGAGAGCTACGCGGGGGCCGGTGGCACGCAGCTGCCGGTCACGGTGGCGGGGCGCGATCCGTCGGGGGCAAAGCCGGTGCTGGTCATGGTCCACGGCTCGGGCTGGGACGGGACGCAGTTCGACCGGCTCGCCGCGCGGCTCGCGGACGTGGCGGAGGTGCGGGTGCCGACGCTGCGCGGCCATGGCAAGAATCCCGAGCGGCGGGGCGACGTGGATTACATCGGCCAGATGGAGGACGACCTGGCCGCGCTGCTCCGTGACGTGGAGGACGGCCGGCCGGTGGTGATGCTCGGCCATTCCTCGGGCGGCGGGCTGGTGGTGCGCTTTGCCGGCGGCGCGCATGGGGCGATGATCGACCGGGCGGTGCTGCTGGCGCCGTTCCTGCAATACGACGCGCCGACGACGCGCGAGAATTCGGGCGGATGGGCGCGGCCGCTTACCCGTCGGATCATCGGGCTTTCGATGCTCAACACCATCGGGATCCACGCGCTCGACCACCTGACCGCGATGCGCTTCGCCATGCCGCGCGAGGTGCTGGACGGGCCGGAGGGGGATCGCGCCACCACCGCCTATTCCTGGCGGCTGAACCAGGGCTACGCACCGCGCCGCGACTGGCGGGGGGACGTGGCCGCGCTGCCGCCCTTCCTGCTGGTGGCAGGGACCGGGGACGAGGCCTTCCGCCCCGACGCCTACGAGCCGGCGATGTCGGAGGTGACCGACACGGGCCGCTACCTGCTGGTCGAGGGCGTGGGCCACCTGGGCATCGTCAACGCGCCCGAGACGGAGCAAGCCATTCGCGAGGTGCTGAATGATCTCGGGTGACCTGGCCGCCTGTGCCGCGATCGTGGAGCGCGGCGATCCGCAACGGTTCCGCGCGGCCATGGCGGCGCCGGTCGCGGCGCGGGCGGTGCTGTTCCCGGTCTATGCCTTCAACATCGAGGTGTCGCGCGCGCCTTACGTCTCGCAGGAGCCGATGATCTCAGAGATGCGCCTGCAATGGTGGGTCGAGGCGCTGGACGAGATTGCCGGCGGCGGGCTGGTGCGGCGCCACGAGGTGGTGCTGCCGCTGGCCCAGGCGGTGGATGCCGAGGGCGCGCGGCTGCTGCAGGAGGTGGTCGAGGCCCGGCGCCAGGACCTGGAGCTTGCGCCCTTCGACGATGCGGCGGCCCTCTGGTCCTACCTTGATGCCACGTCCGGCGCGCTGATGCTGGCCGCCGCAAGCGGGCTGGGCGAGGCCGCGCCGGAGGTGGTGCGCGGCCATGGCCAGGCGGTGGGGCTTGCCAATTACCTCGTCGCCGTGCCGCGGCTGGTCGAGATGAACCGCCGGCCGCTGCCGGATTCGAGCGATGCGGCGATCACCGCCCTGGCGCGCGAGGGGCTGGACCGGCTGAAGGCGGCGCGGCGCGGGCGCGGGGCGGTGTCGAGC
>SRJI02000180.1 GCA_005473895.2 Carideicomes alvinocaridis
TGAGCACCCACTCGCCCCCGGCCTCCCGGTATTCGCCGATGTAGACGGTGGTGAGGCGGACCGTGTACTGGCCGGTGTCCTCGTACACGTGGCTCGTGGGGGTGGGGACGTTGAACTCCGGCTGGCTCTGGCCTGCGACCGAGGTGGTCTTGGTGGGGGACCCGTCCCCGTAATCCCAGTGGAAGCTCACCGGCGTGGCGCGGAGTTCGACCTCGACCCCGTTGAGGGTGGTGACGAGCGTGCGCGTCTCGGCGTCTGCGTAGAAGTTGGTCTCCGCATTGCGGATCCCGCGTCCGCCGTTGTCCGACCGGATCTCAGGCTCCAGCACGAGGAGCGTGCGGACCTCGTCGATGGAGACGGGCGGGGCGCCGTTGCTGGAGGCCTTGGCCGTCCAACATTTGGGGGCGCCATAGATGGGATTCGCATCAGGTTGACGAGTATCTGTCGTCTGTGCGCGGATCCATGAGCCTTCGGGGCAGAAGTTCGCCTCTTGCTCTCGGCAACTCTCGAAATCCGGATTGCCCAGCTGCCCTGAGAAGCATGCACTGACCGTCTTGTGCTCCAGGTGGGAGTCTCTGCCAGAGTCTCGACTCCTGCTCCCCGCGGTCACAGCACTTTTGCGATCAGGCCTTTTTTCATTACGACAGTGAGACG
>SRJI02000181.1 GCA_005473895.2 Carideicomes alvinocaridis
CACTCGGGATCCCGGGTAGCGGATTGCACCGGCTCGTGCAGCCGGGTCACCGTCCAGCGTCAAGCAGGTCCAGCAGGTAGCGCACTCGGGATCCCGGGTAGCGGATTGCACCGGCTCGTGCAGCCGGGTCACCGTCCAGCGTCAAGCAGGTCCAGCAGGTAGCGGCCGTAGCCAGACTTCACGAGCGGCTGGGCACGTTCGCGGAGTTCGGCGTCGGACAACAGTCCCTGCCGCCACGCGACCTCTTCGGGGGAGCCGACCTTGAGGCCCTGACGGGATTCGATGGTGCGGATGAAGTTGGACGCGTCGTTCAGGTCGTGGAAGGTGCCGGTGTCCAGCCATGCGGTGCCGCGAGGCAGGACCTCCACGTTGAGAGTGCCGCATTCCAGGTAGGTGCGGTTCACGTCGGTGATCTCGAGTTCGCCGCGCGCCGACGGCTTGAGGCCCTTCGCGATCTCGACGACGTCGTTGTCGTAGAAGTACAGGCCCGGCACCGCGAAGTTGGACTTCGGCTGGGCAGGCTTCTCCTCCAGTGAGACCGCCTTGCAGTGCTCGTTGAACTCCCCAACGCCGTAGGCGCTGGGGTCCGCCACCCAGTAGCCGAACACGGTGGCACCGTCGACCTGGGTGTGACGGCGCAGCTGCTGGCCCAT
>SRJI02000183.1 GCA_005473895.2 Carideicomes alvinocaridis
AGGTTGTAGGGACTTTACATCTTTCTCCGATTTATCTCCCACAAAAACCTTCAGTACGGAATTTATAAAACTCATGAATTGTGTTTTTTTTAGAATGGCAAAAGCTGTTCCATTGATGGGATTATACTGGAAATCTTTTGCTAGGCTGCCAAAATTACATAAAAAAAAGCCTCAAATGAGACTTTTTAACGTGCTTTGTTTATTCTGAAAATCTAATATTCATCCATTGATGGGATTATACTGGAAATCTTTTGCTAGGCTGCCAAAATTACATAAAAAAAAGCCTCAAATGAGACTTTTTAACGTGCTTTGTTTATTCTGAAAATCTAATATTCATCCTCATTCCAGAGGTAGTCTTCCTCGGTGGGATAATCTGGCCAGATTTCCTCGATGGATTCGTATATTTCACCACCCTCTTCCTCCATGGACTGTAAATTTTCTACAACTTCCAACGGAGCTCCAGTACGGATGGCGTAATCTATTAGTTCGTCTTTGGTGGCTGGCCAAGGCGCATCACTTAAATATGAGGCTAGTTCTAATGTCCAGTACATAGTAACGGTTTGATTTTAAATTTTTTGCAAAAATAATTTTTAAACCCAATTTGCCAAGTAAAAACTGCATTATTTAAAAATTATTTTGACATTGG
>SRJI02000036.1 GCA_005473895.2 Carideicomes alvinocaridis
CCCGGCCGGCCGCCCTGCCGCAGGCGCAGCCAGATCGGCACTGGCGCGTAGGTGCGGTAGCCGCGCGGGGCGGGGCAGTCGAGGCAGGGCGCGTCGCCGGACCGGCCGACAAGCTGGTCCTGGATCAGCCGCTCGACCCCGGCCTCGCAGCGCGGCAGGCCCGTGCGGCGGCGGATCGTCACCAGCCTGTGGCACATCGCGGCATAGGCTTCGCGCAGGCCGGGGCAGGCGGCATAGGCGCGGTCGGCGGCCTGCGCCAGCGCCGCGATCTCGGCGCGGTCGGCGGCCAGCGGGTCGTCCTGGCGCGCCGGGACCTCCACCAATGCGGCCAGCGCGCCCAGCCAGAGATAGCAGGCCCGGTTCAGCGCCTGGGTCTGGAAGATGTCGATCACCGGCGGCAGGCGCAGCCGATCTCCGTCGAAATCGGCCACGTGCAGCTTTTCGCGCGGCGTGCCGATCCGGCGCAGCCGGTCGGGCCGGTGCCCGGAGGTGGCGAGCGGGGCGGGGACGATCTCCGTCCCCGCCGCCCCGCCAAGCGCCCGGTAGAGGGCGGCGACGGAGGGGCGGACCTCCTCCAGCCGGACGGCCGCCTCGCCGGAAGGGGTGCCCCAGCGGGTGGTCATGTCGTGCCAGAGGTTGCCCACCGTCTCCTCCGGCTCCATCAGGTCGAGCACGTGGATCATCAGCGTCACCCGTAGATCACGGCGGCAAGGTCGCGCAGCGCCTGCTGGGTGTCCGGCTCGTCGCTGAGCGGCTCGATCACCGCCGCCTCGAGCGCGCGGTCGACCGGCATGCCGCCGGCGATCAGCGTGGCGGCATAGATCAGGAGCCGGGTGGAGACGCCCTCTTCCAGGTCCATCCCCGACAGCGCGCGGATCTTGCCCGCAAGACGCACCAGCGCCGTGGCGCGCGCCTCGTCCAGGCCGCTTTCGCGCTGGACCACGGGGATCTCCACCTTGGGCGACGGGAAGTCGAAGCCGACCGAGACAAAGCGCTGCCGGGTCGAGGGCTTCAGCCTCTTCAGGATGTTCTGGTAGCCGGGGTTGTAGCTGGCCACGAGCATGAAGCGCTTCGGCGCCACCAGCTCCTCGCCTGTCTTGTCGATCACCAGCCGACGCCGATCGTCGGTCAGCGGGTGCAGGACGACGGTCACGTCCTTGCGCGCCTCCACCACCTCGTCGAGATAGCAGATGCCGCCCTCGCGCACCGCGCGGGTGAGCGGGCCGTCGACCCAGACCGTCTCGCCGCCCTTCAGCAGGTAGCGCCCGATCAGGTCCGCCGCCGACAGGTCGTCGTGGCAGGCGACGGTGTGGAGCGGAAGGTCCAGCCGCGCTGCCATGTGCTCGACGAAGCGGGTCTTGCCGCAGCCGGTCGGCCCCTTCAGAAGAAGGGGCAAACCGTTGGCATGGGCCGTCTCGAACAGCGCGCATTCATCGGATTGCGCGTGGTAGAACGGCAGGTCGGGGGTGTTGAGATCCTTCATGGCTCATTCTCCGGGAGCGGCCACGGGGCCGGGCTGGATGATCTCGCGGCGCACCACGAGCATGGAGTAGATGAAGAGCAGGGCGCCCAGCACCACGGCCACGCCCGAGCCGAAGCGCATCACGTAGAAGAGGCCCAGCTGGTCCTGCACGTCCATGTAATAGTCCCCCACGATCCGCTGCAGGTGCGTCTGGATCGTGCCGGCGAAGGTCAGCGTGAAGGTCATGAAGGCCATCCCGCCGGTCATCAGCCAGAACGAGGCCATGTTGAGCACCTGGTTGTAGGGCTCGCGGTTCCGCAGCATCGGCATGGCATAGGTGAACATCGCCAGGTTCAGGGCGACATAGGCGCCGTAGAAGGACAGGTGCCCGTGGGCGGCGGTGATCTGCGTGCCGTGGGTGTAGTAGTTCACCCCGTGCAGCGTGTGCAGGAAGCCCCAGACGCCGGCCCCGAAGAAGGCCACGGTGGAGGAGCCCAGCGACCACAGCAGCGCGGCCTTGTTCGGGTGGTTGCGGCGGCCCTTCCAGACCATGATGAAGGCAAAGGACATCATGGCGAAGAACGGCACCACCTCGAAGGTCGAGAAGATCGAGCCGATCCATTGCCAGTAGCCGGGCGTGCCGATCCAGTAGAAGTGGTGCCCGGTCCCGAGGATCCCCGAGAACAGCGCGGTGGCGACGATGACGTAGAGCCACTTCTCGATCACCTCGCGGTCCACGCCGGTCAGCTTCAGCATCAGGAAGCCGAGGATCGCGGCCATCACCAGCTCCCAGGTCGCCTCGACCCAGAGGTGCACGACGAACCACCAGTACATCTTGTCGAGCGACAGGTTGTCGGGGTTGATGAAGGCGAAGACCCAGAGCAGGCAAAGCAGCCAGAGCCCCATCATCAGGATGTTGGTGATCACCGTCTTGCGCCCCGCGAGGAAGGTCAGCGAGACGTTGACGAGGAAGATCACCGCCGCCACCAGGATGCCGACCTTGACCCAGAGCGGCTGCTCCAGGAATTCCCGCCCGCCATGGATGCCGACGAGGTAGGAGCCGACGGCGCCCAGCGTGCCGACCACGAGGATGATCAGCTGGAGGTAGGCGAGCTTGACCGAGAAGATCTCGCGCTCGGATTCCTCGGGGACGAGGTAATAGGCGGCGCCGAAGAAGCCCAGCAGCAGCCAGACGATCAGCGCGTTTGTGTGGATCATCCGGACGACGTTGAACGGCAGCAGTTCGGACAGCGTGTTGGGCGAGACATAGATCCAGCCGGCCAGCAGCCCGCCCAGCACCTGGATGCCGAACAGTCCCATGGCCACGAGGAAATAGGCGTAGGCCACCTTCTGTGATTGGTATTTCATGATTATTCTCCCTCAGCCGGCGTCGTTCGGCGGCCAGTTCTGGGTGTTGGTCTGATCGGCCCAGCGAAGGAATTCGGCGAGCGCGCGCATCTCTTCGTCGGTGATCTCGAAATGCGGCATCTGGCGGCGGCCCTCGATGCCGGAGGGCTGCGCCTTCATCCAGCCGTCGAGGATCTCGTAGGCGCCCTCTGGGTCGTCGGCGACGCCCCAGCGGGTCATCACGTTGCCGACCTCCGGGGCGAAATAGGCGCCTTCGCCGTGCAGCGTGTGGCAGTTGATGCAGGAATTCCTTTCCCACACGTGCTTGCCCAGGCGCACCTCGTCGGTGAGCGGCATGCCCGCGGTGGAGGTTCTGCTGATGTAACGGTGGCTCTGCGCCGTCAGGGCCACGAACACGAGCACGAAGAAGACCGATCCCCCGTAGAACACGTTCCTGGCCCGCGATTTGGTAAGTATTTCTGGCATGTCGCGGTCCCGACCTTTGGTTGCGGATACCGCCTGTCTAAGGGCGCGGGTCGCCTCGCTTGTTGCGCAATCGCAAAGAAGCGGGCGAAAGGCGGGTGCAGCATCGGGCGGGAAAGGACCCCGCCATGCGCCCTCCCGATTTCGACGACCCGGACCTGCCCCTGTCAGAGCTCTTTGCCGCCTGGCCGGACCTGGCCATCGTCTTCATCGAGCGCAGGATGCTCTGCCCCGGATGCCCGATCGCGCCGTTTCACGCGATCACCGATTCCTGCCGGGAATATCACCTGGACGAAGATGCCTTCCGCGCCGAGCTCAGGGCCCGGATCGAGGGGCCGTCGGTCAGGGAAGCGCCTCGCTCAGCAGGACGAGGGCATGGGGGTCGATCACGGTGACATGCTTGCGGGTGGATTCCACGATCCCCTCGCGCTGCCAGGCCGAGAGAAGCCGGCTGACCGTGTGCAGCGTCGTGCCCGTCATGTCCGAGATGTTCTGACGGGTCACCGGAAAGGCGATCTCGATCCCCGCCTCGGTCTTGCGCCCGCTCTGGTTCACCATCCGCAGCAGGGCCGACGCCACCCGCTTTTCGACCGCCTGGGTCGCCATCTCGGTCAGGGTCTCCTGGATCTGACCGAGCCGCTGGCCCAGGGTCTTGTAGCTTTCGGTCGCGAAGCCGGGGTAGCGCGCGGTGAAATCCTGCCAGAGATGCACCGGCCAGGACAGGGCGATCGATTCCGCCGCCGGGATGGCGGAGGCGGGATAGGTGTCGCGCTGCAGGGCCGGGGCGATGCCGAACAACTGGCCGGGCGAAATGTGCAGCACGATGATCTGGTCCCCGCCGGGCGTTGTCCTGACCACCCGGAGATAGCCGTCGAGCAGCAGGAAGAACCGATCGGCGCCGTGGCCCTCGTTGAAGATCGGCGTGCCTTCCTCGTAGCGGCGGGAGACGGCGGCATCGAGGATCTCGCGAATCTGCGACCGGTCCAGCAGGGAAAAGGGCGGCAGGCCGGTCAGCAGGCTTTCGTCGAGTTTCGCCATTTTCGCGTCGCGAGTTTGTTTCAGAGCAAAGTCCAGGCCGCGGTCATAGAGCATAACCGGCTCAAACGAAACAAGCGGATAGACATGAAAGGAAAGTCCGATGTTCGCAAAACCGATGATGGCCGCCGCATTCGTCCTCGCCGCCGGCGCTGGCTGGGCGGAAACCCACGAGGTCCAGATGCTCAACAGGGGGGAAGCCGGAGCCATGGTCTTCGAGCCGGCCTACGTGAAGGCCGCCCCCGGAGACGTCGTGCATTTCGTCCCCACCGACAAGGGCCACAACGTCGAAGAGATCGACGGCATGCTTCCCGACGGGGTCGAGGGCTTCAAGTCCAAGATCAACAAGCCCTTCGACCTGACCGTCGAGGAGGAAGGCCTCTACGGCGTCAAGTGCACCCCGCACTATGCCATGGGCATGGTCGCCCTGATCCAGGTCGGCGAGCCCGTCAATGAAGACGAGGCCACGGCGGTGAAACAGAAGGGCAAGGCAAAGGACCGCATGGCCGATCTTCTCGACCAGGTCGAATGACGCCTCGTCCCGCGTCACTGGACCCATGCGGGCGGCGCCATAGGTGCCGCCCGCGGTTTTTCCGGGCTGGAGCTGGATCATGAAACCGCAAGATACCTACCGGGGCCCCGCCCTGTTTTCCTACGGCTTTCGCCCCTTCTTCCTGGCGGCCCTCCTGTTCGGGCTGTTGGTCATTCCCGCCTGGTGGTCGGTCTGGACCGGTCGGAGTGAACTGGCCAGCGTGCTGGCGCCGGTCGACTGGCACGTGCACGAGATGGTCTTCGGCTATGGCGCCGCCGTGGTTGCGGGCTTCCTGTTCACCGCGGTGCCCAACTGGACCGGGCGGCTGCCCACACGCGGCTGGCCGCTGGTGGCCCTGCTGTCGGTCTGGATCGCCGGGCGGCTCGCCGTGGTCGGGTTTGCCGCGCTCGATGCCCTGCCGGTGCTGCTGATCGACCAGCTGTTCCTGCTCTGCGTGGCCGCGATGATCACGCGCGAGATCGTGGCGGGCCGGAACTGGCGCAACCTCAAGGTGCTCGTTCCGGTGGCGCTGCTCTGGCTCGCCAATGTCGGCTTCCACGTCGAAGCGATGACATGGGGCGGTGCCGATACCGGCCGGCGGTTCGGCATTGCGCTGCTGATCTTCCTGATCATGCTGATCGGGGGACGGATCGTGCCGAGCTTTACCCGCAACTGGCTGGCCCAGCGGGGTGTGCAGCGCCTGCCGGCCCCGTTCGGACGCTTCGACGCGCTGTGCATTCTGGCCGGCGTGCTGGCGCTGCTTTTCTGGGCCCTGGTGCCTTTCCATTGGCTGACCGCTGCGGTCTCGGTGCTGGCCGCCGCGCTGCATCTCGCCCGTCTCGCGCGCTGGCGCGGCCTGCCGACCTGGCGCAATCCGCTGCTGCTGATGCTTCACCTGGCCTACGCGATGATCCCCGCGGGCTTCGTCGCGGCGGCGCTGACCTCTCTCGGGCTGGGGGGCCCGTCCGGCCCGGCGCATGTCTTCGGAATCGGCGCCATCGCCGGGATGACGGCCGCCGTCATCATGCGGGCCACCATGGGGCATACCGGCCGCCCGCTCGTCGCGGGCCGGGCGCTCGCGTCGGCCTTCGGCCTGCTGGTCCTGGCCTCGGTCGCGCGGGTCGCGGGGGCTGCGCTGACGATCGGCCCCCTGGACGGCATCGACCTGTCCGCCGGCCTGTGGACCCTGGCCTTCGCGATCCTCGCCTGGCGCCTCGGCCCCTGGCTCGCGGGCGAAAAGGTGGATCGGAAGCGGGCGACGCCAACGCCGCCCGGCAGATCGTTGAAAGCGGCCAAGGCGGACGGAGGTCGGCGGGGAGCGTGAGCCGAGCCGCGTATTCCGGGGCCCGACCCGGTACACAGCGCCGGTCCGTCTGATCATGGGCTGTAGGTCGGCGGGGATGTCTGGGAAGATTTGGCTGGGGTGGTAGGATTCTATGCTAAGTTACTGACATTGAATAAAAATATACAAAATCATAGTATATGTTGTCAATTCTGGGAGCGCCAAAATCTCAGAGTGCACCAGACAGTGGCTCTCACGAGAATCTCGAGCTTAGACTTTGAAGTGAAGAAACAGCAGCTTCGGGCCGTGGCCAGAAGCTGCCGCCTTGACTTCCCTACTTGTCGATCTCGACCACCGTGAGTTTGCCATCGACGCGGTCGGCGGCAAACTCGATCTCGTCGCCTTCCTGCAGATCGGCAAGCAACGCGGCATCGGCCACCTGGAAGACCATCTTCATGGCCGGCATGTCCAGGTTGGCGAGAGGGCCATGGTCGATGGTCAGCTTGTTCCACTGCCGGTCGATCTTGGTGATCGTACCCTTGGAAAGGTGCGCATCGGCCAGGACGGGGGCAGCGAGGACGGCGAATGCCGCGGTCAGGACAAAGTTCTTCATGTTGATCTTCCTTGGTTCAGTTGACGGTCAGGGGGCCGTGCATGCCGGCGTCGTAGTGCCCCGGTATGAGGCAGGCGAATTCGAATTGGCCGGCCTGTCCGAAGGTCCACAGGATTTCTCCGGTCTGGCCGGGATCGAGGCGCACCGCGTTGGGATCGTCATGCTCCATCTCGGGGAAGCGCTCCATGAGCGCCTTGTGCTCTTCGATCAGATGTCTCGTGTCCATGACGAACTCGTGGGGGTTTTCGCCGTCATTGGTGATCTTCAGTCGGACGGTTTCCCCGGCCGAAACGTCCAGGGTCGCGGGCTCGAAGATCATCGCCCCTTCATCCGTCTCGGCCATACGGATTTCGATGGTGCGGGCCGGGGCTCCCTCCGCAGGGGCGCCGATGGCCATGGCGGCATGGCCGTGCCCGCCGCCGTGCGTGCCCGCCGCCAGGAGGCCGCTGGGCAGGGCCGCGACGGCGATGGCGAGGATACGTGTGTTCATTGAGAAGTCCTTTCTGCGGGTGAGGGAAGTGGTCAGCCCTTGCCGTGCCCGGAATGGGGACGCGGTGTCAGGATTGTTTCGGGCGTCGTTTGTCGGGCATGGTCGGGCAGTTCGCCGGTCCATTCCCAGGCTTCGGTTCCGGGCGGGTTCTCGTACCAGCCGGGATCGGAGTAGTCGCCGGGCGCGATGCCGGCGCGGACCTTCACGACGGAGAACATCCCTCCCATCTCGAGCGGTCCGTGCGGGCCCCATCCGGTCATCATCGGGATCGTATTTTCGGGGATTTCCATCGACATCTCGGCCATGTCGGCCATCCCGGCGGTGCCCATCGGCATGTAACCGGGGGTCTGACGGCGGATCATGCCGGTGAGCCGCCGCTTGTCGGCGCCGATGAAGGTGGGCAGGTCGTGACCCATGGCGTTCATGGTGTGGTGCGACTTGTGGCAGTGGATGGCCCAGTCCCCTTCGTGCACGGCATCGAACTCGTAGGCGCGCATGGCGCCTACGGGGATATCGATGCTGACCTCGGGCCAGCGCGCCTCGGGACGGACCCAGCCGCCGTCGGTGCCGGTGACCTCGAAGTCGTAGCCGTGCATGTGGATCGGGTGGTTGGTCATCGTCAGGTTGCCGACGCGCACCCGCACCCGGTCGCCCTTAGCCACGACCAACGGGTCGATGTCCGGGAAGATCCGGCTGTTCCAGGTCCACATGTTGAAGTTGGTCATCTCCGCCACGCGCGGGATGTAGGTGCCGGGGTCGATGTCGTAGGCCGCGAGGAGAAAAGCGAAATCCCGGTCCACCGGCATGAAGGCGGGGTCGCGCGGATGCACGATGAACAGGCCCATCATGCCCATTGCCATCTGCACCATCTCGTCGGCGTGGGGGTGGTACATGAAGGTGCCCGACTTCACGAGGTCGAACTCGTAGACGAACGTCTTGCCCGGCGGGATCGCAGGGTGCGACAGCCCGCCGACACCGTCCATGCCAGAGGGCAGGATCAGCCCGTGCCAATGCACGCTGGTATGTTCGGGCAGGCGGTTGGTGACATAGATGCGCACCCTCTCGCCCTCGACCGCCTCGATCGTGGGGCCGGTGGACTGCCCGTTATAGCCCCAGAGCCGGGCGATCATGCCATCGGCCATGATGCGCTCTACCGGTTCCGCCACGAGGTGGAATTCCTTCACGTCGCCGTTCATCCGCCACGGCAGCGACCAGCCGTTGAGCGTTACGACGGGATTGTAGTCGGGTCCGTCGGCGGGTCGTGGCGGAACCCGGGTTCCCGGGTCGGAGGTCGTGGCAAGCTCTGGCAGGTCGCGGAAGCGGGTCTGGGCGCTGGCGGCCGAGGCGAGCACCGCGCCGGCCCCGGCGGTGAGCAGGTGTCTGCGGTTGATCATTCTGTTTCTCCGGATATGTCGCCGCCCCAGATCGCCGCGGACAGGGCGATCTCGGCGCGCCAGTAGTCGGCTTTCGCTTCGGCCGCGCCAAGCTCGGCTTCCAACCCCTCGCGGGCGTCCGCGATCAGCTCGAAAGTCGACGAGACCATGCCGTTGTAGCTCTTCAGGGCCTCTTCATCGATGACGCGGCGGAGCGGCAACACCTCGTCGCGCCAGTGCCGTGCGATCTGGTAACGGCCCGTCACAGCGGCATGCGCCGCCCGCGCCTCTGCCCGCGCGTCGATGGCAGTCTGCGCAAGCGAGTTCGCGGCGCGCAGATAGGCGAGTTCGCCGCGCCGACCCTTTAATGCCGCGGTGTCGTAAAGAGGGATCTCGAACCCGACCTCCAACACCCGGGACGTCTCGGTCTCGCGGCGGCCTCCATCCCCGGTCCTTTCCGCCTCCAGCCCGACGGCCAGCTCGATATCCGAGACCATGCGGGTTTGCCCGGAGAGCCGGTATTCGCGGGCCACCCGTTCAAGGGCCAGCCGCCCCGCCGCGATGTCGACGCGGTTCTCCAGCGCCATCCGCTCCACGTTTTCGCGCGCCGGCCTGCGACCGGGCAGCGCGGGGAAGCGGTCGGGCACGTAGTAGGCAATGTCCGCCCCCCAGAGCCCCATGAGCCGAGTCAACCTCTCCTTCGCCAGTTTCGCGCGCAGCCGGGCCTCGGCCTGCTCTGCCGCGAGCTCGGCTGTGAAGGCGTGTTCGCGCGCCTGATCGGCGGCGCTCATGGCGCCAGTCCGGCCCAGTTCGGCGGCCAGTTCCGAGGCAGAGTCGGCGGTTCCCTGTGCGCGGCCGACAAGGGCGGAAGCTTCGAAAGCCGCGACGGCGTCGACCCATGCCTGCCGGGTTTCCCACGCCAGGGTGAGCGTCCGGGCGAGCACCTCGAGCTGCGCCGCCTCGAAGTCGGTCCGGGCGATGGCGCGCCGCTGGTCCTGCGTCGCGAGGTCGAGAAGGGAGCCGACAACAGCCGCCTCGACGCTTCGCGCGATACCGACCTCGCCGATTCCGCTGATGGTGACGCCGAGGCTTGGGTTGGGACCAAGCGCGACCTCCCAGAGGTCGGTTGCTGCGAGGCCAAGATCGGCAAAGGCGGCCTGAAGCCCGCGGTTGTTTATCAGGGCGACCTGCACCGCGATGTCGGGGCCGATCGTCTTGCCGTGGATCAGCGCCCTGACCCGCGCCTTGGTTGCGCCGAGCTCGGCGCTGTTCCGTACCCAGTCGGGGCTGGCGCCGGTGGCCTTGCGCGCGCTCGTGCTGATCAGCGCAAAGCCCGGACGTGGACCGGCGGCCTCTTCGATGGTGGCCGTGTCGGCGCAGGCTGCAAGCAGCGCGGGCAGGGCCAGAACGGCGGTTCGCAGCGCCCTCATGACCCGGCTCCGGGACGTTGCGCATCGTTCAGGCTGCGCCATTCTGCGAGGGCCTCGATGCGGCGGGGCTGGTGGGTGACGATGCTGTCGGTGGGTGCGGGCGAAGTGTGCCGCGAAAGCGCCGGTTCGAGGAGAGCGGCGCTCTCGGGAAGGTCCGGCAGCGGCGCGCAGCCGGCCAGAAGAAGCGGCACGGCGGCCGCGAGTCGGAGTGTCATGAAATGCCTCTTGGGATGAGTATCGCGCGTGCCGGAGATCCGGCATGGAACACTCAGACCTTGGGCGGTTTCCTCGGGCCTTTGGGGTCGATGAGATTCGCGCCGATCACGCTCATTCCATGATGCAGTTCGATGACGAGCGTGGACGCTGCGCGGTCGAGATGCGGCAGAAGGTCCAGGGCAAAACCGCACATGCCGATGCAGCATATGCCGGGTGCGCCTTCCGCGCCCGAAGTCTCGGTCTGCTCTGCCGCCGCGTGATCGGCGTGGAGCCGGTTCGTCTCGTGCACATCCTGCGTGGCGACAGCCGTGGGAGCGGGCCTCGACACGCAGTCCAGCGCCGCGGCCCGCGCCAGCACGGGCTCGACCCCCAGCACCAGAAGGGCCAGGACAAGCACGTATTTCGCCATGAGAGCGCGGAGCCTTGTCATCGTGCGGCGAAGATTGCCGCGTTCAAAGGGACAGGCAAGAGGTATCTTCACGCGCAGCTTCCGTTGGCGGACAAACGCGCGTGATGATGAGGCGTCAAAGTTTCACCCGCGCAGGCGCAGCGCGTTGGTGATGACCGAGACGGAATAGAGGCTAATCGTCGCCACGGCGATCACCGGGGCCAGGAGTAGCCCGAAAAAGGGGTAGAGGATGCCCGCCGCGATGGGCACACCGGCTGCGCTGTAGGCAAAAGGCGAAGAACAGGTTCTCCTTGATGTTGCGCAGCGTCGCCGTGGCCAGCTTGCGCGCCCGCACGATGCCGACGGGGTCACCGCGTAGCAGGGTGATCCCCGCACTCTCCACCGCCACGTCGGGGCCGGTGCCATTGGCGATGCCGACGTCGGCTACGGCGAGGCAGGGGGCGTCGCCCACCCTTTCGCCCGCCATCGCGAAACAGGCGCCCTGCGCGCGAAACTCCTTGACCAGCGCTTTCATTTTTCTATGGCAAGAAACCAGCGCACCAGGTCGGCGGAATCTGTGCGGAAAGCACCCATAGGTCCCTCGCGGCGGATGATTGGGGGTATCGCCGCGACCGCAGCCGGAACATTGGCGGCAGGCATCGGTTGACCGTCCGAACCTTGGCCGGAGAACGAGATGGAGATATTTCTGGATTTTCTGGGCAACGCCCTGACTTTCATGGCTGAGCCGTGGTTCGCGATCCCGTGGTTTGCCGTAGGCATCCTCGGCGCCTTGTGGGTCCTGTGGGACTCGTTCCACGCCAACAGCGCGCTCAACCCGCCGCTCAAGGCCTGCTGGCCGATTCTGGTGCTTTTCTTTTCGGTCATCGGGATCGCCTTTTACCACCTCGTTTCGCGCCCGCCGGATATCGGCCGCTACGAAGGGCACGAGGCGAAGATGCGCCGCTTCACCGAGTTCACAAAACCGACCTGGCGCAAGGTCGTCGGTTCCGCGGCGCACTGTGTGGGCGGCGACGGTCTCGGCATCATGACGGCGATGGTAGCAGCGCGGCTCTGGGGCTTCACGTTCTGGCAGGAATACTGGTTCGAATACGCCGTCGGCTTTGCTTTCGGATGGTTCATATTCCAGCTCTGGGCGATGCGTTTGCACGGAGACGGCTGGCTGATGGGCCTCTGGCACGGCGGCCGGGCCGAGTTCTTCTCGATGATCACCGTGATGCTCGGGATGGGCCTCGTGATGTACTATGTGACGCCCGCCGTCGTGGGCGAGCAGCCGCTGCCGGACACCTATGCGTTCTGGAGCTTCGGTGCGCTCGGCCTGCTCGTCGGTTTCATCCTGACCTACCCGATGAACTACTGGCTGGTTTCCATTGGCTGGAAGCACGGCCAGGGTCACGAGCACATGCTGAAGCAGAAGGATCAGAACTCGGAAAAGCGGCAGCCGCGCGGAAGAGAGGCGCACGCATGAGACATGGACGATTTCTGCCTACGATGGCGCTGATCGCCTTGGCCGCGACCCCGCTGCACGCGGAGTTCGTCGCCTTCACGCCGGACGGTACCCGCATGCCGGAAGCGCCTCTCGCGCAGATCGGCGGGTTCCGTGCGGTGCTCGAGGGCTTGGTGGCCGACCTGGACAAGGCCGCGACTCACCTCGACACGGGTGAACAGCGCCGCCCCGCGACCGAGGCGCTGGACCGGGCGCTCCACTTGGCCGAATTCGGCCATGGCGCCCGTGGCGTGTCCGCGGACGGAGCGGCGGAATTTTCTTGGAGCCTCGAGGCGGTGCGCGACGCGCGTCACGAACTGCAGATGGGCCGACCCGAAGAGAGTGTCGCGATCCTGCACGAGGTGATGGACCGCCTCGACCCGAGCGCTCTACCGGAGGCGATGCCGGAGGCCGGGCCCGGGCCAGAAGACGAAGGCCTGCGGGTCCTCAACATGCATGGCCACCGCCTTGGCGAACTGGAGGGCGTCTCCACGGACGGGGCGGGGCCGGTGGCGATGATCGCACATGGGGGCTTCTGGAGCATCGGCGAGACGAAGACGTCGATCCCCGCGCAAGCCCTTCTGGTTTCCGAGCATTTCGCCGTCCTTCCCGCACCGGTGAAAAAAAGGATTTCGGCGAGCTCCGCCTGCGCCAGACCGAGTGAAACGCGGGCGAGCGCCGGGTTACGGAGCGCTCGCCCTGACTGTCAGAGCCCTACCCGGCGCAGGCGCAGCGCGTTCGAGATGACCGAGACCGACGACAGGCTCATCGCCGCCGCGGCGATCATGGGCGACAGCAGCAGGCCGAGGATCGGATAGAGGATGCCCGCCGCGATCGGCACGCCGGCCGCATTGTAGGCGAAGGCGAAGAACAGGTTCTGCTTGATGTTGCGCAGGGTGGCCGTGGCGAGTTTGCGCGCCCGGACGATGCCCACGAGGTCGCCGCCCAGCAACGTGATCCCCGCGCTTTCCACCGCCACGTCGGCGCCTGTGCCCATGGCGATGCCCACGTCGGCCGCGGCGAGGGCGGGGGCGTCGTTCACCCCGTCACCCGCCATGGCGATCTGGGCCCCCTGCGCGCGCAGCTCCTCGACCAGCGCCTTCTTGTCCTCGGGCAGGACCCCCGCGCGCACCTCGTCGATGCCCAGGTGGCGCGCGACGGCCTCGGCCGTGCGCTGGTTGTCGCCGGTCGCCATGATGACCCGCAGGCCAAGCGCGTGCAGGTCGCGGATCGCGCCCGCCGTCGTCTCCTTGATCGGGTCGGCCACGGCGACGAGGCCGGCGAGCGCCCCGTCCACCGCGACATACATCGCCGTCTTGCCATCTGCGCGCAGGGCGTCGGCGGCCTCGTCGGCGGCGGAGGTGTCGACCCCGAGCGCCTGCATCAGCGCCGGGTTGCCAAGCGCCACCTGCCGGCCCGAGACGCGCCCCGTGACGCCCTTGCCGGTGACGGCCTCGAAATCGGTGGTCTCGTGGAGCGGCGCGCTCCGCTCCTGCGCGCCCTGCACGATGGCCTCGGCCAACGGATGTTCGGACCCGCGTTCGAGCGCGGCGGCGAGGGCCAGCACCTCGGCCTCGTCGGTCCCCGCCAGCGCCACCACGTCGGTCAGCCGGGGCTTGCCCATGGTGAGCGTGCCGGTCTTGTCGACGATCACCGTGTCGACGCGAGCCATGCGCTCCAGCGCCTCGGCGTCCTTGATCAGCACGCCCGCCTGCGCGCCGCGCCCGGCCGCCGTGGTGATCGAGATCGGCGTCGCGAGGCCAAGTGCACAGGGGCAGGCGATGATCAGCACCGAGACCGCCGAGGCGATGGCGAAGGCCAGCGCCGGGTCGGGGCCGATGGAGAGCCAGGCGAGGAAGGCGATCACCGCGATCGCGACCACCGTCGGCACGAAGATCGCCGAGACCCGGTCGGCCAGCCCCTGGATCGGGGCCCTCGAGCGGCGGGCGCCCGCGACCATGTCGACGATCTGCGCCAGCACCGTGTCGGCGCCGACCTGCGTCGCGCGGATCGCGAGCGTGCCGTTCTTGTTGATCGTGCCGCCGGTGACGCGGTCGCCCTCGGTCTTTTCCACGGGCACGGGTTCGCCGGTGATCATGCTTTCATCGACCGAGGAATGCCCCTCGACCACCTCGCCGTCCACCGGAACGCTGTCGCCCGGCCGGACGCGCAGCATGTCGCCCTCGACCACGTTCTCCAGCGGCGCGTCATACTCCGTTCCATCCGGCAGGATGCGCCGCGCGGTCTTGGGCGCGAGGTCCAGCAGCGCGCGGATCGCGTCGCCGGTGCGCTCGCGGGCGCGCAACTCCAGCACCTGGCCGACGAAGATCAGCGCGATGATGACGACGGCGGCCTCGTAATAGGTGCCGACACCTTCGCCCATCCGGTACTCCATCGGGAAGACACCGGGCAGGAAAGTCGCGAAGAGCGAGTAGAGATAGGCCGCGCCGACGCCCAGCGAGATCAGCGTCCACATGTTGGGCGACATGTTGCGGAACGAGTCGAGCCCGCGCCTGAAGAAGGGCAGCGCGGCCCAGAGCACGATGGGCGTGGCCAGCAGGAACTCGACGTAGGTGGCGATGCGGTGGCCGATCCAGTCGCGCACCGGCAGGCCTATGAGCTCGCCCATGGTCAGGATGATCAGCGGCACCGCCGCCGCCGCGCTGATCCACATCCGGCGGGTAAAATCCGTCAGCTCCTCCGAGGGCTCGTCGCTCGGTACCATCGGCTCCAGCGCCATGCCGCAGATCGGGCAGGCGCCGGGCTCGTCGCGGATGATCTCGGGGTGCATCGGGCAGGTCCATTGCGTGCCCGGCTGTGCCTTGGGTCCGGCCTTGCGCGCGTTGCCCGAGGCATAGAACCACGGGTCGGCCCTGAACTTCTCCTCGCAGCCCTCGGAGCAGAAATGGAACGTCTCGCCGCCGAAGCTTTGCGAGCGGGTGTCCTCCGCGACGGCGACGGTCATCCCGCAGACCGGGTCGGTCGCGGTCTTCGCGCCCTCGGGGATCGCGGCGGCGTGACCGGGGTGATGGGCGTGGTGCGTGTTCTCGGGCATGACCGACTCCTGTTCACGACACCTGATTTGGGGGCTCCAGCAACTGGAAGGTCAAGCGCCATGTTGATGGTGGTGCCCCGGCGGCGGGCGCAATCGGAGGAAGACGTGCTCGAACAGGAAGACCACCACCATCCCGGCCAGGGCGATCAGCACGATCGACGGGTCCGACTGCCACTTCATCGCCGCGAAGGCCGCCAGCACCACGGCGTCGAGCGCGATCGCCGTCAGCAGGACCCAGCCGCGCGCGCCGACCTCCTCGCGCAGGTTCCGGAAGACGCCCCAATGGATCAGGATGTCCATCACAAGGTAGAAGAACGCCCCGAGCGAAGCGATGCGGCCCAGGTCGAAGAAGATGGTCAGCAGGGAGGCGATGACCACCGTGTAGACCAGCGTGTGGTCGCGCACGACGCCCGGCATCCCGAAGTGGCTGTGGGGGATCATCTTCATCTCGGTCAGCATCGCCAGCATCCGCGACACGGCGAAGACGCTGGCGATCAGGCCCGAGGCGGTGGCGATGAGCGCCAACGCTACGGTCAGGTAGAAGCCGATGGGCCCGAGCGCGGGTTCGGCCGCCTCGGCCAGTGCGTAGTCCTTTGCCGCCACGATCCGGTCCAGCGGCAGGCTGCTGCCGACGGCGAAGGCGACCAGCAGGTAGACCAGCGTGCAGACCGCGATGGAGATCACGATAGCCCGGCCCACGTTGCGGTGCGGATTGGTGATCTCGGCGCCGCTGTTGGTGATGGTGGTGAAGCCCTTGAAGGCGAGGATCGCCAGCGCCATCGAGGCGATGAAGCCGGCGGCGCCCGTCGTCTCGCCCCCGCCGCCGGTGGCGGCAAAGCTGAACCCGCCGGCCCAGAGCGCCGCCACCCCGAACAGCGTGATGCCCCCGACCTTGAGCGCCGCCATCAGCACCGACAGCCACCCGACCGAACGGTTCCCCGAGACGTTGACCAGCCAGGCGAAGACGATCACCGCGACACCGATGGCGGGCACCAGCCAGGTGTCGCGGGGCATGTCGAGCCCGCGCAGCAGGTAGTTGGCGAAGGTCCGCGCGACGAGGCTTTCGTTGATCACCATCGACAGCGCCATGAGCAGCGCGGCCCCGGCGGCGACGGTCGTCGGGCCATAGGCCTTCTGCAGGATCATCCCGATGCCGCCCGCCGAGGGGTAGGCGTTCGACATCTTGACGTAGGTGTAGGCGCTGAAGGCGGTGACGACGGCACCGGCGATGAACGCGAATGGAAAAAGCGGGCCGGCCAGGGCGGCGATCTGGCCCGTCAGCGCGAGGATCCCTGCACCGATCATCACGCCGGTGCCCATGGCGACGGCGCTGAGAAGGGTGATGCTGTTCTTCCGGTAGTCCGACTTCATCCGGTGTGTTCCTTGTCCTGTGTCGGTTTGGCCCGCCGCCGGCTTGCTGCGCCGCTGCCGCGCAGGGCCAGCACCAGCAGTGGCAGGGCGGTCAGCAGCCCGAGGCCGATCGCGATCCACTCCGCCTCACCGAAATCGCCTTCCATAGCCACGCTTCCGAAATGCGCGAGCGCGAAGCTTGCCGGGAGGATCCCGGCCATCGTGGCCAAGGCGAACCGCCAGAAATGCAGGCGGCTCAGCCCGGCGGCGTAGCTCATCGCGTCGAAGGACACGAAGGGCAGCAGGCGGCTGATGAAGACGGTCAGGGTCAGTGCGTTCTGCGAGCCGAGCAGTCCATAATCGCGCTTGTCTCCAAGCATCCTTTCCACCGCATCCCGGCCAAGGCCTCGGGCAATGAGGAAGGCGGTCCCCGCACCGACCTCGGAGCCGAGCGCGACATAGGCCGCGCCCGCATAGTGCCCGTAGGCTGCCCCGGCGGCGAGTGCGATCGGCGCGCTCGGCAACGGGCTGGCGACGACTGCCGCGGTCATCAGTGCGATCACCGCAAGCGGCCCCCAGGGGCCAGCGGTGGCGACCCAGCGGTCGACAGTCGCCCGGTCGAGGCCCTCGGGCTGCCAGCCGGTCAGCGCCGCCACTACAAACGCGGCCAGCAGCAGGGCCCCGGTGCCCGCCGCGGCGATCCTGAGCTTCTTCTTCCCGGTGGCTTCCGTCATTCCTTCTCGGCGAGTTGCCAGCTCCTCTGACACACCGTGAACAGGTACGTGGCCGACCACGTTAGTATCATGAATCCGCCCAGCGATTGCAGCATGGTCACGATCCTGATGTTACCGGCCAGCTCGATCTGCGTGTAGCCCAGCGTGGTGAAATTCACCCCGGTCAGGTAGATGAGGTCGGCCCAGGACAGCGGGGCGGAGACGGGCCCGCCCAGGCCGTCCCAACCCAGGAGCCACCGGTTCGCCGCTGCGAGGACCAGGATCTCGGCGAAGTGAAGAAGCAGCAGACCAAGGAAGGTAGATTGTATCGCGAGCGTCGAGCTGGTGTCCGGCCGCGGCGCCGCCCGTCCAAGGGCATAGAGGGCATAGTGGTGGACGAACCCCACGAGGGCGACGAGGCCCACTCCGATGGCAATTGCGGCAAGCGTCATGAACAAGCGGGATCAGGCGGCGTCGACGGCATCGACCAGCATGTCGCGCACCTTTCCGGCGACGGCGTGCAGATCGTCGTTGTCGATGGCCGTCATCGAGGCGACGGGGTCGATGGCGCTGATCTCGGTCCCGCCATCGGTCTCGCGCAGGATCACGTTGCAGGGCAGCATGGCGCCGACGCGCGGCTCGATCCCGATGGCCTCGTAGGCCATCTTCGGATTGCAGGCACCGAGTATGCGGTAGCCGCTCATCTCGGCGCCGATCTTCTTCTTCATTGTCTCCTTGACGTCGATCTCCGTCAGGACGCCGAAGCCGGCCTCCGAAAGCGATGCGCGGACACGTGCGTCGGCATCGTCGATTGAGACGTCTTTCAGTAGACGGTCGTGCGTGTAGCTCATGGAACTGTTCCTCTCTCAATAATCGGGCCCGGTCAGATCTACCGGGCCCTTATGTAACGCAATGTCACCGACTCAGTTCTGGTCCGGCATGTCCCGCATCATCGGGCGGCCGTCTTCGTCGCCCGCACGCATGCGGTTCATTCGGCCGGCGAGGGCGTTCATTTCCTCCGACGTGATCGCGCCATCCCCGTCTGCGTCGAGATGCTGGAAGCGGTCGACCATCGACTCGCGGAACATTGCGGCGTGCCAGTCGGAAAACTCTTCAAGGCTCAGCTCGCCATTGCCGTCGGCGTCGTATTCCTCGAGGCGCGACCGCATCATCTGGCCAGGCATGCCGTCGGGCATTCCGCCCATCATGTCCGGACCCATCATCATCTGCATCATGTCGCGGTCCATCATGGACTGTCCGCCCATGCCAGAGCCGCCCATGAAGCCCATTCCCGGGCCCATTGCGTCCGAGCTGTGCATCTGCATCATCATCCGCATCATGCCCTGCATCATCTCGTGCCGGTCGGCGCCCATTGGCATGGCGTCGCGGCCCACGCCAGGCCCCGTGGCATCTTTTTCGTGATGACCGCTGTCGGCCAAGGCTGCTCCGGCGGTCAGCACGGAGATTGCGAGAATGCTTGCTGTTCTTGCGACTGTTCGCATGGATTCCTCCTGTTAACTGGGTTGCCACCAATGACGTGGGGATGATTGCGCGGAATTGAATGTCTCCGCATTATCCGAATTGTATCGGTCTGTCGCAAAGCAACTGCCTGATACAATCTGCTACAAATCCGTTGCTGAAATCGTATCCTCCGGTCCGGTAGGACGAAGTCATGGGACCGCTGCCGCACATCTTGGTCGTCGACGATCACGCGCAGATACGCGAGAGCGTGACGCGCTACCTGGAAAAGAACGGGCTGCGCGCGACCTCGGCGAAGGACGCCGCCGACATGGACGCGAAGCTTGCGGCGGGACATTTCGACCTCGTCGTGCTGGACGTGATGATGCCCGGCGAGGACGGCCTCTCGGTCTGCCGGAGGCTTGCGGCGGAAGGGGCGGTGCCGGTCATCATGCTGACGGCCCTTGGCGAGGACGCGGATCGCATCGCCGGGCTCGAGATCGGGGCGGACGACTATCTTGCCAAGCCGTTCAACCCTCGCGAACTTCTGGCTCGGATCAGGTCCGTCCTGCGACGGAGCAACCGGGAGGAGCCGCTCGCCGGGAGGTTGGCAGGCCGGACGGTTCGATTCGAGCATCTGGTTCTCGACACCGACCGGCAGGTCCTCATCGATGATGAACAGGGGGAGATACCTCTGACCGGCTCGGAATTCCGGCTGCTGGTGGTGCTGCTGGAGCGCCCTCGGATGGTGCTGAGCCGCGATCAGTTGCTCGACCTGACGGCGGGCCGCACGGCAGGCCCGCTCGACCGCACCGTCGACAACCAGATCAGCCGCCTGCGCCGCAAGATCGAGCCCGATGTCCTGCGTCCAAGGATCATCAGGACGGTGCGCAACGGCGGCTATTGCCTGGCCACGGACGTGGAGTAGCAGGCGTGATCTGGCGGCATATTATTTCACTGCGGGTCCAATTGATCCTGCTCGTCGTCGCGGCACTTGTAGCGGCCCAGATGGTCAGCCTTTTTCTGTTTGCCGATGAGCGGAGCCTCGCGATCCGCGCCGCCCTGGGATTCGAGGCGGCGGGCCGGGCGGCGAACGTGGCGCGGCTGATCGAGGAGGCGCCCGCCGACCTCCACGGCTCAATCGTCAGGGCCGCGAATTCACCGCTGGTGCGCTTCGATCTCTCCGATGACCCATCGGTCGAGCATACGGATCACTCCGACGGTGGTCTTGTCGAAGACCGCATCCGGACCCTGCTCGACGACAGCTACAGCCGCGACATCCGTGTCGAGGTGCACCAGGTCGAAGGTGAGCTGATGCCGTTGCCGAACCTTTCGCGCGAAATGACCGACATGCACATGGCGATGATGCGGGGCGAGCTGACCGCGGTCGAGATGAACCTCTCCATCGCCATGCGGGGCGGGCAGTGGCTCAATGTCGGCACCCGGTTCGAGCGGCCGCCGATCCAGTGGCCGCTATATTCCATGCTGACCTTCACCATATCGGCGGGGCTGCTGCTGGTCGCCGTGATCTGGTTCGTCATGACGCGCCTGACCGGCCCGTTGCGGCGGCTGGCCCGGGCGGCCGATAGCCTTGGTCGCGGCGAGAATGGGGCCGCGCTTCCGGTGGCTGGGCCGACCGAAGTGCGTGATCTGACCCGCGCCTTCAACCGCATGCAGGATCGGCTGACGCGGTTCGTGGGCGACCGGACGCGGATGCTGGCCGCGCTGGGCCATGACCTGCGTTCGCCGCTGACCGCCATGCGCGTGCAGGCCGAAATGGTCGACGATACCGAGACGCGCGACAGCCTCGTCGCTTCGGTCGAGGAGATGCAGGGCATGGTGGATGCGACACTGACCTTCGCGCGCGGGCTGACCGGCACCGAGACGCCGGAGACCGTCGACCTCCACGACTTCCTGGAGAGCCTGCGCGCCGCCACATCCGGCGGCTTCGCAATCGACGCAGGTTCTCGGATCGAAGTGCGCTTGCGGCCGAATGCAATGCGACGGGCGCTTCGAAACGTGATCGAAAACGCCAACCGCTACGGGGGCGGCGCCACCGTCGGTTGGCATCGGCGAGACGATACCCTGGTGCTGACGGTAGAGGACAAGGGCCCCGGCATTCCGGAGGAGAAGCTCGAAAAGGTCTTCGACCCCTTCTACCGGATCGAAGAGTCGCGTTCGCTCGAAACCGGGGGCCACGGCCTGGGCCTGTCGATCGCGCGGACGATTGTCCAGGCGCACGGCGGCGACATCACTCTCGGCAACCGCGAGACCGGCGGGCTAAGCGCGGCGGTCTCGATCCCGCTTGCCCCCGAAGCACCCGATGAAAGGAGAAAGAGATGATCTTTAGGCTTTGGAGCATGGCCGCCGTCGCGAGCATGACTGCGACGATGGCGGTGGCGGACCCCGAAGGCCCGTGGGACGGGCACATGACGTGGGGCGGCGGCCACGGGATTTTCGGCGGGTTCATGATGCTGGTCTTCTGGGGCGTAATCATCGCCCTGATCGTGCTGGGCGTCCACTGGCTGCGGGACAACAACGGCCCCAGCAACAAGCGGTCCCCCGACGCCCTCGACATCCTGCGCGCGCGGCTCGCCAAGGGCGAAATCGATGAAGAGGAATTCCGCCGCCGCAAGGACGCGCTCGACGAGTGAGACGCGAGGCGGGACGCATCAGGACCAGTGAAAGACAGACAGAGGGACAGACATCATGATACCCGAAATCGGGCATTTCGCCCTCGCGTTGGCCTTGTCCCTCGCCGTGGTCCAGAGCGTCCTGCCAATCCTCGGAGCTTCACGCGGCAAAGTGCGGTGGATGCAGTCTGCCCGATCTTCCGCGATCGGGCAGTTGTTTTTCGTCGGAGTGGCCTTCGCGGCGCTGATGCGGTCATTCGTGGCCAGCGACTTTACCGTCAGGAACGTGGCGGAGAACTCGCATTCCCTGAAGCCATTGCTGTTCAAGATCGCGGGAACCTGGGGCAGCCACGAAGGCTCGCTGCTGCTTTGGGTGCTGATCCTGACAATATTCGGGGCCGGCGTGGCCGTTTTGGGGTCGAACATCCCGGCGGCCACGAAAGCGCGCACGCTGTCCGTGCAGGCCTGGATCAGCGTCGGGTTCCTGTCTTTCCTTTTGTTCACCTCGAACCCTTTCGATCGTGTCTTCCCACCGCCTGTGGACGGCAGCGACCTCAATCCCCTGCTGCAGGACGTGGGGCTCGCGATGCATCCGCCCTTGCTCTATTTCGGCTATGTCGGATTCTCGATCGTGTTTTCCTTCGCCGTCGCGGCCCTGATCGAGGGACGCATCGATGCCGCCTGGGCGCGATGGGTCCGGCCCTGGACCCTGGCCGCATGGATGAGCCTGACCGCGGGGATCGCCCTTGGGTCGTGGTGGGCCTATTACGAGCTGGGTTGGGGCGGCTGGTGGTTCTGGGATCCGGTCGAGAACGTCAGTTTCATGCCCTGGCTGCTCGGCACGGCACTCCTGCATTCGGCCATCGTGACCGAGAAACGCGATGCTTTCAAAAGCTGGACCATTCTCCTGGCGATCCTGACGTTCTCGCTGTCACTGCTGGGCACCTTCATCGTGCGCTCGGGCCTGCTCACCTCGGTCCATGCCTTCGCCGTTGATCCGGAGCGGGGGATCTACATCCTCGGGCTCCTGGCCCTTTCCATCGGTGGCTCGCTGACGCTCTACGCCTGGCGCGCGCCGGACATGGAGGGTGGCGGATTGTTCCGTCCGATCAGCCGCGAGGCCGGGCTTTTGGTCAATAATCTGATCCTTGCGGCCGCAACCGGGACTGTCCTGTTCGGAACCTTGTATCCCTTGCTCCTCGAGGCCCTCACGGGCGACAAGATCTCCGTCGGACCGCCCTTCTTCAACGCGGCCTTCGTGCCCATGATGCTCGTGCTCGGCCTTTTCATGGGCGCCGGTCCCTACCTGTCCTGGAAGCGCGCGGATATTGCCGGCGTTCTTCAACGGGTTCGGTTCGTCGCCGGGCTGACGGGTCTTGTCACGCTCGTAGTCTGGTACCTGATCAGCGGCGGCCCTTTCCTGGCCTATGTTTCCATCCTGATCGCGGTGTGGCTGCTTCTGGCGACGCTCCGGGAATGGGCGTTGCGGATCAAATTCATGGAAGCTCCCCTGAGCGAGACGCTGCGCCGGGCGCGCAATCTTCCGCGCGCATCGCACGGTATGACGATGGCGCACGCGGGGCTTGCGGTGGCGATGATCGGGATGATCGGGTCAAGCGCGTGGAAGAGCGAGGAGATTGTCTTTGTCACACCGGGCGCCGAAGTCGCGATCGCCGGTTTCGACCTGACCTTCGCCGGGGTCGAGCGTCTGCGCGGCCCGAATTACATCGCCGACCGAGGCAGGCTCGAGGTGCGGCGCGACGGGCAGGCGGTGACCACGCTCTACCCGGAGCGGCGGAGCTATCCGGTAGCGCAAACCACGACCACGGAATCCGCGATAAGATCGACACTCGCGGGCGATCTATATGCTTCGATCAGTGAGCCCGCCTCGGAAGAGGCGGCCAGCGGTGAAGCCTGGACGCTGCGCATTCTCTACGAACCTTTGGTCAATTTTATGTGGCTCGGCGCTTTGATGTTGGTGGCGGGCGGCGCGCTCTCGCTTTCGGATCGGAGGCTGCGCGTGGGTGTGCCGCGTCGGGCCCGCCACCAAGGCGGCTTGCGCCTGCCTGCCGAATAGGAGACCCCATGAAACGCCTGATTGCAGTGGTGCCGTTGGCCTTCGCCGTAGTACTCGGAGCATTTTTCGTCTGGGGGCTGAACCCCGAACGCGACCCGAGCGAAATTCCCTCGGTCCTGATTTCGCAGGCCGCACCGGAATTCGATCTGCCTTCTGTTCCCGGCGTCGATGTGCCGGGCCTGGGGCGCGCAGACCTGACGGACAACCCGGGCCCCGTGGTCGTCAACGTCTTCGCCTCGTGGTGCGTCCCGTGCAAGGCCGAGCATGCCGTGCTGACACGGTTCGTCGAGCGTGACGGCCTGCGTCTCTTCGGGATCAATTACAAGGACGAGCCCGAGGACGCCGCGACCTGGCTCTCGGATCTGGGCAATCCCTACGAACGGATCGGCTCGGATCTGTCAGGACGTGCGGGCATCGAATGGGGCATATCCGGCGTCCCCGAAACCTTCATCGTCGGCCGGGATGGGACGGTGCTCTACCGCTATGTCGGCCCCATCGTGGGGGAGGATGCCGTCAAGAAGTTCACCACCGCACTGGCCCAGGCTGGGGCCTTGGACCGCGAGTTGGGCTCATGATCCGGACCTTGTTTCTGATCATCATGTTGGGGTTGCCGGGGGTCGCGAATGCCGTGGAGCCGGACGAGATGCTATCGGACCCGAACCTCGAAGCGCGGGCCCGCGAGATATCGAAGGAACTGCGGTGTGTCGTCTGTCAGAACCAGGATATCGACAGTTCGAATGCAGGCGTGGCGCGCGACCTCCGTCTTCTCGTGC
Organism: Carideicomes alvinocaridis; assembly: GCA_005473895.2. Lineage (GTDB taxonomy): Bacteria > Pseudomonadota > Alphaproteobacteria > Rhodobacterales > Rhodobacteraceae > Carideicomes > Carideicomes alvinocaridis. The sequence continues at coordinate 24,215 of SRJI02000036.1, forward strand.
GAGAGCGCTTGGTTGCGGGGGACAGCGACACGGAGGTCATCGATTTTGTCCGCGCCCGATACGGCGATTTCGTCCTGTTCAAACCTCCGTTCAAACCGCAGACCTACGCTCTTTGGATCGCGCCTTTCGCTCTGCCCGCAGCCGCATTCCTGATTGGCGGAATACTTCTCTGGAGAGCACGGCGTCGCCCTTCGGTCGAGGCCCTCAGCGAAGAGGAAGAGGCGCTCGTCGCCAAGGTCCTCGCACGACACGGTCGGGGAGGCGGAAAATGATCTGGGTTGTTTTCCTTGTGATGGCGCTTGTCGCGACAGCTTTCGCGCTCTTTCCGATCTTCAGGCCGGATACAGCGGCCGTCGTTCGCTCCGACGCGGTCCCGGCGGTGCTCGCCGATCAGCTGGAAGAAGTCCGGCGTGATCTGGACCGTGGTCTTATTTCCGCCGGCGAAGCCAAGGCTGCGGAGCTGGAGATCAAGAAACGCATTCTGTCTGTCGTTCGCAGAGCAACGAGTGAAGAAGATGGTCCTGGCGCAGGCGGCGGACGGGCCGGCGCGATCCTTGCCGCGCTTTTCGTCCCGCTCATGGCCTTTGGATACTACACCGTGAACGGGGCTCCTGGCGTCCCGGCCCTGGCATTCGCGGAGAGGGCCCCCGAGCGCGCGGAGGAGGCCCGGATCGTGGACCTGGCGCAGCAACTCCATGATCGCTTGCAGAACGATCCGAATGGCGGCGCGAGCGAAGGCTGGATGCTTCTCGGCCAGACCTACATGCGGATGCAGCACTTCGAGGACGCCGTGAGGGCCTTCGAGACGGTCGCGGATCGTTCGGATGCAACCTCGGCGACCTGGTCGATGCTGGCAGAAGCCTTGATCGGGGCCAACGCCGGGACGGTGGTTCCGGGCGCCGAGGCGGCAATCGAACGTGCCTTGGAGTTCGACGCAACGAACCCGGCGGCCACATTCTACGCCGCGCTGGCCGAAAGCCAGGGAGGCGACGATGCCAAGGCCTACGATCTGCTCACGACCCGCCTGACGGAAGCGAAGGGATATGCGGCCTGGATGGATAGCTACGTAGCCTTGATCAATCGTCTCGCCCAAGAGACCGGGCAGCCGCGCGTCGCCATCTCTGACTACGTGTCCGAAGCCCCGCGCGGTCCCAGTGCCGCAGACGTTGCGGCAGCGCGCGACATGTCCGAGGGCGACAGAGCCGACTTTATCAGGTCGATGGTTGATCGTCTCGCATCCCGGCTGGAAGCGGAACCGGACGACCTGGACGGATGGATGAGACTTGGCAATGCCTACAAGGTCCTGAACGAGCGCAAGAACGCCATCGAGGCCTACAGCCGTGCGCAGGAACTGCTGGAAGCCGCGGCTCAAGACGACCCTCGAAGACAGGTCGTCGAGAACGCTCTCCGGGATCTCCAGGGGTGAGGTAGTGCCGAAGGGGCCTGAGATGGCCTTTTTAAGGATCTGCTGCGGTCACCTGCCGGACAAGGCGGCTGGCCGCTGGATCGATGGGGAAGGACACCGCAAGGAGGAGAGAGCGATGAGTTCGCATGGCAACCCGCACGCCGGCCACATGCCTTCGGGCGGTCGGGGCATGGCAATTTCGGCCTGGCTGACGGGCGTGTATTTCGTGATCGAGATGGGCATCGGCTTGTGGACCGGGTCGATCGCGGTGATCTCGGACGCGTTCCATACCTTTTCGGCTGTCGGCGGCGTGCTGGTCGCAATCGCCGCGGCGCGGCTTGCCAAGCGCCCGGCAAACGTATCCTTGAGTTTCGGCTGGTATCGCTCGGAAATCATCGGTGCGTTGGTCAACGGTGGCTTTCTGCTCGGCATGGCGCTGGTCGTCATCTACATGGCCGCGATGCGCCTCGGGTCACCGATAGACCTGCCGACCGGGCCGATGCTGATCGCCGCCGCGGGCGGGCTCTTCACCGAGGTGATCTCGCTCTGGCTGATCTGGAAACAAAGCAAGACAGATCTCAACGTGCGTGGGGCTCTCTGGCACATCATCCAGACCTTCGTCGGAAGCCTTCTGATCATCGTCACGGCGCTGGTCATCAAGTTCACGGGATTCCTGCTGATCGACCCGATCCTCGGCATGGCATTCGGGGTTGTGTTGCTATGGGCGAGCTGGGGCATCCTGCGCGACGCGGCGCGGCTGCTGATGGAAGGCACGCCCGCCGAGGTGGATTTGCGAGGGGTGATCGAGACGCTGGAGGCAATGGACGGGGTGCGGGATGCACACCATGTCCACGCCTGGACGCTGACCAGCGGGCGCAACGTGTTTTCCGGACATCTGAGGGTTTCGCAAGACGCCGATTCCGAGGCGCTTCTCAAGGAGGCGCACAAGATGTTGAAAGCGGATTTCGGGTTCTTCTTCGTCACTCTTCAGATCGAAACCCGATGCCTGGACGAGAGCGGCGCCGAGAAGATCGACGTGACCAGGGACCCTGCCGAGACAGGAGGTAAACCATGACCGTAAGGGCACGAGGTCCGCAGCCGTCACTTCGGCTTCGTGTCGCGCGACAGGTCATCCGTCAGACCGTCAGGCGTGCGGCGCGCAGCGGGATTGCCAACCGGGAGATGACGGACATGCAGGGCCGCCCGATCCGCTGGATCGGTCCTGAAATCCGTGCCTGCCTGGCCGCAATGGACGCGGAAGCGGTTGCTCTTCGCCGGCACGCGCGGTTCGACGAGCTTGACCGCTTCGGCAACCGGCTGATGGTCGAAATGGCGGTCTGGACCGTCACTGCCGACCGCGCCCTACGGAAATGTGGCATTTCGCCCGAGAGCGCGCGACAGGTGGTGGCCGACCTCGGCTGGAATATCTACCGCAGGATGCTGAGCCTCACCTCTCTGCCCGTGCGGCTCGCGACGAGGGATCCCGGCCGGCGCCTGCGGTGGACCATCCGAATACTGTTGATCTTTCCCTTCAGCGCCCCCGGATCGCCCGGATACGAGGTGCAAGCGCGGCGCGAGGGAGATGACCTCCTCACCCATTTCACCTGCTGCCCGCCCCAGAGTTTCGTCCGGCGGGTGGCCGAAGCGGAGGGCGATTCCGACGCGCAGGAGAGCTTCCGCCGGAGCTGGTGCACCTACGACTGGCCGGGCGCCGACCTGATCGCACGCGATGCCTCGCGCGGCCATTACCGTCGTCCGCACACGCTGTCGCACGGCGACTCCGTCTGCGACATGTGCTGGGCGGCCCGGGCACTGTCTGCTTAGGTCCGGAGGTCTCATGCGCACCCTCTTTCTTCTGGCGTTAATCACAGTCTCCGAGGCAACGATCGGCATATTCGTCAAGCTCACCGGAGGACTGATCCCCATCCACACCCTGAACTTCTATGCGCTGCTGACGGCGACGGGATTCCTCATGCTGACGATGCCCGTCCTCAATCGCGCGCCACTGCGGCCGCCTTGGGGAAACATGACCGACACCTTGATCGTCGGGGCCCTGATCGCGGCCCAGATCAGTGTGTTCAACGTGGCGATGACGCTTGTTCCCATCGCGAACGCCGTGATTTTCTGGAGTGTCGCGCCGTTTTTCACGTTCATCTTCTCGGCCATTTTCCTGAAAGAAAAAGCGACATTGGGGAACGTCCTGACCTTCGGGATCGCCATCTTCGGCATCGTTCTTGCCAAGCCGCTGTCCGGTGGACACATGCTCGGCAATCTCGTGGCGCTGGCCGATGGAGCGGTCTATGCGGCGATGGTTACCTACATGCGGCACGAAGGAAAATCCGAGACCGGAAACGACATCGCCTGGTCGATGCTGGTGGCCGCGCTGATCCTTGCCCCTTCGGTGCTGATCTTTGGCCCCGGACAAGTCTTTTCCACGGCGGAGGCCGGCGTCCCTGCCGGCATCTGGGCTCTGGCGCTGGGTCTCGTCTCGACGGGCTTCGCCTATTTCGGGATATCGTTGGTCCTAAAGACGCTGAACGCCAATGTCTATTCTCTGATCGACATCATCGTCTCGCCGGTCGTGGCGACCCTGCTCGGTTTCCTCATCCTTGCGGAAACACCGGCTTCGAGCACCGTCTACGGTGGTGCGCTTCTGCTCTTCGCCGGGTTCCTGCTCACTTGGCAAACCACGCGGGATAAGCCAAACGTTGCAGTCCACCCGTGCCAATGCCGGGTGGCATCCGCTTAGTGTCGGGCGATCACCAGTCTTGATCTAACAGGCCAGTCGTGGTCGTCCGGTTGCCCGTGGCGGAGCGCAGAGCATCTATCACCGCATCGCTCGACAGGATTTCCGACAGCACGATTCCATCGGGCGCGCCGGGGCCGTAGACGGCGTTGAACGGGATGCCGTAGCGCTCGAAACTTTCGAGATAGCGTGAAATGCTCTCGTCCGGTCGCGTCCAGTCGGCCTGCATCGGGACAGTGCCCTCGGCGCGCAGCGCCGTCAGCACCGGATCGCGCTCGATCACGAGGGCCTTGTTGGCCTTGCAGGTGAGGCACCAGTCGGCCGTCACATCAACGAAGACGACCTCGCCGCGCGACACGCGCCGCGCTATTTCGGCCCGGTCGAAGGTTTCCCAGTGGAGGGACGAGGCCGCCAGCTCGGTCGCCTCCGGCTCGATCAGACGAGGGACGGTGATCAGTGCCAGCCCGGCGCAGGTTGCGACGATCGGCCATCGCGCGAGAGGGGGGAGGCGCCGGACCGAGAGAGCGACCGCCAGAATCAACGACAGCCCGCCTGCGGTGACTGCGGCGGCTGACCCCGCCACCCCGGCCAGCACCCAGAGAAGCCAGGCCACGGTCGCCACGAGGAAAATTCCAAGGGCGATCTTCAACGCCCCCATCCAGCGCCCGGGCTTCGGCAGGAGCGCCACGGCGCCCGGCACGGCGGCGACCAGGAGGTACGGCACGGCCAACCCGATCCCGAGGCTGGTGAAGACGATGAAGATGTCGATGCCGCGTCCGGCCAGCGCAAAGGCGATGGCCGTCCCGAGGAACGGGGCCGAACAGGGCGTTGCCATGACGGCGCCGAACATGCCGGTCAGGAAATCCGCGGCATGCCCGTGCCCGCGTCCGGCATTCGCCAGCCGCGTCTGCAGGCCGGAAGGCAGGCTGAACTCGAAACCGCCCAGCATATTCGCCGAGAAGACCGACAGCAGCAACACCATCGCCGAGAGGAACAGGGGGTTCTGGAATTGCAGTCCCCAGCCGACCACGACACCGGCTCGCTGCAACAAGAAGAGGATCAGCGCCAAGCCCCACATGAATGTCAGGGCACCCCCGGCTGCGGCAAGGAAACCCGCGCGCACCGTTCGCCTATCCTGCTCGCCGTGCTTGATGACCGTGGAGAGTTTTATCGAAAGGACCGGTAGCACGCATGGCATGACGTTCAGGATCAGCCCTCCGAGGAAAGCGACCAACGCGATCCAGATCAGGGTTTCGATGCCAGGGGACACGGCCGTGATGCTGAAAGGCGGGGCAGGGGCCTCGGCGGCACGGTTCGGTGTTATGGTGAAGGCCCGGTCCGGCCCGTCGGTCACGGTGAGGACCGGATTGTGAAGCGTCGTGTCGTCGGTTGAAAGGACCGGCAGAGTCGCCCAGAATCTGCGCCCGCCGTCGCCGAGCCGGATTTCGGGTTTGCCGAGCGCGTTGCCTGCGCCGAGTTCCGGAAAGACGTCCGGGTCCTTGAACGGTGTCGCGCTGCGGAGCGATACAGTAAGTGCGCTGGTCTTATCGTCGAGATGCACGAGTGCTTGTTCGATGCCGATGCCGTCCCCCTTGGCCGGAACACGTGCGAGGAAACCGGCGATCCGGTCAGCGGTCGGCTGATCGATTTCGTTGCCGGCGGGCAGATCGAGGCTCAGGTCAAAATCCTGAGGCACGCAAATGTCGGAACAGACGAGCAGAGAGACCTTGGCTTGGAGCCTTGCTGCTTCTCCTTGCCGAGCGAGTTCGATCCGGAGCGGAAATACGACTTCGCCGTGGTAGCCGAAGTTCTCGATGCCGAAGGCCGTGAAGCGTTCGGGGGCGGGCCAGAGGAATTCCACCTCCGAGACGTTCTTCGATCCTGTCCAGTCCACCGATGGGGGGATGCCGACTTCGCCCGGCGACCGCCAGTAGGTCTTCCAGCCGTCGCCAAGCTGAAGGTCCAGACCCGCTGAAAGTGTGCGGCCACTTTGTGGCACACCGTCCTGGGCGGCGATCAGGCGCGCGGTGAGGGCGGGGGAGTCGAATTTTTCCGAAGATGCAGCCTGCGCGGCCGGAGCAAGTCCGACCGCCGTGACCACAACAATAATGGCGGAACGGAACGTCTTCAGCATACCTGTGACCATCCGTCAGCGCGTTCCAGTTCGATAATCCTTTTCAGGGTCGCTGCACCGACCTGGCCTTGGATGACCGTCCTCCCGATCACCAGCGCCGGGGTGCCGACAAATCCGAAAATGTCAGCCAGTGCCGCGCTGACCTGGATGTCATGACCCACATCGTCGCTGCTCATGTCGGCGGTCAACCGCGAGTAGCTTATGCCGATTTCCTCGGATAGTGCTTTGAGATAGCCTGGGTTGGCGCGGAAGGGTGTCGAGATCAGGCGTTCCTGGAAGCGCACGTAGGCCCCCTGTCGTTTCGCGGCGAGCGCTGCCCTGGATGCGAGAAGCGATGCCTCGCCGAGGAGAGGCAACTCGTGCCACGCAACCCTAATTTTGTCCCCCATCCGGTCTTCGAGACGCGCCAGTTCTTTGGTCTGAACCCTGCAATAGGGGCAATAGAAATCCGAAAACGATGCTACAGGCACCGTTCCTGGCGCCAACGGCTCTTCGCCGTATAGCGCGGTGCAGATGCTGTCCCTCACTTCCGTCACCGGGAGACCGGAGGATTCCTCCGACGTCCCGTCCAGTCCCGCAAAAGGGTTTGCCCCGAGGCTGCTCGAACCGCCCGAAACACGGCGAAATCCGGCCGGGTCCGAGATTGGCTCGAATTCCGGCGGTGGGGTGAAGTGACCGGCGAACTTCCGCGCGAAGGAATAGCCCGCGCCGATCGCCACGACGCCACCGACGGCAATAATGCGCCTTCTCGTGATACCTGTCATCCTCGCCTCGGTCGGCTCATGGCCTAATCAGAAAGCCCTGGCGGCCATCTTCGCATTCGAGCGTCCGCAGGTCCGTGCCGGTTCCGCCCGCCACGCGACACCCCCTGGAAAGCGCGATCCCCTCTTCCCGGGTCGACATCACGCCGGTATCGCGAAAACATTCGGAAAGCGAGGTCGAGCATCCGCCGAGCACAAATAGCAACGCGCTAACTTTCAAGGCTTGTGGCGCGGACACCTCGGCTCCCCGTCCGATTTTCGATCGCTGGCCGATGGAGGGCAACAGGAACGGGCGCCGGGAGCAGCTTGCGATCTGTCTCCCCGCCCCCGTGGCAGGACTTGCCCGTCATCCTGTGCATGACGAAATGGGCGCCGGCGCACAGGATCAGCGGGGCGAAAACCTCGGCATTCGCCCAGAGACCGGAAGCGTTACCTCCCGCGACGAAGAACGCCCCGATGGGAACCAGCATGACCGCGCAGCAGGCCATCATTCCATATCGCATGAGCTTCTTTCCCTGGAGGTTGCCAGGTCGATCTGCGTGTATCATGGTCGGTCCATCCTTCAGAAATCGTCGTTTCATCTGCCGCCCTTCCGCAGTGGAAGGTCAAGGATACAAACCGATACATTTCTCGCGGGCTTGTCAGGTTGTCGCATGCACATTCTCGGGTATTCATCTTCGCGGAACAGGCAGGACGCAGGCAGATGAAGGCAGACCGTTCGATCAGACTGAGCCGGCGTGAGCTGATCGCGGGTGCGCTCACCCTGATCGCGACCCCGGCAATCGTTCACGCCGACGGCGCGCGGCGCAATATTTCATCGTTCCGCACGCATCGTTGGCGCGACCACTTCGATCGGATCGGAAACGGCATCATCATCGCAGACACGACGTCAAGGATGCTCCAGCACTGGACGGAAGAGGGCGAGATGCGCATCTACCCGACCTCCGTCCCGCTGACCGAGGACCTCACCCGCCGCGGCTACACCGAGGTTGTCGAAAAGCGTAAGAACCCCGGCTGGGGCCCTACGGCGTCGATGCGGGAGCGCGATCCGACCTTGCCCGTCTACGTCGAAGGCGGCGACCCGCGCAATCCGCTCGGCACGCGCGCGCTTTATCTCTCGTGGCAGTTCTACCGGATCCACGGCACGCAGGACACGCGCAAGATCGGGCGTCGCTCGTCGAGCGGTTGCATCGGCCTCTACAACCGGCAGATCGAGGAAGTGTATGACAGGGCACCCGTGGGAACCCAGGTCAAGCTCATCTGAATTTCGGAAAGAGACAGAAAGACAGTTACATGGACAAGCTGACCGCGATGGTGGCCGTCGTTCTGGCCGGGGGGATCGGAATTGCGGGCTGGCAGTTCCTGCAGCCCGCGGCCGCGCCGACGGGGCATTCGATGATACCGCCTGACATCAGTGAGGTTGCCGAGGGCGCTCCGATTGCGGAGGTCAGCCTGCCGGAAGAGCTTTCCGGCAACGCCAGACTTGGAAAAACGATCTTCGAGGCCAAGTGCGCAGCCTGCCACGGTCAGAATGCGGCGGGACAGAACGGGGTGGCGCCGCCCCTCGTCCACAAGATCTACGAGTCCAACCATCATTCCGACATGGCATTCGTCGCGGCGGCTCAGAACGGGGTGCGCTCGCATCACTGGGATTTCGGCAACATGCCTCCGGTTGAAGGCGTCACGCCAGGCGACGTGAAGATGGTCGTGGCCTATGTCCGCGCACTGCAGCGGGCAAACGGGATCGAATGATGGTCTGGCGGCACGCGAACGGATTGATGACCGCGTTGGTCCTGCTTGCCGTGATGCTGTTCGCGGCCCTTCCGGCTATCGCACCGGCCCACCCGGACGATCACGCGCCTGCGGGGGGCGCGGTCTCTATTGATGGACTTGAGACACCGGTCCACCAGCGGGACGAAGCCGCGCCGGGACATTGCCATCCGGGACTCGATTGTTTCACGCCGGCCGTATTCATCCTGGCGGGGGACATCACTCCGCCTGAATTCCTGACGGCAGCGGTATACCTCACGCCGTTCCACTTGGACGACGACATTCGTCCCGACATGGATCTCCCGCCGCCGCGACGGCATTCCTGAACAACGCACGGAACAGGAATTCAGCACGACGGAGTATCGACACGATGAAGAGAACAACAATTCTGGCAGCAATCGCCGTGACCGGAACGGCGGCGGCGGCGCTTGCCCACGGCGGCGCGACCGGCGTCGTCAAGGAACGTATGGAAGCGATGATGGCCATGGGCGACGCCGTAAAGACGGTCACGCCGATGATGCAGGGGGAGGCCGAGTATGAGGCGGAGGTGATGCGCGAGGCCGCGCGCACTTTTCAGGCGCATTCTGGCGAGGCCCTGACCGATCTATTCCCGGAAGGCTCCGCCGGGGCGCCCTCCGAAGCCAAGGACGTGATCTGGACGGACTGGGAGCGGTTCGAGGAGCTTGCCCGGCAACTTGACGTCTACGCCGAGGGCCTGAAAGGCGCCGCCGGGAACGGTGTGGCCGGTGGCGGCAGCGCGGGTGCCGGATCGATGATGGGCGGGGGCTCAATGATGGGAGGCGGGTCCATGATGGGCTCCGGCTCGGGCATGATGGGCGCCGGGACCTCCGGCATGATGAGCGCCGAGAAAATCGCCGAAATGCCGGCGGATGCGGCGTTCAACATGACCACGCAGGTCTGCTCGGCCTGCCATTCGCGGTTCCGGGCGGAAGACGACTGAGGATGCGTCGGATAATCTATTGGCCGGTCGGGGCGGGGGCGCTTGGCGCCGCTGCCCTGGCCGCGGTGATCGTATGGCCGGTCGGCAGCGCACCCGCGCCGATCGAACTGGAAGGCAACGTCGACAGGGGCGCCTACCTGGCGCGCGCCAGCGGCTGTATCGCGTGTCATTCGAATTTCGAGGAAGGGGGTGCCCCCTTGGCGGGCGGCGCCCCTCTCGAGACGGATTTCGGCACGTTCTTCCCGCCGAACCTGACAACCGACCGCGAGCACGGTATCGGCGACTGGACCGTAGAAAGCTTTGCGAAAGCGGTTCGGCAGGGGATTGGACCAGATGGCGAGCCCTATTTCCCGGCCTTCCCCTATCCGTTCTATGCCGAATTCTCGGACCAGGACATCGCTGATCTATGGGCGGCATTTCAGACCGTCGCGCCGGTGGCCGAGGCCGCGCCAGACCATGACGTCAGCTTTCCATTCGATCAGCGGTGGGGGCTGAAACTCTGGCGCGCTGCCTACTTCTACAAACCCCAGACCGAGCCACTGCCCGATCGCAGCGACGCGTGGAACAGGGGTCGCGAACTGGTGCGCGGTGCTGCGCATTGCGGGGCCTGTCACACGCCGCGCAACCTCGCCGGCGGCCGGGACCTCGGCGCGGTCTTTGCCGGCAACTCCGAGCTTCCGGGTGGCAGCAAGGCGCCGTCCATCCAGACCGAAGATCTCGAACGGAACGGATGGACGATTTCGTCGCTCTCCTATGCGCTGCAATCGGGCCTCACCCCTTCTGGCGATGCCTTTGGCGGCAGCATGGCCGAGGTCGTTCGCGAAGGCACGCGGTTCCTTTCTCCGCAGGACCGCGAGGCGATGGCGGTCTACCTGCTCGACGTGGAGGTTGGCGGGGCCGGCGACCTCGTGGAGAACGAAGGGGGTGCGCAAGAAGGGCGCACCGAGATTGACTGAGGAAAAGGCGGGGATCGTCAGCGCCGCTGTGAAAGGTATGAGACCATGATATCCACAAGGCGTGACATCCTGAAACTGGCGGGGATGGCCGGGCTTGGCGCGGCCATCCCCCGTGGGCTTCTCGCCGCCGAGGACATCGCCGAGATCTCGGCGCAGGTCGCACGACTTCAATTGCTGCCCGAAAGCTACCCGCAGACCGAGATCTGGGGATATGGCGGCACCATCCCGGGACGCGAAATCCGGGTGCGGCAGGGCGAAAGAGTGCGCCGGCGCTTTGCCAACGAATTGCCGCAGGCCAGCTCGATCCACTGGCACGGGATCCGGATCGACAACGTGATGGACGGTGTCTCGGGCCTGACGCAGGAGGCCGTCGCGCCGGGCGGAACCTTTGAATACGACTTCGTCGCGCCGGATGCCGGGACCTACTGGTACCACGCGCACAATCGGTCATGGGAGCAGGTGGCACGCGGGCTGCACGGCCCGCTGATCGTCGAGGAGGCCGAGGCGCCGGATGTCGACCGCGAAGAGGTCTTGGTTCTCGACGACTGGTTGCTGAACCCGGAGACCGGCCAGATCGACGACAGTTTCGACCACCCGATGATGATGAGCCACGGCGGCCGCACCGGGAACTATGTCACCACCAACGGGCGCTACAACCTGACGCTGCCGGCGCGCCGGCACGAGCGGCTGCGCCTTCGACTGATCAACGCCTCAAATGCCCGGATCTTCCCGCTGAAACTGTCCGGGCTGGAGGCCTGGATCATGGCCTTGGACGGGATGCCGTTGCCCGCTCCGGCCCCGATGGAGGATGTCTTCGTCCTCGGACCCGCGCAACGGGCGGACCTGATCGTCGATGTCATCGCCGGAGAAGGGGACACGGCCGACCTGGTGCACGTGGACGATGCCGAGAATTTCTCGCAGGTGGCATTCGCCGTCTCGGGCACCGCCAGCCAGGCGCGCCGCGCCGCGCCAGCGGCCCTGCCGCCGAACCCGAAGATGGACCGGCCGGACCTTGCCGGGGCGACGCCGCTGCGGCTCGTCATGTCGGGCGGCGCGATGGGGGGCATGGACTCCGCCATCCTCGACGGCGAACGCAAGGGCTTCCGCGAACTCGCGGCCGCGGGCCGGTTCTGGGCATTCAACGGCGTGGCGGAAATGACCGATACGCCGCTGGCGGACCTGAGCATGGGCGAGCCCGTCCGGCTGGAAATCGTCAACGACACCGTCTTTCCGCACGCCATGCACCTGCACGGGATGCATTTCCGCGAGGTCTCCGAAGCTGGCGCGTTGGGACCGCTGCGGGACACGGTGCTCGTCGGCGGCAGGGAGACGCGCGAAATCGCCTTCACCGCGGACAATCCCGGCAACTGGCTGTTTCACTGCCACATGCTCAGCCATGCGGCCTCGGGCATGACGACCTGGGTGCGGGTGACATGAGGCTCGCCGTCATCGGGACGGGCCTCGCCGTTCTTGCGGTTGCAGGGATCTGGCTCGTCCTCGGACAGGGGCCGAACGAGGATGACGCCGCGGGGCCGGTGGACATCGCCCAAGGCAAGACGCTCTATGTGGAAAACTGCGCATCCTGCCACGGGGCCGAGCTTGAAGGCCAGCCCGACTGGCGCTCTCCCGGTCCCGACGGGCGTCTGCCGGCGCCCCCGCATGACGAGACGGGCCATACCTGGCATCACTCCGACCGGGTCCTGTTCGACTACACCAAGCTGGGCGGAGAGGCCCTGATGGCGCAGCAGGGCATGGAATTCGACAGTGGCATGCCCGGTTTCGGCGACAGACTGACGGATCAACAGATCAGGAACGTGCTGGGCTACATGCGGTCGACCTGGCCCGAGGACGTGAAACAGGCCCAGGCTGAACGAACGAAAGCGGACAATGGAGCGAACTGAAATGACCCTGAGGAAACCGATGCTCGCGCTGGCAATGGCAGCCCTGTTGCCGATGCCCGCACTCTCGCAGGAGCTTGACGAGGCGCGGGTCAAGGAACTGGTCCTCGAGGCCATCCGTGAAAACCCCGAGATCGTCATGGAGGCGGTCGCGCTGCTCGAACAGCAGCAAGCGGATGCCCAGGCCCAGACCCAGGCGGAGGTGATGCGCACCCAGCGGGACCTGATCGAGCGCGACCCGAACGCGCCCGTACTCGGCAACCCGGACGGCGATGTGACCGTGGTGGAATTCTTCGATTACAACTGCCCGTATTGCCGCCAGGTTAAACTCGAGGTCCGCGCGCTGATCGAGGAAGACCCCAAAATCAGGCTCGTCTACCGCGAATGGCCGATCCTCGGCGACGGGTCTGTCTTTGCCGCGAAGGCGGCGCTTGCGGCCCGTGAACAAGGAAAATACGAGGAATTCCACTGGGCGATGATGGGGATCGACGGCCGCGCCGAAGAGGTCTCGGTCATGCGGGTCGCCGAAGAGATCGGTCTGGACTTGGATCAGCTGAGAAAAGACATGGAGGCCCCGGAAGTCACCGAGCACATTGAAACCTCGATGCGGCTGACGCAGGCGCTCGGGTTCAACGGGACACCGTCATTCGTCATTGGCGAAGCGCTTGTTCCAGGGTTCGTCGAGAAAGATCAGCTCACCGAGCTGGTGACGGAAGCACGCGGGGCCGCTGAGTGAGGGCATCTCCCGCGCCGGGGTTGGCCGGCGCGGGGAGTGGCTCAGGCGGCGACAGTTTGCGGGTCGTAGCCTGCGTCCCTGATGGCCGCGCCGATCCGGTCCGGCGTCAGCGCGCTGTCGACCGTCACCCGGCGCTCGCCCAGGTCGCAGGTGACCGAGGCCGCCGGGTCGGCCGCGTTGACCGATTTCTCGATGGCGGCGGTGCAGTGGCCGCAACTCAGTCGGGAACCCTGAATTCCATGTCCGACCCTCCTTGGTTTGACGATGCCGCAGAGATGGGGTTCCAGCAGGGGGAAGGTCAAGATCCTCGGCGGGTGACAGGAAAACTTTTTCAGGACCCTTGACCTTCCAGTAACTGGAGCCCTCATTTGAAGGGCAGTCCAAAGGAATCGAGGGGGCTGCCATGACCGCGCCGAAATCATTTACCCTGTCCGTCGAGGGCATGTCCTGCGCCTCCTGCGTCGGTCGCGTGGACCGCGGCCTGACAGCGCTGGGGGGCGTGCACGACGTGTCCGTGAACCTTGCTTCCGAGTCCGCCCGCCTGAGCGTCGACAGCCCCGACCGCCTGTCCGAGGCGGTCGCGGCGCTCGACAGGCTGGGCTACCCGGCGCGCACGGCCAGCGTGACGCTGAACGTCGAGTCGATGTCCTGCGCCTCCTGCGTGGGGCGCGTCGACAAGGCGCTGGACGCGGTGCCAGGCGTTCTGGAGGTCAACGTGAACCTCGCGGCCGAGACCGCGACGGTGCGCTATGTCGAGGGCGCCGTCACACCGGCCGACCTGATCGCGGCCAGCAGGGAGATCGGCTATCCGGCGACGGTGGCCGGGACGGCCGGCGGCGAGGCGCGCAGCGCCCGCAAGGCCGAGGAGGCGCGCGGCCTTGCCCGCCGCATGGGGCTTGCCGCGGCGCTGGCGCTGCCTGTCTTCGTGGTCGAGATGGGCGGGCACGTATTCCCCGCCTTCCACCACTGGATCGCCATGACCATCGGCCAGCAGACCAGCTGGGTGCTGCAGTTCATCCTGACCACCCTGGTGCTGATCGGGCCGGGCCGGATCTTCTACCTCAAGGGCATCCCGGCGCTGCTGAAGGGCGCACCGGACATGAACAGCCTCGTCGCGGTGGGGACCGGGGCCGCCTATCTCTACTCGGTCGTGGCCACCTTCCTGCCGGCGCTGCTGCCCGACGCCGTGCGCGCGGTCTATTTTGAGGCGGCCGCGGTGATCGCGGTGCTGATCCTGCTGGGCCGGTTCCTGGAGGCGCGGGCCAAGGGGCGCACCGGCGCGGCCATCCAGAAGCTGCTGGGCCTGCAGGTGCGCACCGCCCGGGTCATGCGCGACGGCGAAAGCGTCGAGGTCTCGGTCGATGAACTGGCGCAGGGCGACCTGGTCGTCGTGCGGCCGGGCGAGCGCATCGCGGTCGACGGCGAGGTGGTCGAGGGCAGCGGTCACGTCGACGAAAGCATGCTGACCGGCGAGCCTGTCCCGGCCGAGAAGGGGCCGGGCGACGCGGTGACCGGCGGCACGGTCAACGGCGCGGGCAGCCTGACCTTCCGCGCCACGCGCGTGGGCGGCGACACCACGCTGGCGCAGATCATCCGCATGGTCGAGGAGGCGCAGGGTGCCAAGCTGCCGATCCAGGGGCTGGTGGACCGCATCACGCTCTGGTTCGTGCCCGCCGTCATGTCGGTGGCGCTGCTGACCGTGCTGGTCTGGCTGGTCTTCGGGCCCGCGCCGGCGCTGACGCTGGCACTGGTCGCGGGCGTGTCGGTGCTGATCATCGCCTGCCCCTGCGCCATGGGCCTCGCCACGCCGACCTCGATCATGGTGGGCACCGGCCGGGCGGCCGAGATGGGGGTGCTGTTCCGCAAGGGCGACGCCCTGCAGCAGCTCGATACGGTGGAGGTCGTGGCGGTCGACAAGACCGGCACGGTGACCGAGGGGCGGCCCGAGCTGACCGACCTCGTTCTGGCCGAGGGCTTTGCCCGCGCTGACGTGCTCTCCAAGATCGCGGCGGTGGAGGAGCGCTCGGAACATCCGATCGCCGAGGCCATCGTCCGCGCCGCGCGGGCCGAGGCCGCACCGCGGGCGGAGGCGGGCGATTTCACCTCCGTCACCGGGCATGGCGTGCGCGCCATCGTCGACGGGGCGCAGGTCCTCGTGGGGGCCGACCGCTTCATGACGCGCGATGGGATCGACACGGCCGCGCTGGCAGAGCGGGAGACCGAGCTTGCGACGCGCGGCCGCACCGCGCTCTATGCGGCCATCGACGGGCGTCTTGCCGCGGTGATCGGCGTCGCTGACCCGGTAAAGCCCGCCAGCCGCGCCGCCATCGCCGCGCTGCACGAGAAGGGGCTGACGGTCGCGATGATCACTGGCGACAAGCGCGAGACGGCAGAGGCCATCGCCCGCGAAACCGGGATCGACCACGTGATCGCGGGCGTTTTGCCCGACGGCAAGGTCGCCGCGCTGGACGAGCTGCGGGCAGGCCACCGGCGGATCGCCTTTGTCGGCGACGGCATCAACGACGCGCCCGCGCTGGCCCATGCGGATGTCGGCATCGCCATCGGCACCGGCACCGATGTCGCCATCGAGAGCGCCGACGTGGTGCTGATGTCGGGCGACCTGCGCGGTGTGGTCAACGCTTTCGAGGTGTCGCGTCGGACCATGCGCAACATTCGCCAGAACCTGTTCTGGGCCTTCGGCTACAACACCGCGCTGATCCCGGTGGCAGCGGGTGTGCTCTATCCCGCCTTCGGCGTGCTGCTGTCGCCGATGCTGGCGGCGGGGGCGATGGCGCTGTCGTCGGTCTTCGTGCTGACCAACGCGCTGCGGTTGCGCCGGGTGGCGCCCGCGATGGACGAACGGGGGCTGGCGCAGGCTCCCCGGAGCGGGGCGCCCCTGGCGGCCCCGGCAGAGTGAAGGAGGGTAAGATGAACATCGGAGACGTGGCCCGTCGCTCGGGTCTGCCTGCCAAGACGATCCGCTACTATGAGGATATCCGCCTTATCCGGCCGCAGCGCAGCGGGAACGGCTATCGCAGCTTCCGCGAGAGCGACCTGCACAAGCTGGCCTTCCTTGGGCGCGCCCGCGCGCTTGGTTTTACCATCGAGGATTGCCGCACGCTGATGGCGCTGTACGAGGATGAGGGGCGCGAAAGCGCGCAGGTCAAGCGCATCGCCGAGGAGCACCTGGCGCAGATCGACGCGAAGATCGCCCAGCTCCGCTCGATGCGCGCCACGCTGGACCAGCTCGTGCATGCCTGCGCCGGCGACCACCGCCCGGATTGCCCGATCCTGGAGGACCTGGCGCAGGACGTTCCGGAAGAGGCGGTCGGCGCATCGGAGGGAGTCCGATGACGGGAACCGGCGCCAGAGGGCACTGGAACGAGGTCTACGGGTCGCACGGCGAGGAGGCTGTGTCCTGGTTCCAGAAAGAGCCGCAGCCAGGCCTTGAGCTGATAGAGCGCTACGGCGGCGGCCGCGCGGCCTCGGTCATCGATATCGGCGGCGGGGCCTCGCAGCTCGCGGACGCGCTGTGGGCCTCGGGCTATCGCGACCTGTCGATCCTGGATATCTCCGAAACGGCGCTCGGGCGGGCGAGAAAGCGCCTCGCTTCGTCGGCAGAAAAGGTCGGCTTCATCGTGGCCGATGTCACGACCTGGAACCCGGCCCGTCACTGGGATGTCTGGCACGATCGGGCCGTGATGCACTTCCTCGTTTCGGAGACCGGCCAGGCGGCCTATCGCCGGGCGTTGCTGGCGGCCACCGCACCTGGTTCCGTGGCGATCATCGGTACCTTCGCGCCGGACGGCCCCGAGCGGTGCAGCGGCCTGCCGGTTAGGCGCTGGTCCGCGGACGAGTTGTCGGAGTTCTTCGCACCCGAGTTTTCGCTTGTGGATCGGCGAAGGCACAGGCACGAGACGCCGGGAGGCGTGACCCAGAGCTTCGAGTTCGCTGTGCTCCGACGGGTTTGAGCCGTCGGCCCCAGACCCGGCCCGAGGTTGGCCAAGGGGAACCCTCCAGCGCGGGAGTGTTGTTTCACACTCAATTGACGGCAATTGAGGAGGCGACATGTCCTATATTCGGTTCGGTCTGATGATCGCGACTTCGACGATCATCATGTTCATCCTGATGTATCTGAACACCTACGCGTGGGAGCATCTCTTCTTCTCCGAGACGCGCGCCTACATGGCCATCCTGATGGGGGCAACGATGGCCATCGTGATGCTGTCCTTCATGCTGGCCATGTATTCGAGCAAAGTGCTGAACATCGCCATTTTTCTTGGCGCGGCGGTCGTCTTCGCCGGATCTCTCTGGCTGGTTCGCAGCCAGGTCACCGTCAGCGGGCCCAGCTACATGCGCGCGATGATCCCGCACCATTCCATCGCGGTCATGACGTCGGAGCGGGCCGGGATCGAGGACGCGCGCGTGCGCAAGCTCGCCGACGAGATCATCGCCGCGCAGCGCAAGGAGATCGCGCAGATGCGCCATCTGATTGCGGATGTCTCCGGCGGCAACGTGGTCAACGACATCTACGAAGACCCCGCCGCCGAACCGGGCAGCGTCGAGGACGCCCTGAACAACACCCTGATTTCCAAGCTCGACCTTTCGCCACTCCCCGAGGAGGAGGCGAACCGGGTCGTCGACGCGCCGGGCGCATGCCGCTTCAACCGCAGTCCCGAGGCCGACCCGATCCTTTGGACCGGACCGGAGGGTGAAGCCGTGACCAAGCTCAACGGTGTTCTTGTCGGTCTGCAATCTTCCGGTGGCGAGCCCAGCTTCACCTCGGATGGCATGGAGGTCAGCGTTCGACCGCTTGGAGATGAGGCGGACTGGCGCGGTGATGCGGAACTGACCTTCGCCCTCAATGCGGGGCTGACTGCAGGCTACCGGGGTTTCTGGTCGTGCGGCTGATGTCGAGCGCGACGGCACCCAGACTGCCTCGTCTAAAATCTGCGCTGCGGTATCACGCAGAGGCTCCATGTGATCCATTGTACGCGTCGAAGATGTCGTCGATCTCTTTCCCGGCTGCTGCGAGTGATGCCTGCTTTGCCCTGTCACCGGTGTATTTCTTGCGCGCCTGCTGCGACGTGTGATCATTCATGAGCATACCGGCCAGCGTCGCGTCCTCACTGATCGCAAATACGACGTCATAGACGATGGATCGGCAGATGTGAGCGCCGGTTCCGAACTCCGAGGACCAGACCTGCGACACGTAATTCTCGGCAACGAGCGTGCCATCTGGATGGATGAATAGCGGCCATTCTTCTTCCTCGGCCGCGTCGCGCAGGGCGTCGAGATATTTCGGGTCATCATCCTGAAGCAGGCGGGCGTCGACGAAATGCTGCACATTTGGATGAATGGAGCCAGGGTATTCTTCCCGACCAGGAAGATGCCGGGTCTTGCGCAACTTGTAGTTCCGCAGGCAATAGCGGCCCTCGGTCCAGACGAGGTCGCGGCCGAACCTCAGGTCATGCCATTCACGTCGAAGCGGAGTCAGCGGAGGCACCGCGATCGCAAGGGCCCGGTTGCGCTTGATGACACGCTTTGCCGGGTTGGTTTGCTTCGCCACACCTTCGAGCACTGCCTCGGCGCGCGGATGAATGGTGGTGATGTCGATCGCGGCGAGGGCTGCGAATTTCCGGGCGGTCTCCACGCTGGCCCGGTCCCGCAGCTTCTGGAGGAGCTTATCGAGTTGCTTGACCAGGGCCTTCGGATAGGCCTTCGAGAACCGCAGAAAATCCCTGAGATCGGCGAATGTCGCGATGATCGTTGACGTGCTCAGTGGCGCGCCCCGGGCGGAAATTCTCGTCGTCTCATAGGTATAGAATTTCCGGAGCGAGGCTATTTCGAAGTCCAGCGCCAGCCCGCTTTCTCGCAGATACCAGCCGTATTGGCAGAGCTTCCGGGTCATGCGGTCGTAGAGATCCGGCACCAGCTTGATTTCGCCATCTTCTCTGCGGTCCCGGATCCGGGCCAGGTGCTGTTGCCATTCCGCCGGAAGGTCTTCTGGATAGAGTGAGATGGTCCGTTCATAGTCGCGACGCGGCTCACGCGAGATGCCGGCGAAGCGCGCGCATGCGGTCAGGGTCTGTTCGGCAGCACGCAGGGACGCAAGCGGCGGGGCCTCGGGTCCGTCGGTCTTGATCATGGCCGCGATGGCATGTTCGATCGTGGCGGCACCGCTATTGAGGCGGGCCCAGACCCGGCAGTCGGTTGGTGTGAGCTCAGTGCAGCCATGCTCCGTCATGAACTCGACCAGGTTGTCGAGTGCCTGCAATTCCGCGAGCGGCATGTTGAGCAGAATGGGGGAAGCCGCGTTGGGTTGCCAGTGTGGCTTCGCGAGGATGACGTGGCGGGTCATTTTCCGGCCAAAGCCTCCGCCAGGAGATCCTGCACTTCTTCGAGCTTCTGCCGCTTGTCGATCCACCCGTAATAGGTGTCGAGCACGCCGACCGAGCACCCGAGATAGGCCGCTGCTCGCCCCCGGTTGCTCCAGGACCGCGCGAGCAACAGCGTTGCGAAGCCATGCCGGAAATTGTGCGGGAACATCGGCAAGCCGATCTCTGCGCTGCTTCGGGTCAGCCATTTGTAGAGCATGGACCCAGCCAGAGGACGGGCCGATCGCTCCGAAACGAACAGGTGCGTGGCCAGTGCGCACTCTTTCTCCTCGCAGTAGTCTGGGTCGGCGAAGTCGAAGAGCGGCCGCGCCGTCTTCAGATACCAATCGAGCACCTCGTAGCCGCAATACTTGTCATCCCGGATGTGGATGGGGGGCAGCTCAACATACTCGCCTTTCATGTCTTTCTGCGCGATCCGTAACTCGAAGAACTTCCTTTCACCTGCCGTCTTGCGGAAAAGATTCTGCCCGGTGCCGCTACACTCTGCAGCCAGCGCACTGCCTTTCCGTAGGCCGGCGCCACGGATTGCCAGCGCGGAGAAAGCGGCGCAGGTCGAAAGACGCCGCGCGGCACGCAGTTGCGATTTGGTGAGAGCCTTATCTGTCGCGAGAACGTCCTTCGCACGCTCTTGGTAGAGCACGTGCTGCCGCAAAAAGGTCCGGACATCGGCGGGGTCGTGAATGAGGCGCTCGCAGAACACCCGGTTCTTGGGGGACATCTTCTCCCCCGCTGCATGGCCCTCCTGCAGGTGCGGGTTCTTCTTCAGCGACTTGAGCCATTTTTTCGTCCTGATCCCGTTGGCCTTGCCGATCTGCGCGACGATGCGGACGTAATCCGCGGCGGTCCGAAGACTGGACCCCACTTCCGTTTCGGACTGGTCGATCCAATGGCGGATGGCGGCGATGCGAACCGGGGTCTCGAACAGCGAGCCGAGACAGTTCAACGACGCCAGGTCGGCTTTGCCGGTTTCCTGCGCGGCCCGGGCCAATGCGACCAGGGCCGCGCAATAAGTCTTGGCCGTCTCCTGATTGAAATTCTCGGTGCAACTCTCAGAGACATCGTCGTAGGTGCTTTGGTCGTAGCGTGCCGCCTCGACCATGTCGGCGATCATCTTGCGCACAGAGTCGGGCACGGGGGTGCGGGCCGTCGGAACGAGATAGGTTGGGTCGTAGTCTGGTGGCAGATGTGCTGCGATCTGCGGGAAGACGCGGTGGCGGGCAAGCGCCCTGAGGGCTGTCGCGGATGCATCGCTCTCATGGGTCGGCATTCCGTCCAGGAAGGATGGAACGGTGTCAGGGGTCAGGTCCATCGGGTCGATGCCAGCCGACCGTGCCCGGTCGGAGAAGGTCCGAACCGCGCCGAGAGTCCCCGGATGAACGGGACCATGGTCTTTTGAGAGCTCTTCCAGGAGGGCCAGGAACGGGGTCCAGCCGTCGACGCGCTCCCGCAATGCTTTCTTGGCAGCGACGAGACCGAGGGTGGTCCGGATCCTGCGGCGGACGACTTCGCGCCACTTCGCATAGCTGCTCTTGGACTGCCAGAAAGTCCGACCTGAGCCGGGCAGCGGTCCGGCCCCGATCTGCTTGAGAGGCGGGAAATGGCTGTCGAACCAGGTCAGCAGGTCCACCCCGTCACCATCGAGGATCGAGAGTGGCTTGTCGAAGAACTCGCCGACCCGGACAATGCGGTTGCGTTCGGTTTCGTTGACGGTCTCGTCGAGCACCGTCTGCATGGTTTGTGAGACTGGCACGGGAACGGCCATCGCAGTCTGGGAGGCAGTGGAGAAAAAACCCATTCGGTATTCCTTATCGGGTTGTAGGGAGGCGGCCGCCGTCCCGGAGGGGTCGCGATTTCTGGGATCAATCGGACTTAGGGTTCGATGCGGCCTTACGGAAATTCGCGTAATAGGCTCTCGTGCGCCTGACATCAGTGTGCCCGAGAAGCTGGGCTGCCGGGATCGGGGAGTGGGGGTGCGCATTCGTTCGGGAGAGGAGGCTCGCCTGGACGTGACGGATGCGCATGACGGACGTGCCGAGCGTGTAGACGTACCGCCCGATGGCGCGGCGGACGGCGTTGCGCCAAGCCTGGTAGGCTTGGGCACTGGTCCAGAGCGCCTTGGCACCGTCGAAGCCGCCGCTCGGAAAGTGCGCATCGAACCAGTCGATGTCCGCCGGCATGGTCCCGAGGGGGGCGCCGAGGGCAGTCTCGAGGCGCCTCAGGGCGGACTGGAGACGCCGATCAGGTTCGTGCTCAAGCACCTCCCGAAGAGTGAATGGCGCCTGTGCGGGCAGGTTCACGACGATGCGATTGAGGTTTTTCCTTTTGGGAACCATGGGATTTCCTTTCATCTGGTTCATTGAGGAGATTGGTCGCTTGGCGTGCAGACGAAGCGAAAATGTGCACTCGAGTCGGAATATTCGGGAACTAAGCGACGCCTTATGTTCCCAACAGTTTCGCCTCGGCCGGCCCCCCGTGCAGGCAATCGCCTTAGCGTGCATTTGCGCCGGATCCTGTGCAGGAGAGCCGCGTTTCAGACTGGGCAGCCGCGCGTGCCGTGGTGTCTGCGAACAGGCCGCGAGACGTGCCGCCCGTGGAGGAGGGCGCGACCTCCGGGATGACGACATTTGTCTCTTCGGCCCGGAGATCTTCCTCCGAAGCGGGCTTCTCTTCTGA
The DNA here is from genome assembly GCA_005473895.2 of Carideicomes alvinocaridis. GTDB lineage: Bacteria > Pseudomonadota > Alphaproteobacteria > Rhodobacterales > Rhodobacteraceae > Carideicomes > Carideicomes alvinocaridis. The sequence goes on from SRJI02000036.1 coordinate 46,653, forward strand.
GGATGCGAGCCTGTGCACCACGTCCGAAACGATGTAGCGTATGCGCCCATGGCTGATGATCCGGGCCGGGAGATCTCCCTTGTCCACGAGGATAGCGTCGATCCGGGCTTGCGCGACCTTGAGATGCCGCGCCAGGCGCGAGGCGGGCAGGGCGTGTCCCTCGATCGGGGCCAAACTGTGAAAGGCGTTTCTGGGGCTTGCCAGCAACTGCTCGACCTGCGCGTTCAGCATCAGATTCCGTCTTGGTCCGAATGCATAAAGCGGCGGGTAGGGGTTGCCGGGGGTGCGCAGAGCGTCACGGAGGTCGTCGCCGGGGAGACCGAACCGTTCCGCGACGTCAGTGACCCTTAGCAGGCCTCCACCGAGCATTTTTTCCTCGGCCGAATCCGATGGCGACAGGCCGAGCAGATGCTCGTAGATTCGCAGCATGGGGTATTTGTGACCAAGCGGCTGAATCCCGAACCGGCTGATGAAAGTGCCAACGGAATTGCGCGAGAGCGTCGACCAGTCCTGCAGGTCGAGGAGCGTCGCGGCGTGAAATTTTGCGAAGGGCAGCATGGGCATCTCCTGTTTTGCAGGAGATGGTTCCGATCGCCGAGTTACAAAAAGAAACGGGGGGTATCCGCAGATCGTGTCGATCGGCTATGCGGACCTTCCTACAGTTGGCTGCCCATGCTTCGCAGCCGCCGCGACAGCGCATGCCATCATAAGAGTGGGCGGATTGTGTTGAAGAAGTCGGTCGAAATCGCCGATTTCGCGGCTCGGGTCTCTCCGCCAACGCCAAGTCGTTCGGGCCTCGGCCCGGCTGACCGCCTCAAGGCGGCTATCTGGCCGTTCAGCTCATGCTGCGGCCTCCTGCATTGCGCATTGAGGGCGTAGCTTCGCGAGTTTTCGGAGGTTTTGGGCGATGGCGGCGAGCAGGAATTCGTCCTTGGCTCCGTTTGGTCCGCGCAGCCGCAGCCGTGTCAGGCCGAGGATCTGTTTCAGGTGGGCGAAGAGCATCTCAACCTTCTTCCGCTTGTCGCGGGACACCTTGTAGGCCCTGGATTTTCGGCATTCGCGGGCGAACTCACGGGCCTCCTCATGGGGTCCGGGGTGACGTATCGCGCATCGGCTTTCGGGCAGCAGATTTCCTCTGATGGGCAGGCCTGGCAGGTCGGTTTCAGGCTGCGGTATTTCTTGCGTCCACCGGTGTCCTGACCTCGATCCGGGTCGGAATAGTTCCGGCGGAACTGTTTGAGCGCGTGACCCTCCGGGCTGATATACTGGTTGTTCGCCTCGTCCCATTCGAAGTCTGATCGTGAAAAGGTCCCGTCCGTCCGCTCCGACTTGTCGATCACGGGGACGAAGGGAATGATGCTGCGCTTCCTGACCAGCCATCCGAGATTCTCGGCAATGCCATAGGCTGTGTCGGCAGCCAGCCAATCCGGCCTGATCCCGAACCGCTTCTCCGTCCTGTCCAGCATGGTGCGCGACGCCCCGACCTCAGCCTGTCGGATAGCGCGTGTCGATAGTGCCCCACGGCGCGGTGTAGGAGGCCGCGGGCGACGCTGATGGCGACGCTGGCGGTCACCGTCGATCTTCGGAAAAGTTTGGGTTGCGACACCTGAAACCTGAGACGGAGATGACGATGACCGACGACAGAATGGCGCTAATCGAGCTGGTTGAGAAGCAGGCCGATGGCGACCTCGTGCGCGAGATGCTGGCCTTTGCGGCCGAGCGGATCATGGAAGCAGAGATCGAGGCGCGAACGGGCGCGGCCAAAGGTACGCGCTCGC
>SRJI02000184.1 GCA_005473895.2 Carideicomes alvinocaridis
ATCCGGCAGCTGATCTTAGAAGGAAGAGGCAAAGACTTTCGAAGAGGACGAAGAGGGAGTAATATGGTTCAAGGACCGATTGTGTGTTCCCGACATTAAACCTATTCGGGAGCTGATCCTCAAGGAAGCTCATGAGACAGCCTACTCCATACACCCWGGRAGTGAAAAGATGTACCRGGATTTAAAAAGAAGGTTTTGGTGGTATGGCATGAAAAGAGAAATCGCAGAATATGTCGCCATCTGTGATAGCTGTCARAGAACCAAAGCAGAGCATCARAGGCCYGCCGGAYTGTTGCAGCCATTGCRGATTCCTCAGTGGAAGTGGGATGAGATCGGGATGRATTTYATAGTTGGCCTACCTCGTACYCGRGCCGGYTATGATTCCATCTGGGTGGTTGTGGACCGCTTRACAAAGGTRGCCCATTTYATACCTGTGAAGACAACRTACACCGGAGCARYGTTAGCTGAGTTATACATGTCWCGRATAGTCTGCCTTCATGGTGTGCCGAARAAGATAGTGTCAGATCGAGGAACRCAGTTAACMTCTCATTTTTGGCAGCAGCTACAAGAAGCTTTGGGCACCCATTTGAACTTCAGCTCAGCTTATCACCCGCAGACAGACGGTCAGACTGAAAGAACTAATCA
>SRJI02000185.1 GCA_005473895.2 Carideicomes alvinocaridis
TCGTCCGGGAGCGGCCAGCCCAGCAGCCGGGCCACGGACTCTCCGGTCACCACGACGTCGGGACGCATCGCCGCCACGTCCTGCAGCCGGGACAGCTCGGTGGCGACGGGACGCGCGGGCGGCGTCGCCCCGGTGACGGGGCCGATCCAGCGGTAGTGGCCGTGGGCGACACGCACGACGTCCCGACTGCGCAGCCGCGACCCGGACACCCCGGCCGCCAGCGCCTCCGCGCGCGTGAACGGGGCGTCCTTGAGGTGGTCGGGGAAGGGTCCGGGCACACGCATGTCCCCGATCCTGCTCGCTCCCGACGCCGGCGGGCCCGGTTGTCCACAGGCCGGGCGGCGGCGTCGGGGCGACGTCGTCGTGGGCGTCCTGCCGCGCGCGGAGAATCCGTTGCACATCCGACCCTTCTGGGCCACCGCGCAGCGCCCAGAAGGGTCGGATCCGCAGAAGATTCCGGCCTCAGCGGCTCAGCCCGGCGTGCGATCTCCCCCGCGCGGGGGATCCGACAGCTGCCGGGGCGCGCTTAGTCTGGCGGGATGAACCCTCAGGACCGTCCGTCGTCTGCCCGGGGACCGGTCCGTCCGGACGACGTGACCCCCAACGGCGATGGCGGTCAGCCCCTCCGTCGCGCGCTGCCGCCG
>SRJI02000186.1 GCA_005473895.2 Carideicomes alvinocaridis
GACACGAACACGATCTTGTCGATGGTCAGGATCATCTCGCCGGTCACGATGTTCCGCACCTTCGCCCGCATGGTCAGGGACGTGCGCCCGAACTCGGTGGCGCGCAGGCCCATCTCGATCATGTCGCCCTGCTTCGCCGAGGCCAGGAAGTTGATCTCCGAGATCAGCTTCGTCACGCACCGCGGGTTGCCCAGCTGCAGGGTCGCGTAGATGGCCGCCTCCTCGTCGACCCAGCGCAGCAGCGAGCCGCCGAAGAGGGTGTTGTTCGCGTTGAGGTCCTCCGGCTTGACCCACTTGCGGGTGCGGAAGTTGACGTCGTCGTGGGCGGTGCGGTCGGCCGAACGGGTGAAGAGCGTGGAGTCCATGGCCCCACGGTAGAGCGATGCCGACGCCGGCACGAGGGAGGGCGCCCGATGCGGAGACGTGCTCGACCAGGCCGTAGGGTCGCCGGCAGGGAGCCACAACGGACCGCATAGGAGGGACCCGACCGATGACCATCCGCCCCCACCCCGACCCCGCCACACCCGACGCCACCTGGCGCGATGTGCCGGTGGTCGGCTTCACGGTCGCCGCCGGCATCGCCGTCCTGTTCTGCCTGGTCTGGCTGCTCCGGGACGGGCTCACCACCGACTACACGTGGGGG
>SRJI02000187.1 GCA_005473895.2 Carideicomes alvinocaridis
ATCGCCGAGGAGCTGGGCACCGAGCTGCTCCCCATGAGCGCCTACGACTTCGCCAACGGCGAGATCTACGTGCGCTCGGGCGAGTCGGTGCGTGGCAAGGACGTGTTCATCATCCAGTCGCACCCGGCGCCGCTGAACAACCACCTCATGGAGCAGCTGATCATGGTGGACTCCATGAAGCGCGCCTCCGCCCGCCGCATCACGGTGGTCTCGCCGTTCTACCCGTACGCCCGCCAGGACAAGAAGGGCCGCGGCCGCGAGCCGATCTCGGCCCGTCTCGTGGCGGACCTGTACAAGACGGCCGGCGCCTCCCGCGTGATGAGCGTGGACCTGCACACCGCCCAGATCCAGGGCTTCTTCGACGGCCCGGTGGACCACCTGTTCGCCATCCCGCTGCTGGCGGACCACATCCGCTCCAGCGTGGAGGGCGAGGAGGTCACGGTCGTCTCCCCGGACACCGGCCGCGTGCGTGTGGCGGAGCAGTGGGCGGACCGCCTGGGCGGCGTGCCGCTGGGCTTCGTGCACAAGAGCCGGGACCTCACCGTTCCGAACAAGGCCGAGTCCAAGACCGTGGTCGGGGACGTCGAGGGCCGCGTCTGCGTGCTGATCGACGACATGATCGACACCGGCGGCACCATC
>SRJI02000188.1 GCA_005473895.2 Carideicomes alvinocaridis
CCTCCACCGTGCGCAGGTGCCGCACGTGGGCCGCGACGGCGGCCAGCTGCTCCTCGTCCGCCCGCGCGCAGGCCAGTCCCACGGCCAGCGCCTCGAGCGACCGCCGCACCTCCAGCCTCTCCAGCTGGTCGTCCACGGAGATCGGGGGCACCTGCAGGCCACGTCCCCCACCGGCCAGGAGCCAGTGGTCTCGGATGAGGCGCTGCACGGCCTCGCGCAGGGGCGTGCGCCCCGTCTCGGCGGCGGCGATGAGATCCGCCTCGCTGAGGATGGCGCCCGGTGGCAGCTCCCCGGTCTCGATCTTCTGCGTCAGGCGGGCGTAGGCCTCCTCCGACTTGTTCATGGGGCCCAGCCTAGGCAGTCATCTGCCCCCCATCCTCTTGATATATCCGGAATATGCGGCGTAGCGTGGCCCACATCCTGTTACCGGCATCACATGGAGGACTCATGAAGTACCGCCCGCAGCACGAGGCCAACCCCCTGCCCTTCTCCCCCTTCAAGAGCTCCACCGTGCCGCGCCCCATCGGCTGGCTGTCCTCCGTGAGCACGGACGGCCAGGAGAACATCGCCCCCTACAGCCAGTGGCAGAACCTCACCTTCGACCCGCCCATGGTGATGTTCTCCGCGAACCAGTACCCG
>SRJI02000037.1 GCA_005473895.2 Carideicomes alvinocaridis
CGACGGATCTTCGCAATAGTCTCCACGACCAACATCCCGAACCTGCTCCCGGTAGCTTCGGGAGCATCATGGCCACGCCAATGTAAGGGGGGTCATTTTTGGACGCCGATCACCCCGTTACGGGGTCAGTTTTCCATGCCGGTTCACACCAAGGGCAGGTCTTGGACCATATGGAACGCCGCGATGCATTTGCAGAGTGTCCTCCGAATCCGCCGTATGCCTCCGGGGAGGGCCGCCTGAGCACGGGATTGGATTTCAGCTAAGAGCCTGAAGCTATGGCAGACCATAGCATCATGTCCCAGGTAGAGGTTCTTTCGGTCACGGATACTGGCCGGCGGCGTCGTTGGACGGACGCAGAGAAGGTGCGGATCGTGGAGGAGAGCTACGCCGCGCCCCGTATGGCTGCGGCGACGGCTCGGCGGCACGATATATCCCGCTCGCTTCTAACGCGATGGCGGCGGGAGGCCCGGGAGGGTCTGCTGAACGGCGATGGAGATCGCACGCATTTTTCGCCGGTTGCCGTGACACGGGGCCGCGCGCCCGGGCCGGTAACCACCGATGTGCAGGGGTCGGCGGAAGACGCGGGGCATGACCGGGTCGAGATCATCTTGGCGAACGGGCGTCGGCTTGTGGCCGCCGTCGGAACCGAGGCCTCTGTCCTTGCGCGGCTTATCCAGGTGGTGGAGCGGGCATGATCGCCTTCCCGGCGGGGGTGCGCGTCTGGATCGCGGGTGGCGTCACCGATATGCGCCGGGGAATGAACACGCTGGCCTTGCAGGTTCAGGAAGGGCTGGGACGCGATCCCCACGCCGGCGAGATCTTCTGTTTCCGTGGGCGCAAGGGCGACCTGGTCAAGCTGCTTTGGCACGATGGGGTCGGTATGTCGCTCTATACCAAGCGGCTCGAGGCGGGGAAGTTCATCTGGCCGGTCAGCTGTAGCGGGGACGCCGTGCAGGTCTCGGCAGCCCAACTCGGCTATCTTCTCGAGGGGATCGATTGGCGCAACCCGCGCTGGACGCAACGCCCTGCAAAGGCCGGATAAATCAGCCTCACAGGTCTTATTTTCATGGGCTTTCCGGGCGCTGCGTGGTAGGTTTCGGCCATGCCGGATACCGCTTCCGAGATCGCCAGATTGCGTGCCGCGCTCGCGGTTTCGGAAGCCCGTGCGGAGGCCGCCGAGAGCGAGCTGGCGCAGGCCCGCGCGGTGGTCTCGACCTCCGAGGCGATGATCAAGCATCTCAAGCTCGAGATCACCAAGCTGCGGCGGGAGCAATACGGCCATAGCTCGGAACGCCGGGCTCGCCTGATCGATCAGATGGAGTTGCAGCTCGAGGAACTCGAGGCGGCTGCCACCGAGGATGAACTCGCCGCGGAGACTGCGGCACAGTCCACGCCTGTTGCCGGCTTCCAGCGCCGCCGCCCGGCCCGCAAGCCCTTCCCGGAGCACCTGCCGCGGGAGCGGGTCGTGATCGAGGCGCCATCCTCCTGCGCATGCTGTGGCTCCGACCGCATCGTGAAGATGGGCGAGGATGTCACCGAGACGCTGGAGGTCATTCCGCGCCGCTGGAAGGTCATCCAGACCGTCCGCGAGAAGTTCACCTGCCGCCACTGCGAGACGATCAACCAGCCCCCGGCACCCTTTCACGCGACACCGCGCGGATGGGCCGGGCCGAACCTGTTGGCGACCATCCTGTTCGAGAAGTTCGGCCAGCATCAGCCGCTGAACCGGCAGGCCGAGCGCTATGCCCGGGAAGGTGTCGAGCTCAGCCTGTCGACCCTGGCCGACCAGGTCGGCGCCTGTGCCGCCGCGCTCGCGCCGATCCATGCCTTGATCCGCGACCACGTTCTGCGCGCCGAACGGTTGCACGGCGACGACACGACCGTGCCGCTTCTCGCAAAGGGAGGGACGAAGACCGCGCGGCTCTGGACCTATGTCCGGGACGACCGTCCGTTCGCGGGCGGTGCGCCGCCCGCGGCCCTGTTCTACTTCTCGAAAGACAGGGAAATGGCGCACCCGAACCGGCACCTCGCTGGGTGGCAGGGTCTCCTGCAAGCCGATGCCTACGGGGGCTACAACGACCTCTACTGCGGCGACCGCGATCCCGGTCCGGTGAGCAGCGCGCTATGCTGGAGCCATGCCCGCCGGAAGTTCTTCGAACTCGCCGACATCAAGGAGAAGGCCCGCAAGAGGAAGCCGGACCACGACATCTCGCCCGTTGCATTGGAAGCGGTGAAGCGGATCGATGCCATCTTCGACATCGAACGGGAGATCAACGGCCTGGATGCCGGATCGCGGCTTGAAGTCCGACACCACCGGTCACGCCCGCTGGTCGATGATCTTCACGAATGGATGCAGGCCGAACGCGACACGATGTCGAAGCACAACCCGGTGGCCAAGGCGATCACCTACATGGTCAAGAAGGACCGCTGGGAGGCCTTCACCCGCTTCCTCGAAGATGGCCGGATCTGCTTGACGAACAATGCGGCCGAGCGAGCGCTGCGCGGTATCGCCCTCGGTCGCAAGTCATGGCTCTTCGCCGGCTCCGAGCGCGGCGGAGACCGCGCGGCCTTCATGTATTCCCTGATCGTCACCGCGAAGATGAACGATATCGACCCGCAGGCATGGTTGGCGGACGTGCTGGCCCGGCTGCCCGAGGTGACCGCGTCGCAGGTGCCGGATCTGCTTCCTTGGAACTGGCGCCCGGCTTCATCCGAGGACAGGAGGGCCGCATGACCCAGATCGCCCGTCTCCGGATCACGCTCAACGACGTCGAGCCACAGGTCGTGCGCCAGATCGAGGTGCCCCTGAAGATCAGGCTCGACCGGCTGCACGAAGCCGTGCAGGCCGCCATGGGCTGGACGGACAGCCATCTCTACGAGTTCCGCGCGGAGGGGATTGGTTGGGGGGAGCCCGACCCCGACGGCTTCTTCGATGGCCCATTGCCCGCAAAAAAGACAACGCTTCAGGATGTCATGACGGACACCGGAAGCAGGACACTGCAATACATCTACGACTACGGCGACGACTGGGACCACGTGATCCGCATCGAGCGGTTCGATGATGCCGCCCCCGACACCTCGTATCCGCGCCTTCTCAAGGCGACAGGCGCCTGTCCTCCGGAAGATGTCGGCGGGGCGTGGGGCTACGAGGAGTTCCTCGAAGCCATAGCCGACCCCGACCACGAGCAGCACGACGACATGCTCCGCTGGGCCGGAGGCTCCTTCGATCCGAACGATCCGCGCATAGACCTGATCGAAGAACGGCTGGCGCAGTTGGCCAAAAAGTGGGCGCCAAGGGCCCGCAAGCCCAAAGCATCCAGCACCTAAGCCGGCAGACCGCTACACGTCCGCGGTCCAGCCCGGATGCTTACACAGTACGGGCTGTGTAGCGTCGTATGGTAGACTCCTAACCGGGCCGGTTAGGCCCGTAATAGGAACCGGATTCCTCAAGGGCCTGTCAGGCCCGGGTGGTAGCGAATACAGATAGGTCTATAGGAATCGTCTCCTGTTCCGGCCGGTAGGCCGCAGGAGAAAGCCCACCACATCAAATGAGCCCGCCCGGGCTCCCCCCAGGCCATAGGCCGTACGGCCCAAATCATTCTCGGACGGATAGGCCTATATATGGACACGGATTCCTGGAGGGTTTACCGGCCCATGGTGGTATCGATTCCATAAGTGCATCTTTGGAGTCTGTAACCTATCTCGGTCGGCAGGTCGCAAGGCAGGCCTACTCCTCAAATGAGCGTACAGGGCGCCACAGGCCCGTGGGCCGCCATCCCACCCACAACAATCCCGGCAGGTCGGTAGGCCTCTGGAGGATCGGTATCTCTACAGCCTTATCTTCCCGAAAAAGGGATTCGCAGGCGATGGCCCGTCTCGCCAGCCCTGCCGGACTCTGCTTCCTTCTGATTGCCCATACAGCCTACCGGCCGCGGTAGGAGCGGATTCCGACACGGGCTGGCAGGCCCAGCTGAGGATTGGACTCCGCCAGGGCCTAATCGGCCGGAAATAGGGGCGGCAACCGTGACGAAACGCCGTCCGGGTATCGGCGCGCTCGCCGTCCCGGTGCTAAACGCCCGAGGCGACATCGCCCTGACGCTGAGCGTCTTCGGCATGGGCCGCAGCTTCAGCGACGCCAGGATCGCGGCGACCCTGCCGAAACTGCGCGACATGGCCGCGCGGCTGATGCCCTGATCGTCGGGCAGGTCCGCGCGGGCCGATTTTTGACCCGCCGGATGGAAACCGATGACTCGATCTATACGACGCCGGGTATCTTGGTGAGCTGGCCGGTAAGGAAACTTTCGAAATCGTTCAGGTCGGGGACGGATATCCTGAGCAGATAATCGAAACTACCGGTCATCAGCCAGCATTCCACGATCTCGGGGCAGGCACGCACCTCGCGCTCGAGCCATGTCGAGCGGTTGCTGGGCGCCCTGCCCTCCACCTGCAGCCTCGTCACGGTGATCGACGGCCACCCCGCGACGCTCTCGTGGCTCGGTTCGGTGGCGGGATACAGCACCATCGCGCACGGGGTGGAACACTTCAGCCAGACCGGCACGATTGCCGATCTCTACCGCCATTTGAGGCTGGACTGCGCATCACTGGTTCAATCGGTGAGCGCGCTGACCCATGGCGGCCGATCACGCTCTGACGCGACCGGCCATACTTCCCCTCATAAGAGGGGCGCGGTTCAGACGGATAATGACCAGCCCGCCGCAGCCACTTGCCCGGTGACCTTGCCCGGTAGCTTGTCCCTTAGGTCTTTGACGAGCGCGGCGAGCGCGTCTTGGTCGAAACCGGTCTCGATCCCCTCGCGGGACAGGAGGTAATTCAGGTCCTCCGTCGCGATGTTGCCGGTGGCACGCGGCGCGAACGGGCAGCCGCCGAGGCCGCCGATCGAGGAATCCAGTACACGGGCGCCCAGTCGGACCGCCTCGATCGCGTTCGCGTAGTCGGTGTTCCGGGTGTTGCTCTCGGCGATGGAAATGCTCCTCTTGGGCGAACCAGTCGATGCACAGCGCGCCTATGACGCCGGTCTGGTCAATCGCCTGTGCGACGAAGGCGATGCCCTGGCCACGGCGCTGTTCATGGCGGAACGACTGGGGGCCATGGCGCCATTGGTCATGCAAACCGTCAAGCGTACGGTCAACGACCAAATCCTAACCCCCACCCCCAGCGAGGTGATGTTCCGCCGCCAGGCGGAAATCGACGTCATGCTGAAGAGCCATGACTACGCTGAGGGCATCAGCGCCTTCAACGAAGGCCGCCAGCCAAAATTCAACGGCCGCTGAGCCGCAGGAGCCCGCAATATGACACTATATACATCGACCCATTGGGGTGTCCGCGAAGTCCACGACGCACCGGACGGCCAACCCATCCTGAAACCTCTGGCCAGCGATCCCGACCCGTCTCCGATCAGACTGGACCAGTTGGACTCCCAAGTCCAGCGCCTGCGCGTCCGCCGACCGGCGGTGCGCAAGAGCTGGCTGGAACACGGGCCAGGCAACAATCCAGGCGGTCGGGGGTCGGACCCATTCGTCGAAGTGGACTGGCATACAGCGCTGGACCTCGTGGCGGGTGAACTGGACCGGGTCCGTACGACCCACGGCAACCAGGCGATCTTCGGCGGCTGCTACGGCTGGTCGAGCGCGGGCCGGTTCCACCATGCGCAAAGCCAGATCCACCGTTTCCTGAACACGGTCGGCGGCTACGTCAGGCACGTCAACTCCTACTCGCTGGGCGCGGCGCATGTCGTTATGGGCCATATCGTCGAGCCAATGACCAAGCTGATGACCGCGCATACGTCCTGGGACATCATCACCGAGCATTGCGAGATGTCCGTGACCTTCGGTGGCGTGTCCCTGAAAAGCACGCAGGTGTCGCCGGGCGGCGCGTCCCGCCACACCGCACGCGCGGCACTGGAAAAACTGGGCCAAAAGGGCGCGCGCCTCGTCAACATCGGGCCGGTGGGCGACAACCTGGAGGCCGAAGGGGTCGAATGGATCCCGATCCGGCCCAACACCGACACGGCGGTAATGATCGCCATGTGTAATGTCCTGCTGACCGAAGGCCTGGCGGACCGGGACTTCCTGAACAGCCATTGCACGGGCTTCGACCGGTTCGAGGCCTACCTGACCGGCGCCACCGACGGCATAGAAAAGAGTGCGGACTGGGCGGAGGGCATATCCGGCATGCCGGCCGAACGCCTTCGCGAAATCGCGCGCGAGATGACGACGCGCCGCACCATGATCAACATGGCCTGGGCTCTGCAAAGGGCCAGTCACGGAGAACAGCCATGCTGGGCCACGGTCACTCTAGCCGCGATGCTGGGCCAGATCGGCCTGCCCGGCGGCGGTTTCGGAATTGGCTACGGGTCAATGAACGTGATCGGCAGCCCGGCGGTCCAGATGGCCGGCCCGACGCTGGACCAGCTGTCGAACCCGATTTCGGACTTCATCCCCTGCGCCCGGATAGCAGACATGCTCCTGCACCCGGGCGAGACCTATCCCTACAACGGCGAGGTCCGGACTTATCCCGACATCCGGCTGGTCTATTGGGCGGGCGGAAATCCCTTCCACCATCACCAAGATCTGAACCGCCTGATCAAAGCATGGAAAAAGCCCGAAACCATCGTGGTGCACGAACAGTACTGGACCTCCAGCGCGCGACGCGCCGACATCGTCCTGCCTGCCACCCTCGCACTGGAACGGGAGGACATAGGATATTCCTCGCGTGAGGGACATCTGGTCGCGATGCGCCGCATCACCGATCCGCTGGGCGAAGCGCGAGACGACTATGACATCCTCGCCGGTCTGGCTGAGCGGCTGGGCGCAGGCGACGCTTTTACCGAAGGGCGCGATACCGAAAGCTGGCTGCGCGTAATCTACGATGATGCCCGCACCCGGAATGCCGCCCGTGGAGTGGACTTGCCCGATTTCGAAGGGCTGCGCGAAAAGGGCTTCGCGCGGCTGGATGCGCTCGACAGCCCCTCGGTGCTGCTGGACGCGTTCCGCGCCGACCCCGGCAAGAACCCCGTATCGACCCCATCGGGCAAGATCGAAATCTTACCGAAACGGTGGCTGGCTTCGGGCTCCAGGATTGTCCCGGCCACGCGGTCTGGCTGGAACCCGAAGAATGGCTGGGCCAGGTAGGCGCTGCCGACGATCGCCTTCACCTGATTTCGGACCAGCCAGCGCGACGGCTACACAGCCAGCTGGATGCCAGCGCATATTCCTGCGAGGGTAAGGTTGCGGGCCGCGAAATGGTCGACATCAATCCGGGCGACGCGACCGCGGGAGGAATCGCCGAGGGCGATACTGTCGAATTGTTCAACGACCGGGGGCAATGCCTGGCGGCGGCACACCTGACAGACGGTGTGGCGCCCGGTGTCCTCCGTCTGGCAACCGGCGCCTGGTTCGCCCCAGACGAGAGCGGCCGCGACACGCGCGGTAATCCCAATGTGCTGACGTTGGATCGAGGAACTTCGGGTCTGGCTCAGGGCAGCAGCGCTCAGACCTGTCTGGTTCACGTGACAGGCCCCATGAATGACGCGCCCGCTCCCGGTGATATGGATCTGCCGGATTTCGTCATCTCCGAATGAAATAGGGAATAGAATGCTCGATTCTGTCGACAAGGCAGCGGATTGCAAACGACGGCGCGAGACTGTCGGGTTACGGTCGCCAATTCTGTCAGCCGGGACGGCCTTGCGACGATCCCAGACACCTCGATCTCGTGACGCCGCGTGGCGCGTGAACTAACTGCCCTGATCGAGAGCCGCGGAAAGCCGGGAATGATCGTCTCTGACAACGGCACCACGCTGACCAGTGACGCAGTCTTAACCTTCGCCGCCGCGCACCAGAACGAATGGCACTACATCGCACTGCGCAAACTGATGCAAAATGGCCTCGTAAGTCACGATTCATAACCAATAGATGACGGTTGCCGCAAGTGCGATGGCCGAGATGAAGACCTTCGGACATCTGTCGTATCGGATTGCCACGCGCCGGCAGTCCTTGAGCCTGCCAAACATGATCTCGATGCGGTTGCACCCCTTGTATCGGCGGTTGTCGTATTTGACCGGGGTTTTTGCGTTGCTTTTGGCCGGGGATGCAGGCTCGGATCCCCTTGTCCTGCAACGCTTCCCGGAACCAGTCGGCGTCGTAGCGGCGGCCCCTTCAGCCAATCGACCTTTGGGAGGCTCCTGAGCAGCTCCCGCCCCCCCATGTAGTCGATGACCGGCCCTGCGGTCACGACAGGTTGAGCGGTCGGCCCTGGCTGTCACAGATGGCATGCAGCTTCAGCTTCGTGATCATGCCGCCCTTGGTCCGGCCGACGAGGCGCCCACTCCCCCCTTTTCGCGACCGAGCTAGCCGCGGTGCGGTGCGCTTTCAAAAAGGTCGCGTCGATCATCACGGCTTTTTCCTCGCCGTGTTCGGCGGCCAGCCCGATCATCATCCTGGCCCCTTTCTCGCTCCAACGCTTCCACCGGCCGTAGAGCGTCTTGTGCGGCCCACACTCCTTGGGGGCGTCTCGCCAGCGCAAACCATTGCGATTAATGAAGATAATCCCGCTCAGAACACGCTTGTCATCGTCGCGTGGCTTGCCGTGCGACTTCGGGAAGAAAGGGGCAAGCTTGGCCATTTGCTCGTCGGTCAGCCATAAAGGTCGCTCATGTCACCGCTCCGTTTCCCGAGCCGTGAAACACGCAGCACACTGAAAATCAATGCATCCTGACCCTAGAGCTTGTCGCCCTGGCCGCGGCAAAGCTCGAACAGCGCCCCGCGAGAGGATATCCCGAGCTTCTGATACGCCCGGGCGCGGTAGGTCACCACGCTCGAGGGGGCGATGTCGAGCGTGGCGGCGATCTGTTCCGCCTTCATGCCCGACAGGATGCCCTGGCAGACGGATCTTTCGCGGTCCGACAGGACAGCCAGCGGGGCGGGAAGCTCATGTTCCGAGCGGGCCTCGAAATGCATCAGGGCCAGACGGCCCAGGAGACGGCGAAACTCGTGCGCCGCCGGATGACCCTCCGGCTCTGCGGACCAGTAGAGGTTCAGGATCAGGCGCAGCCGGTGGCCTACCGCCAGGATCGCCGTCTTGCCCTGCAAGCCGGGCCGCGTGAATAGCTCCATCCGGTAGCTGTCCGACATCTCCCCGTGAAGTTCGGGCCAGTCCTTCACCCGGAGCGACGGCGCCTCGGCCCCGAGCACCACGGGACGCAGCGGGTCCTCCAGATGCCAACCCCGGATGTAGATCTCGGCCAGGCGGCCCCCCAGCACGCCCTCGCGGAAGTTGCGGGACAACAGGCATTCGGTGCGCTGCGGGCCATAGCTGAACACCATGATCTGCGCGGCCCCCGCCGCCTCCACCAGGTGGCTGAAGGGGACGGCCCAGCTGTCCTCGCCCGTCAGCGCGAGGCAGGATTCCACGAGGCGCAAGGCGTCCTCGGGCGGGAACGGGTCGGCCATGTCCGTCATGGAAGGGGACATATCCCAGGCCGGAGACCCTGTATAGCGAACCGGAAAGAAAGAGACTCCAGGAGAATGCCATGCGCCCAGCAGGTCGCAGTGAACTCGATTCGCTCTATTTCGACTATCCCCGCTTCGACCCCCCGCAGCGCGACGAGGGGCCGACGCAAACGCCGGTGCTCATCGTCGGTGCCGGCCCGGTCGGCATGGTCGCGGCGCTCACACTGGCGCGGCACGGGGTCCGGTCGATCCTGCTTGAACGCAAGTCCACCTTCAACGACGGCAGCCGGGCGATCTGTGTCTCGCGCTCTAGCTTTCACATCCTCGACAGCCTCGGCGTGGTGGAGCCCTTCCTGCGCAAGGCGCTTGGCTGGACGAAGGGGCGCAGCTTCTTCCGCGGCACGCAGATCCTCGAATTCGACATGCCCGACAGCCCGGACGAGAAATTCCGGCCGATGTACAACATCCAGCAGCAATATATCGAGGCCTATCTCTGGGAGGCCGTCGACCGCTCGGAGCTTGTCGAGATGCGGTGGCAGAGCGAGGTCACCGGCATCAAGGACACCGACGGCGGCGCCGAGGTCACCGTGCGCGATCCCGACGGCAGCTACGGCATCCGGGCCGAGTGGGTGCTGGCCGCGGACGGGGCCCGCAGCGCGATCCGAGGCATGCGCAACCTGCGGCTGAAGGGGGAGAATTACGAGGGCCGCTACGTCATCGCCGACGTGCGCATGGACCACGACTACCCGACCATCCGGCGTGCGCTCTTCAACCCCGTCAGCCGCCCGGACGGCACGGTACTGATCCACAAGCAGCCCGACGACATCTGGCGCATCGACTACCAGCTGGCCGACGACGAGAGCAGCGAGGAGGCCATGCGCGAGGAGAACGTGAGGGCGACCGTCACGAGCATTCTGCAGGAAATCGGCCATGACGGGCCGTGGGATCTGGAATGGTGGAGCGTCTATTCCGCCAATACCCTGCTGCTGGACGATTACCGCGACGGGCGCATCTTCTTTGTCGGGGATTCGGCCCATATCGTGCCGATCTTCGGCGTGCGCGGGCTGAACAACGGGATCGCCGACGGGTTCAACATCGGCTGGAAACTGGCCTGGGTGCTGACCGGCCGTGCGGGGGTGGCCTTGCTGGACAGCTACACGCCCGAGCGGCGGGGCGCCACGCTCGATGTCTTCGCCAATGCCACCAAGAGCACGCGTTTCATGACCCCGCCGGATCACGGCTGGAAGGTGATGCGGGACGCGGCGCTGTCGCTGGCACTGACCCGAGGGAAGATGGGGGCGCTGGCCAACCCGCGCCAGATGACCCCCTATACCTATGCCGACAGCCCCGCCACCGGCCCTGACGATGCGGGCTTCGACGCCGGACCGGTTGCCGGGGCGATGCTGCCCGACGTGGCGCTCGGGGAGGGCTTCCTGTCCGACAGGTTGGGGCCGGGCTTTACCCTGATCGTCTTCGGCGAGGATGACGCGGCCCGCGTGGCGGAGACAGAGGGCCTCGCGGTCCTGCGGCTGCCCGCCACCGGCCCGGCGGCCAGGCTCTACGACGCGCGCGCCGGCAGCGCCTACCTGATCCGCCCCGACCTTCACGTGGCGGCCCGCTGGCGCGCGCTGCCCGAGGGCGCGGCCGAACGAACCCTAGAGACCCTCTTGCAGCAACAGGAATGCACGACATGAACCAGAGCGACCTGGAAACCTTGTACGAGAAGCTGGCCACGACGCTTGGAGAGCTGGAGCCCGCCGATTGCGAGCTCTACCTCGCCAAGCTGGCCCTGGCCCTCTGCGACACGATTGGGGACGTGACCCCCTGCCTGGAGGCCATCGAGGAATGCCGCCGCGGGCTCGGAGTGCCGGAGCCGGCCTGACCCTGCCCCACGGCGCGGGTTCCGCCGCGATCGGCGCCGTGCTCTCCCCTGCCCCGCTAGCCCCCGTAGGTCACACGATCTCTGAACTGTACCAGACGTTCTTGGTTGTCAGGTAGCTCTCCAGCCCCTCGGTGCCGCCCTCGCGGCCGTAGCCGCTGGACTTCACCCCGCCGAAGGGGGTTTCGGGCAGCGAGGCCTCCAGCGTGTTGATGGAGAAGTTGCCCACCTCGACCCCTTCGGCCATGCGGTGGACGTAATCCGCGCGGTTGCTGAAGCCGTAGCCGGCCAGCCCGTAGGGCACCGAATTCGCCTGCGCGATGGCCGTGTCGAGCGTGTCGAACCGGTTCAGCACGGCGACCGGGCCGAAGGGTTCGGTCTGCATGATCTCGGCCGTCCCGGGCACGTCGCCCAGCACCGTCGGCTGGAAGAAATAGCCGGTGTTGGAGGCGCGCGCCCCGCCGGTCCGCAGCTCGGCCCCTTTCGACACCGCGTCCTCGACCAGCGCCGACAGCACCGGCGGGCGGCGGTCGTTGGCGGTGGGCCCCATCTCCACCCCGTCGGTCACGCCGTTGCCGGTAACCGTGGCCGCCGCGCGCTCGGTGAAGGCGCGGGCGAAATCGTCGTAGATGCTGTCATGGACGAAGAACCGGGTGGGCGAGGTGCAGACCTGCCCCGCATTGCGCATCTTGCGCACCGCCCCGCTGAGGGCGGCGCGTTCCACGTCCGTGTCCTCGCAGACGATGACCGGGGCATGGCCCCCCAGCTCCATCAGCACCGGCGTGTCGTGCTGCGCGGCCAGCGCGGTGAGCTGGCGGCCCACCGCGGTGGAGCCGGTCAGCGCCACCAGCCGCACCGGCGCCTGCGGGATCAGGAAGGAGGAGATCTCGGACGGGGTGCCGAAGACGAGGTTCAGCACCCCGCGCGGCAGCCCCGCCTCCTCGAAGGCGCGGACGATGTGGATGGCGCCGGCGGGGGTTTCCTCGGCGGCCTTGATGATCACCGAACAGCCCGAGGCGAGCGCTCCCGCGATCTTGCGCGCGGGCTGGCTCATGGGGAAGTTCCAGGGCGAGAAGGCCGCGACCACGCCCACCGGCTGGTGATGCACGGTGATGCGGTGACCGGGGGCCGAGGGGATGACCCGGCCATAGACGCGCATCGCCTCGGCCGCGTCCCATTCGAAGAATTCCGCGCCGCGGATCACCTCCAGCCGGGACTGGGCCAGCGGCTTGCCCTGCTCGGCGGTGATGCATTGCGCGATCTCCTCCTGCCGGGCGCGCATGATCGCCGCGGCACGCAGGATCAGGTCCGAGCGTTCGCGCGGCGAGGTCCGGCGCCATGTCTCGAACCCGGCCTCGGCGGCGGCGAGCGCATCCTCGAGGTCGGAGGTCCGCGCATGGGGCAGCCGTCCGATCACCTCTTCCGTCGCCGGGTTCACCACCGGCAGGTCGTCGGGCGTGTCCCGCCATCTGCCGTCGATGAACAGCTTCAGTTCCGGATAGGTGCTCATGGCCGACCCCTCGTCTGTTGGCTGGAAAGGAGTCTCATTCGGGCGGGGGCATCACCGCAACCGAATTGGACTGATACTGATATCGGAAAGACGGATATCAGGCGTGCGCCGATCCCACCGGGGCCTCGCCGCCAAGCCCGGCCGCCGTGTCTCGCAGTGCGTCGAGAAAGGCGCGGCCCGCGGGCGACAGGCTGGACTCGCCCCGGTGCGACACGCCCACGGCCCCGACGCCGAAGGGCGGGGGCCAGTCGATCTGCGCCAGAAGCCCGTTCTCGATGTCGAGCGCCGGCACATGGGCCGGCATCAGCCCGATGAAATCATGGGTCCGCAGCAGCGAGCGGTTGGCGAGGTAGGAGACGGATTCGATCGTCGTCTCGGGCACGTAGCCCCCCTGCCGGACAAAGAACTGGTCGGCCTGCCGGCGCAGCGTCGTCTCCACCGGGGGCAGGATCCAGCCATAGGCGCGCAGCTGGTCGAAACTGACGTCCCTCGCCTGCGCCAGGGGGTGCCCGGGGCCCACGATGGCCACCGTGCGCTCGTCGAAGAAGCGTTCCTGCGTGATGTTCTCGCGGTGGCGGTGGCTGGGCAGGCGGCCCACCACCATGTCCACCTCGCCCGAGAGCAGCGCCGGCATCAGCACCTCGTTGGTGCGCTCGACGATCTTGACGGCCACCTTGGGCCGGTCCTTCAGCAGCCGCTCCACCGTCAGCGGGATCAGCGCCGGCGAGGCGGCCAGCAGCGTGCCCACCACGACGCGCCCGCTATTGCCCTCGTTCAGGTCGTCGAGCTCCTGCGCCGCGTTGGAGACCTGTGCGAAGATCAGCTTGCCGTGGCGGATCAGCGAGTCGCCGAAGACCGTGGGCACCACGCCGCGATTGGTCCGGTCGAAGAGCTTGACCTCGAAATCGTGCTCCAGGTCCTGAATCATCTTGGTGGCCGCGGGCTGCGAGATGTTCAGGTCCTGCGCGGCGTTCTGGATGCTGCCATGCTGGCCCACGGCGATCAGCAGCCGCAACTGGCGCAGCTTGAGCCGGGTCAGCGCCCGTTCGACGATGCGGGTGTGGCGGGTGGCTATGGGGGCTCCTCCTTGGCCCATGGTTATCCGAAACCGATGGCGGTCCGGTATCACAATTTTGGATATCCAGTTTCGGAGTGCAAGCTTGGTTTTGCCCCGCGCAGGGGGTCTTAGTGGCCCCGAGCCAGACCCGGAATGGAGCGCGCCCGATGAAATATGCCAAGCATGACGCCAAGGCCCATGCCCGCGAAACCATGCGCGGCATCTGGGCGGCGGCGCTGAATCCCTTCGACGACGATCTCGCGCTGGACGAGGCCGGGCTGCGGCGCAACATCCGCCACTGGATCGACGACCTGAAGATCCAGGGGCTCTTCATCGCCGGGAAACAGGGCGAATTCTGGTCGATGTCGCTGGAGGAGCGCAAGCGCAACATGACCATCGCCGTGGAGGAATGCGGCGACAAGGCCGGGACGATCATGTCGATCTCGGACCAGAACGTGGACACGGTGCTGGAGCTCGGCCGCCACGCCGAGGCCTGCGGCGCGGATTACGTGGTGGTCCATGCCCCGATGCTCAGCTTCTGCCACGACCGGGACGAGGTGCTTTATAACTACTACAAGTATCTCTGCGACCGGCTCGATATCGGCATCGCCATGTGGAGCCATCCCGACAGCGGCTACCTGATGGAGCCCGAGACCTGCGCCCGCATCGCCGAGCTGCCCAACATCATGGCGATCAAGTATTCCGTCCCGCGCGAGATGTATGCCCGGCTGACCAGGCTGGTGGGCGACAGGATCCTCGTCTCCACCTCGGCCGAACCCGACTGGCTGGACAATATCGAGGAGCTGGGCTGGCAGCTCTACCTCTGCTCTTCCCCGCCCTACCAGTTGCAGACGGCCAACGACCTGCGGATGCACGAATATACCGAGCTGGCCTTTGCCGGAAAATTCGCCGAGGCGCGGCGGGTGCGCGACAGCCTCGAGCCGGTGCGCGCCGCCATCCGTGACACGAAGCCCGGCGGCAAGCCCACGGCCCACGGCAAATACTGGCAGGAGCTTCTGGGACAGGTCGGCGGCCGGGTCCGGCACCCGATGCTGGAGCTGACCGAGGCCGAGAAGGCCGCCACCGCCGCCGCCTTCGAGACCTGCGGGCTGACGCTCTGAGCCACGCGGGGGCGCGGCCTCTCCTGGACGGGCCGGCCCCAGTTGCACAGTCCCGCGGCACATCGGGACACCGGGTCCGGATATCAGGATTTCGGATATCCACTTTCCCGGAAATAGTTATTTGTTTGGTGCGTTTGCTCCTACGCTTTCCTTCGAGGGCCGCGGGACGCCCGCGCGCCTGAGAGAGTGGGAGAGAACCATGACCGGACATCCGACGCTGAAGCCCTTCAACTTCAAGAAGTGGACCGAGGAGAACGCCGACAAGCTGCGCCCGCCGGTGGGCAACCAGCTGCTCCACAAGGAGGGCGACATGATCGTCATGGTCGTCGGCGGCCCCAACACCCGGGTCGATTTTCACGACGACCCGGTGGAGGAATGGTTCTTCCAGCAGAAGGGCGACATGCTGCTCAAGATCGCGGACGAGGGGAAGATCTACGATGTCCCGATCCGCGAGGGCGAGGTCTTCCTCCTGCCGCCGCATGTGCGCCATGCGCCGCAGCGCCCGCAGGAGGGCTCCATCGGCATCGTGGTCGAGGCGCCGCGCCAGCCGGGCATGAAAGAGGGCTTCGAGTGGTACTGCTTCAACTGCGAGGCACTGGTCCACCGCGCCGAGGTCACGCTGGACGGGCCCGAGGGCATCGTCTCGGCCCTGCCGAAGATCTACGAGGAATTCCACGCCAGCACCGAGGCGCGGACCTGCCCCGAATGCGGCACGCTGCACCCGGGCAAGGGCAAGCCCCCCGAGGGCTGGGTCCAGCTCTAGACCATCGAGAACAAGCGGGCGGGATCAACCCGCCGCATCCACCAGACAGTTCACCCAGACAGGGAGCCACGGAATGAACACCGTTACCAAGACCTTCGCCCGCGCCGCGCTGGTGCTTTCCATCGCCGCACCGGCCATGGCCGAGGAATTCCGGCTGGGCCTCATCACCCCGCCCAGCCACATCTGGACCCAGGCCGCCGAGGATTTCGGCACCGAGCTTGCCGAGGCCAGCGATGGCGCGCACAGCGTCACGGTCTTCCCCGCCCGCCAGCTCGGCAACGAGGCGGAGATGCTGCAGCAACTGCAGACCGGCGCGCTCGACATGGCGTTCATGACCCTCGCCGAAGTGTCGAACCGCGTCCCCGATTTCGGCGCGCTCTACGCCCCCTACCTGGCCGATGACGTGGCGCATGCGGGCCGCATCCTGCGCAGCGACACGGCGACCGGGATGCTCGACCAGCTACCCGCCAAGGTCGGCGTCGTGGGCGTTGGCTACGGCATGGGCGGGTTGCGTCAGATCGTCAGTCGCGGCGAGGTGGACTCGGCCGAGGATCTCGCCGGCCTGAAGCTGCGGATCACGCCCTTCGATCCGATCCTCGACTTCTACAACGCGCTCGGCGCGGCGCCCACGCCGATGCCCCTGCCGGATGTCTACGACGCGCTCGCAAACGGCCAGGTCGACGCCATCGACATGGACGCGGAGCTGATCTGGAAGCTCAAGTACTACGAGCTCGCCGATACCGTGGTGCTGTCCAACCACATGATGTTCCCCATGGTCGGGCTGGTCTCCGGCCGGGTCTGGGCCGAGCTGTCCGAGGACGACCGCGCCCTGATCGACGAGCTGATGGGCAAGTCGCTCGACGGCACCATCGACACCTACGTGGAGGCAGAGTCGGAGTGGCTTGACCAGATCCGCGCCACCGACACGCCGACGGTGGAGGTGGGCGCCGATTTCTTCGGCGACGCGATCGAGAAATGGACCGCCATCTGGTCCGAGAAGTCCTCGTCGCTCGAAGACCTGCGCGCCGTCGCCCAGGAGACCGCGGAAGAGTGATCGCAGGGGGCCGCTGAGGCGGCCTCTGGTGACGCGGCGCCGGCCGGTGACAGAGACCCCGGCCGCGGCCACTTGCGAAGAGGCAGGGCATGATCGGACGCATCTCGGCAGGCTGGGCACGGGTGGAAGTCACGGTGGCGGCGATCCTCGCCGTCGCCATCACGCTCCTGATCCTGCTCAACGTCGTCACCCGCAGCCTGAACGTCGCCCTTTACTGGGTCGACGAACTGGCGATCTACACCATGGCCTGGATGACCTTCCTCGGCGCCTCGGCCGGTCTGCATTACGGCCAGGTGGTGGCGGTGACGGTGCTGACCGATCCCCTGCCGCCCCGGCTGCGTGCGGTGACCGGCACGCTGGTGGACATCGCGGTGCTGGCCTTCGCGCTCTTCATGCTGTGGTTCTGCTGGCGCTGGTTCGCGCCGCTCGACCTGGCGCGCGCGGGCTTCGACACCGAGGCCTTCCAGGGCGCGACCTTCAACTTCATCTACGCGGAGCCCACCACCACGCTGGGCTTGCCCAAATTCTGGGTCTGGCTCATCATGTGGATCTTCTCGGCCGGGGCGACGCTGCACGCGGTCGCCAACCTGCTGGGACAGGGCCCGAAGGAGCCCCAAAGCTCATGACGCCCCTCGTCTTTGCCGTGAAGCTCCTGCTCGGGGTGCCCGTGGCGCTGGTGCTCGCGCTGACCGCCATCTGGTACGCCTGGGAAAGCGACAACACCCTGCTCTACGACAGCTTCGCCCAGAAGATGTTCGCGGGGCTGGAGAATTACGGGCTGCTGGCGATCCCGCTTTTCATGCTGACCGGCGAGCTGATGAACGAGGGCGGCATGACCCGGCGGCTGATCAACGCAGCGCGGGTCTTTGTCGGCGGCTTCCGCGGGGGGCTCGCCTATATCAACCTGCTGGCCAACATGTTCATGGCGGCGATCATCGGCTCGGCCACGGCGCAGATCGCGGTGATGGCCCGCGCCATGACCCCCGAGATGGAGCGCGAGGGCTACGACAAGGGCTTTGCCGCGGCGACAACGGCGGCGGGCGGGCTGCTGGCGCCGGTGGTGCCGCCCTCGATGATGTTCGTGATCTACGGCGTGCTGGCGCAGATCCCCATCGGCGACATGTTCATCGCGGGGATCCTGCCCGGCCTGCTGCTGGCCGGCTCCTTTGCCGTGGCGGTCTTCCTGATCGGGCTGGTGGCGGATTTCCCCAAGGGCGACTGGTTCTCCGCCCCCGAGGCGGGGCGCGCGCTGCTGCAATGCCTGCCCGCGGCGCTGATCCCGGTGGCGATCATCGGCGGCATCCTCTTCGGCATCGCCACGCCCACGGAAAGCGCCGCCATCGCCTCGCTCATCGCGTTTCTCATCGGCTGGCTGATCTATGGCGAGCTGAAGCCCGGCGCGCTGTTCACCATGTTCCGGCGCACGGCGATCAATGCCTCGATGATCATCTTCATGATCGCCACCGCCAATGTCTTCGGCTGGGTCATCATCTACGAGGCCCTGCCCCAGAAGCTTGCCGCGCTGCTGACCTCGGTGACGCAGGATCCCTTCGTCTTCCTGCTGATCGTCAACCTGATCCTGCTGGGCGTGGGGATGCTGATCGACGGCATCGCCGCGGTGATCCTGATCTCGCCCATCCTGCTGCCCATCGCGATGAACGATTACGACATCAGCGCCTACCAGTTCGGCGTGGTGCTCTGCCTGAACCTCGCGCTCGGGCTGCTGACCCCGCCGGTGGGCGTGGGTCTCTACATCACCTCCTCGATGAGCGGCGTGTCGCCCTGGCGCATCCTCGCCTCGCTCTGGCCCTTCCTGCTTGCCGTGGCCGCGATCCTCGTGCTGCTCAGCCGCTTTCCCTGGCTGACCGAGGGAATGATCTAGCCCGGTCTCTGCGTTGAGGGCCGGCGGGCGGGTCGTTAAGGTTTCCTCGCAAGCCACAGGCTGAAGCGGCGCCGCGGGCATGGGCGGGGGAGACCGGGCAGAGGCGATGGACGATCGGCTGAAACTTCGACACCTGCGGGTGTTCCTCGCGATTGCCGAGGCGGGCACCGTGACCGGCGCCGCGCGCAAGCTCAACTCGGCGCAGCCCGCCGTGTCGCGCACCCTGCGGGAACTGGAGGAGATCGTGGGCCGGCCGCTCTTTCAGCGCACGTCCCGCGGGCTGGTCCGGACCGAGGCCGGGGACGAGCTCTATCGCTTTGCCACCGTCGCCTCCGGCCAGCTGGAGGAGGGGATCGCCCGCGCTTCCGGGCTCGACGAGGCGGCGAGCGTCCGCATCGGCGCCCTGCCCAACCTGCTGGCCTCGCTGCTGCCGCCGGTGGTGCGCCGCTTCAAGGAGGAATCCCCGCGGACGGTCTTCCGCATCGAGACCGGGACCATCGCCTACCTGCTGGCGCATCTGCGGCGGGGCAATATCGACTTCGTCATGGGCCGCATGGCCGACCCCGATTCGATGCAGGGCCTGTCCTTCGAATATATCTGGGAGGAAGAGCTGCCATTCGCCGCCCGCACCGGCCATCCCCTGGCGGGGCGCCGCAAGATCACGCTGCGCGAGGTGGACGATTACCCGGTCATCCTGCCCCTGCCCGGCACCGTGATCCGGACCGAGGTCGACCGGGCAATCGCGGAGCGCGGTTCCAGCGGGTTCGCGAATATCATCGAGACGGTATCGGTGGAGTTCGGGCGGAAGCTGCTCCAGCTCACCGACGCGATCTTCGTGTTTCCGGTCAACGCGCTGGCCGAGGAGTTCGACAGCGGGCGTATCGTCCGGCTCGACCTCGAAATCGCGCCGATCCGCTCTCCGGTGGGGATCACCGTCGATCCCGTGGCCCAGCCCAGCGGCGCCTCGGCGCGCGTGCTGGAGCTGCTGCGAGAGGCGGCTCGCTCGCACGCTTCATAACAATTCTGGTATACCGTCATCGAAAGGGGCATTTCCACCGCGCCTTTCCTCTCCCTAGTCTGCCCCCCGGAGGACCCGTCACACGGGCCAATGGGAGGACAAGCCATGATCAATTCGTTTCGCTCGTTTCTGGCGTCTGCGCTGCTGGTGACGGCGGCCACGACCACCACCGCCACCGCGCAGACCTATTCCGTCGAGGGCGCGAGCCCCGCCTCGCTGACCGGCATCGTCGCGCAGACGCTGGCGCAGCATGCCAGCCGCGCCGACGTGGACCTGCAGGCGGTGCTGGGCCAGACCCTGACCAAGTCCGCGCTCAAGCTCGGCGCCGGGCAGATCGACCTCGCCGTGGTGCCGCCGCTCGCCTTCAAGGCCATGCAGCGCGGCTCCGGCCCCTATGCGGACCTGGGCGAACAGGCGCAGACCTTGTCGCAGAATGTCCGCTTTCTCTTCAGCTTCCCGGGCGGGACCTTTCACACCATCGTCTGGGCCGACAGCGGCATCGAGGACTGGGACGACGTGGAGGGCAAGCGGGTCTATATCGGCCCGCCCGCCGGCGCGGCCAACGCGATGATCCGCGGCATGATCGAGCTTGCCACCGGCGGGCTGAAGGACGGCGAGGATTACGAGGGCATCCGCGCGCCCTGGAGCTCGGGGCAGCAGGCCTTCCAGGACGGGCAGTTCGACGTCTTCGTCGCCTCCACGGCGGTCGGCCAGCAATCCATCAACGAGCTGGGCCTCCAGCGCGAGATCCGCATCCTCGGCATCCCCGAAGACGTCACCCAAAGCGACGGCTGGGCCGAGCACAACGCCAAGATGGGCCTCGATACCGCGACCATCCCGGCGGGCACCTATTCCGGCCAGGCCAACAGCGACCAGGACCTGCAGACCAACGTCACCGTCATGATGATGGCGGCCAACAAGGACCTGCCGGAAGAGGTCGCCTACAAGCTGACCAAGATCTACTGGGAGAACCTTCCGGAGATGAAGAAGCAGAACGCGCTCATGCGGTCGATCGACGAATCGAAACCCTTCGAGGGCGCGGCCGCGCCGCTGCACCCGGGCGCGCTGCGCTACTACGAGGAACAGGGCATCGAGGTGCCTGAAGAGCTGGTCGGCGGCTGAAGGACATCCGGCTCCGCGCCTGCCGCGGAGCCGGGAGGCTTGATCCATGATGAATTCCGACCATCGCATCGCGCAGAGCGTTTCCCTCGTGGCAGGGCTGGCCGTCGCACTTCTCGGCCTGATCAACGTCATGCCCGCCTATCCCGGCCTGCCGCGGCTCGGCCCCTTCCCGGTGGAATGGTTCCGGCCGCTGTTCTTCTGGCTGTCGACGCTCTCCGCCTCGGCCGCGCTGCTGGCGCAGGGCCGGGCCGGACGCATCCCCGGCTGGCTGGACACCGCGCTGCTGGTGCTGGCCGTGGGGGCGACGGGCTATGCCTGCTGGGAATACTGGCGGATCGGGCTGGTGCTGAAGAACTCTGTGATGTTCTTCAGCCCGCGCGAGGCATGGATCGCGACGCTCGCCGCCGCCGCCGCGCTCTACCTTTGCTGGCGGGTCTGGGGCGGGGCCATCGCGCTGCTCGGGGCGGTGGCCTTTGCCTATCTCGCCACCGGGTCGGACTGGCCCGGCTTCCTGCGCACGGCGCCCAACAACATGGCCGAGACGATCTCGCAGAACATCTGGTTCGCGACCGACCAGGGCATCCTCGGTGACATCATGGGCATCGTGCTCAGCACGGTTCTGCCCTTCATCATCCTCGGCGCCATCCTTGAGGGCGCCGGCGCGGGCAAGTCAATGATCCGCGTCTCCTTCCGGCTGATGCGCGGCTTCAAGGGCGGGCCCGCCTATGCCGCGATCACCGCCTCGGCGCTGTTTGGCACCGTCTCGGGCAGCGCGGTGGCCAACGTGGTGGGCACCGGCGTCGTCACCATCCCGATGATCCGGCGGCGCGGCTTTTCCCCGAATTTCGCGGGCGCGGTCGAGGCCGCCGCCTCCACCGGCGGGCAGATCCTGCCGCCGATCATGGGCGCCGCCGCGCTGGTCATGGCCGACCTGCTGGGGGTGAGCTATCTCACCGTCATCACCGCGGCGCTGGTGCCGGGTATCGCCTATTACGTGAGCCTGTTCCTCGCCGTCTATTTCGAGGCCAACCGCCTGGGCATCCGCCCCGAGGCCGAGCTGGACCCGGATCTCGAGGTCACCGGCCAGGACATCGCCAACCTGCTGCTGGTCTTCGGGCCCATCGCGCTGATCGTCTACCTGCTGATCGGGGGCGCCTCGCCCGCCGGGGCCTCCATCGCGGCGATCGGCCTGCTGATCCCGCTCAGCTTCATCAACCCCGCGATCCGGCGCGCGCCCTGGCAGCTCGTCACCGCGCTTGCCCAGGGCGGGCGGACGGTGGGCCAGCTGGCCATCGCGATCGCTGTGGTGGGCATCGTGGTCGCCACGCTGTCCGCCACCGGGATGCCGACGAAATTCGCCGTGCTGCTGTCGGCGGCGGCGGAAAGCTCGCTGCTGGCCTCGCTCCTGATCGCCGCGCTCGGCTGCGTGGTGCTGGGGATGGGGATGCCCACCCTGCCCGCCTATATCGCGATCGTGGTCGTCATGGGCCCCACGCTCCAGGGCTTCGGGCTGGAGCTGCTGACGGTGCACATGTTCGTCTTCTTCTTCGGCGTGGCCTCGGTGATCACCCCGCCGGTGGCCATCGCCTCCTATGCCGCCGCGGCCATTTCGCAGGGCCGACCCATCGCGACCGCGGTGGCCTCCAGCCGGTTGGGGGCGATGATCTTCCTCATCCCCTTCGCCTTCGCCTTCAACCCCGAGCTCCTGGTGACGCCCGAGGCGACGCCGAACGGCTATTCGCCCTGGGAATTCGGGCTGTCGATCCTCTGCCTCGCGGCGGCGCTCTACCTTTGTGCCAGCGGGCTGGGCGGGTTCGACCGGGCGCGCCTGTCCGCGCTGGACCGGCTGCTGCGGCTCGCCGCGACGGCCTGCCTGCTGGCCTCTTCCATCGCGCTCAACCTGCTGGGGCTGGTGATCGGCCTCGGCGTGATCGCCTTCCACCTCCACGCCACCCGCGCCCCGCGGGCCGACCTGACCGAGACGACATGACCAGACCGATCAAGAACATCCTCTTCATCATGTTCGACCAGCTTCGCTGGGACTACCTGAGCTGCTACGGCCACCCGAGGCTCGAGACGCCCAACATCGACCGCCTGGCCGGCATGGGCGTCCGCTTCGACCGGGCCTATGTGCAGTCGCCGCTTTGCGGGCCCTCGCGCATGTCCACCTATACCGGGCGCTACGTGCACTCCCACGGGGCCAGCTGGAACGGCGTGCCGCTCAAGGTCGGCGAACGCACCATGGGCGATCACCTGCGCGAGGCGGGGGTGGATGCCTGGCTGGTCGGCAAGACCCACATGAAGGCCGATGCCGAGGGGATGGCCCGGCTGGGGCTGGAACCCGACAGCATGATCGGCGTGCGCGTCGCCGAATGCGGCTTCGACGTCTTCGAACGCGACGACGGGCTGCGCCCCGAGGGGCCGGACGGGCTGTACGATCCCAAGGGCGCGCGGCGCTACAACGACTGGCTGCGCGAAAAGGGCTATGGCGGAGAGAACCCGTGGCACGACCACGCGAATTCCGCCGTGGACGCCGAGGGCAACGTGCTGTCGGGCTGGTTCATGAAGAACGTCTCCCACCCGGCCAACATCGCCGAGGAGGACAGCGAGACGCCCTACCTCACCCGCCGCGCGATGGAGTTCATGCAGCAGGCCGAGGCGCCGTGGCTCTGCCACCTGTCCTATATCAAGCCGCACTGGCCCTATGTCGCGCCGGCGCCCTACAACGACATGTACGGCCATAACGACCTGCTGCCGCCGGTCCGGACGGAGGCCGAGTTCGAGAATGCCCATCCCGTGCTGCGGGCGATGATGAACAGCCCCGTCGGCCGCGCCTTTTCCCGCGACGAGGTGCGCGAGACCGTGCTGCCGGTCTACATGGGCCTGATCAAGCAATGCGACGACCAGATGGGCGTGCTGTTCGACTGGATGGAGCGCGAGGGCCGGATGGAGGACACGATGATCGTCGTGACCTCCGATCACGGCGACTACATGGGCGACCACTGGATGGGGGAAAAGACCTTCTTCCACGACGCCGCCATCCGCGTGCCGCTCATCGTCTACGACCCCCGCCCCGAGGCCGATGCGACGCGCGGCACGGCCTGCGACGCGCTGGTCGAGCAGATCGACCTCGTGCCCACCTTCATCGAGGCCGCGGGCGGAGAGCCGCCCTACCACGTGGTCGAGGGGCGATCCCTGCTGCCCTTCCTGCGCGGCGAGACGCCCGCCGATTGGCGGAGCCACGTCATCGCGGAATACGACTTCTCCGCCGCGCCGATCGCCGACGCGCTGGATCTCGGACCGCGCGAAGCGATCTGCTTCATGGTCCATGACGGCCGCTGGAAGCTGGTGCATTGCGAAGGCGGCCTGCCGCCCCTGCTGTTCGACCTGGAAAACGACCCCGGCGAAGTCCGCGACCTCGGCACCAGTCCCGTCCATGCCGAGGTGATCGACAGGCTCTATGACAGGCTTTTCGAATGGGCCCGCCGCCCCTCGCAGCGCACCACCCGCAGCGAGGCGCAACTGCGCGAGATGCGCCAGGGCCCGCGGCGCCGCGGTGTGGTGCTGGGGGTCTACGACGAGAACGACGTGCCGCTGGACCTGACCGTGCGCTACCGCGACCGGCGGGCCCGGGTCGTGGCGGAATCGCAGGAATAGCAGGCGGGGCCGGCGTGGCCTGGCATTCGGGCGGCAAGTCCAGCTGCGGTCCGGGCTCTTCCGGCGATGATGCCGGCCGCCCTGTGGATGCATGGAACCGCCGGCTCGCCGGTCCCGCTCCGCCTCACGCCACGCTCCGGTTGCCCAAGGCGCGCGAGATCAGCTGGGCGTAGCGTCTGACCGCCGCCCCCAGCTCTTCTTCGCGTTCGGGGCTGGAGATGCGGAATTCCGGCCCCGAGACGCCGACCGCCGCGACGGGCTCGTTGCGGGCGTCACGGACCACGGCGGCAAGACCCCAGACGCTGTCCCGCCACTCCCCGCGGTTCACGGAATAGCCCCGCTCCCGCGTGAGGCGCAATTCATCCCGCAGCGCCTCGGGGTCGGTGATCGTGTGTTTGGAAAAGGCCTCGAGCCCGGTGAGCACCGGCGCCAGCTCCTCCTCCGGAAGCGCCGACAGGAGCGCCTTGCCGGTCGCCACGCAATAGGCCGGGGCGCGGCCGCCGGTCCGGGTATAGGCGCCCACCGGCTGCGGGCTGTCGATCTTGTCGATGTAGATCACCTCGCTCCGGTCGAGCACCGACAGGTGCACCGCCTCGCCGGTCTCCTGCGCGAGGTCGTGCAGCAGGACCGAGGCGCTCTTGCGCAGGTCCAGCCGGTCGACGATCTGCGCGCCCATCTCCCACAGCTTGAGACCGCTGGAGAATTCCTTGGTCTCCGGGTCCTGGACGAGATAGCCGGCATGTTCGAGCGTCTTGAGAACGCGGTGCGCATTGCTTTTCATCAGGCCAAGCTCGTTCGCCACGTGGGCCGACCGCACCGGCCGCGGGGAGGCCGCCACGTGTTCGAGCACCTGCAGGCCCTTCAGCAATGTCTTGTCCATCCCCGCCTCCGGTTCACGTCATTGCCGGGCTTCTACAGATTCCACCCGCGGCCGCCAAGCAACCCTGACGATCACAGCTCGTTGGTCGCCACACCTCCCGCTTGATCGCGCCGGGCCCGGATCGCCGGCAGCAGGATGCGCCCGAAGACCGCCAGCAGCGTCGCCGCATAGAAGACCAGCGCGAGCCAGCTCTGGAAGAAGGCGGTGTAGTCGCCCCGGCCGATGATCAGCACGCGCTGCATGTTGTTCTCCAGCAGCGGCGACAGGACGAAGCCGATCAGGAAGGCCGCCGCGGGGATCTGCAGGATGCGGAAGCCGATACCCACGAGGCCCGCGACGAACATCACCCAGATGTCGAAGACGGAATTGGAGATCGCGAAGGAGCCGATGACCGTCAGCACGATGACCACCGGGAACATCACGTCGCGCGGCACCTCCACGATGCGCTGGATGTAGCGGGTGCCGTAGCGGCCGACGCCGAACAGGATCGCCGAGGAGACGAAGAGCGTGATGTAGAGCGCGTGGACGAAATTCATGTTGTTGGCAAAGAGCATAGGCCCCGGCGCCAGCCCGTGGAAATAGAAGGCGCCCAGCAGCATGGCCCCCACGATGTCGCCCGGGATGCCGAGCGCCAGCAGCGGGATCAGGGTCGAGGCGCCGGTGCCGCTGTTGGCGCTTTCGGCCGCCGCGACGCCCGAAAGCGCGCCCTTGCCGAAATCGTCGCCATCCGGTGCGGTGCGCCGCGCCTCGGCATAGGACACGAAGGTCGAGGCCGTGCCGCCGATGCCGGGTATCGCGCCCAGCAGCACGCCGATGCCGCTGCCCTTGAGGATCGTGGGCAGGACCATGCGGAAGTCCTTCATCGACAGCCGCTTGTGCCCCCCCTCCGGCGCGCGGCCCGGGCCCGAGCGTTCCTGACGCGGCCCGAAGTAGTAGAGCAGGATGTCCGGCAGTGCGAAGAGCCCCACCAGCAGCGGCATGAAGGCGATGCCGTCGAACAGGTTGGGCGAGCCGAAGGTGAACCGCTCCGACGCGTAGACAAGGTCGAGCCCCACGGTCCCGGCCAAGAGGCCGAGCGCGCCGCCGGTGATCCCCTTGAGCAGCCCGGAGGTGGAGATCGCGGCGATCACCGTCAGCGAGAAGACGATCAGCGCGAAAAGCTCCACCGGCCCGAAGCTGAGGCTGAGCTGCGCCAGCGCGCCCGCCAGCAGCACCAGCGCCAGCACCGAGATGAAATCGCCGATGAAGGACGCGAAGAGCGCGGTGTCCAGCGCCTCCAGCGCGCGGCCCTTCCGCGACAGGGGATAGCCGTCGATCATGGTACAGGCCGCGGCGGGCGTGCCCGGCACGTTCAGCAGGATGGCCGAGATCGAGCCCCCGAAGAGCCCGCCCTTGGCGATGCCGAAGATCAGCACCAGCCCCGGCAGCGGGTCGAGGAACAGCGTGAACGGCAGCAGGACCGAGATCGCCATGGTGATGGTCAGGCCGGGGATGGCCCCGATGATGGCGCCCGCGGACACGCCCAGCGGCAGGAAGAGCAGGACCTTCCAGTCCAGGATCATCGCGAAGACGCTTGCCCCGTATTCCATGGTCGGCTCCTCAGAATATCCAGTCGAGCGTCGTGGGAATCGGCACCCCGGCGGCCTCGACGAAAATCAGGTTGATGCAGATGGCAAGCGCCGCGGCGATGATCAGCGCCGAGAGCAACGTCAGGTCCGAGGCGAGGACGAACAGCCCCAGCGTGAAGAGAAAGGCGCTCGCCTCGATGCCGAGGATCGGGATCGCGAGGATAAAGAGCACCAGCCCCGCGAGGAAGGCGGCTGTCCGGACGGCGCGGATCTCTCCAGGCGCCGCGGCCTCGTTCCCCGGCCGTCCGTTGAAGACGAGGATCAGCAGGCCGCTGACCAGGATCACCCAGGACAGGTAGCTGGGAAAATCGGAGGGCGCGAGGGAATTGGGCTGGGTATAGCCCGGCTCCGGCACGGCGAAGGGGATGATGTACACCAGCAGGACGATGCCTGCGAGCGTCACGAGCGCTCCGGGAAGCAGACGCTGGACCATGGGGGGCTCCGTTGATGGAGGATTCCGCCGGGCAGGCTCTGCCCGGCGGACAGGTTCGGCTTACTGGCTCAGGCCGAGCGGCTCGAGGATCTCGCCGTAGGTCTGGTAGTTCTCGGCGATCTGATCACCGAAGGCCCCGGCATCGAGGTAGGTGCCGTAAAGGCCCAGCGATTCCAGCCGTTTCTGGACGTCGGGGCGTTGCAGCGCCTCCTCGACCGCAGCGCTCATGGCGTCCACGGCCTCCTGCGGGGTGCCGGCCGGCGCGATCACGCCCCACCAGGACGCCAGGGTGCCGAAGCCGTCAAAGCCTTCTTCCTTGGCGGTCGGCGTGTCGGGCAGGCCGTCCCACCGCTGGTCGTTCAGCATGACGATCGGCTTGACCGCCCCCGATTGTGCCTGGCGCAGCATCACCGCGTCGAACTGGCCGTCGACGTGGCCGCCCATGACGTTGTTCATCGCCTCGTTCGAACCCTTGAAGGGGACGTGCTGCACCTCGATGTCGGCCTCCTTGGCAAAGACCTCCACCACCAGGTGGGTGATGCCCCCCACGCCGGCCGAGCCCAGCGTCAGCTGGCCGGGATTCTCCTTGGCGTAGTCGATGACGCCCTGCAGCGTGTCGGCCGGGAAATCGGGGCGCATGGCGAGCGCGAAGTAGCCCTCGGCCACCTTGGCGACCGCCTGGATATCCTCGATCGGGTCATAGTTGAGCTGGCGCATATGCGGGGCGATGGCCAGCGTCGCGGTCGGGACCACGCCGAAGGTGGCGCCGTCCGGCTTGGAATTGGCCAGCCGGGTCACGCCGATCACGCCGCCCCCGCCGCCGATATTCTCGACCGTGATGTTGGTATCGAGGATCTCTTCCAGCGCCGGGGTGATCGCCCGGGTCACGTTGTCCGAGCTGCCGCCGGGGCCGTAGGGCACGATGACCCGGAGGTTGCCCTCGGGCCAGTTGGCGCGGGCCTCTCCCACGGCGCCGAAACCGGCCACGAGCACGGCCGAGGCCGCGAATAGCGCCCGGCGGGTCCATTGGGTCTTGGTGAAAATCGTCATTCTTTCTCCTCCCTGAAATCGAATGTCGGTCTGTCGGCCGCGGCTCAGTTTTCTTCCTCGCCCTCGATCCGCGGCAGATCGAAGGCGGTGTCGCAGGGCGGCACGTTGAGCGGCCCGGTGATCCGCACGAGGCAGGTCTGCGCCACGCTCCCCTGGGCGAGCGAGGACGTCCCCCGGTCGAGCGTCAGCACGTTGGGATTGCCGTGGCGGTCGCGCCCCGTCTCGTCGGGGTCGTACCAGGCGCCCGTGGACAGCCGCGCGACCCCCGGCATGAGCCGGTCGTTCAGATGCACCGCGGCCAGGCAGGCGCCGCGATCGTTGGTCAGCTCCACCACGTCGCCCTCGGCCAGGCCGCGCGCGGCGGCGTCGGCGGGGTTCACGTGGACCTGCTCGCGGCCCTCGTGCTTGTTGGCGCGGCTGTGGGCCCCGGCGTCGAGCTGGCTGTGCAGCTTGCGCTCGGGCTGGTCCGACAGCAGGTGCAGCCAGCCCTCGCTTGCCTTGCCGGGGCTGCCCAGCCATTCCTCGGGCTCCAACCAGACGGGATGGCCCGGGCAATCCTCCAGCCCGAAGCCATGGATCGTCTCGCTGAAGATCTCGATCCGGCCCGAGGGCGTCGACAGAGGCTTGCGCTCCGGATCGGCGCGGAACTCCTCGAGCATGACGACCGGGGCCTTCTCGGCCACGAAGTCGATCAGCCCGATCTCGCGGAACTCGTCATAGGGCGGAATCTCGATCCCGCGCTTGGCCAGCACGCCGCGATTGCCCTCGTAGAGCTTGCGCAGCCATGCGGCGCTGTCCATGCCCTCGGTGAACGTCTCCTCGCAGTCCAGCCGGCGCGACAGCTCGGTGAAGATGTCGTAGTCGTCCCGCGCCTCGGCCAGCGGGGGCACGATCTGCTGCATGGCGACCAGATGCCCCTCGCGGGTGGAAAAGCCGATATCGTCCCGCTCCGGCGGGATGGTGGCGGGAAAGACGATGTCGGCATGTTTCGCGGTGGGCGTCCAGTATTGTTCGTTGACGATCACCGTCTCGGGCTTCTGCCACGCCTTCTCCAGCCGGTTCAGATCCTGGTGGTGGTGCCACGGGTTGCCCCCCGCCCAGTAGATCAGGCGAATGTCGGCATAGGTCCGGTCCTCGCCGTTGTAGCGGTAGGTACCGCCCGGATTCAGCAGCATGTCCGCGATCCGCGCCACCGGGATGTAATCGGTGACCGCGTTCTTTCCCTGCGGCAGGGTCGGCCCGGGCAGAAGCCCCTCGTTGCTGCCCAGCGTGTTGGCCGCGCCGTAGCCGAAGCCGAAGCCGCCGCCCGGCAGCCCGATCTGCCCCAGCATGGAGGCCAGCGCCACCAGCGCCCAGAGCGGCTGTTCCCCGTGCGAGGCGCGTTGCAGCGACCACGACATGTTGAGCATGGTGCGCTGCGCCGCCGCGTCGCGGGCCAGCTGCGCGATGGTCCCGGCGGGCACGGCAGAGATCACCTCGGCCCAGTCCGGCGTCTTGGGCGTGCCGTCCGCCTCGCCCCGGACATAGGCCGCGAACCGGTCGAAGCCGGTGGCATAGCGGTCGAGGAAGGCGCGGTCCTCCAGCCCCTCGTCCAGCAGAACCCAGGCCATGGCAAGGATCACCGCCGTGTCGGTGTTGGGCCGCGAGGGCACCCATTCCGCCGCGTCGTTTTCCAGGTTGTCGCCCACCGGCCCGATATTGACCATGCGGATCCCGGCCTCGCGCATCGCCTCCATCCCCGGGCGCAGGTGGTGGCGCAGGATGCCACCCGCCGAGATCTGCGCGTTCTTCCACGGCACCCCGCCGAAGCAGAGCAGGAATTGCGTGTGGTCCCGCATCACGTCCCACGAGGTGTGGTTGGCCATGATGTAGGGCATGGGCGCCACGATATGCGGCAGCAGCACGCGCGCCGCGCCCAGCGAATAGGAATTCTCGTGCCGCACGTAGCCGCCCGCGGCGTTGAGAAAGCGGTGGACCTGGCTTTGCGCGTGGTGGAAGCGGCCGGCGCTCGACCAGCCGTAGGACCCGCCGAAGATCGACCCGTTGCCGTGGGTCTTGCGCACCCGGTCGATCTCGGCCGCGGCGAGGTCCAGCGCACGCTCCCAGCTCACCTCGACGAAGGGCTCGTGGCCGCGCTTTTCGAGTGCCGCGCCCGGCCCCTGCTCCAGCCAGCTCTTGCGCACGGCGGGGCGGCGCACCCGGACCTTCTGCACCCCGTCCTCCAGCTGGTCGAGCCCGATGGGGTTCGGGTCCGCGTCGCCGGGATGCACCCGCAGGGTCACGCGGCCGTCGTCGTCGCGCTCTGCCAGGCGGATGCCCCAATGGGCCGAGGTGTAATAGGTCATGGTCGTCGTCCTATCTGCCGGTGAAGTTCGGTTTGCGTTTCTCGCGGTAGGCCGCGAGGCCCTCCTGCAGATCCGCGCTGTCGCGCACCGCGCCGAGCGTCGCCTGGGTCAGCGCCATCTGTTCCGCCGGGGATTTCGGCAGCATGTGGTCGTTGACCATCGACTTCAACGTCTCCAGCACCATCGGCGCCATGCCCGCCATCTCCTCGGCCATGCCCATGGCGACCTCGAGGTGCTTGCCGTCGGGCGCCACCTCGTTGACCAGCCCCATCTCGTAGGCCCGCTGGCCCGAGGCCACGCGGCCCAGCAGCATCAGTTCCATCGCCATCTTGTGCGGGATGCGCGCGGCCAGCGCCGCGATGATGCCGCCGGTCAGACCCAGCTTGCCTTCGGGGTAGGAGAACCTGGCCCGCTCCGTCGCCACGCAGAGATCGGCGGTGGCCGCCATCACCAGCCCGCCGCCCACGCACCAGCCGTCGACCGCGCAGATGATCGGCTTCTGCGTCACGATGCCCACCGTGGGCACGCAGCGCCAGAGCTCGGGCAGGTCGTTCACGTCGGCGCCCGAGGTGAAGGCCCTGTCGCCCGCGCCGGTCAGCACCGCGACCCGCTGGTCCGAGGCGTCGAATTCGGCAAAGCCGCGCTGCAGATCCTCGGCCACGGCCTTGTTGATCGCGTTCAGCCTGTCGGGCCGGTTGATGGTGAAGATCGTGACCTTCCCCTCGTGGCGGATCTCCACCTCGCTCATGCTGTCCTCCCCGCGCATGTTCACTCCTCCTCCATCAGGATGCGTGCATCGACTCCGGTGCAGCCTTCGCCCGCCTTGCGGACCAGCACCGGGTTCACGTCCAGTTCGGCAAAGCGCGGCCCGAGGTCATGGGCCAGCCAGCTCACCCGGCTGACCGCCTCGGCCAGCGCGTCGATGTCGAGCGGCGCACTGCCGCGGAAGCCTTCCAGCAGCGGCGCCACGCGAAGCCCGGCGATCATCTCGCGCGCCTCGTCGGGGGTGACCGGGGCCAGCCGCACCGCCACGTCCTTCAGCAGTTCGACCATCACGCCGCCCGCGCCCAGCATCACCACCGGGCCGAAGAGCGGGTCGCGCCGGGCGCCCACGAACATCTCCAGCTCGCCCTCGACCATCTCCTGCACGAGGTAGCCGGTGATGCGGGCCTCCGGATGGCTTTGGCCCAGCCGCGCAGCCATCTCGGTGACCGCCTGCGCCACCTCCTCCGCGCTGGTCAGCCCGAGCGCCACGCCGCCCGCGTCGGACTTGTGCACGATGTCGGGCGAGACGACCTTGACCACGAAGGGCCCGGTCAGGTCCCCGGCGACCTTGCCCGCCGCCGCAGCGTCCTGCGCCACCGCGCCCCGGTTCACCGGCACGCCGTAGCCGTCGAGCAGCTGTTTCGCCGCCGCCTCGTCCAGCGCGCCGGAGGCCGCGTCGGGCGCAGCACCAGCGGGCGAGGTGCCACGCGCACCGCGCGGCGGGGCCAGCGTCAGCAGCTTGCGGTAGCCGTCGATCACGCGGATCGCCTCGTCCAACCCGTCGAAGAAGAACAGCCCGTGTTTCAGCAGCTCCGCGCGCGCCTTGTTCGCCGCCTGCCCCGGCTGCAGCACCACGAGGCAGGGCTTGCGCGTGCCGCCCTCCTCCGCCCGCGCCAGCCCCTTGGCAAGGCATTCGCACAGCAGCCGCATGTCGGGCGCCGTGGTCAGCGGGCAGAGCACCACGCCGGTTTCCGGGTCGGTCAGCAGGGCATGGACCGAATCCTCGCCCACCAGCATGGAGCCCCCGGCCTTGGCCGCGCCCATGTCGATCGGGTTCGCGCGGGCATTGTCGGGCAGGTAATGCTCTTCCAGCGCGGCCACGGTCTGCGGGGCGTAAGTCGCCAGCGGCAGGCCGAGGTCGGTCAGCCGGTCGGCGGTGATCGCCCCGCCCCCGCCCGAGGTGGTCATGAGAGCGGTCTCCATCCGCTCCGGCCGGTCGAAGCGGGTCAGCGCCGCGGCCAGCATCACCATCGCGTCGGGATCGTCCATCAGCACCACGCCGCTCTGGGAGCAGGCGGCCTCGAAGGCCTCGTAGCTGCCGGCAAGGCTCGCCGTGTGGGAAAAGGCCGCCGCCGCGCCGAAATCGGTGCGCCCCGCCTTGACCGCCAGCACGGGCTTGCCGGCCGCGCGCGCCCGCTCGGCCACCTCCATGAAGCGGCGGCCGTCCTTCACCCCTTCGATATAGGCGCAGATCACGTCGGTCGCCGGGTCCTCCACGAGGAAGTCGAGGAAATCGCACATCTCCATGTCGGCCTGGTTGCCGATGGAGAAGCAATGCGAGAAGCCGACGCCGCGGGTCTGCGCCCGGTCGAACAGCGTGGCCATCAGCGCGCCCGACTGGCTGACCATGCCGATCCGGCCCACCAGCAGCTCGTCGACGTAAAGCGCGGGCGAGGCACACAGCACGAGGCTGTTGGCCGGGCTGATGATGCCCAGGCAGTTGGGCCCGATGATGCGCATCCCGTGGCGGCGCGCCTCCTCGACCACTTCGGCCTCGAGCCTGGCGCCCTCCTCGCCCACGTCCGAGAACTTGGCGGTGATGATGATGACGGCCTTGGTCCCGGCCTCGGCGCATTCGGTCACCGCCGCCTTCACGTGGTCGCGGGGCACCGCCATCACCGCCATGTCCGGCGCCGAGGGCGTGTCGCCAATGCGGGCAAAGCAGGGGATGTCCGACAGCGTCTCGCGCTTGCGGTTGATCGGGTAGATCGTGCCGCCGAAGCCGTGGCGCACCAGCATGTGGAACAGCCGTCCGCCGAATTTCGTCTGGTCCTCGGACGCGCCGATCACGGCGACGGAGCGTGGCGCCAGCATCTCTGAAACGGGTGCAGGTCGGGTCATCTTGTTCATCTTTCCTCCCTCGGATTTGTCCCGCGCCGTCAGGCGGGCGTCGCCTGTGGCGCCGGTTTCCTCAGACCGGCGCGGTAGGCCGCGATACGTTCCTTGAGCCCGGCCGGCACTGCCGAGCGCACCAGCCGCGCGAGATCGCCGTCCGATCCCGCCTCGTCGGCATCCAGCGCGTCCCGCAAGCTGCGAGCGACCGGTCCAGGCAACCGCGCCGCGCGCGCCGCCTCCCGTTCGATCCGTGCCGCCCGTTCCTCCTCCGGCAGCACCTCCTGCGCGAGGCCGAGCGCCCGCGCCTCATCGGCCTCGACGCGCCGGCCGCTGGTCAGGATCTCCTCCGCCGCGCCCGCGCCGACGCGCAGCCCCAGCCGCCGCGTCCCCAGCACGAGGCCGAAATTCACCCCCGGAAAGGCCAGGCTCGCCCCCTCCGTCAGCAGGCGGCGGCGGCAGGCCACTACGAGGTCCGCGCCCGCGCCCATGGCGCGCCCCTGCGCCACGGCCAGCGTCGGCACCGACAGGCGGAAGAGCCGGTCGAGCAGCATCTCGATCCGCACGAACCGGGCCAGCAGGTCGCCGTCGCTCAGGCTCTCAAGGTCGTCCAGGTCGAAGCCGGTGCAGAAATGCCGCCCCGCCCCGGTCAGCACCAGCAGTGGCACGTCCTCGGCCTCGGCCGCCGTCAGGGCGGCGTCCAGCTCGGCCACCAGCGCCTCGGACAGGGCATTGCCCTTCTCCGGCCGGTCGAGCCGCAGCAGCCGGTGATCGTCACCGTCGGATATGTGCAGCACGGGGCTCACCCCGCGCGGCCCCAGATGTTGGGGATTTCACTGTTGGAATAGCCCGAGACAAAGCTCTTCGCGCTGCCGTCGGGCTGGAACACGTGCCGCTCCACCGCCCCGATATCCGCGCCGTAAACGTGGATGGAAATGGAATCGCGCGAGGTCTCGGCGTTGCTCACCTTGTGAAT
This sequence comes from Carideicomes alvinocaridis, assembly GCA_005473895.2. Classification (GTDB taxonomy): domain Bacteria; phylum Pseudomonadota; class Alphaproteobacteria; order Rhodobacterales; family Rhodobacteraceae; genus Carideicomes; species Carideicomes alvinocaridis. The sequence goes on from SRJI02000037.1 coordinate 34,720, forward strand.
GTCGCCCACCCGCGGCGAGACGGCGACCACCTCGCCCTCTGCCAGAACCTCGTCGCCGGTGGGGCGCAGGCCCGCATCCCCCGCCTCGTAGCCTTCGGAGCGTTCGGAGCCGCGCAGCATCCCCACCAGCCCCCAGACCGTGTGATCATGAACCGGCGTTTCCTGCCCGGGGCCCCAGACGAAGCTCACCACGCTGAACCGCTCCTGCGGATCGCAATAGAGCAGGTGCTGCTGATACCCCTCCGCCTTGCCCTTGGCGCAGGCGGCCGGCAGCCAGTCGTCCACCGCCACGAGATCGGCGAGCAGGGTCTTGCCCTCGCGAAGGATCAGCGCCTCGTCCCCGTCGGCCCGGGCGACCAGTTCGCTCATCCGCGACAGGAAATCCCGCAGGCGTGCAGTATTTGCCATCTTGGTCATCGGCTTTCCTCCGGTTCAGCGCACGATCCGGGCGCGCGTGGTTTCACGGGTCTTGAGCAGGTCCAGCACCGCCTCGCGGTCGCCATCCAGTTCCGGCGGCGGCCGGCGGATCGCCGCGCGCTGGCCGTCGATGACCAGCGGGCTCGCGAAGGTCCGGGTCTCTGCCCCGTTGGGCAGGCGGATCGGCTGAACCCATTGCTGCGCCTCGACATGGGCATCGTCCAGCACCGCGGAATAGGGGTTGATCGGCGAACAGGGCACGCCCGCCGCGACAAGCCGGTCCAGCCAGTCCTGCGCCGGCCGCGCCACGAAGATCGCGTTGAGCAGCGCCTTCAGCTCGCCCTGGTTCGCGGCCCGGTCGGAGGTGGTGACGAAGCGCGGGTCGGCGACCAGGTCGGGCCGCTCCACGATATCGCAGACCGAGCGCCACAGCTTGTCGTTGCCGGCCGCGATGACGAAATGGCCGTCGCTGGCCTCGAAGGCCTCGTAGGGCGCGTTGCGCGGATGCGCGGCACCCAGCTTGACCGGGTCCCGGCCGCTGCCGAAATATTCGCTGGTCTGAAGCGCGGCGATCCCGAGGCTCGAGCCCAGCATCGAGACGTCGATCCGCGCTCCCTTCCCTTCGCTGCGCACCCGGGCGATGGCCGAGGCGATGGCGAAGGCGGCATAGAGCCCGGTCGAGAAATCCGAGATCGGCACGCCGCATTTGACCGGCCCGCCATCGGCCTCACCGGTCACGCTCATGATCCCCGAAAAGGCCTGCACCGTGACGTCGAACCCGCCGTCCTTGGCCCGCGGCCCGGTCTGCCCGAAGGCCGAGAGCGAGCAGTAGATCAGCTCCGGATTGCTTTCGGCATAGCGCGAGGGGCCGAGGTTCAGCCGGTCCATGACGCCGGGGCGGTTGTTCTCGATCACCACGTCGGCCTGGCGGATCAGCTGGTCCGCGGTGGCGTGCCCCTCCTCCGACTTCAGGTCGAGCGCGATGGACATCTTGTTGCGGTTGAGGGAGGCGAAATTCTCGCTGAACCCGTTGTTCAGCGGGGGCCATTGCCGAAGCGTGTCGCCGCTCGGCGGCTCCACCTTGATGACCTCGGCCCCCATGTCGGCCAGCAGCATTCCGCAGAACGGCCCCGCGGCCACGCTGCAGAACTCCACCACCGTCACACCACGCAGGGGTGCATCAAGATCGTGTCCGGCGTCACTCATTCGCTTCCTCCCAAATCCCGCCGCAAATCCCAATTAATGAGATGGGCTCCTTATATGTAGGATGACGGTACCAACTGGCTCAGGTCAACCCGGAAATTCGACAATGTCGGGACTTTCCCCCAGACCCCTGTCGTTCGAAGAGCAGCAGGGTCCGGTCCCGGCCCGGCAGGCCCGATCGGACAGCGTCCCGCGCGACCTGCCTCGCGCGTCCTAGACGAACCACTCTTTCCCCGGCATCGAATCGCAAAGCGTTCGCGTGTAGCCGTGGCTCGGGGCGTGCAGCACCTCCTGCGCGTTTCCGTGCTCCACGATCTCGCCGCGCTGCATCACCGCGATTCGATCGCAGACCTGGGCGGCCACCCGAAGGTCATGGGTGATGAAGAGCATCGAAAGGTGCAGCCTGTCGCGAATGTCGGCTAGCAGCTCGAGGATCTGCGCCTGAATCGAGACGTCCAGGGCAGAGACGGCCTCGTCGGCGACGATCAGTTCCGGCTCCATCACGAGCGCCCGGGCGATGCCGATGCGCTGGCGCTGGCCGCCGGAAAACTCGTGCGGAAAGCGATCGAGCGCACCTTGGTCCAGCCCCACAAGATCCAGCATCCGCTCCGCCTGGGCCAGAGCATCCGCCCGCCGCGTCCCGTGAATGACCTGAGTTTCGGTCAGGGCCCGGCGAATGCGGTGCCTGGGGTTGAGCGAGGCGAAAGGATCCTGGAACACGATCTGGATCTTCGGCCGGACCCTCTCGCGCTCCTTGCGGGGCATCTCCGCGATAGGCGTTCCGTGAAACCGGATCTCGCCTGAATCCAGCTCCAGAAGCTGGACCACCGCCTGCCCCAGAGTCGATTTGCCCGATCCCGATTCACCGACCAGACCCAGGGTTTCCCCCTGTGCAATGTCGAGCGAAACATCCTTCAGCGCCTCGACCCTCCGGCGCTTGCCGGAAAAGAAGCCGCCGGTCGCCGTCACGAAGGTCTTCGTGGCGCCGAGGATGGATAGGACGGGCTCGCTTCGGTGCTCCCTGGCGGCGCCGGAGGTATCGGACAGGCCACGCACCGCAGCGACAAGCTTCTGCGTATAGCCATGCCGGGGATGATCGAGCACCTGGCGCGCCGGACCCTCTTCCACGAGCTCGCCCAGCCGCATCACCGCGACCCGGTCGGCAATCTCGGCAACGACGCCGAAATCGTGGGTGATGAAGAGGACGCCGAGACGCCGGCGCTGCTGGATCTCGCGCAGAAGTTCGAGGATCTGCTTCTGGGTCGTAACGTCCAGCGCAGTGGTGGGCTCGTCGGCGATCAGCACGTCAGGCTCCAGCGCCAGGGCCATGGCGATCATCGCCCGCTGTCTCTGGCCGCCGGACAACCTGAAGGGATAGGCGTGTTGCAGCGTCTCGGGGTCGGGCAGTCCGGTCGCGTCGAGAAGCTCGAGGATGCGGCGCTGCCGCTCGGCCGCATTGCCGACCCCGTGGGCGACCAGCGCCTCGTCGATCTGTTCGCGCACCGTCAGGACCGGGTTCAGGGCCGTCATCGGCTCCTGGAAGACCATCGCGATCCGGGCGCCGCGCAGCTTGCGATACCGGTTGGCGGGCAGGGTCGTCAGCTCGGTGCCTTCGAAGTCGATGGTCCCCGAGGCGACGCGGACCCCGTTGGGCAGCAAGCCCATGATGGCATTTGCCAGAAGCGACTTGCCGGACCCGGATTCCCCGACCACGCAGAGGATCTCGTTGCGGTACAGGTCGAGGGACAGGTCGCTCACGGCAAGCGCACGATCCGCCCCCGGGGGTAGCGCGATGCTCAGCGACCTCATGGAAAGAACGGTGGTCTCGGCGGGGCGGCTCATGTGCGCGTGCTCCTCGAAAGGCGGGGGTTAAGCACGTCGCTCAGCCCCTGCCCGAACAGGTTCAGTGCCAGCACCGTCACGAAGATCGCGAGCCCGGGGATGGCGCTCAGCCACCAGGCGTGCCGGATCATGGTGCGCCCCGCCCCGATCATGAAGCCCCAAGTGATGAAGTTGCGGTCGCCGAGGCCGAGGAAGGACAGGCCGCTCTCGATCAGGATCGCGGTCGCCACCATGAGCGAGGCCATGACGATGACCGGCGAAAGCGCGTTGGGAAGGATCTGGCTGACGATGATGTTGGTGCGGGAATGGCCTCCGACCCGCGCCGCCTTGACGAAATCCCGCTGCCGCAGGCTCAGGAACTCCGCCCGGACGAGGCGCGCGATGGGCGGCCAGCTGACGACCGCGATCGCCGTCACGATGGATTCCAGCGAGGGTGAAAAGATCGCCACCAGCACGATCGCGAGCATGAAGGAGGGGATGGTCTGGAAGAATTCGGTGAGTCTCATCAGGACGTCATCGACCCAGCCAGAAAAATAGCCCGCCACCGCGCCCACGACCACGCCGACGCCGATCGCCGCCACCGAGGAGGCAAAGCCGATCATCAGGGACATGCGCGCTCCGTGGACGATGCCCGCCGCCACGTCCCGGCCCAGCTGGTCCGTGCCGAAAAGGAACCCCTCGGTGAAGGGCGGCAGGTTCGGTCGCCCCGCCATGCGCCACGGATCCTGCGGGTAGAGCAGATCGGCGCTGAGCGCCATGAGCACGAGCAGCACCAGAAGGACGAGGCCGATCATGCCCGAGCGGCTGCCCAGGAAACGACGTGCGAAATCGCTCATGACGCCACCTCGATCCGCGGATCCGCGAGGCTGTAGATCAGGTCCGCCACGAGGTTGAAGAAGACCACGAAGGCGGAGGCGATGATGAAGGTGGCCAAAAGCAGGTTGTAATCCCGCTGGAGCAGCGCGTCGAAGGCGAGCCTGCCGATACCCGGCCAGGAAAAGACGGTCTCGGTCAGGACGGCCCCGCCGACAAGGTGCCCGGCCTGAAGGCTGGCCAGCGTGATGATCGGCAGCAGCGCGTTCTTGAGGATGTGCCGCCGCCAGATGCGCCGCTCGCCAAGACCCTTCGCCCGGGCGGTCCGGACGAATTCGAGGTCCATCACCTCCAGCACCGAGGCGCGCGTCATCCTCGTGTATGTCGCGAGGTAGAGCAGCCCAAGCGTCGAAGCGGGCAGGATGAGGTGTTTCGCGACATCCAGCGCACGTTCGATCGGCGACATGTTCACGCCGATGGTGGACATGCCGAAGGCTGGCAGCCAGCCCAGTTGCACGGAAAACAGCAGGATCGCCATCAGGCCGACCCAGAAAAGCGGCAGGGCGAAGAACAGGAGCGCCGCCACCGTGATCAGCGCATCGGGCCACTTGCCCACATGCCGCGCGGCAGTGACTCCCATCAGAAGCCCTCCGATGAGGGCGAGCGCGAAGGCGGTCAGAGTCAGCAGCAGCGTGGCGGGAAGCCGCTCGGCGATCAGCTCCATCACGGGACGGTTGTGCTGATACGAGTCGCCGAAATCCAGCATCGCGACCCCCGCAACATAGGTGAAGAGCTGCTCGTGGATCGGCCGGTCCAAGCCGTAGCGCTCGCGCACACGTTCGAGGAATTCGGGGTCAACCGCGCCCTGCTCTCCGGCCATGACGGTCGCAGGGTCGCCGGGCGCCGCCCGGATCAGCCCGAAGCTGAGGACGGTCACCGCCAGCAGCACCATGATGGCCTTGACCAGGCGGATGAGGAGAAAACGCACTTGCGCCATGAATTCTTGCCCTGCAGGAAGTGAGGCCGGCGTCTCGGGACGCCGGCCGAGGATGTCACTGTTCGATCCAGACGTCCGCGAAGCCTTCGTTCAGGCCCGGCGCTGTGGTGATCAGGTCATGAATCTTCGAGCGATAGACGGTGGGATATTCCATCTGATGCGACCAGATCACCGGCGCATCGGCCGAAATGATCTTCTGCGCCTCGGAATAGATCTCCTGCCGCTTCCCGGGATCGAGCGTGCGCGCCCCTTCGGCGAAAAGGTCGTCCACCTTCGGGTTCTCGTAGCCATCCACGTTGGCAGCGGTGCCCCGGTTCAGCTGGTTGTTGGAGCGATAGGTCTGGCCCACCCCCATCGCCGGGTCGCCCAGAAGGTAGGTGAAATTGGTGGTGATATCGAACTTGCCGGTCGTAGTGCGCTCGACCCAGCCCGCGACGTCGACGGAAACCACGTTGGTCTCGATCCCGATCTCCTTGAGCTGCTGGCGGATATACTCGCCATGCCGCTGCCAGGTCTCCCCATAGGGAAGCGGCATCAGGTCGAGGGTCGCGTAGACACCGCCCTCGGCTTCGACCCCGGACTCCTCCATCAGCGCCTTCGCCTTCTCCATGTCGAAGGAATAATCGGTCAGCACTTCGGGATCGTAATAGGGCGTCCGCTCGGTCATCGGGCCGTAGGCCGGCTTGCCGAATCCGCCGAACACCGCGTCGATCATGAACTCCCGGTCCAGCGCGTAGGAGATCGCTTGACGCACCTTGGGATTGTCGAGCGGCTCGTGCCGGGTGTTGACGTTGATGATGGCGAGCGGGTCGTAGAATTCCCAGCCGTCCGTCGTGACGTCGACCCCTTCCATGTCGCCCAGCCGGTTCACTTCGATATTCTCGACGTCGCCGCCGCGAAGGACATCCACCTGCCCCTGCTCGAAGGCGATGGCCCGGCTGTTGGCATCCGGAATGATGTGGAAATACAGCTCGTCCAGGTAGGGCCTGCCGTCCTGCCAGTACTCGTCATTGCGCACGAGGTGGATATAGCGGCCCTTGCTCCATTCATCGAACTTGAAGGGCCCGGTCCCGATCGGTGTCTCGTTGGCCGGGTTCTTGAAGATGTCCGTCCCCTCGTAAATGTGCTTGGGAACGATCGTCCCGCCCGTCGAGTCGAAGATGATCATGAAGGCGGCATAGGGTTCCTTCAGCTTGAAGACGACGGTCCGGTCGTCGGGGGCAGAGATCTCCTCCACCCGGTCCATCACGCCGCGGGTCCGTGAAAACGCCTCCGGAAGGTACTCGCCAAAGGAATAGACCACATCGGCGCTGGTGAAGGGTTCGCCGTCATGCCATTTCACGCCCTCCTGCAGGTGGAAGGTATAGGTCAGCCCGTCGTCCGAGATGTCCCAGGACTTGGCGAGCTTGGGAAGCGGCGTCATGTCCGGGGCGAAGGTCACGAGACCCTCGTAGATCTTGCTCCCGACGTAGGAGACGGGTCCCAGGCGGTTGATGCCCAGCATCACCGTGGGCGGCTCTGGCTGCACCACCAGATTGAGCGTGCCGCCCGTCTGGGGGTCGTCCTGCGCCTGCGCGGCAATGGCGGTCGCCACGCTCAGGATCGCTGCACTCAGCAGTCGTTTCATCTGTCTTACTCCCGTTGGTGTTTGCCGTTTTCTTCGGCAGGCGTCTTGATCAGCGCCCTTTGTCGAAGCCTTCAAGAAATGCGGTGAGGTTCTTGCCAAGATCGTCCACGCAATAGCCGCCCTCCTGAATGATCGCGGTGGGCAGCCTGAGCGCGGCGATCCGCCGGGCGGCCTCGCGAAAGCCTTCGGTGCTCACGGCCATCTCCTGCTGCGGATCGTTTTCGTAGGCATCGAAGCCGAGCGAGAGAACCAGCGACGGCGGTGCGAAGTCGGCAATCCCGGCAAGCGCGGTGTCGAGCGCATCGAGAAAGACGTCGTCCCCCGACCGGCGCGGAAGCGGCAGGTTCAGGTTGGCCCCCTCGCCTTCGCCTTCCCCGGTCTCGTCGGCATAGCCCACGTAGAACGGAAAGACCTCGTTGGGGTCGGCATGGATCGAGGCAAAGAACACGTCGCCCCGGTCATAGAAGATGTCCTGGGTTCCGTTGCCGTGATGGACGTCGATATCGAGGATCGCGGTCCGCCCCTCCCGCGCGGCCATGGCCTGCGCGGCGATCGCGGAATTGTTCAGGTAGCAGAAGCCGCCGGCAAGATCGGCATAGGCATGATGCCCCGGAGGGCGGCAGATCGCATAGGCTTCGCCGGCGCCGTCCAGCACGTGCTCGGCCGCCGTCAGCGCGCAATGCGCCGCGTCGCGGGCCGCCACCCAGGTGCCCTTGTCGATCGGCGCCGAGCCGCCCGACAGGTAGTAGCCGACCTGCGCCTGAATCGAGGCGGGGACGCGCGCCGGATACCGCGTCGGAGAGGCATGGGCGCAGGCATAGGGCCCCGCGCGATCCTCGCCGAAGGCCTCTTTCCAGCGGTCGTAAGCGGAGGCGAGGAAGTCGATGTAGTCTTGGCTGTGAACGGCGAGCAGCGGCGCGTCGTCATGGGCGTCCGGCGGCCGGATATCGCATCCCGCCTGCCGCGCGGCCTGCACGAGAGCGTCGGCGCGGGCCGGAAGCTCGAGGTTGCCGACGATCATGCCGCGAATGGCGATTGTCTCGGGCGCATGGCGGCGATGGGCATCGGAATAGACTGTGATCATGTCGAAAGAAGTTTCCCTGCCAAGGCGGCCGAAGCCGCGCACTTCGCCTTTCGTGGTATCAATATATAGGATACCATATCGCCATTTGTTAACGCTGGCGCAGAGGGCGCGCTCCTGTCAAGCCCGAATAATCGTGGGCCACTCTTGACAGAGCGCGGGAAACATCTTCAGCTTCTCCTAAATAACGGCACTTTGTTCCATGAATTGGAACAATGTATCCCATCTTCACATGCCGAAAAAAAGGTGCCTCGCCATGAACATGCTCTCGAATTCCAATGCCGAACGGGATGCTCGCAGCATCGTCCATCCCTATTCCAACCTGTCCCTCGACAGCCGCGAGCGCCTTCTGACGATCGTGAAGGGCGATGGATGCTACGTGGAAGACGACCAGGGGAACCGCTACCTCGAGGGGATGGCCGGGCTCTGGTGCACGTCCCTCGGGTTCAGCGAGGAGCGGCTGGCAGAGGTGGCCAGCACCCAGCTCCGGACCCTGCCCTACTACCACCTGTTCAACCACCGCTCGACCGAGCCCTCCATCAACCTCGCGGAAAAGCTGCTGGAAATCGCGCCGGAGGGCCTGTCAAAGGTGCTCTTCGCGAATTCCGGGTCCGAGGCGAACGACCAGGCGGTGAAACTGGTCTGGTACTACAACAACCAGAAGGGCCGGCCGGAGAAGAAGAAGATCCTGTCGCGCTGGCGCGGGTATCACGGTGTCACCGTCGCGGCCGGCAGCCTGACCGGCCTGCCCGCGAACCACGCGGATTTCGATCTGCCGATCAAGAACATCCTCCACGCCGACTGCCCGAGCCATTACCACCACGCAAATCCGGGCGAGACCGAGGAGGACTTTGCCGCGCGCCTCGCCGAGTCGCTCGAAGCGCAGATTCTCGCGGAGGGACCCGAGACGGTCGCCGCCTTGATCGCCGAGCCCGTCAGCGGGTCGGGAGGTGTGATCGTCCCGCCCAAGGGGTATTACGAGCGGGTCCAGGAGATCCTTAAAAAGTACGATATCCTGCTGGTCGCGGACGAGGTCATTTGCGGCTTCGGACGCACCGGGAAGATGTTCGGCTGCGAGACCTTCGGCCTGAAACCCGACATCATGACGGTCGCAAAGGCCCTGTCCTCGTCCTACCTGCCGATCTCCGCCACCTTGGTGAGCGATGAGATCTACGACGCCATGGTCGACGAAAGCCGCAAGCAGGGCGTCTTTGCGCATGGCGTGACCTATGCCGGGCACCCGGTCTGTGCCGCCGTCGCGCTCGAAACGCTGAAGATCTACGAGGAGCGGGACATCCTCGGCCATGTTGCGGAGGTCTCGCCGCATTTCCTCGAACGGCTGCACCGGCTGGGGGCGCATCCCCATGTCAGCCACACGCGCGGCGTGGGCCTGATCGGCGCCATCGAACTGGTTGTCGACAAGGAAAGCCGTCGGCCCTTCCCTCCGGAGCAGGGGGTGGGGGCCAGGATTCAGCTGCACCTTCAGAGGAACGGGGTGATCGTCAGGGCCCTTCGGGACGCCGTGGCCTTCTGCCCGCCCCTGATCATCAGCAAGGCAGAGATCGACGTCCTTTTCGACGCCATGGAAAACGCCCTGAAGTACCTTGAGCAAGAACTGGCGCCCAGATTGTCGCCAAGCGAGTAGGCGGTTTGACAGCCTGGATCCCGTGGCTGTTCATGGATCAAACTACTGCGAACTTCTGAACGAGTCTTGCCCTCGGAATAGTTGGTGGCGGCTTGGGCGCTGGTGCTGTTTCCGCAGATCGCGCTCTGGCTGGCGAACTTCCGGTTCTGACAGGCGGCTCTGCGCAACACGGGGCAAGAAAAGGTCCCGCCGGTCGATCCGGCGGGGCTTTTTCATGTCGGCGGCAGGGCGCCCCGCCCCGCCGCGCGCGTCTTCGGACGGTCAGCCCTTGCTCAGCCGGACATTCAGGTCGCCCATGCTGACCGAGACGTCATGCTGCGCACTCTGCGCGGCGAGCCCGGCGATCAGTTCCACCAGCGGGGAGCGGCCGACAGGCTCCTCCTGCACCGGCGGCAGGCGGCGGACCAGCTGCACCGCCGTCTCGTCCACGTAGGCGCGAATGATCAGCTCTTCGTCCGTCAGGCCCGACCCCAGCGTGCGGCGCACCTCGGCCAGGTCGGGCTGGGGCGTTTCCATCGCGGCGATCTCGCGCGCCCGCGGCCGGTCGAGGATCAGGTCGCGCACGTTCTGGTCCATGTGCTCCAGCGCCTCGCGGCCCCAGAGCCCGAGCGCGTACTGGATGGTCTCGTCCGTCACCTGCTTGTAACGCGCACCGGTGATGACGTTGACCGCCGCCTGGGTGCCCACGAACTGCGATAGCGGGGTGACCATGATGGGATAGCCCAGCTCGGCCCGGACCTTGGCGGCCTCCTCGCGGATCAGGTCCATGCGGCCCTTCATGCCCACCTTTTCGAGCTGGTACTCGAGGTTGGAGATCATGCCGCCGGGGATCTGGTGCGAATAGAGCGTCTCGTCGTAGGCGCGGGGCTGACCGATGGCGAGCCCCTCGCGCTGCGCGATGCGGGTGAAATACTCCGACACCTCCGCCAGCGGCGCCTCGTCCAGCGCCACGTCATGGCCCCGCGCCCGCAGGTTCCGCAGGATGTCGAGCGCCGAGGGCTGGGACGATCCGTCCGACAGCGGCGGGACCGCAGAGTGGACGTGCCGGATGCCGAGGTCGACGGCCTCCTGCGCGTTGAAGGTGCCCAGACCGTTGTTGCAGTGGTTGTGGAACTCCACGGGAATGTCGCCCGCCGCCTCCAGCACCTTGGGCAGAAGCTCGCGCAGGCGGGAGGGCGTCAGCAGTCCGCCCACGTCCTTGAAGCACAGCCGGAGGGGCTTCAGCGCCGCCGCGTCCCTGGTGCGCTGGACGAAATACTCCGTCGTGTGGCGCGGCGAGACGGAGTAGATGATGTTGACCACCGACTCCATCCCCATGCGGCGCATCTCGTCGTGCTCTTCCTTCAGCGTGCCGAAATCGTTCCAGGGGTCGGAAATCCTCGCCGTTTCGATGCCGCAGTCGGTGACCTTCTGCACCATCAGCTTGGACACCGATTCCGGCACCTTGCCCAGCCCGCTGCGATAGCCCGCGTGGAGCCGCAGAGGCGTCTGTTTCGCCCGCGCCACGCCCAGGCGGAGCCACTCGAATGGGTCCTCCTCGAGGTCGCGGATCATCTTCTTGATCTGCACCACGGGCACGAAGAACTCCATCGCCTCGTAGCCGGCCCGGTCGAGCCGGTCGAGCGCGGGGAGCATCCAGCCGGTGCGCATGTTCATCGCCCAGAGGCTCTGCTGCCCGTCGCGCAGCGTGGTGTCTATGATCTTGACGTCTTCGGCCATCTCAGCCTCCCTCAAACGGTCTCGGCGGCGACGAAGGCCTCGGCCACGCCCTCGAGCCAGTTGGTGTTGATGCGTTCCGCCGCGAAATCGGGCTGCTCCAGCACGTAGCGGTGAAACGGGATCGTCGTCTCGATGCCGCTGACGCGGAACCGCGCCAGCGCCTCGGTCATGCGGGCGATCGCGTCGTCCCGGTCGCGCCCGTGAACGATGAGCTTGGCCACCAGCGAGTCGTAGAAGGGCGGCACGACGTAGCCCTGCGCGGCATGGCTGTCGAGGCGGATGCCCTCCCCCTCGGGCGGGGCCCATTCGGTGATACGGCCGGGCGACGGGGCAAAGCCGCGCGCCGGGGCCTCGGCGTTGATCCGGCACTCGACCGCATGACCGGTGGTGGTCACGTCCTCCTGCCGCACCGAAAGCGGCTCGCCGGCGGCGACGCGCAATTGTTCGGCCACGATGTCCACGCCGGTCACCATCTCGGTCACCGGGTGTTCGACCTGCACGCGGGTGTTCATTTCCAGGAAGAAGAACTCGCCCCTGTCGGCATCGACGATGAACTCCACCGTCCCCGCGCTCTCGTAACCGATATGGCGGGCGAGTTTGACCGCCGCCTCGCGCATCCCGTCGCGCAGCGCGTCCGTGAGGCCGAAGGCCGGCGCCTCCTCGAGGATCTTCTGGTAGCGACGTTGCAGCGAACAATCCCGCTCGCCCAGGTGGATGACGGTGCCGTGACTGTCGGCCAGCACCTGCACCTCCACGTGGCGGGCATTGCCGATGTAGCGTTCCAGAAACAGCGCGTTGTCCCCGAAGGCCGCCTGCGCCTCGGCCGAGGCGGTGTCGAAGGCGCTGCGCAGGTCCTCATGGCGATGGACGATGCGGATGCCGCGCCCCCCGCCCCCGGCGGCGGCCTTGAAGAGCACGGGCATCCCGATCTCTTCGGCGATGCCGCGCGCGGTCGAGAACTCGGCGATCCGGGGCGAGCCGGGGGCCAACGGCACACCCACCTCCTGCGCGATGTCCCGGGCCACCAGCTTGTTGCCCATCTGGCGGATGTTCTCCGCACTGGGCCCGACGAAGGCGATACCGTTCTCGGCGCAGGCGGCGGCGAAGGCCGTGTTCTCCGACAGGAAGCCGTAGCCCGGATGCACCGCGTCGCAGCCGGTGCCAAGCGCCGTGGTCACCAGCGCAGGGATATTCAGGTAGCTGTCGGTGGCGCGCGCCGGGCCGATGCAGACCGCCCGGTCGGCGATCCGCGCCGCCATGCTGTCACGGTCGGCCTCGGACACGGCCGCCACCGTCTCGATCCCGAGCCGCTGACAGGCCCGGATGACGCGCACCGCGATCTCGCCGCGGTTGGCGATGAGGCAACGTTGCAGGGCCATTCACACCTCCGGGCGGATCAGGAGGATGGGCTGGCCGAATTCGACGAAGGCCCCGTCCTCCACCAGGCAGCGGACGACCGTTCCCGCCTGCTCGGCCTTGATGTTGTTGAAAACCTTCATGACCTCGATGATGCCCACGGTGGAGGTCTCATCCACCTTGTCGCCTTCGGTGACGAAGGGCGCCGCGCCGGGTTCGGGGGCGATGTAGAAGGTGCCGACGATGGGCGCGGTCACCTCGATCAGCCCCTCTTCGGCCGCGGCGGGGGAGGCCTTGGGCGCGGGGGCCGGGGCGGCCGTCTCCGTGGGTTCCGGGACCGGGGCGGGCCGGGGCGCCGGGGCCGCGCCTGCCTCCGGA
>SRJI02000189.1 GCA_005473895.2 Carideicomes alvinocaridis
CGCGGACGGGAAGCATCCCCCAGGTGTCCCTCACGGCCTCGGCGGCCGAGCAGCGGATGCCGCCGGCACGCGTGCCCGAGGTGGCTGAGGTGCTGCGTGCGGCGGCGACCCGACTGGCCGAGATCGGGGGCTGAGCACACCGGCCGGCCCGCCCTCCCGTGCGCCGTCCACGACGCCCGGACCAGGTGGCACACTGGGGAGCACCGTGCCATGGCCCCCGTCACAGGCGCCCGGCCGTGCCGCATCCACCCGACCCCAGGAGGAGTCCGACCGTGACCACCGCCGCCGCCATGAACATCACCCGCGAAGAGGCCGCCGCGCGCGCGGCCGCCCTCACCGTGGACGCGTACGAGGTGAGCCTGGACCTCACCCGCGGAGCGGAGCACTTCCACACGGCCACCACCGTGACGTTCGCGGCCACGCAGGACGCGGTGGGCACCCACACGTGGATCGACTTCGTGGCCGAGCAGGCTCCCACGGTGACCCTCAACGGCGACGCGCTGGACGTGGCGGACTTCGACGGCGCCCGACTGCGGATCGGCCCGCTGGCGGCGCAGAACACCCTCGTGGTCGACGGGCTCGGGGACTACAGCAACACCGGCGAGGGCCTGCACCGGTTCGTGGACCCCGTGGACCAG
>SRJI02000190.1 GCA_005473895.2 Carideicomes alvinocaridis
TCATCTCCAGCTCGGCCTACTTTGCAGAGACGAACGTGTGGCGCGTGTTTGTGAACTCTTGGCCGCGCGTCGTGTGAAATCTTCGCTGCATCTCTACAGCTGACCGGCGATCAGCAGGAACGAGGTCTGCGGCCCGAGACGGGAACCAGGCCACCAGCCGCTCACCCGATGACCTCTGCCTTCTGTTCCGCCGTGGTGGTACTGTCCAGCCCACCGGCGCCGGAAACCGCTCGTGAGCAGCCCGGTACGCCACATGGCGCAGGCGGGGCTGACTACCGGCTCGACACCCGGCACCTTGGTACCCGCCACCCTCCTATAAGCCAGCACCGGCCGGGGACGCGCCGGCCCTTCGAGGATCTCAGCCCACGTCCCACCTCAGGACAACCAGAAGGGAAGTGATCGCGGATGCGACGGATAACGCTGCCGAGCGGGGAGGCCATCCCTGTGCTGGGCCAGGGCACCTGGGGCTGGGGTGAGGACCCCAGCCGCCGCAGCAACGAGGTCGCCGCGCTGCACGCCGGCCTCGAGCTGGGCATGACGCTGGTCGACACCGCCGAGATGTACGCCGACGGCGGCGCGGAGGAGGTGGTCGGTGAAGCATTGGCGGGTCGCCGCGACGAGGCGTTCGTGGTCAGC
>SRJI02000191.1 GCA_005473895.2 Carideicomes alvinocaridis
AAGGAGGCGCTCTCAGCCTCCTGAGCTAAGTGCCGAGGGATGATGCCCTACGCCGGAAGGCCACTCGTCATGATCGCTTGCTGGCTTGCAGATGAGCCCTAGCGGATGCCCCCCCTGCGCAGCGGACCAACCGTGGTGACTTCCTAGGGCGTGTTGCTAAAGGATAGTAGTCAGCCAATGCAGTGTCGCGGCGAGGCAGAGCCCGGCGTGATAGTTCCGGGCGTACTTGTCCGAGCGCATCGCGATCCCTCGCCACTGCTTGAGCCGGTTGAAGCACCGCTCTACGACGTTGCGTCCCCGGTAGCGCTGGCGCTGGTCTTCACCGAAGTCGATCGGTCTTCCTGGGCGGCGGCGCCGGTGCGTGATCTGATCGGCCCGCTCGGGGATCGTGGCCGCGATGCCATGCCGGCGCAGCCAGGCCCGGTTCGCCTTCGAGGGGTAGCCCTTGTCTGCAATCAGGCGGTCAGGCCGTATCCGGGGCCGCCCACGGGCCCCGGCAACGCTGATCTGCTCCAGCGTGGTGGCCAGCATCGAGGTGTCCGCCACCTGCCCGCCGGTCACCACGAACGCCAGCACCCTGCCCTTGCCATCACAGACCAGATGATTCTTCGTCGTCAGACCGCCACGGGAGCGTC
>SRJI02000038.1 GCA_005473895.2 Carideicomes alvinocaridis
GGGCGGGCCCGGCGAGCGGCCCGCGCAGGTAGCCCACGGCGCCCACGGCAATGGCGGCGGTGCCGGCCAGCGCGGTGAGCGCCGCGACGACGGCATCCACGGCGGTGCCACGCAGCAGCAGCGCGGGGGAGAAGGCGAACAGGACGGGGATGATGTAGGCGACCCAAGCCAGCGCCATGGCGGCGAAACTCGTCCGCCAGACGCCCGAGCCCGCGATGCGCGCCGCCGTAATCGACGACAGGGCGACCGGCGGGGTCAGCATGGACATCATGCCGAAATAGAGGATGTAGAGATGCGCCTGCAGGCCCGAGAGCCCAACCTCGGTCAGCGCGGGCGCCAGCAGCGTGGCCAGCACCACGTAGACCGCGACGGTGGGCATGCCCATGCCGAAGACGATGGCGATGACGGCGACCAGCAGCAGCAGGATGAACTTGTTCCCGCCGCTCGCCGCGATGGCGTCCGCCGCCACCGAGAAGCCGAGGCCGGTGAGGCTGACCAGCCCGATGATCATGCCCGCGGCCGCGGTGATCAGCAGAAGCGGCGCGGCCGAGCGGCCCGCCCCCACCACCGCCTCGCACAATTGGGAAAGGCCCAGCCGGCGGCCCTCGTAGCTGCGCAGCATCCCGGCGATGGCCAGGGTCGCGACCGCGGCCAGCGCGGCCAGTTCGGGGCGCGTCTGGTTGCGGAACAGCACGACGAACATCACCACGAAGGGCAGGAAGAAATGCGCCCCCTCGGCCAGCGTCTTGCGCATCGGCGGCAGTTCCTCGGCGGTCATGGCGCGCATCCCCTCCTTGGCGGCGATGCGGTCCACCTGCATCAGCAGCGCCGTGAAGTAGAGAATGGCGGGCAGCGCCGCGGCGCTTGCCACCTCGAGATAGGGAATTCGCAGGAAATCGGCCATGACGAAGGCCGCGGCCCCCATCACCGGCGGCAGGAGCTGCCCCCCGGTCGAGGCGGCGGCCTCCAGCGCGGCGGCGATATGGGCGGGCATCCCGGTGCGGGTCATCAGCGGGATGGTCACCACCCCGGTGCCGGCGACGTTGGAGACCGCGTTGCCCGAGATCGTCCCGAACAGCGCGGAGGCGCCGACCGCCGCCTTGGCACTGCCGCCGCGATAGCCGCCGAACAGCGCGAGGCTGAGGCGGGTCATGTATTCGCCGCCGCCCGAGAGCCGCAGCAATTCACCGAAAAGGATGAAGGGGATGACGATCTGCACCGCCACCCGCAGCGGCAGGCCGAGAATGGAATTGGGATCGGTGAGCATGTAGACCGCCCAGCGATCCGCCGGTGTCTGCGGCAGGCCCAGCGCCCCGCCCCAGACGGCGATGGCGGAAAAGATCAGCACGATGGCGACGATGGCGATGCCCAGCAGGCGCCAGACGAAGACCATGAGCCCCGCGATCACCACGCCGCTCAGCGCCACCAGCCATGCGGGGCGCAGCATCGACAGGACCTGGAGCTGCGGAAAGCGCCAGGCGATGACGCACATCAGCGCCAGCAGGCCCAGACCCGTCACCACGCCGCAGCCGATCCGGGCCCAGGCCGGCCCGCGTGCCGCCACCATCAGCGCGGCCAGCGCCAGCGCCAGCCCGAGGGCCAGCGCCAGCGGTTGTTCCTCGAAGACCGCGACGCCGAAACGGCCCGGCAGGTCGAGGATCCAGCCCAGCGACACCGCCACCAGCAGGGCCGCCAACGCCGCGCCCAGCCCCGCGAAGAGGCGGTTCAGCGCGTCGTGTCTGGTCTGGCTGACTGGCATGGTGGCGGTCGCGCTCATTCGGTTTGGTCTTACTCGCCGCCCAGCACGGCCTTGGCGCCGGGGTGGTAGGGCAGCTTGTACTGGCGGGTCAGCGCCTCCTTGTTGAGCGCGGTCAGCACCTTGTGCTTGGCCGCGATCTCGTCGGTGTTCTCCATCAGGATGGTGGCGATCTTGCTGACGATCTCGTCCTCGAGCCCGGCGCGGGCCACCAGCACGTAGTCGTAGGCCATGACGTTGGTGTCCTCGGAAATCCCCGTCACCCCGTCATCGGCCGAGACCGGCAGCACGTAGGCTTCGGGCGCCACCTCCTGCATCCGGGCCACAGCCTCGTCGGAATCGTCGAGCGGCAGCCAGGCGACACCGCCCATGGCCGCGTCGGCCTCCACCACCTTGCCGGCGCGCAGCGCGAAGAGCGTGGCGTCCACCTTGCCGTCGATCAGCGCGGCGACCCCGGCCCCCACGCTGGAGACCGGCACCGCCTGCACATCCTCCTCGGTCAGGCCGCCATTCGCGAGGAAGCCCTCGATATAGGGTTGCAGGCTGGCCTGCGCGGGCATGCCCCAGGCCACCTTCTTGCCCTTGAGGTCCGGCACGGTCTTGATCCCGCTATCGGCGGCGACCATCAGGGCGACGGGGCTGGGCAGCAGCGGCGCGACGATTCGGATCTGGTCCTGCGCCATGCCCTCGAACGGGCCCTTGCCGCGGATCGCGTCGCCGAGGTCGGGGGTGACCACGGCGGCGAGGTCCAGCTCTCCGGTGCCCAGCAGCGGCAGGTAGGCCGTGGGCCCCCCGAAGGATTGCACTGAGGCGTCGAAACCGCCGCGCTCGGTCAGTTCCTGCGCGAGCGCCGCGTTGACGCCGTAATTCTGCGAACCCTGCTGCCCCGCGCCGAAGCGCAGGTCCTGGGCATTGGCGACCGTCGCGGCCGAGGTGACGAGCGCGCCGAGAACGGCGGCCCGGGCGAGTGTAGCGAATGCGAACATTGTATCTTTCCCTGTCAGGTATGGGTGCGCCATGTGGCCGGGCGTTTTCGCCCTTGTTCCGGCGCGGGGGAGGTCAGTCCTCCAGCGGTTTGTAGACGATGGCCTCCATCTCGATCAGGACGTTGATCGCGGCGCTGCCCTGCACCGTGGTGCGGGCCAGCACGGCGCCGTCGAAATGTTTCTTGAAGACGGCGTTGTAGCGACCGAAATCGCGCATGTCCTCGAGGTAGGTGGTGATCCGGCACACGTCCTGGAGGGTCGCGCCCTCCTCGGCGATGAGCCGTTCGATGGACTTGATCGTGCCCTCCGTCTCCGTCTCGATGGAGCCGGTGATCATGTTGCCGTCCGCGTCCTTGGACACCTGCCCCGAGACGTAGATGTAATCGCCGGCGCGCACCGCGGGATGGAACGGCAGGTTGGGGTTCTTCTTGCCGATCGCGTAGTGCTTGTCGGATTTCTTCGTCATGGTCTTCGCTCCCTGACCCGGCCGCCTCAGAAGGCGCTGGTCTCGATGATGTCGACGCCGTTCACGCGGTCCACGAGGTAGATGATCCCGCGGCTGTCGATGGTGACGTCGTTGGACGAGGGCCGCTCGGCGCCGTCGGGCACCTCGGGCATGAAATGGCCCACTTCCTTGGGCTTGTAGGGGTCGGCGATATCCACCAGCCACAGGCCCTGCGCGAACCACGCGAAGGGGATGACCGTGCCCGAAAACCGCTCGGACGGCTGGTGACAGCCGGTCATCGGCGGCTGGGGCGAGCCGTCCACGTCCAGCCCCGGCACCTGCCAGGTGGAGATCGGGATCGGCGTCGTCTCGTCGGTGATGTCGTAGATCCAGGCAAAGGCCGGGGCCGAGGGGTAGAGCTTGGCCACGTCCTCGTCGGCCACCACCATCACGTCCCGGCCCTTCAGCTTCTGCGGCATGGGCAGGCAGGTGTGGGTCGGATGCGGGAAGGCGGCGGAGGTGTTGACGCGCGAGATCATCCGCGGCTTCGACATGTCGGAGATGTCGAGGATGAAGAGCCCCTCGTGCCAGTAGCTGACATACAGCCGGTCGCCCCGCCGGATCGGGTGGTGACAGCGCGGGGAGACGCCGCCCAGCCAGTCGCCTTCCTCGCCGCCCGCCACGTGCTGGCCGGGGATCCACCAGCGGCCGACTTCCACCGGGTTCGCCGGGTCGATCAGGTCGAGGATCATGACGATGTTGCCGATGTAACCCTCGGCGGTGGGCGAGATATAGGCGTAGCGCCCGTCGAAATCGTAGCGGTGCACGCCGCGACCGCCGGTCGTCCACTTGGAGATCATGCGCGGCTCGGCCGGTTTGCTGACATCGTAGATCGCCAGACCGCCGCCGAAATCCCAGTCGCCCTGCTGGCCCAGCTTCTCGTGGTTGACCAGCATGATGTCGCCCGAGACGCGGACCTTGTGCGAATGCCAGCCGTCGGGCACGTCGATGCGGTGCAGCACCTTCGGCTTTCGCGGGTCGGCCACGTCGACGATCGTCGTGCCGCTGGGGTTGCGCATGTGGCCGATGAAAAGCGTCGTGCCCTCCACCCAGACCTGCCCGCCCCCGGCGCAGTCGATATGCGCCAGGTGCCTGGTGTTGAATGAGCCCGCCATGCCGGCACTCCCGCGGTTCTGTCCCTCGATATTCACAGGAAGCGCACCACGTCGCCGCCCTCGGTCTGGCCCCAGCTCTTGTAGAGCGACAGCTTCTTGAGCGTCGGCTCGTCGCTGGCCACGAAGAGGTAGACGGGATCGGTGTCCGACCCGTTGTGATGTTCGCACCACGCGCCGCCGGGCACGGCCAGGGTGTCGAACTCGGTCCAGTCGAAGCGTTCGCCGTCGATGATGGAGTAGCCGGTGCCCTGGAAGGGCGCGACCAGCAGGCTGGCCGTCTGGCGCAGCGGCAGGGTCTTTTCCCCCGGGCGCAGCATCTGGGCGAAGAAGGTGATGGTCTTGAACACCGGCTCGCCCCGCGTGGGGTCGGTGTATTCGATCATCAGCGCCTCGTGCGGGTCGCCCTCGTGGTCCTTGAACCGGTCAAAGAGCGTCTGCATCGCCTCCCAGCGGTAAACGTACATGGGCGAGCTCAGCCCGCCGCCGCGTCCGTGATCCACCCAGCGGGGCAGCAGCCCGCCCTGTCCGTAGGTCGCGGCGGAGTAGTCGGAGGGATATTTCGACGACTGCACCTTCTTCTTCACTTCGACGCCGTCCTCGACCTCGGTGTAATTGTGGTCGAAATGGATGGCGTTCAGCGTCTCCACCAGCGGCAGGTCCAGCACCGAGAGGTTCACCGCCTCCTCGCCGCCGACGGTGCCGTGGTTGTGCCAGGCGTCGTTCGGGGTCAGCACCATGTCGCCGGGGCCGAAGGTCACGTCCTCGCCCTCCACGCCGGTGAAGTTGCCGCGCCCGGTCAGGCCGAAGCGGATGGCCGAGGGGCTGTGCTTGTGCGGCGGCATGATCTCGCCAGGGTCGTTCAGGCGATAGGCGGTGTACATGGTCGAGACGGTGGCGCGCTTGGGGTTCAGGCCCGGATTGACCAGGACCAGCGAACGCCGCTCGGAATCGTCCATGGAGATCAGCTCGGCCGACTGGCGCAGCAGCGGCTCGATATCGTCCTTGTAGGTCCAGAGGTAGGGAACCGCGCGCTGCGTCGCCATCAGCTGGCGGACCTCGTCGTTGGGCGCGTCGTCGGTCGTCGCCCAGAAGGGGAACATGTTCTTGGCGGAGATGCTGTCATACATCTCCTTCAGCGCCTTCTCCTTGTTGGAGATCCGCGGCGCGCTGGTGGCTGTATCCGGCATCGGGGTCACCTCTCATTCCATCGATTCCCGAATGAGCCTACCACGGGCAAATACCAAAACAAGTTTTTTGGTAGTTTTTTTGGTCTCGCCTGGGAGACCCGGAGCCGCTGGTCAATAATTGAGCCGGAAAGGCTTCATGGGCGCCCATACATACGCCATAGACGCAAGATTTCTGCGCAATACCGGCAAATTGCTAGATTGCGGCAGGAATGACGAGAACCGATTTCAGCGCGATTGGTTCAGGCCGGCGCCGCCTCGCGCGGGGCACGGGCGGGCGTCGCGGCGCTACTCCCGCCCCGGATCATGTCGGCCGCGCGCTCCGCAATCATGAGAACGGCGGCGTTGATGTTGCCGTTCGGCAGGTCGGGCATCACCGAGGCATCGACGACGCGCAGCCCCTCCACCCCCTTCACCCGCAGGTCCGCGGTGACGACACTGGCCGGATCCTCCTCCGCCCCCATCCGGCAGGTGCCGGCGGGGTGGTGCACGGTGATCGAGGTGTCGCGGATATGGGCGTCGATCGCCTCGCGCGAGGTGGCCTGCGTGCCAGGCGCCACCTCGGCCTTCACGTAGGGGCGCATCTGCGGCGTATCGGCAAGGTCGCGGGCCATGTCGAAGGCGTCGCGCAGCACCTGCCAGTCATGCTCGTTCGACAGGAAGTTCTGCCGGATCGCGGGCGCCTCCGCCGGATCGGCCGAGCGCAGCGTGACGTCGCCCCGCGCCTCCGGCTGGGTCAGGACCAGCCGCGTCGCGAAACCGTCCGGGAAGGGCTGGCGAAAGGGTTTCATCCAGGGCCAGGCGGCCAGCGGGGCGGCGGTGAACAGGATCTGGATGTCGGGCACGTCGGTGGCCAGCGACGAGCGCAGGAAGGCGGTGATCCCGCCCGGCACGTCGCCCGAAAAGCCGTTGCCGCCGAAATAGGTCCGCGCCAGGTCGGGCACGATCCGGTCATAGCGCATCATGGCGTGGAACGGCCCCGGCTCGGCCCGGTGATACATCAGGATGATCGACGGGTGGTCCTGAAGGTTGCGGCCCACGGCGGGCAGCGCCACCTCCGTTCCGATGCCGTGCTCCGACAGGTGTTCGGGGTCGCCGATGCCGGAAATCATGAGCAATTGCGGGGTATTGATCACGCCGCCGGACAGCAGCACCTCGCGCTCCGCATGGGCGGTGACGCTCTCGCCACCCTTGCGGTAGCGGATGCCCGTGGCGCGGCCGTTCTGCAGGATCACACGCTCGGCCAGCGCCCCGGTCACCACCGTCAGGTTCCGCCGCTTCAGCGCCGGCCGCAGGTAGGCATTGGCGGAACTGGCCCGGCGGCCGCGGTCGATCGACATCTGCAGCCGGGCAAAGCCCTCCTGGTGTTCGGCGTTGTAATCCTCGGTCCAGCCGAAGGCCTCCGCCCCGGCCTCGCCGAAGGCGTCGACCATCGGATCCCGGTAGCTGCAATACTGGGTGCCCACCGGACCCGAGGTGCCGCGCCAGGCACTCGCCGGTCCGGTCCAGTGTTCCTGCCGGCGGAAATAGGGCTCCACCTGTTTCGGCCCCCAGCCCTCCAGCCCCGGCATGCCGGCCCAGCGGGAATAGACCCGGCGGTCGCCGCGCACATAGGCCATGGCGTTGGTCGAGGACGAGCCGCCGATCACCCGGCCGCGGGCGCATTCCACGGCCCGGCCGCCCACCGACTCCTCGGGCTCGCAGAAATAGCCCCAGTCATGCTTGCGGTCCTTGAAGATCATGCCCCAGCCGAGCGGGATGTGGATCAGCGGGTCGCGATCCCAGCCGCCCGCCTCGAGCAGAAGGACCCGCGTGCTTTCGTCCTCCGACAGCCGGTTTGCCAGAACGCAGCCGGCCGAGCCGGCCCCCACGATGATGTAGTCATAGTTCACGTCGGTCCCGCCCTGTCGTCGTCTTTTTCATGGATGCCGGCCGACGCCTTGACCTGCGCCGCCGGAACGTCACAACCGAACCATTACGAAACCAATTTTGTCAATGGTCTTGCTTTGGTCATCTTCCGGATGATAGCTTCGGGGTTGAAAGGCGTTGCATCCTTGAGCAGGGAGGCAGCCGGGCCGCAGCGCCCGACCCCGTTTGGAGCACAATAGGAAAGCAGCTTGTCGCAGAACACTCCGATGGACCAGAAAACCGGCGAAAGCCTGAGCCTTGACGATCTTCGCGATCTTCTCGTGGACATGGGCGGCCCCGACCAGGATCTGCCCTCCGAACGCCAGCTCGTGAGCCAGCTGGGCGTGCCGCGGTCCCGGCTGAGGCGGGTGCTGGCGGAACTGCGCGCCGAGGGGGAACTTCCCCCGGCGCAGGTCGGGCGCAAATCCGTCCGCCGCGACAATTCCCATATCGACGAGCTGGTGAGCGTGGCCAATCCCAGCGACGTGATCGAGCTGCGCATGATCCTGGAGCCGCAATTCGCCCGGCTCGCCGCGATCCGCGCCTCCATGCTCGAGATCAAGCGCATCCAGCGCAGCGCCACCTCGCGCCAGGGGGAGGATTACGGCACCGCAGACCTGGCCTTCCACCGCGAGCTTGCGCGCTCGTCCCGCAACCCGCTGGCGCAGGAGATCTACGACCTGCTGCGCCAGGTGGGCACCGACAGCCGCGTCCGGCTTGCCCAGAACACGCCGCCCTGCCCCAAGCGCCGGGCGCAGCGCGACGCCGAGCACCAGGCGATCGCCCAGGCCATCGCCGACCGCGACCCCGACAAGGCCGAGGCGCTGATGCGCGCCCACCTCGTCAACGTCCGCAAGGTGATCGAGGAGCGGATGCAGAGCTTCATCGCTGCCGATCCCGGCGAATTGCCCGAGCTGACGGGCCAATGACCGAGCCGGCCGGCGTCTGGGACGTGATCCTGGTGGGCGCCGGCACCGCCGGATGCGTTCTGGCCAACCGGCTGAGCGCCGATCCCGCCCTCTCCGTCCTGCTGATCGAGGCCGGGGAAGAACCGGGCGATCCGCGCATCGACGACCCCGCCGCCTGGCCCCTGCTGCAGAACACGCCCGTCGACTGGGCCTTCCGCACGGTGCCGCAGCCCCACATGGCCGGCCGGGTCGAGGACTGCCCGCGCGGCCGCGTGATCGGCGGGTCGAGCGCGATCCACGCCATGGGCCACATGCGCGGCCATCCGGGCGATTTCGCCGCCTGGGTCGCGGCCGGGGCCGAGGGCTGGGGGCATGATGACCTCCTGCCCTACTTCATCCGCTCGGAGACCTCGCCCTTCGCCGGAGAGCCGGGCTATGGCACCGACGGCCCCCTGCACCTGCAGCAGCCGCCCGCCCCGCACCCGCTGAGCCGCGCCCATGTGGAGGCCGGCGTCGCGCTCGGCCTGCCGCGCCTGCGCGACCACAATGGCGGGCCGATGGCCGGGGCGACCTTCAACACCATGACCATCGACGGGGGTCGCAGGCAGAGCGCCGCCGCTGCCTACCTGACCGACGCGGTCCGGGCCCGCCCGAACCTCCATATCCGCAAAGGCGCGCTGGTCGACCGGCTGATCCTCGACGACGATGACCGCGCCACCGGCATCGTTCTGGCCCAAGGCGAGCGGCGCGAGACGCTGCGCGCGCGGGCCGCCGTGATCCTGGCCGCCGGCTCCATCGGGTCGCCGGCGATCCTGATGCGGTCGGGCTTCGGCCCCGGCGCGATGCTGAAGCAGGCCGGCGTAGCGGTGCGGCGCGACGTGCCGGAGCTGGGGCGGAACCTGCAGGATCACCTGCTCTCGGGCGGCAATCTCTACCGCTCGCGGCAGCCGGTGCCGCCCACCGGCACCCAGCATTCCGAGGCGATGATGTACATCCCGGCCGAGGGCGCCGACCCGGAGGCGCCGCCCGACCTGGTGGTCGGCGTGACCTCCGTCCCGCTGGTCTCTGCCGCGCTGGCGGGCGAAGTGCCGGTGCCTGAGATGGGCGAGGGCTTCACGCTGATGTTCGGCATCACCCATCCGCGCAGCCGGGGCCACCTGGCGCTGCGCTCCGCCGATCCGGCCGATCCGCCGCTGATCGACCCCGCCTACCTGAGCCACCCGCAGGACCGGGCCCATTTCGTCGAGGCGATGGGCTGGGCGCGCCGCCTGGCCGCCTGCCCTTCCTACGATCCCTGGCGCGGGGAAGAGCTGTTGCCGCGTCCCGCCGACCTGGCCTCGGACGCGGCGACCGAGCGGTTCATTGCCCGCGCCGCCACCACCCATCACCACCCGGTGGGCACGCTGCGCATGGGCCGCGACGCGGCGGCGCCGGTGACCCCGGGGCTCGCGCTGCGGGGGGCAGAGCGGCTTTTCGTGGTGGACGGCTCGGTGATGCCGTCGCTCACCACCGGGCCCGTCAACGCGGCCATCGTCGCGATAGCGGAACGTGCGGCCGATATGATCGCCGCCGAGCTCGCCCTCGACGCGCCCGGCCGGGCCGCCCCCGCCGCCTGACCCAGCAGAGCGGCGCCTAGTCCACATTCCGTTGCATTTGCCTGCCCCGCCGGCCATTGCGCTTGCGGGCACCGGCGCCGCCACGGGTCTCTGTCATGCAACTTTTTCGAAATTTCGACAAAGCCGCCGGTCAATGAACCTGACCGCGAGGGGCCGCAAAGCGAGCTGTGCGCAGCCGCCTTCCCCAGCTATTTCTGCGGTTTTGTGGCCCTCCGACCGGCGATCACCCCCGATCCCGCCCCGCTTTCCCGCTAGGTAAGAGTACTCCAGGCAAAGATAGACCTTGCAGTAACTTCGAAATTTTCAGAGGCTGGGGCCATGGGCCGACCCGCAAGGCCGTCAGACAAATCATCGGATGGCCATGGCTGCAAACCAGAGAATCGACGTTCAGCATCATATCCTGCCGCAGCCCTACCTGGAGGCGGTCGGGCGGGAGGCACTGGCGCGCACGTTGGTGTCGGGCCGCTGCCCGGACTGGACGCCCGACACCTCGCTGACCGCCATGGACCGGCACGGGATCGACCGGGCGATCCTGTCGCTCGCCGCCCCCGGCTACCATTTCGACGATCCTACCGCCGCGGCCGAGCTGGCGCGCCGGTGCAACGACTTTTCCGCCGCCTTGTGCCGGGACCACCCGGCGCGCTTCGGCTTCTTCGCGACGCTGCCACTGCCCCATGTCGATGCCGCGCTGGAGGAACTGGCGCGGGTTCACCGCGATCTGCCGGCCGACGGTGTGGTCCTGCTGACCAATTACGACGGGCTCTATCTCGGCGACCCGGCGCTCGATCCCGTGCTGGACGAGGTGGACCGGCTGGGCCTCGTGGCCTTCGTCCATCCGGCGGACCTGCCACCGGGGCGGCCGCTGCCGCATATTCCCGCGGCGACCCTGGAATTCCCGTTCGACACGACGCGGGCGATCACCAATCTCGTCTTCTCGGGCAGCATGACGCGGCTGCGTCGCCTGCGTTTCATCTTTTCCCATGCGGGGGGGACCCTGCCGCTTCTGGCGGACCGGATCGGGCGGCTTCACCGCCGCCCCGAATTCGCCGAGAAGGCGCCCGACGGCTTCATCGCCGAGATACGCCGCCATTACTACGACATCGCGCTCTCGGCCGGGCCGCGCACGCTGCAGCCGCTGCTCGACACCGTGCCGGTGGAGCAGGTGCTCTTCGCCAGCGATTTTCCCCATGCCGGGGAGGATACGATGGCCGGCACGATCAAGGCGCTGCACGGCCAGCGCCTGTCCGCCGCGACCCTGCAGGCGATCGAGGGCGGCAATGCCGGGCGGCTGTTCGGGACGGCCCGGGCCGAGCCTGCGACGGGCTGACCCGGTGCGCGCGCGGTATGCAACCGGCGCGCGAGACGGTAGGCTTTGGCGCGCCGTCGGCTGGATGCCGCGCGGACAGGACAGGGAGATGAGATGGACCTGACGTCGGAGAACGCCACCGAGGCTGGCAGCGAAACCGGCACCGCGACCGGCACCAAGCGCGAATACGCCACCCGGACGGAGGCCGCCTATGCCTGCCTGCGGGAGGAAATCCTCGAAGGGGCACTGGAGCCGGGCGAGAAGCTGCTGCTGGAGAAGCTGCGCGCGCGCTACGGCTTTGGCGCCTCCTCCCTGCGCGAGGCGCTGTCCAAGCTGTCGTCGGAGCGGCTGGTGCGCATGACCGGACAGCGCGGCTACTGGGTCGAGTCTATCTCCCAGGCCGAGCACCAGGACATCACCGACATGCGCCTCTTCATCGAGCCGGAGGCGCTGCTGCGCTCCATCGACAACGAGAACGCGGATTGGGCGGAGGGGGTGACCGAGGCCTTCACCCGGCTCAACCGGGTGGAGCAGCGCCTGCACGACCAGCAGGGCGCGGCGAACGCGGAATGGGAGCAGGAGAACCGCGCCTTCCACCTCGCCCTGATCGGCAATTGCGGCTCGCACTGGATGCTGCATTTCGTGGCCATGCTGTCGGAGCATTCGGAGCGTTACCGGCGCCAGGCCGTCGCCCGCCGGGCCGTGCCGAAGGAAGTGCTGATCTCGGAGCACCGGGCGATCTACGACGCGGCGATGAACCGGCAGGGGCGGCTCGCGGCAGAGCTGCTGCGGGTGCATATCGCCAATTCCGCGCATTCGCTCGCGGTCACGCTGTTCGGCCAGACGGGACAGGATGACGGCGACCGGGCCGCTACCCCGCCCCGCCGTTCAGGAAATCATAGCGGAACCCGTCGCTGACCGACCGCAGCCGGCCCAGCGTGCCCCGCTCGAAATGGGCGGGGCACAGGATCACGTCGCGATCGGCATAGGCTTGCAGCAGGCGCATCCGGGTCTCGCGCGCCCGGGGTCCATCCTCGCAGAAGCGGCTGTTGAGATGCGGCAGACGAACCTGCACGGGATGGTGCATCACGTCGCCCGAGAACAGCACATGGCCGTCCCGGTTGCGCAGGTGGATCGCCACGTGGCCGGGGGAATGGCCCGGCGTCGGCTCCAGCAGGAAGCCCTCGGCCAGCTCCTCGGTCTCGTCCACGATCACCGCCTGCCCCGCCTCCACCGCCGGCAGCACGCTGTCCGCGAAGATCGGCCCGTCCGGGCTTTGGCCGCCGGCGGCATGGAGGGCCGCGCAATGGTCGTATTCGCCGCGGGCAAAGACGTAGCGGGCATTGGGAAAGGTCGGCACCCAGCGGCCGTCCAGCAGCCGCGTGTTCCAGCCCACGTGGTCCACGTGCAGATGCGTGCACATGACCAGGTCCACATCCTCGAAGCGCAGGCCGGTGGCGCGGAAATTCTCCAGCCAGGCGGTCTGCAGCATGTTGAAGCTGGCGACGTTGCGCGGCTTGCAATCGCCGACGCAGGTGTCGATCAGGATCGTGTGGTGCCGGGTGCGGATCACGTTGGTCTGGCGCACCATGGCCAGCAGGTCGCGCGCCGGATCGTAGAGGTCGGGCGCCATCCAGCCCTGCTCGGCCTCCAGCTCGTCGCGGCGGATCTCCGGCAGCAGGAACTCGGGCGTGTAGCGGTGGCCGCTCACCTCGACCACGGAGGACAGCTCCGTCTCGCCGAGGGACAGGTGGAACATGCCGCTCATCCGCGCCTCAATCCTGTTGCGCGAAATACCAGCGCAGCACCCGCCGCTCCACCGACACGATGATGAAGTTGAGCGCGTAGCCGGTCACCGCCAGCAGGACCACGGCGGCATACATCTCGGCCGAGCGCATGGCGTATTGCATGGTCATCAGGTAATAGCCGATCCCCGTGCCGCCGGCGATCATCTCGGCCACCACGGTGACGATCAGCGCCAGCGCTAGGCTGATCCGCAGGCCCGAGAAGATGTAGGGCAGGCTCGCCGGCAGGATCACCGCCAGGATGGAGCGCGCCCGCCCGTGACGGAAGGTCCGCGCGGTGTCGAGCAGCGTGGGCTCCACCGCGCGCACGCCCTGGGCGGTATTGATGAGGACCGGGAAGAGCACGGCAAAGGCCACCACCGTGCCCTTCATCGCCGCGTCGATCCCCAGGAGCAGGATCAGCGGCGGCACGAGGCCCGGCACCGGCAGCGGGCGCAACAGCTCCACCATCGGTGACAGCATCTCGCGCAGGAACCGGTTCAGCCCGATCGCCACTCCGAGCGCGATGCCCAGCCCGGCGCCGATGACGAAACCGGTGAGCATCAGGCGCAGGCTGGCCGCGAAGACGAAGAACAGCTCGCGCCCGGTGCCCTCTTCGAAGAGAGCCATCACCACGCGGCTGAAGGGCGGCCAGTTGGCGCTGTCCACCCAGAAGCGGGCCGACAGCTCCCACAGGCCCAGCAGGGCGAGCACCAGCAGCAGCCCGGTCCACCGGCTTTGCCCGACACGCGCGCCGAGGGCCGGCACGCGGCCGCGCGCCGCATCCGCCGGGCGGGTCGGAGGGAGCGTGTCGTCTGAAGTGCTCTGCATCACCATTGCCTGTCTCGCCGTCCGTCCGGGAGCGTGTCGGGCCGGCACCTGTCGCGGCGCCGGCCCGACGCTCAAATCACTTCGCCAGGACCGAGTCGGCCAGGATGCTGGAAGCCTCCATCTCTTCGCGCAGCAGGCCGTATTTCAGCATCAGGTCCATCGTCGGCTGCAGCGCCTCGGGGTCGACCACCTTGTGGAAGGGCGGGATGTCGAGCCCGGCCAGGCGCTCGGCGGGAAGGCGGGTATAGCCCGAAACGATCTCGTTCCACTCGTCGCTGCCGGCATTGTCGTTGGCCCAGTCCACGCCCTTGTTGTAGGCGGTGACGAAGCTGTCGACCACGTCGGGATTATCGGCGAGGAAATCTTCGGTCACCGCGTACATGCCGATCGGGATCTCGGACTGGATCGTGTTGTAGGGATAGCCCGCCACCTCGACCGCACCGCCCGAGACGCCGGCATTGAGGAACGGATCCACGAGGAAGGCCGCGTCCACCTGCCCGCCGTCGATCGCGTCCAGCATCTGCGGGAACGGCACCTCGAGGTAGGTGACCGACGAGGAATCGCCGCCCGTCGCATCGACCCAGGCATTGGCATAGAGCCAGATGACGTTGTTGCGGGTGTTCACCGCCAGCTTCTTGCCATCGAGGTCGGCGCCGGTCTTGATCCCGGCGTCCGGCTTGGCGACGATCGCGGCGATGTCGGGCGCTTCCTTGCCGGTGAAGCTGCCGGCGGCGATCACCTTGAAGCCCAACCCCTGCGCCGCGCCGAGCGCAATGGAGACCGAGTTGGAAAAGGTCACGTCGACCGCGCCGGAGGCCAGCGCCGGCAGGCCGACCGCCCCGCCCGCCGTGGGCGTGGTGTCGATCTCGATCCCCTCTTCCTCGAAGAACCCTTTCGTCATCGCGATCTGCAGCGGCGCGATGTCGATGATCGGGATGATGCTGACCCGCAAGGTGGTCAGGTCTTGCGCCGCCGCCGGCAGGGCGGTCAGCGCCGCGGCCGCGGCAATGAAGGCCGACTTGGCAAACTGTCTCATGTGTCTCTCCTTCTGTTGGATGGTGCCGCCGTTTCGCTGCGGCGGGTCTTGTTATGACGGGGGCTCACGCCCGGCCCTCGGACTGGCGGCTCCAGAACATCAGCCGCGCCTCCAGCCGTTCGAAGCCGAGATTGAGCAGGAACCCCAGCACCGCCAGGATGACGAGCCAGGCATACATCGAGGTCACCTGGAAGGTGCGCTGCATGTCCACGATGAGGAAACCGATCCCCCCGGTCCCGGCCAGCATCTCGGCCACCACGACGAGGATCAGCCCGAGGCCGAGCGCGATGCGCAAGCCGGTGAAGATGAAGGGCAGCGCCGCGGGCAGCACCACGCGGCTGACGATGCGGCCGCCGGAGTAGCCGAAGGTGCGCGCCGTCTCGACCAGCACCGGATCGACGCCGCGCACGCCCTGCACGGTGTTGATGAGCACCGGGAAGAAGACGGCAAGCCCCACCACCGTCATCTTCATCGTGTCGCCGATGCCGAGAAACAGGATCAGCGGCGGCAGCAGCGCGGGCTTCGGCAGCGGGCGGATCACCTCGACCAGCGGCTCGAACAGGTTGTAGACCGCGCGCGACCGGCCCATCAGCAGGCCCAGCCCGATGGCCAGCACCGAGGCGCATCCATAGGCCACCGCCAGCAGGTAGAGCGTCTTGCCCAGCGGCGCCCAGAGGTGACCGCCCTGCAGGATGTAGACCAGTTCCCCCCAGACGTCGCTGGGCGCGGGGATCAGGGCGCGGCGCACGGCACCGCTGTCGACCGCCTGTTCCAGTGCGAGCAGCAGCAGCACCGGCAGCAGGACCGCGGCGATGCGGCCGGGAGAGACGGGCAGCCTATGCAGCATGGTCCTTGGGCTTCGTCAGGGATTCCAGGAGGTAGTGCCGCAGCTCGAGGAAGCGCGGCAATTCGGGGGTGGTGATCCGGTCGCGCGGGCGCGGCAGGCCGGTCTCGATCGTCTCGACGATGCGCGAGGGGCGCGAGGACAGGACCGCGATCCGGTCCGACAGCATCACCGCCTCGTCCACGTCATGGGTGACCAGCAGCGCGGTAAAGCGGCGATCCTCCCACAGTTTCAGGATCATGTCGTGCAGCTCCATCCGGGTGAGCGCATCGACCGAGCTGAAGGGTTCGTCCAGCAGCAGGATCCGCGGCTCGGCGGCCAGCGCCCGGGCGATGGCCACGCGCTGCTGCATGCCGCCGGACAATTGCCACGGGTAGCGGTCGGCGAAATCCGCGAGCCCGACCATTTCCAGGAACTCCATGCAGAACTCGCGCCGCTCCCGGCGAGAGGCGCGCCCCCTGCCCTCCACGGCGAATTCCACGTTTCGGATCACCGTCCGCCAGGGCAGCAGCGAGCGGGTATATTGCTGGAACAGGTAGACCAGCCCGCCCGGCGGGCCGTCGACCGGCCGCCCGTCCAGCGCGACCGCGCCGCCGGTGGCCTCCATCAGCCCCGCGGCGATCTGCAGGAAGGTGGACTTGCCGCAGCCCGAAGGCCCCACCACGGTCAGGAATTCCCCCGCGGCCACGTCCAGCGAGATGTCGGCCAGCGCCATCATCTCTTCGGGGCGGCCCTGCGAAAAGCTCTTGGTCACCCCGTCGAGGGCAAGCGTGCATCCGTCCTGCATCCGATCCCCATATGCTGTGCAGCCCTCAGGTCCGGGCGTCTTCCGGAATCGATGCTAGGCGATCGTGAGGGAGGCGACCAGAAAAAAATTCGAAATTTTCGGCGAGGACCGCGATGGTGCCCAACATTCGGGCCCGGCGGGCGACGGGCGTCTCGGCACCTTGCGGCACCTCCGCTCACCCCCTCCCCCTGGTCAGCACGGAAAATCAGCGCGCCATACTCGCAAGGGGCGAGGCCCATACACCATATAAGACAAACATCATCTTCCCCTACCCGAGGTCCAGACAACACCTCCGGGAAGCACCCGAAAGACAGGGCAACTGCCCGAAAAAGCAGCGCCCGAAGCCTTGGCGCGCGCAACCGGATACGGGGGTCACGCGCACGTCTCTCGCCCGTCCGCTCGGCGCAAAAAGGGTTTGCAATTTCGAAATTTCACTCCTAGCGTTTCCCCATTCATGCGCACCCGGCAGAGCGACGCGGGCGCGCTCAATCTCGCATGACACAGACCGGAGCTTGCCCCGTGCCCAAGGAAATCGTTCAATCCGCCAAGGCGCCCGTCACCGGATTCACCGACCAGTCGACGCCCTCGCCGCTTGCCCAGGCGATCAAGGCGGGGCCGTTCCTCTATGTCTCGGGCCAGGGGCCGCTCGATCCGGAGACCAAGACCGTGGTGTCCGAGGATATCCAGGAACAGACGCGCCAGACGCTCGACAACCTGGTGCGCGTGCTCGAGGCCGGCGGCGCCGACCTGACCTGCGTGATCAACATGCGGGTCTGCCTGCGCGACACCGCCGATTTCCCCGCCTTCAACGAGGCGTTCCGCGACTACATGGCCGGGGAAAAGGTGACCCGGACCTGCATCGGCGGCACGCCCCACCGCAAGGGCGTGAATGTCGAGATCGACTGCGTCGCCTATCTCGACTGAGCGCCCGCGACCAACTCGACTGAGCGCCCCCGCGACCAAGCTGCCTGACAGGAGACCAGACATGTACACCCGTTCACTCTCGGAAGCGCCCGTCGTCGGGCTGGAAGACAAGGTCAGGGAACTGTCGGAAAGCGGCAAGCGCGTCAGCGTGCTCTGGCAGGAGCCGGACGCCCTGTCTTTCGTGGCCCGCGGGCGCGAGTACCGCAGCGAGTTCCACATCAATCCCAGCGACGAGATCATGTACATGATCCGCGGCGAGATGAAGCTGCATATCCGCACCCCCGAGGGCAAGGAAGAGATCGTGACCATCCCCGAGGGCGGGCTGAACTTCACCCCCAGCGGCATGCCGCATTCGCCGCGCTTCCCGCCCGACGCCTTCGCCCTGATCTCGGAACGGCAGCGCCGCCCGGGTGAAGAAGACCGGTTCCAGTGGTATTGCCCCAGCTGCGACGCCCTGCTGCACCAAGAGACCTTCACGGTGGACGATTACCAGAAGGATCCGGTCTCCAAGGCCTATGCCAATTTCTTCGGCAGCGAAGAGGCGCGGACCTGCGGAAAATGCGGCGAGGTCATGCCCGCGCCCGAGTCCATGTAACGAAGGCCGGTTCGCAGCCATGGCGCCTCCTCCCGTTTATGCCCAGACGATCCTCCGGAACGGCCGCTTCCTGACCATGGATCCCGAGTTCTCGACCTGCGAGGCCGTGGCCATCCGCGACGGCCGGTTCCTGGCCGTCGGCCCGGAGGCCGAGGTGATGGAATGGGCGGGCCCCGACACGACGGTCGAGGACCTGGCGGGGCGCTGCGTGCTGCCCGGGCTGATCGACACCCATATCCACGTGGACCTGGCCGGGCTCGACCTGTGGTCGGCGAATTTCGACGGCGTCACCGACGTGGCCGGCGCGCTGGAGCGGGTGGCCGAGGCCGCGCGCCAGGTCGCGCCGGGCACCTGGATCCGGGGCGCCACCTGGCACCCGGTCTCGCAGCTGGCCGAGGGCCGCTACCTGACGCGGGACGAGCTGGACAAGGTGGCGCCGGATCACCCGGTCTGCCTGCCGGTCAGCCATTTCACCATGGTCAACAGCCGCGCGCTCGAGGCCGCCGGCATCGACGAGTCCACGCCCGACCCCGAGGGCGGGATCATCCACCGCGACCCCGGCACCGGCCGGCCCACCGGCCTGCTGGAGGAAAGCGCCGAAGAGATCGTCTTTGCCTGCCTTCCGGAATGGACCGATGCCGACCGCGAGGCGCAGCTGCGCGACGCCATGGCGCTCTGCAACAGCCACGGGCTGACCTCGGTGGTCAGCGCGGCGGTCGGGCCGGATTACCTGCGCGCCCACCAGGGCCTGCTGAACCGGGGCGACGCGACGCTGCGGGTAAGCTGCATGTTCGCGCCCACCGGCAACCTCAACCCCGGCATGTCGCTGGAGGAATGGGAGGCGTTCTTTTCCCGTATTGGCGCGATGTCGGAATTCGGCAACGAATGGCTGAGCTACGCCGCCGTGAAGCTGCAGATCGACGGCGGCATGACCCTGGGCACCGCGCTGATGCGCGACGGCTACCCGCACGATCCGGACTATCACGGAACCGTGGTGATCGAGCCCGAGCGGTTTCATGCCCTCGTCCGCATCGCCAACCGCTATGGCTGGCGCGTCGGCGTCCACGCGGTGGGCGACGCCGCGATCGACCTGGTGCTCGACGCCTACGAGGCGGCGGACGAGGACCGGCCCATCCCCGGGCGCCGCTTCATCGTGATCCATGGCAGCCTGATGCGCCCCGACCAGATGGACCGGGCCAGGCGGCTGGACGTCCGGGTCGACGCCCAGAGCACCTTTCTCTGGGGCAAGGCCAAGGCGGTGGCCGATTTCCTCGGCAAGGAGACGGCGGACCGCGCCTTTCCCATGCGGACCATGATCGACCGGATGGGCCTCGACCTGCTGGGCCAGGGCACCGATTACCCGATCAACGCGCTCAGCCCCTTCGTCAACATGGCGGTGATGGTGACGCGGCGCGACCGGAACGGCGTGGTCTACGGCTCGGAGGAGGCGATCACGCGGGAGGAGGCCCTGCGCCTCTATACCAGCGCCGCCGCGCGCTATGCCTTCCGCGAGGCCGAGGTCGGGACGATCGAGCCGGGCAAGCGGGCCGACCTAGCGGTGCTGTCGGACGATATCCTCACCGTGCCGGATGAGGACATTGCCGGGGTCACCGTGTTGCGCACCATCCTCGGCGGCGAGACCGTCCACGGCTAGCGCGGTATCCCGCCGTCCTGCGCCATACCATCGGCGATGGCGGAGCGCGTCACGACCGCGCCAAACCAGGACATGCTCGCAGTGCCTTGTGACGCCACCGCGGGGGCCGGTCGGGCTCGCGTTGCCGTTCCCGCCCGGCTCTGGCCCGGTGGCGGGGGCCTGTGCCATAGTCGCGGCGAGGAAACAGCGCGACCCGGTCCCATGGTTCACCTGACGCTCGACCAGGCCCTTGCCAGGGCAGAGACCTGCCTGCGCTCGGGCCGGCCCGAGGAGGCGCGGCAGGTGCTGAATGCCATCCTCCGGGCCCATCCGGGCGAAGCCCGCGCCCGCCGGACGCTCGCCCTGCTCGACCGGACCGCCCCGCGCCGCAGCGCCCCCGCGCAGGAGGTCGAGCGTGTTGCCGCGCTGTGCCAAAACGGCCGGTTCGAGGCGGCGGTGACCGAGGCGGAGCGGCTGCTGCAGCAAAACCCCTCGAGTTTCGCCCTGCTCTCCCTGCTGGGCGGCGCCTGTCTCAAGACCGGGCGGATTGCGCGGGCGGAGGACGCCTTTCGCCGCGCGCTTGCCATCACGCCGGACCATGCCGGGACGCGCTACAACCTGGGCCTGTTGCTGCAGCAGGCGGGCCGGCTGGACGAGGCGCTGGCGGCCTATCGCGAGGCGCTCGCGCGCGACCCCCGCCATGCCGATGCGCGAAACAACCTGGGCAACGTGCTGTCGGCACTCGACCGGCACGAGGAGGCGGCGGAGGCCTATCGCATGGCGCTGGCCGGGCGGCCGGACTGGCCCGATGCGCTGGCCAATCTCGGCCGGGCGCTGAGGGATCTGGACCAGCCGGCGGCGGCGATGGAGTGCTGGCGCCGCGCGCTCGACCTGGCGCCCGGCCACGCCGCCGCACGGCTGCAGAAGCTGCGCCTGCAATGGGAGAGCTGCGATTTCACCGCCTATGCGGAATTCGACGGGGTGCGCGACAGCCTCGGGATCACCGGGGCCGCCGTGCCCCCCTTTGCCCTGCTGGCGGCCGAGGACGATCCCGCCCGACAGCGGCAGCGCTCGGCCACCTGGGCGGGCCGGTTCGCGACGAAGGCCGCGCCTCCTCCGGCCAGGGCGGCGCCGCGGGAGGGCCGGCCGCGGATCGGCTATTTCTGCGGCAACTTCCACGATCACGCCACGCTGAGGCTGACCGCCGGGCTGTTCCGGGCCCATGACCGCAGCCGCTTCGAGGTCTTTGCCTATGCCCTCGATCGCCACAAGACAGGCGCGCTCCGGGCAGAGCTGGAGCGCGACGTAGAGCATTTCCACGACGTGGAGCATCTGCCCGCGGCAAAGATCGCCGAGCTTGCGCGGAGCCACGCGCTCGACATCGCGATCGACCTGGATGGCTACACCCGGGGATCGCGCCCCGAGATCTTCGCCGCCCGCCCCGCCGGGATCACCATCGGCTACCTCGGCTATCCCGGCACCTCCGCGGCGGATTTCGTCGATTACCTCGTCGCCGACCCGTTGGTCATCCCCGAGGCGGAGCGCACGCATTATTCCGAGAGCGTCATCTTCCTGCCCGGCACCTACCAGCCCACCGACGACCGGCGCGAGGTGCCCGATCTCGGCGACAGCCGCGCCGATCATGGCCTGCCCGAGGACGGTTTCGTCTTCTGCTGCTTCAACAACAGCTACAAGATCGGGCCGGCGGAGTTCGACATCTGGATGCGGCTGCTGCGCCGGGTGAAGGGCAGCGTGCTGTGGCTCCTGCAGGCGAATGCGCCAATGGTGGAGAACCTGCGCCGCGAGGCCGGCGCGCGCGGGGTGGATCCGGGCCGGCTGGTCTTTGCGCCGAAGGCGCCGCAGGACGTGCACCTTGCGCGGCACAGGCATGCGGACCTCTTCCTCGACACCTTCCGGTACAATGCCCATACGACGGCCAGCGATGCGCTCTGGGCCGGGCTGCCGCTCGTCACCATGGCGGGGCGGCAATTCGCGGCGCGCGTGGGGGCCAGCGTCTTGCGCGCCGCGGGCCTGCCCGAGCTGATCACCACCAGCGCGAAGGATTACGAGGCGCTGTGCCTCGATCTGGCGCGCCGGCCCGGCAGGCTGGCCGAGCTGCGCGCCCGCCTGGCGGAGCAGCGGGCGACTGCGCCCCTGTTCGACACCCGCGGCTACACCCGGACCTTCGAGGCGGCGCTGGACGAGGTGCTGCATCTCCATCGCCGCGGGGAGCCGCCACGGGACATTCACCTGAGCGAAGGGGTCTGACCCCCTGCCCTACGGGCCTCCCGCGGGCCATCCGCCGTTCCGGCTACTCACCTTTCTCACTGAAACACTTCACTGTCAGGAGGAGCCGCATCGCGCAGGCTGACAAGCGGCTCGCCCGAAGTGACGGGTGCCGGGTGTTTCGCCGCCAATCATGACGGCTCCGATCACGAGATAGACGAGACGGCCGGACAAGAGATGCCAGCACTCCCCCGTGACCCACCGGAAGGCCACCCCCTCTGGCCCTCAATCATCACGTGACGACAGCCTGCAAGGCAGCGCCGTAGCCGATCCCCAGCGTCAGCCCGTAGAGGGCCTGCGCGGCGATCGTCGTCGCCGGGGTCGCGCGGCCGTAGTTCAGCCCGAAGGGCCCCGGCGGTTCGATCATGCCCAGCGAGCGCGGGCCGTCATATTGCGTCGCAAGGCGCGGATGAACGAAGGGCAGGCAGGGCAGGAAGACGGTCACCA
Organism: Carideicomes alvinocaridis; assembly: GCA_005473895.2. Taxonomy (GTDB): domain Bacteria; phylum Pseudomonadota; class Alphaproteobacteria; order Rhodobacterales; family Rhodobacteraceae; genus Carideicomes; species Carideicomes alvinocaridis. Next base: position 22,452 of record SRJI02000038.1, read on the forward strand.
GCACGGCCCCGTGCAGCCCGCCGAGAAGAAGCCCGATCCCCGCCATCGCCCACGGCCCCGCTCCGGCGAAGCTTCCCAGCAGCAGCGCGTAGAGCAGCGCGAACAGCCAGCCGCCCAGCAGATAGGCCAGGTAGCCATAGGCGATCGCGTGGCGCCGGCTGCCGGTGAGGAAGGCGCCGAAGAGGAAGGGCAGGCTCATCCTCGAGATACCCATCAGCCGCGCGCCCTCCAGCAGGGTGGCCATCAGCGCGCTGGCGATCAGCCCCCACACCGCCCAGGCCACCCAGTGATCCAATGCAAGCGTCCAGGCTGTCATGTCGGGCCCTCCTGCTTCTTCTCCCGCGCCTCCTTCAGGGCCAGGAGCGCGCCGACCAGCCCGGCATGGGAAAAGCCCTGCGGGAAGTTGCCGAGCTGCGCGCCGCTCTCCGGATCCAGCTCCTCCGACATCAGGCCGAGGTCGTTGGCGTGCTCCACCAGCCGTCCGATCCGGCGTTCCGCCTCGTCCGTGTCGCCGCGCCGGGCGAGGTAATCCGCGGCCCAGAACCCGCAGGCGGTGAATGTGCCCTCGGTCGAGGGCATCCCGTCCAGCCCGTCGGCATAGCGGCGCATCTGCGCGCCGTGGCCGAGCTCGCGGTCGATCGCCTCGAAGGTCGAGACCATGCGCGGATCGCGCGCGTCGATGAAGCCCAGCCGCGGCATCAGCAACAGGCTGGCATCGAGCCAGTCCGCACCGTAGGCCCCCGCGAAGGCGCCACGCCGCTCGTTCCACGCGCGATCGAAGACGCTTTGACGGATGGCGTCGCGTTCCCGCTCGTGCCGGTCGGGCGCGGCAGCGATAGCGCCGCACCGGCAGAGCTGGCTGTAGGCGTCGAGCGCCGCCCAGCACATGACCTTGGAATAGGTGTTGTGGCAACGCGGCCCCGGCATTTCCCACAGGCCGTCATCCGGCAGCGTCCATTCCCGCGCCGCGACGTCGGCATAGCCCGTCAGCCGCCTGGCCTCGCCGGCGGAAATCGTGCCGCCGTGTTGAACATGTGTCAGCGCCGCGCCCAGCATGGAGCCGTAGGCGTCGAGTTGCAGCTGTGATTGCGCACCGTTGCCGAGGTGGACCGGCCCGGAGGACCGGTAGCCCTCGAGGCTCTGGATCGGGCGCTGCGAGATGTCCGTCCGCCCGAAGACCGTGTAGAAGGTGTTCAGCCGCGGCGCGGTCAGCTGGGTGGCCGACAGCAACCACCGCAGGAAGGCCGCCCCCTCCCCCTTGCAGCCGACGGAGACGAAGGCGTGCAGGATGAAGGACGCGTCGCGCAGCCAGCAGAAGCGGTAATCCCAGTTCCGGCCGGCGCCGATCGCCTCGGGCAGCGACGTGGTTGCCGCGGCGAGCACCGCGCCGGACAGGCTGTAGGTGATCAGCCTCAGCGTCACGATGCTGCGGATCAGCGCTTCGCGGAACGGCCCCTCGTAGTCGATCTGGCCGGCGAAATCCGCCCAGAAGGCGAGCGTCGCCTCCAGTTCCTCCTCGGCTTCGGCGCCGGTGGGCGGGATGACACCGGGGTCGCGGTCGCAGAAGGACAGGCAGAGCTGGCGCGTCTCGCCAGCCTGCAACCGCTCCTCGCCGGTCAGGGTGGCCCCGCCGGCCTGCACCAACCCGATGTCCGATTGCAGCAGCATCCAGGACCGCCCGTCCGCGACGGTCCAGGCCCTGGCCCCCACCTGTCGCAGCGGCGGCAGGCGGCTGCCGTAGCCGGGTCGCGGCGCAAAGACGATGGCCGCGCGCGGCGATCCCTCCACCGCCTCCACGAAGCGCAGCACGCGGCGGGTGGGACCGATGCGGTCGGGCCCGTCCAGTGCCAGCGGCATCAGGTCGGTCACTTGCAGCACGCCATCCCCGGTCGTGATCCGGCTGCGCAGCACGGCGGAATGGCCCAGATAGCCGCGTTCGATCCCCGCGGGATCCGGTGCGCCCACGAAGAACCGGCCGCCGCGTTCGCTGTCGAGCAGGGCCGCGAACCACGACTCGTCGTCGAAATCCGGCAGGCACAGCCAGTCGAGCGACCCGTCCCGCGCCACGAGCGCGGCGGTCAGGGTGTCGCCGATCAGCGCGTAATCCCCGATCGGGACATAGCCGCCGGGCCGGACCGGGACGCGGGAACCGACCGCATCCAGTGCCTTGGCGTCATCGCGCAATCAGACCTCCCCCCGTTTCGCAAGCCTCACCATCCGGTCCCCGATCCGGGCGGCATTCGCCACGATGGTCAGCGCGGGATTGACCCCGCCGGCCGTCGGCATCAGCGAGCCGTCGCAGATCCAGAGGTTGGAGATCTCCCAGCTGCGTCCGTCCGCGTCGGTGACAGAGTCCTCGGGCGAGTGGCCCATGCGACAGCCCCCCATCAGGTGCGCCGTGCTCGCGCTTTCGAGGAAGTTGCCGCCGCCCGCTGCCTCCAGCATCCGGGTCATGAAGCGCTGGCTGTGCTCGTAGAGCCGGCGGTCGTTGTCGCAATAGGAAAAGCTGACGCTGGCGCGCGGCAGGCCGAACGCGTCGGTCTCGTCGCTGAGGGTGACGCGGTTCTCGGCCTGCGGCATGGTCTCGCCCACGATCTTCAGTCCCGCCATGCGGTTGTAACGTGCCATGCGCTCGCGCAGGTCCATCCCGAAGGCGCCGGTGCTGCCGACCAGCGTGCCCGCGAAATCCGAAGGCAGCGGGCCCTGGCTCATGAAGGAATAGCCGCCGTGGAAGTCGCGGGAGGGATCGTCGTCATCGTAGTTCCAGTGTTCGCAGCAGGCCATCGAGGGCGGGCCCTTGTACCACCGGATCTCCCGGTCGAACTCGGCCCAGACAGCATGGTTGGCATGCACCATCAGGTGGCGCCCGACCTGGCCGTTGCCGTTGGCGAGCCCGTGCGGATACCGGCCGCAGGCCGAGTTCAGCAGCAGGCGCGGCGTCTCGATCGAATAGGCCGAGACGACCACGTTCCGCGCCTTCTGGAAGTGCCAGCCGCCGTCGCGGTGGTACTCCACCCCGGTCGCGCGGCCGTCCGGACCCGTCTCGATATGGCCCACCATGGCGAGGTCGCGGATCTCGGCCCCGGCGGCGAGCGCGCGGGGGATGTAGGTGACCAGCATGCTCTGCTTGGCATTGGTCGAGCAGCCGATCTTGCACATGCCGCGATAGACGCAGGGCGGCGATTTGCCATGCGGGGCGGAAACGGTGGCCAGCGGCGTCGGCGCCCAGTCCACCCCGAGCGCCTCGGCGCCGCGTGCCAGGACCAGCCCGGCCTCGTTCACCTCGTGGGCGCGATAGGGATAGCGGCCGCGCTTCGGGCCCCAGGGATAGGAGATGGGGCCGGAGATGCTCATCGCGCGCTCGGCCTCGGCGTAGTAGTGCCACATCTCCTTCCAGTCGACGGGCCAGTCCACCGCGTAGCCGAGCGCACTGCGCGACTTGAACCATTCGGGCCTGAACCGGAGCGAGACCATCTGGAAATGCGTCGTCGAGCCGCCCACGCCCCGGCCGGAATTGTTGGCGCCGAACTCGATCGGATCGTCGCCTCCGGAGATGCGTTCGTCGAGCCAGTAGAGCTTTTCCTGCTCGCGCTCGTCCGAGGCGAAATCCGACAGCGGGCGCCAGAACGGGCCTGCGTCGAACAGGACGACGGAATGCCCTGCCTCGGCCAGCTTCGTCGCCAACACCGACCCGCCGCAGCCCGCGCCCACGATGACGAAATCCACAGCCTCGTCACGGCAATGTTCGCGCATCGGCACCCAGCCCTCGCGGCTGAACACGTCCGGCGCGCGGCCAGCGGTGGCCCTGGGCGCCTCTTCCGCGCCGTGGGAGGCAAGTCCGACGTCAGGTGTCATCGATCCTCGTCTTCCGGCCAGTGGCCTTGCGGCGCCTCCCACGGGTCGAGCCTGTCGCCGCCAAGGCGCAGGTAGCCCCGCGGCGAGGCAGGGCCGCCATAGCCGATCTCGCTCATGGCCTGGGGATGGACGTAGTAGATGGAGACGATGGTCTTGAGCGCCGTGTCGCGCAGGAACCTGCGCGCGGGCAGCCCCTCCCAGGCATAGGGATCGGCCAGGCTCTCGTCGTCTACCGCCGTCAGGATCGCGTCCTGCCGCTCGGGCGCGAGGTCGGCGAAGGGGGTGCCGAAGCGGACCAGCGCCTCGGCGTCGATCGCGGCCAGCCCCTGCCGCCAGGCCGTCCGTGCCGCGGGCATCGTGGCATAGCGCGTGCCGGTGCCCCGGTCCGCGTGCAGGTCGGCGTCGATCCATGGCGCGATGGGCACCGGCTCGGCCCGCTCGGGCTGCGGAATGGCCCGGTCGCACAGCGCCTGAAGGGTGCGCCATTCCTCCTGCGTGAAGAACCGCCGCGCCGGGGGCGTCCTGCGGGCCGCAAGGACCCTGCGGGTCTGGTCGTTGAAGGAGGGCGTGTCCCATTTGCTGAGCACATCGTAGCCCTCGTAGGGATCGGAGAAGTCATCGCTCATGCCCGGTCCCTCGCATTGTCCAGCAGGTCGAGCGCGGCCAGCCCGGCAAGGCCCAGCCCGGTAAAGCTGATCGGCGCCGGTGTCGGCGGGCCGGCCAGCGCGTTCTGGCGCCAGTTCGACCAGCCGCCCATGTTGCGGCTCACGCCGTAGACGTGGAAGGCGGTGCCCAGCACGCCCAGCCCGCCGACAATGCGCAGCAGCAGGCGCGTCACACGCTGACCGCCGGCATGGGGCCGCACCGCCAGCGCCACCAGCACGATTCCGGCCAAGGGCGGCACGGTGATCGGCAGGTACATCGCCGGGTTGTGGAAGGCGCCGCGGAAATGCAGCAGCGCGACCTCGGCGCTTTCGCCCAGCAACGACAGGCCCGACAGCGCGGCCAGCGCCCGGCCGGTGGTGCGACGATCCTCCTGCCGCACCGCCATCGCCTCGGTCGCGAGCCCCAGCAGCCCGGCGATGGAGAGCGCACCGGGCGCGCCGATGGGCGCGGCGTAGAACAGGTTGTTCCAGCTCAGGCCACCGGGACGGCGGGTGATGTTCCACAGGTGAAAACCGGTGCCGACGATCCCGGTGACAAGGCACGCGCCATGGGCCACCCGCGCCGCGGAGCCGCCGGGATGCAGCCGCGGCTCGGACAGCGAGGCGGCGACCGAGGCGGCGGCCATGGTCGGCCCCAGGTACATGACCCGGTTCTCGTATCCGCCGCGGAAATGCTCCATCGCGCTGTCCATCAGCACGCTCGCGCCCAGGATCGCGGCGCCGTCCCGGGTGCGCCTGAGACTGGCGTCATGAATATCGGCATGCTTCCGTGACCGCGCGAGGCGGCCCGCCGCGGCGGCGCCGGCAAGGCCCAGACCCAACCCCAGGACCAGCATCCCGAGGCCGGTGCGTCCCCGCCGCGTCGCCGCAGGGGCGGGCCTGTCCTCGCGACCCCGGCGGGTCATCGCGCCGCCCCGCGCCGGCGCTCGGATCCCAAGCGTCGGGCCGCGCTCAAGGCCAGCAGCCCTGCCAACCCCAGCCCGAGGCCTACGACCAGCCGGTCGCGATGCTCGGAGGCCCAGATGGCCGGTGACAGCGCCGAGGCCGAGCGATCGAACCGCCCGTGGGAGCCCTGGTCTCCGTCGACGCTCTCGAACAGGTTGTCCGGGCGGTCGGGGTCCAGCGGCTCGTCCGTCAGCTGGCTTTCAAAGGCGTTTCGGGCCACGTAGCGGTCGCCGATCGAGGGGGCGATCTTCTCGCTCAGGATGGCCTTGAAGGCCGAGAAGCCCAGCCAGTATTCCCGCCGCGGATGCCGGGCCGCGGTGCGGATGGCCTCGGCGATCACCTCCGGCTGGAAGATCGGCGGCACGGGCATCTGCCGGTAGCCCATCTTGTTCCGCGCCCAGTCGAATTGCGGCGTGTTCACGCCCGGTAGCTGCACCGCGGTCAGGCGGACGTTCGACTCGTCGTGAAGCAGTTCTGCCCGCAGGCTGTCGGTGAATCCGACGATGGCGCTCTTGGCGGCGCAATAGGCCGATTGCAGCGGGATCGGGCGGTAGGCCAAAGCCGAGCAGACCTGCACGATCACCCCCCGGTCGCGCGGCGCCATGCGTCGCAGGGCGGCCAGCGTGCCGTGAACGGTGCCAAGGTAAGTCACCTCGGTCACCCGGCGGTATTCCTCGGCGGTCATGTCGATCACCCGCGACAACACGGTGACCATGGCCGCGTTGATCCAGACGTCTATGGGCCCGAACTCCGCCTCCGTCCGGCGCGCCGCCTCTTCCACCGCCTCGGCGTCGGAGACGTCGAGCGGCAGGACCAGCGCCTCGCCCCCGGCGGCCCGCACCTCGGCGGCGGCCTGTTCGAGGCGCTTCTCGTTTCGTGCGATCAGGGCGATGCGCGCCCCCGGCTCTGCAAAGCGGCGGGCGGTGGCCCGCCCCACGCCGGCCGAGGCCCCGGTGATGACGATGGTGGACATGGTGCCCCCTTCACATCCGACTTGGCTGAATAGCGGTTTCGGGAAAAACAGTGGCGTCTGGCCAAGGTTCCAGCCCGCGCCGGCCCGGGCCGGACAATCGCCTTCACGAATTCCTGACGTGACGGCAGAAACGGCCGGGTCACTGGCCGTGTTTCCCCTCCATCATCGCAGGAAGGAGGCACCGATGGAGACAATCGGAAAACGTCAATGGGCCATCGTGGACGGCTACCTGCCCGCCTGGAGTAACGGGCCGGATCCGGAAATGACCAGTCACGAGGCGATCTGCATCCTCAACGCCGGCGACCGCGAGGCCCGCGTCGAACTGACGCTCTACTTCGCCGACCGGGAGCCGGTGGGGCCCTACAGCCTGACCGTGCCGCCCCGGCGCACCCTGCACCAGCGCTTCAACGATCTCGAGGATCCGGAGCGGGTGCCCACGAACCTGAGCTATTCCTGCATCGCGGTGTCGGACCAGCCGGTCATCGTGCAGCAGACGCGGCTGGACTCGCGGCAGGCCGAGAACGGGCTCTTCAGCACCATCGCCTATGCGCAGTAAGGCCCGCCTGGCTCAGCAGGGCACGCGGAAGCGTTCGGCCTCCGCCTCCCTGAAGACGAGGCCGAGGCCCGGCGCCCCGTTCGTGGCGATCCTGCCGCGGTCGGGCCGGGGCGCGCCGTCGAAGAACATGTCCTCGATCCGCACGTGGTCGTGAAACCATTCCAGGTGCACCGCCTTCAGCGCGGCAAGACAGGGATGGAGGTGAAGCGCCGGTGCGCAATGGGCCGAGAGGGGGATCTCAAAGGCCGTACAAAGCGACGCCACCTGCATGAAGCCGGTGATCCCGGCACAGCGGGTCGCGTCGGCCTGCAGCACGTCGACCGCGCCCGCCTCCAGCATGGTGCGGAAATAGCCCGCATCAAAGCCGTATTCCCCCGCCGTCACGTCCATCCCCGCCGGGGCGCGGTCGCGCAGCAGGCGCAGCCCGGCCAGGTCCTGCGACGACACCGGTTCCTCCAGCCAGCGCACGTCATGCCGCGCGGCCTCTTCGGCGAAGGCCAGGGCCCGCTTGCGGCTGAGCGCCCCGTTCAGGTCGACGAACAGCTCCACATCAGGGCCGATCGCCTCCCGCGCCTGTCGCAACCGATCGAGGTCCGCGCCCGGATCGCGCCCGGCCTTCATCTTGACCATCCCCATGCCCTGCGCCGCCCAGCCGCCCAACTGGGACCGGAGCCTGTCACGGTCATAGGAGGTGAAGCCGCCCGAGCCGTAGACCGGCACCGCCTGGCGAGCCTTGCCCAGCAGATCCGCGACCGACACGCCCAGCAGCCTGCCCTTCAGGTCCCAGAGCGCCGCATCGATGGCGGCGATCGCCATGGAGGTCACGCCGGGGCGCCCGAGGTTGCGCGTCTCGTGCACCATCGCATGCCAGGCCGCCGGAATGTCGAGGACGTCGCGGCCCTCGACCAGCGGGGCCAGCTTGGACCGGATCAGCCGGGCGGCCGAGACGTCGGAATAGGTGTAGCCCAAGCCCTCCACGCCCTCGGCCATCACCCGGACGAGGACGAGCGTGGTGGCGGACCATTCGAGCGTGCCGTCGGATTCCGGCGCATCCGTCGGCACCTCGTAGGCCGCCACGTCGATCGAGGTGATGGAGGCCATGGGTCAGGCTCAGGCGGTCGCCCGCTTGAAGGTCTGCCAGAGGATCCCGCCGGCATCCGGATCGCCCTGCGCCAGTGCCTTGGCATAGCTCTTGGCCTGGGCAGTGGTGATATGGGGCGGCAGGGTCGGCACGTCCGGGTCTACATGCGCATCGATCACCACGGGCCGGTCGGCGGCAAAGGCCGCGTCCCAGGCGGGCGCCACCTGGTCGGGGCTCTCCACCCGTATTCCGCGCAGGCCCAGCGACTCCGCGTAGCCCGCATAGTCGAAGCGCGGCACGTCCTGCGTCTCGGTCACCTTCGGGCTGCCGCTCATCGCGCGCAGCTCCCAGGTGACCTGGTTGAGGTCGTTGTTGTTCAGCACCGCTATGACCAGCCGGGGATCGGACCATTCGCGCCAGTACTTGGCGATGGTGATCAGGCCGTTGATCCCGAGCATCTGCATCGCGCCGTCACCGACGAACCCCACGGCCACCCGGTCGGGGTAGCAGAACTTCGCCGCGGTCGCGTAGGGTACGCCGGGGCACATGGTGGCCAAGGTGCCGGAGAGCGAGGCCTTCATCCCCTCGCGGATCTTGATCGCCCGGGCGAACCAGTTGGCGGACGATCCTGAATCGGCCGAGATGATGGCCTTGTCGGGCAGGCGCGGCGACGCCTCCCAAAACAGAAGCTCCGGGTTGACCGGATCGGCCTCCAGCATCGATCGCTTCTCGGCATCCTCCCACCACTTGGAGACATGGCGCTCCACCCGGCTGCGCCAGCTCGTGTCGGAGCGGGCCTTGAGATGCGGGATCAGCGCGCGCAGCGTGGCCGCGGCGTCGCCCACCAGGTTGACCTCCATCGGGTAGCGGATCGATTCCATCGCCGGGTCGATGTCGATCTGCACCGCCCGCGCGGCGCCCTCCTTGGGCAGGAATTCCGAATAGGGAAAGCGCGACCCGACCATCAGCAGCGTGTCGCAATGGCGCATCATCCAGTCCGAGGGCTCGGTGCCCAGCAGCCCCATCTGCCCTGTCACGAAGGGCAGGTCATCGGGCAGCACCGCCTTGCCCAGCAGCGCCTTGGCCACGCCCGCGCCCAGCAGGTCCGCCACCTGGGTCAGCTCCTCTCCGGCGCCCAGCGCACCGGCGCCGGCGACGATCGCCACCTTGTTGCCCGCGTTCAGCACCTCGGCCGCCCGCGTCAGGTCCGCCTGCTCCGGCACCACGCGCGGGGCCGAGTAGCCGATGCCGGAATGGACGGTGCCGTGGGCGTGGGGCGGCTGCTCCACCGCCTTGGCCTCCTGCACGTCGTTGGGGAAGATCAGCGTCGTCACCGACCGCTTGGACGAGGCGATGCGCATCCCCCGGTCGATCAGGTGGCGCGCCTGGGCCGGGGCCATGCAGGTCTGCACGTAATCCTTGGCCACGTCCTTGAACAGCGTCTGAAGGTCGACCTCCTGCTGGTAGTTCCCGCCGATCGCCGCGCGGGCCTGCTGCCCGACGATCGCCAGCACCGGCTGGTGGTCGAGCTTGGCGTCGTAGAGCCCGTTCAGAAGGTGGATCGCCCCGGGGCCGGACGTCGCCATGCAGACGCCGACCTCGCCGGTCCACTTGGCATGGGCGCAGGCCATGAAGGCCGCCTCTTCCTCGTGCCGGGTCTGGACGAAGTCGATCTTGTCGTCCCGCCCGAGCGCCGCGACCAGCCCGCCGATCCCGTCTCCGGGAAAGCCGTATATGCGCTTCACGCCCCATTGGTTGAGCCGTTCGAGAATGAAATCTCCAACCGTGCCGGACATGGCAAACCTCCTGCGACAATGACCTGTGAATCATTCGCCCAACACGGCGTTCGGAGCGACAGTTCCTTCACGAAACACCCACGGCAGGGATGGCTTGGGGGAGCGGGGCGGCCCTTCGGGAACGCCGCGATGAACACGTCGGAGGGGCGTAGGGGTGCGGAATGTAGGCACATTCACAGGCGTGGCGCCCGGGGCCATTGCGGCGCTGCGCGGGGTGACGGTCACCGGCATTTGCGGCCTTCACATCAGGTTGAGGCGCCTTTTTCGCCGGCCCCTCACGCGACACGACGACCGGACCGGGCGGCCGGGGCTACCATGCGCGGAACCCTCTGGTGTTGCGGTGGCCGCCCGGACCGCCAAGCCTCCCGGCCAAGGCGCTCGACTTTCTCGATCCGGGGGTCTGCCGATGGTGCACGGCGCGAGCGGCGGAGGGCTAACAGGCGCAGAGCCGAGGCGCCCCCCCCCTCTCAGAACGCCAGCGTCGGGACGTCCACGATGGACGCGCCCCCGTCGACGGTGAGGATGCTGCCGGTGATCATCCGCGCCTCCTCCGAACACAGGAAGGCTGCGGCCAGCGCCACGTCCTTCGGGTCGGCCGGCCGGCGCAGCGGGACGTCGCGGGTGACCAGCGCATAGGCATCCTCCACCGACGACAGGCCCTTGCGCTCCATCAGCTCGCCCATCTCCATGTCCGCCATCTCGGTCCGCACCCAGCCGGGGCAGATGGCGTTGCAGCGCAGGCCCTGCGGGCCGTAATCGCGCGCGATGGACTTGGTCAGCCCCAGCAGCCCGTGCTTCATCGTGACGTAGCCGCAGGCCTCCGGCCCCGAGGCCAGCCCCGCGATGGAGGCCATCATCAGCACGTTGCCCTGTCGGCGCAGCAGCGCGGGAATGGCCGCCCGCGCCGCCGCGTAGGCGGTCGTGAGGTTGGCCTGCACGGCGTTGTCCCAATCCTCCTCCCCGGTCTCGGTCAGCGTCCCGAAGCCGAAGCCGCCCGCATTGCAGACCATGACGTCCAGCCCGCCGAACCTGTCTTCCGCCAGGGCCACGAGCCGGTCCATGTGGTCGGAGGAGGAGGCGTCGCCGGCCACGGCCACGCCACCGCAGCGGGCCGCCACCGCCTCGATCGGCGCCGCGCGGCGCCCGGTGAGGATGACATTGCCGCCCTCGGCCGAGATCTGCTCGGCGATCGCCGCGCCGATCCCCGTGCCGGCCCCGGTGACGATGGCGGTCTTGCCGGTGTAACGTGTCATTCCAGTCCTCCCTTTCCGTCGAGATAGGCGCGCGCCAGCCGCCGGGTCGTTTCCGTGAACCGGGCATTGCGCGCGGCCGAGCCGGGTTCGTCCAGCCGCGGCACGATCCAGCCCAGGTAGGTGGCCGAGCGCAGCACCAGGAACAGGTCCAGCGCCCCGGTATCGAGCGGGCGCTCGGCGAGGTAGCCCGCGATCAGCGCCGCCTTCAGCGCCTCGTAATCCGGCTCGCCCATGTTCTTGAGGAGCGTCGTCGCAAGCTCGAACAGCCGGAAGCCGTGGCCCGCATCGTCGAAGTCGATCAGCTTGACGCGGCCCTCGTCGATCATGAGGTTCTCGCGCACGAGGTCCGCATGGATCAGGCCGTAATCCAGATCCGCGGCACGGCCGGCAAGATCCGCCCCCGCCACATCGCGCAGCCGGCGGAACAGGGCGCGATCGGCCTCGTCCAGCGTGGGATTGTCCCAGAACCGGCCCCAGAGCGGGCTATCCCCCACCAGCCCGGCATGGTCCCAGTGGCAGCGCGTGAACCAACCCGGCGGCTGCCAGGCGTCCCAGGCGGTGTGCAGCCGCGCCATCTCGGTCCCGATGGAGCGAAACAGGGCCGGCCCGCGCCCGGGCCCCAGCGGCTCGGCGCTCCGGCCCATGGGCGCGCCGCGCAGCCAGTCGAGCATGTCGACCTGCACGCCATCCACCACCTGCAGAAGCGCGCCGTCCGCCGCGGGACGGGGCACCGGGACATGCAGCCCCGCCTGCCCCGCCGCCATCATCATCGCCAGTTCCGAGCGCAGTTCGGCATCCGTCCGGTAGCCCCGCCGGTGCAGGCGCAGCGCATAGGCGCGCCCGGCGTGCTGCACCCGGTAGACGGCGTTTTCCCGCGCCGCGAACAGCCGGTGCTCCGCCCACTCCATCCCCCACAGGCCGAGGGCCGTCTCGACCGTGGCCGTCATGCCGGCCGCGTGTCCCGCAGCACCGCGTCCAGCGCGTCGAACAGCATGTCGGCATGGTCCGTCGAGAAGACCAGCGGCGGGCGTATCTTGAGCGCGTTCTTGTGGCGGCCCAGCTTGGACAGGATGAAGCCCCGCTGCCGCATCTCGTTGATCAGGCGATCGGTATAGGCGCTGGCGGGCTCTTTCGTGGCCCGGTCGGTCACCATCTCGGCGCCGAAGATCAGGCCCGAGCCGCGCACGTCGCCGATCACCTCGTAGCGGTCCATCAGGTCCTGCAGGCGCGACCGGGCGTGCAGCCCCACGACGCGGGCATTCTCCACCAGGTCGCGGTCCCGGATCTCGTTGAGCACGGCCAGCGCGGCGGCGGAACTCACGGGGTTGCCGCCGAAGGTGTTGAAGTAGCGATAGCCCGAGCGGAACGCGGCCATGGTCGCGGCCCCGGTCACCACGCCGCCCACCGGGTGCCCGTTGGCCATCGGCTTGCCCAGCGTCATCACGTCGGGCACCACGCCCATCTTCTCGTGCGCCCAGAGATGCGTGCCGGTCCGGCCGAAGCCCGATTGCACCTCGTCGCAGATGAGGAAGCCACCGGCCCGGCGCACCACCTCGGCCGCGGGTTTCAGCCAGCCGTCGGGATGATCCGGGAAGCCCTCGTTCAGGAAATAGGGGCAGACCACCAGCGCGGCAAAGCCGGTGCCGGATGCCTCGTGCGCCTCGATCTCGCGGGCCACGGCGGCGGCGAATTTGGTGCCGTCCGGATCCGGGTTGCGGTAGCTGTCGGGGGCCTCCACGAAACGGAAATACTGCTCCAGCCCGAAGCCGACGCGGGGCCGGTTCGACCGGCTCAGCTGGCTCACCAGCGCGGTGTTCCCGTGATAGGTGGCGTCGGTCGCGATGATCCCGCGCTTGCCGGTCACCGCTTCGGCCATGCGCAGCGCGACATCGTTGGCCTCCGACCCGGTGCAGGTGAGGATGGCGGTGTCGAGGCTGTCATGCAGCGTGTCGGTCAGCGCCTCCACGTAGTCGAGGATGCCGTCATGCAGATAGCGGGTATGGGTGTTCAGCGTCGCGGCCTGGGTGCAGATCGCCTCCACCACGCGCGGGTTGCAATGCCCCACGACCGGCACGTTGTTGTAGCAGTCGAGGTAGCGCCGGCCCTCCGCGTCCCAGAGCCAGACGCCCTCGCCCCGCACGACATGGACCGGATCGTCGTAGAAGGTCGAGACGTTGGGCCCCAACAGCCGTTTCCGGTCGGTCAGCAGGTCTTCGGTGCTGCGCGTCATGTGGTCGGTCCTTCTGTCAACGGTGCGGCGCCCTTCGCCTTGTCTCCTCCATCGGCCGGCCGCCCGTCCCGTCCGCCCAGCGATCCGGTGACGGCGGCGCAGGCCCGTTCCAGCCGCTCGATGATCCGGTCGCGCAGCGCATCGGTCAGCCGCGCCTTGGGCACCGGCACGGCGATGGTGCCGATCGCCACCCCGTCGAGGCCGAAGAACGGCATGCCGTAGGACTGGATCTCGTTGGTGAAATACTGGTCGGAAAAGCTGTAACCCCGCTCGCGCGTGGCGCGGACGAGATCGCGCAGGTCGGAGGTGGCGATCACGGTGTTCGCGGCAAAGGATTCCCGGTTGCGCGCGATGGCGTAATCCATCGTCTCCTCCGGGCCGAAGGCCAGCATGGCGAGGCCCGAGGCGGTGGCGTGGAGCGGCAGCATCTCGGCCTCGTCAAAGATGACCCGCGTGCCGTGCACCTGGGGATCGGCGTAATAGACCGTCGACATCATGTCGCCCTGCAGCAGCGAGGCATGGACCAGTTCGCCCAGCGCCTCGGCCATCTCGTCCACGATGGGCGCGACGAGGCTGCGCATCGGGAAGCTGCGTTCGCGCACCGCGGCCAGGCGCAGCACCGCCGGGCCCAGGCGGTATTTCCGGCTTTCAGGGTGCTGTTCGAGAAAGCCGTTCTGCTCCAGCTCCAGCAGGTGGCGGCGCACCGTGGCCTTGTCCCCTCCGCTCAGCCGCACGAAGCTCGCCAGCCCGATCTCCGCCCGGTCGGAGGAGAAATGATTCAAGAGAGTCAGGGCCTTGGTGATGGTCCCCATGGGGCGCGCTCCGTTTCGGTCCGTCGGCGGGAAAGCCGGGATGCAGTCAAGTGTTGACAGCTTCCCCCAAGGGGTTCAATGTTTTTTTGCACATAGTGTGTCACATAATGACACCCCCAGCGAGACCAACAAGGAGACCTGCATGACCTCGACCCTAGTCAAAGCCGGCGCGCTTGCGCTGACCGCCGCGGCGGTGCCCTTCGCCGCCCTTGCCGAATATCCCGAGAAGCCCGTCGAATTCGTCGTGCCCTTCCCGCCGGGCGACCTCGAGGACGTCTATACCCGCCTGATCGCCGACGCATTCCAGGAAGCCTATGGCGTCCCCGCGGCGGTGGTGAACAAGCCCGGCGGGGGTGGCGGCCCCTTCCCCGGCGCGGCCGAGGTGGCGAATGCGCCGGCCGATGGCTACACGGTGGGCTCCTTCGTGATCGACATTCCCGTGGTCGGCCCGCAGATCGGCATCCCGTCGCTCGACCCCAACCCGTTCGAGCCGGTGGGCTCGTTCCTGACCTACCCGTTCATCATCGCCTCCTCGGCGGATCAGCCCTATGACGACATGGAGGGGCTTGCCGATTACGCGCGGGAGAACCCTGTCGCGCTTGGGCATTTCGGGTCCTTCCTGATCCCGACCCAGGTGACGCTGGCGCTGGCCAAGACGATGGACTTCTCCTTCGACAGCGACACGCCCTTCGACGCGCTCGACTGCAACACGCTGGCCTCGGGGGACGCGGACGTGATCAACACGAACCTGCAATCGGTCCTGCCCTGCATCGACGACGTCAACATCCTCGCCACCATCGGGGACAGCCGCATCCCGCTGACCCCCGACGTGCCCACGGTGAAGGAGCTGGAGCCGGAGCTTTCGGCCAGCCTGTGGAACGGGCTCTTCGTTCACAAGGACACGCCGGACGACGTGCGCGAGAAGATCGCCGAGGTCGCCCGCAGCGTGATGGAGTCCGACAAGGCGCAGGAGATCGCGGCCGAGACCGGCGCGGTGATCTACTGGCGCGACGCGGAAGAGACCACGGCCCAGATCGAGGCGGATACCGAGACCCTCGGCAAGATCGAGGGGCTGCTGGCCGAGTAGGCCCTGCGCACATGGCCGCCGGTTCAGGCCGGCCCCAAAAAACAAGCCCCGCGCCGGTCCGGTGCGGGGCTTCCTTTTTTGGTGCTTTGCGAGGGTCGCAGGCCCGGCCACGCCCGGCCCGCGCGCCACCCCCGCCTAGAAATCAGGCGACGGAGCCGAGACCCGCATCGAGCGCATCGATGATCGCGTCGGCCTCCGCCTCCGACAGGATCAGCGGCGGCGACAGGATGATATTGGGCCCCGAGACCCGGACCATCACGCCCGCCTCGAAGGTGGCGCGATGCACGGCGCCGATCGTCTTCTTGTCGATGGGCGTCTTGGCCCCGCGATCCGACACCAGCTCCAGCGCCGCCATCACGCCGTGCCCGCCGCGGATGTCGCCGACGATCTCGTGCTTGTCCATCAGCCGGGAGAGGCCGTCGAACAGCTGCGTCCCGCGCGCCGCGGCGTTGTCCTTCACGTTCAGCCGCTCGGTCTCCCGCAGGCAGGCGATTGCGGCCGCCGCCCCCACCGGGTGGCCGGAATAGGTATAGCCGGACCCGATGCTGCCACGCCCGGACCTGTCCTGCTCGAAGACCTCCGCCACGGTGTCCGCGATCATCACAGCGCCGAAGGGGAAGTAGCCGTTGGTGATCGCCTTGGCGGTGGTCATCAGGTCGGGCTTCACCCCCCAGTGACGGCTGCCGGTCCAGTCGCCGGAGCGTCCGAAGGCGGTGATCACCTCGTCCGCGATCAGCAGGATGCCGTGACGGTCGCAGATCTCGCGCACGCCGGGCATGAAGCTCTCATGCGGCGGGATCACCCCGCCCGCGCCCAGGATCGGCTCCATGATGAAGGCGGCGATGGTCTCGGCGCCCTGGAACGCGATCTCGTCCTCCAGCGCCGCAAGGCAGAGCTGGGCCAGCTTCGCCGGGTCGGTCTCGTTGAACGGGTTGCGATAGGTGTAGGGCGCGGGGATGTGGAAGCAGCCGGGCATCAGTGGCTCGTACTGGGTGCGGAAGTTCGCGTTGCCGTTCACGCTCGCCGCCAGGGTATGGGTGCCGTGATAGCCCTTCTTCAGCGACAGGTACTTCACCCGGCCGCCCTCGCCCCGGACCTTGTGGTACTGCCGGGCCAGGCGCAGCGCCACCTCGACGCTGTCGGAGCCGCCGGAGGTGTAGAAGGCGCGCGTCAGCCCGTCCTCGGCGAAGAAGTCGCGCAGCATCTCGCCCAGCTCGATTACGTTGTCGTTGGTCGTGCCGCGGAAGATCGAGTAATAGGGCAGCCGGTCGAGCTGCGCGGTGATGGCGTCCTTCACCGGCTGGCAGGAATAGCCGAGATTCACGTTCCACAGCCCGCCGACCGCGTCGATCAGCCGGTTGCCGTCCACGTCGGTGACATGCACGCCCTCGCCCTCGACGATGATGTCGGGCGGGTTGGCCTGGCTGTCGGCGGGATGCGCCATCGGATGCCAGATATGGCGGGCATTGTGCTCCTTGAGGAAGTTGCTGTCTTTCATGTGTGCCTCGTCGCTTGGCCCCGGCTCACGGTCGGGACAGGGGATGGTCGGGCGGGTAGACGCCGCCCAGGGATCGGGTGATGTCGCGGGCCGCCTCGACCAGCGGGGCGCGGATCGCCCCGACCTTTTCCGGCGTGGCCCGGACCGACGGGACAGAGACGGACAGCGCGCCGACCGGGTGGTCCCCGCCGCCATAGATCGCCACCGCCTGGGAGGAGACCTCGGGATCGAAGGTCTGCGCGCTGCCCGCGATCCCCGTCTCGCGCGTGCGGTCGACCAGGCGGCGCAGCTCTTCCGGGTCGGTCACCGTGGTCTCGGTGAAGGGCGTCAGCATGCCGTTCAGGATGCGCTCGCGCTGTTCGGGCGCGGCATAGGCCAGCACCGCCAGCCCCGAAGAGGTCGCGTGGAGCGGCAGCAGCTCGGCCAGGCTGAAATGCACCTGCACGCCATGGCGCCGCGGATCGGCGAAGAAGATCGGCGACAGCTGGTCGCCCTGCAGCAGAGAGGCATGTACCAGCTCGCCCACCTCTTCCGACAGCCGCCGCACCACGGGCCGGATCAGCGCGCGGGTCGGATAGGTCGTCTCGCGCACGGCGGAGAGCCGCAGAATCGCCGGGCCCAGCCGGTAGGCCCGGGTCGTGGGGTCCTGCTCCAGCCAGCCGTTTTCCATCAGTTCCACCAGGTGGCGATGCACCGTGGCCTTGTCGCGCCCCGCCAGCCGCACGAATTCCCCCAGCCCGATCTCGGCCCGGGATTTCGAGAAGAAATCCAGCAGTTCAAGTGCCTTGGTGATGGTTCCCATCGGTGACTCCGCCTTCCGGACGCTCCTGATGCGAAGGCCCGTGGACAGTTGTTGACAGAAGGGCACGATCTAGGCAAGTTATTTTGGATACCGCCGGTTCAAATAATAAACCGACCACGCGGCGGGGTCGCGCAGGAGAGGATCGCAGATGATTTGGTCACTGACGGGTGCCGTCCAGGGTGCCGCTCCGCCATCGCCCGGCGCCGGAACACAGCCACCGAGATGTCGGGCCTGACAGGCCGCCGAGCGCTCGGGCCGCCCCCTCCCCGGCCCTCCTTTCGATCCGGAGACCTCTCATGAAGACCTTCCAGGACCTGTTCAGGCGCTACCGGCGCCCCGGCGACTTCTTCATCGCCCTGCTGTCCTTCCTCTTCGCGATCTTCCTGCTGCTCAACCTGCCGACCCAGGCGCCCTGGCTGCCGAGGGTGCAGACCTTTGCGCAGCCCGCCTTCTGGCCCGGCGTGGCGGTCATCGCGATGGTGATCTTCAGCTTTCTCCACCTGCTGGGCGCGATCGTGTCCGAGCGCATCCCCGGCCGCCTGGCCGAGGTGCTGGAGTGGTTCAGGGCTCTGGAATTCGCGCTCTGGTTCATGGCCTATGTATGGATCGTGCCGGTCCTGGGATACCTGCCCGCGACCATCGCCTTCACCACGCTGCTGAGCCTGCGGCTGGGCTATCGCGGCTGGCGCTGGATGCTGGCCGCGGCCCTTTTCGGCACCGTCGTCGTCCTTGTGTTCAAGGGCTTCCTCCACGTGCGCATCCCGGCTGGCGACATCTACCAGTACCTGCCCGCGGGGCCGGCGCGCACCTTCATCATGACGTATCTCTGATGGCTGAGCTCCTCTCCGGTTTCCACCTCATCGCCACGCCGGCCGTGCTGATCGCGCTTCTGATCGGGTCGATCGGCGGGGTCATCATCGGCGCCATTCCCGGTGTCGGCGCGCCGGTCGCAATCGCGATCCTGCTGCCGGCGACCTTCTCCATGGATCCCCTCGTGGGCCTGACCATGCTGCTGGGGATCTACGGCTCGTCGATGTATGGCGGCTCGCTTCCCGCGATCCTGATCAACACGCCCGGCACCGCGGTGAACGCGCTCACCACCTATGACGGGCACCCGATGACCAAGCGGGGCGAGGCGCTGCGCGCGCTCGGCCTGGCCTATGGCGCCAGCTTCGTCGGCGGGATCCTGTCGATCCTCGCGCTGATCCTGCTGGCCCCCGTGCTGGCCCGGATCGCCCCGATGTTCGGCTCGCGCGAGATCTTCCTGGCGGCGCTGCTGGGCATCGTGCTGGTGGTCATCGCTCACCGGGGCCAGACCTTTGCCGCAGGCTCGCTCGCCGCCTTCGGGATCCTGCTGGCCACCGTGGGGCTGGAGCCGGTGCGCTACACCCAGCGCTTCACCTTCGGGCTGGATTTCCTGTCCTCGGGCGTCGACCTGATCGTCGTGGTGCTGGGGCTCTTCGCGCTGTCGCAGGGGTTCTTCCTGGCAGCGCAACCCGACGAGGCCCCGCGAGGCGAGCGGATTTCCGGCAACATGTTCAAGGCGATGACGGGCGTCTTCCGGCACAAGCGCATCGCTTCGGTGGGCTCCGGCTTCGGCGTGCTGATGGGGATGATCCCCGGCGTGGGCGAGTTCATCGCGCAGTTCCTGACCTATACCTACGCGCAGAAGACGTCCAAGACCCCCGAGCTGTTCGGCAAGGGCAATCCCGAGGGGCTCGTCGCCTCGGAGAGCGCCAACAACGCCGTCCCCGCGGCGGCGATGATCCCGCTCCTGGCGCTCGGCATCCCGGGCGAGGCGCTGACCGCGATGATGCTCTCGGTCTTCTACGTGCACAACGTGGTGCCGGGGCCGGGCCTGTTCCAGAACGAGCTGGATTTCATCTACGCGCTCTATATCGCGATGATCCTGCTGAACGTGGTCGTGGTGATCTTCGTCGGTCTCTCGTCGAACCTGCTGATGCGGATCATCCGGATCCCCACGCGTTTCCTGGGCATGACGATCCTGACGCTGGGCTTCGTCGGGGTCTATTCGCTGCGCAACTCCACCACCGACTGCGCCATCGCCGCCGGGTTCGGGATGCTGGGGCTGGTGCTGAAACGGCAGAACCTGCCGACGGTGCCGATCATCCTAGGGATGGTCCTGGGCTCCATCATGGAGGTCAAGCTGCGCTCGGCCATGGCGCGGGTGCGGACGCCGCTCGACTTCGTGGACCGGCCCATCGCCGCGATCATCGCGACCGCGATCGTCCTGCTGATCGTCCTCCACATCTGGGGGATCATCCGCGAACGCCGCGCCGCCGTGCCCGAAAGCGCGCATGACCACGACATCCACAATTCGCAGGAGGGCTGACCATGCTCGACCAGACCCGGATCGAAAGCCTTCGCCACGCCGAGGTGCCGCCGGCGCAGCACATGATCGACGGCGCGCAGGTGCCCGCCTCGGACGGCGGGCGGCTCGACGTGATCTCGCCCCTGAACGGCGAGGTGCTGACCACCCTCGCCCGCGGCACCGCGGAAGACGTGGCCGCCGCCACCGCCGCCGCGCGCCGCAGTTTCGACCGCGGGAGCTGGGCAGGCGCCGCCCCCGCCGCGCGCAAGGCGGTGCTGCTGAAATGGGCCGCGCTGATCGAGCAGAACGCGCTGGACCTGGCGGTACTCGGCGTGCGCGACAACGGGACGGAGATCGGCATGGCGCTCAAGGCCGAGCCGCTCTCGGCCGCGAACACCATCCGGTACTATGCCGAGGCGATCGACAAGCTGAACGGTGAGATCGCCCCGACCGACCCGTCGGTGCTGGGGCTGGTCCACCGCGAGCCGGTGGGCGTAGTCGGCGCCATCGTGCCCTGGAACTTCCCGCTGATGATCGGCGCGTGGAAACTGGCCCCGGCGCTGGCGGCGGGCAACAGCGTGGTGCTGAAACCGGCCGAAACCGCGTCGCTGACCCTGCTCCGGATCGCGGAGCTCGCCCACGAGGCCGGCCTGCCCCCCGGGGTCCTGAACGTGGTCACCGGCGAGGGCCCGGTCGTGGGCGAGGCGCTCGGCCTGTCGATGGAGGTGGACGTGCTGGTCTTCACCGGCTCCGGTCCCGTGGGGCGGCGGCTGCTGGAATATGCCGCGCGGTCGAACCTCAAGCGGGTCTACCTGGAACTCGGCGGCAAGTCCCCCAACATCCTCTTCGCCGACGCGCCCGACCTGGACGAGGCGGTCCGGGTCTCGGCCAACGGCATCTTCCGCAATTCCGGTCAGGTCTGCGTCGCCGGCTCGCGCCTGCTGGTCGAACGGTCGATCCATGACGAGGTGGTCGCCCGCATGCGCGAGGTGATGGCCGGGCTCAAGGTGGGCGACCCGCTCGACCCGGCGACACAGGCCGGCGCGGTGAATTCCGAGCGGCAGCTGGCCCAGAACCTCGGCTTCGTGGACGAGGCGCGCTCGGCCGGCCGCAGCATCATCGGCGGCGCACGAATCCTGCAGGAGACCGGCGGCTACTTCATGGAGCCCACGCTGCTGACCGGGGTGACGCCCGAGGACCGCGTGGCGCGGGAAGAGGTCTTTGGCCCCGTTCTCGCCGTCCTGCCCTTCGACACGGAGGAAGAGGCGCTGTCCATCGCCAACGGCACCGATTACGGGCTCGCCTCGGCGGTCTGGACCTCCAACCTGTCGCGGGCGCACCGGATGATCCGGGGGCTGCGCGCCGGGGTGGTCCACGTCAACACCTATGGCGGGACCGACAACACCGTTCCACTGGGCGGGGTGAAGCAGTCGGGCAACGGCCACGACAAGTCGCTGCACGCGCTGGACAAGTATCTCGACCTCAAGACCGCATGGATCAAGCTATGACCGAGCCCACCATCCTCGTCGTCGGCACCTATGACACCAAGGACGCCGAGCTGTCCTACCTCGCGGGCGTGATCCGCGCCCAGGGCGGCCGCGTGCTGACCATGGACGTGAGCGTCCTGGGCGACCCCGACCGGCCGACCGACATCTCCAAGCACGAGGTGGCCGAGGCGGGCGGAAGCTCCATCGAAGCGGCCATCGCCCACGAGGACGAGAACCTCGCCATGCAGGACATGGCAAGGGGCGCGGCGACGCTGGCTGCCCGATACCACGTCGAGGGGCGGTTCGACGGGGTGATCGTGCTGGGCGGCAGCATGGGCACCGACCTGGCGCTCGACCTCTGCTCGGCGCTGCCGCTGGGGGTGCCGAAATACATCGTCTCGACGGTCAGCTTCTCGCCCCTCATCCCGCCGGAGCGGCTGCCCGCCGACGTGCAGATGATCCTGTGGGCGGGCGGGCTCTACGGCCTCAACTCGGTCTGCAAGGCCTCGCTGTCGCAGGCGGCGGGCGCGGTGCTGGGCGCCGCCCGTGCCGTCGAGAAACCAAGCCGCGACCGGCCCGTCATCGGCATGATGTCCTTCGGCAAGACGGTCCTGCGCTACATGGTCGACCTGAAACCGGCGCTGGAGGAGCGCGGCTACGAGGTCGCCGTGTTCCACGCCACCGGGATGGGCGGCCGCGCCTTCGAGAGCCTCGCCGCGCAGGGGGCCTTTGCCGCGGTGATGGATTTCGCCCCGCAGGAGGTCGGCAACCACATCATGGGCTCTTCCGTGACCGCGGGCGAGGACCGGATGACCAATGCCGGCAAGACCGGCACGCCGCAGATGGTCTCCATCGGCTGCTACGACCTCGTCGACATCGTGGGCTGGCAACCCGTCCCTGCCCCGCTGCAGGGCCAGGAGGTCCATGCCCATAACCGCCTGATCTCGTCGGTGATGATGACCCCGGACCAGCGCCGCGAGATGGCGCGCGCCATGTGCGACAAGCTGGCCACGGCGCAGGGGCCGGTGAGTTTCCTGCTGCCGCTGCAGGGCGGAAACGAGTGGGACCGCCCCGGCGGGGTGCTGTCCGATCCGGAGGGGCTGGCCGCCTTCATCGACGAGATGCGCCGGAGCGTCCCGCCGAATGTCGAGCTGGTCGAGCTCGATTGCCACATCAACGACCCCGCCTTCACCGCCGCCGCGCTCGACCTGTTCGACAGCTGGCGCGCGAAGGGTCTCGTGGCCTGAGTGCTACGCCCTGAATGTGGGCTTCCCCGGCGCCCCGACCGGGGCGTGTCACGGAGTCTGGCGATGCGCCCGGCGGGGAGCTCCACGGGCGCGTAGAAGCGGTCGCGATTGCCAACAACTCCGGAGGAGCCCTGTCACCCAGACGCTGCCTCGTAGAAGGCTCGTCGCTGAGGGAGTGGCCGGAGCGGTTGCGCTCGGGAGGCCGCGGCTCGGTGGGTGATGGTGGTGCGGGTGAGAGGACTTGAACCTCCACGCCTTGCGGCGCCAGAACCTAAATCTGGTGCGTCTACCAATTCCGCCACACCCGCCCGGGACCGGGTCTTGCCGGCCTGATCGGCCCGGTCGCGCCGGTCCGGCGACAAATAGCAAAGCGTCCCGGTCGATGCGAGGGGAAAATGCGCGGGTCCCGGCGGCGCCCCCGGCAGAAAATCCGCGACTTTAACGCCATCTTCGCCTATCCTGCCTGAAAAACGAGGCAGACAGTACAGGTGACGCCCATGAAGCCGAACACGGCCGGGCGCGGACCCCTCGCGCGATCGGGCGCGACGGGGCAGCCGCCCCCTATCCATCCCGGACATTCCGAGCACGGACTTTTCGACCCCCGCCCCGTCGACACTTTCCACGGGGACCCTTTCCGCGGGGACCCCTGTTATGTTGATCCGGGCGTGTCTTCCTTCACCGGCGCCGAGGCGCCCCTTCAGGGTGTCGCGCCCCACGCCCCGGCCGAAGTATCGGCGCCGGGCGTCCATGCCCTGCCCGCCGGCACGCTGGTCTATACCCGCGACGGCGCCCTGCCGGTGGAGCACCTCTGCCCCGGCGACGGGGTGATCAGCCGCGATGCCGGCATGGTGCCGCTGGAGCATCTGCGCGCGGGCGAGCGGCGCGTCGCCATGGTCCGGGTCGCCGCCCACGCCTTCGGCCGCGGCCGGCCGGAGCGGGACTGCCTGCTGCCCGCGCACCTGCCGCTGCTGCTGCGCGACTGGCGCGCGCTGAGCCTGTCAGGCCGGCCGCGCGCCCTGCTCCCCGCGGGCCGGCTGGTCGATGGCGAGGGCGTGCAGGAGGCGGGCCTGCACCGGCTGCGCCTGTTCGAGCCGGTCCTTGACGCGCCGCATGTCATCTATGCCGAGGGGCTGGAAGTGGCCTGCGGGGGCGAGGCCCTGCGCCGGGCGGCCTGAGCGGGTCGGCCCGAGAGAGGCGGGGATGGTGGGGGCATTCGGTCGGTTGCCCGAAGCTCTCCACTTGTGTTCAGGTCACAGGGGGCTCTGCCCCCTCGTCGCTGACGCTCCTCACCCCCGGGATATTTGTGGTCAGAAGAAGCCGGGGCCATCAGGCGCCGAGCTGGCGGAGGACGGGCGGCAGGGCCTCGGGGAGGTCTTCGGCGATCAGGCCGGGGCCGAAATGGCGCGCGGCCTCCACGTGCAGCCAGGCGGCGGCGCAGGCGGCGTCGTAGCCGCCCAGGCCCCGCGCCATGAGCCCCGCGATCATCCCCGCCAGCACGTCGCCGGAGCCGGCCGTGGCGAGCCAGGGC
>SRJI02000192.1 GCA_005473895.2 Carideicomes alvinocaridis
TCGAGCCGGGTCTCGGCGGCCTCGGCCTCGCGACGACGGCGGGAGGCGATCACCGAGAGGATGATCAGGATCAGCAGCACGACGATGATCGCCGCGGGATGATCAGGATCAGCAGCACGACGATGATCGCCGCGATGATCCAGTAGAGGGTGGACTGTGGCATGGGGGTGCTCCTCGGTCGTCTGGGGCGACCGGCCGGGCCGGGCGCCGCGTCTTGCTTCCCGCGCCGCCGCGCGGCGGGGAACCTGGTCTTGAGGATGACACGGGGCCCGGCCCCCCGACCAGGGATCAGCCCCGTCATCCCGCGGTTCCGCGCGGCCGGCACCGCCTACCATCGACGCCATGGACACGGCAGCCCTCTCCCCCAGCCCCTCCCCCGCCTCCGGCGCGGAGCACGCCCGCGTGCTCACGCTGGCCTGCACGAACCGCAAGGGCATCGTGCACGCCGTGACGGGCGCCCTGCTGGGCGTGGAGGCGGACATCACCGAGTCGCAGCAGTACGACTCCCCGGACACCGGCGACTTCTTCATGCGCGTGGAGTTCGTGACCCCGGCCACGCGGGAGGACATCAAGCAGGCGCTCGCGCCGGTGCGCGAGGAGTTCGGCATGCGCATGGGCCTGTGGGACGCGGCGC
>SRJI02000193.1 GCA_005473895.2 Carideicomes alvinocaridis
CCGACGCCGATCCCCGCCGCGCCCCGCTGATCGGCCTCGTGCTCGCGGTGATCATCCTGCCCGTGGCCATTGCCGCCGCCTGGGCCCTCCTCGTGGACCGGGACACCGTCCGCGGCGCGGTCCGGAACACCGAGGAGACCGTGGAGGGTCGCTGGTACACGACGGCGACGTCCGGCGCGTTCCACGACCTCCTGATCCTGGTCGGCCTGGGCACCGCCGTGGCGAGCCTCGCCGGGTGGGACCTCGACGCGAGCACTGCCGGAGTCGTGCTGCTCCTCGCCATGACGCTCTCCGCCGCGGTCCGCTACCTCCTGCTGAAGCGCCGGGGCTGAGGGGTGGAGAACACCATCCCCGACGAGCGTGCCCGCCTCGGCTGGTCGCAGCAGCGGCTCGCCGACGAGCTCGGCGTCTCCCGGCAGACCGTCATCTCTCTCGAGAAGGGCCGCTACGACCCCTCGCTCCCGCTCGCCTTCCGCCTCGCGGCCGTGTTCGGGCGGCGGATCGAGGACCTGTTCACCCCGGACGGCAACGCGGGTTGAGTTGTCGCGGGTCCAGGCGCCCAGCACCCGTGATAATTCAACCCGCGTTGGGCCCGGGGCGGCGTGGGGCATGAGAGGCTGGGGCCATGGAT
>SRJI02000194.1 GCA_005473895.2 Carideicomes alvinocaridis
ATGTGCGGCTGATCATCGTGGTGGCGATGGCGGCCTGGCTGGTGGCCGCGTCCGTGCGGGGGTTCACCGACCCCGAGACGGGCGAGCGCGGCGTCAACGCGTACTTCGCGTTCCTGATCATCCAGGTGCTCGTGAACGCCGCGTACTTCACGGGGGCGTGGCTGTTCGGCAATCGCGCGTGGGCGCAGGCACTCGAGCAGGAGGAGCTCCTCCGCGCGCACGCCGAGATCCGCGCGCAGCAGGAGGAGCTCGCCCAGCAGGCCGTCACCCGCGAGCGCCTGCGGATCGGGCGGGAGCTGCACGACGTCGTCGCCCACCACGTGACCGCGATGGGCGTGCTGGCCGGCGCCGGCCGTCTGCTCCTGCACCGGGACCCCACCGCCGCGGAGGGCCACCTCAAGGGGGTCGAGGAGTCCGCGCGGCAGGCGGTCCGCGAGCTGCAGACCCTGGTGCACACCCTCCGTGACGACGACGCCGGGGCCGACTCCCTGCCCCGGCTCGCCGACCTCGAGTCGCTCGTGACGCAGGCCCGGACGGCGGGCGGGCAGACGGTGGAGCTCGTGCGGATCGGAGGGGCCCCGAAGCTGCCACCCGCCACCGAGCTCGTGCTGTTCCGCGTGGCCCAGG
>SRJI02000039.1 GCA_005473895.2 Carideicomes alvinocaridis
CTGCGCGGGCCCGCGGTGCGGCGGCCCACGCTCTGGCTGCACGGCGCCTCGAACGGAGAGCTGGCCTCGGCCCGGCCGGTCATCGAGGCGCTGCGCGCGGCGCGGCCCGGGCTGCGGATCCTCGTGACCTGCAACACCGTCACCGGGCGCGAGATGGTACGCGGCTGGGGGCTGGAGGCGCGGCTGGCCCCGCTCGACCTGCGCTGGATCGCCCGGCGGCTGATCCGGCGGCAGGACATCCGCGCGCTGGTCACGCTGGAGGCCGAGCTCTGGCCCAACCGGCACGCGGCGCTGGCCGAGGCGGGGCGGCCGGTGATCCTGCTGGGCGCGCGGCTCAGCCCCGGCACGGCGGCGGGCTGGGGGCGGTTCCCGGCGCTGGCCAGCCAGCTGATGGAGGCCGTGACCTTCGCCTCGCCGCAGGATACGGGATCGGCCCGGCGGCTTGCCGAGCTGGGCCTGCCCGAGGAACGCATCGGCCCCGTGGTGGCGATGAAGTCTCTCTACCGCCCCGCCGACCTGCCCGCAGAACCGGCGCTGGAGCAGGGCTTTGACCGGGGCGCCACCTGGCTTGCCGCCTCCACCCACCCGGGGGAAGAGGAGATCGCGCTCGCCGCCCATGCCGAGGCCCGCGCCACCCGGCCCGGCCTGCGCCTGATCCTCGCCCCCCGCCACCCGCGGCGCGGCGACGAGATCGCGCGGCTGGTGGCGCAGGCGGGCCTCACCTGCGACCGCCGAAGCGCCGGAGAGCAGACCGGCGCCGCGGTCCTGCTGGCCGACACGATGGGCGAGATGGATCGCTGGTACGCGCTGGCCGGCACGGTCTTCGTCGGCGGATCGCTTGCCGAGCACGGCGGGCACACTCCGTTCGAGCCGATGGCCCATGGCTGCGCCCTGCTGCACGGGCCGGACGTGGCCAATTTCACGGCCGCCTATGCCGCGCTGGACGAGGCCGGCGGCGCGCGCGAGGTCACCGATGCCGCGAGCCTCTGCGCCGCGATCCTCGCCCTGGCCGACCCCGCGGCCCGCGCGGCGATGACAGATGCCGCCCGGGCCGCGCTGGCGCCCGAGGCGGGGCTCGACGCGCTGGTGGCCGACCTGCTGGCTGCGCTCGACGACCAGACCTGACCCAAGGGCAACAGCGCCCCGGAAATATTGCGGAAATCCGTCCGAAGACTGGCCTCGGACCCGGCCATGGCGTTACACTCGTCCCAGCCTCACGCGAACAGGCAGAGCATGAAGTTCCAGGCCACCAGACAGCTTCCCATCTCGACCCGCGGCGCGGCGAAATCCGAGCTGCGCACCCAGTTCGCCGCGCTCTGTTTTCGGATCCGCAAGGAACGCCCCGACATCCTTCTGGTCACCAGCCGGGGCAGCGGTCGCTGGATCGTGCCCAAGGGCTGGCCGCAGCACGAGATGACCCCGGCCGACAGCGCCCTGCGCGAAGCTTGGGAAGAGGCCGGCGTGCGCGGCCAGGCGATCGACCGCTGCCTCGGGCTCTATTCCTATGCCAAGACGGAGGAGGGCGGCCGCGCCCTGCCCTGCCTCGCCATGCTCTACCCCATCTTCGTCCGCGACCTGGCCGACGACTACCCGGAGGCCGGCGAGCGGCAGCGCAGCTGGATGCGCCCGAAAAAGGCCGCGCGCCTAGTGGAGGAGCCGGAGCTTGCCCATCTCATCCGCAACTTCGATCCCAAGCTGCTGCGCCCCTAGCCCGCTTGAACCGCGGGCGGAATGCTATATCTCTCATCAGGTTACCTGAACGGAACGTCCACGGATCGTCACGATGATTCAATACTCCCTGAAATGCACCGAGGGCCACGGCTTCGACAGCTGGTTCCAGTCCGCCGCGGCCTTCGACAAGCTGCGCGATGCCGGCATGGTGGCCTGCGCGGTCTGCGGCACCACCAAGGTCGAGAAGGAACTGATGGCCCCCAGCCTCGGCCGCACGCGCGGTGACGCCGGGCGCGGACACGCCGAAGAGGAGGGCCGCGGCGCCGAGCGCCCGCGCGGTCCGCTCAGCCAGCCCGCCAGCCCGGCCGAGCAGGCGCTGGCCCGGCTGCGCAAGCATGTGGAGCAGAATTCGGATTACGTGGGCGACCGTTTCGTGCGCGAGGCAAGGGCGATCCATGCCGGCGAGGCGCCCGAACGTCCGATCCACGGCGAGGCCCGTGCCGCGGATGCGCGCGCCCTGATCGAGGAGGGCGTGCCCATCGCCCCCCTGCCCTTCACCCCGCGCACGAAGTCGAACTGATGCGGGTCGTGATCACCGGGGCCAGCCGCGGCGTGGGCCGGGCACTGGCCGAGGCCTATGCCGCGCGGGGCGACGACGTGACCGGCACCTCGCGCAGCGGCGACGGGCTGCTGCCGCTCGACGTCACCGCGCCTGACGGTTTCGATGCGCTGGAGGCGGCGGTTTCGGAGACCGGGGTCGACCTGCTGGTCTGCAATGCCGGCATCTATCCCGACAAGGGCCAGTCGCTCGAGGACGGCTATCCGCCCGAGATGTGGGAGGAGGCGTTCTCGGTCAACGTGACCGGCGTCTTCCGCACCATCCGCACGACCCTGCCGGCGCTGCACCGGGCAGAGGGCGGCGCGCGGATCGCGATCATCTCGTCGCAGATGGCCTCGGACACGAAGGCGCCGGGCGGCAGCTACATCTACCGCGCCTCCAAGGCCGCGGTGCTCAACCTCGGCCGCAACCTGGCCCAGGACCTGAAGCCCGCGGGCATCGCCGTCGGCATCTACCATCCCGGCTGGGTGCGGACGGATATGGGCGGCCCCTCCGCCGCGGTCAGCCCGGAGGATTCGGCGGCGGGGCTGATGGCCCGGTTCGACGCGCTGTCGCTCGACACGACCGGCTGTTTCGAGACCTTCGAGGGCCGGCCGCACCCGTTCTGAGCGCCCTTCCCGCCCCCGTCGCCCCGGGTTACAGAGGCGGCGGATGCGGGCGACGGGGAATGCCATGCCAGCGCTAATGATCCAGGGCACCGGCTCCAATGTCGGGAAATCGATGCTGGTGGCGGGCCTGTGCCGGGCGGCGCGGCTGCGCGGGATCGACGTCGCGCCCTTCAAGCCACAGAACATGTCCAACAATGCCGCCGTCACCGCCGACGGGGGCGAGATCGGCCGCGCCCAGGCCTTGCAGGCGCGGGCGGCGGGGCTGGCCCCGGCCACCGACATGAACCCGGTCCTGCTGAAACCCGAAAGCGATACCGGCGCGCAGGTCGTCGTTCAGGGCCGGCGCATAGCCACCGCCGAGGCGGCGCAATACGGTGCCCTGCGCGACGTGCTGCTGGCGCGGGTGATGGAGAGCTTCGAGCGGCTGCGCACTGCGCATGACCTGGTGCTGGTCGAGGGCGCGGGCAGCCCGGCCGAGGTCAACCTGCGCGCCCGCGACATCGCCAATATGGGCTTTGCCCGCGCCGCCGACGTGCCGGTGGTGCTGGCCGGCGACATCGACCGCGGCGGGGTGATCGCGCAGATCGTGGGCACCCGCGCGGTGCTGGATCCCTCGGATGCCGCGCAGATCGAGGGCTTCGTGATCAACCGCTTCCGTGGCGATCCGCGGCTTTTCGACGACGGCTATGCGCTGATCGCCGAGCGCACGGGCTGGCCCGGGTTCGGCGTGCTGCCGTGGTTCGCCGATGCCTGGCGCCTGCCGGCCGAGGATGCGCTGGACCTCGACCGCGCCCCCGGCCGCGAGGGGTTGCACGTGGTCTGCTTCGCCCTGTCGCGGATCGCCAATTTCGACGACCTGGACCCGCTGGCGCAGGAACCCGGCCTGCGGTTGACCATGCTCGGGCCGGGCCGCGCCATTCCCGGCGATGCCGACCTGGTGATCCTGCCGGGCAGCAAGTCGACCCGCGGCGACCTGGCCTTCCTGCGGGCACAGGGCTGGGACGTGGACCTCGCGGCCCATCACCGCCGCGGCGGCCACGTGCTGGGCATCTGCGGCGGCTACCAGATGCTGGGCCGCATGGTGCGCGACCCCGAGGGGCTGGAGGGTCCGCCGGGCGAGACGCCGGGCCTCGGCCTGCTGGAGGTGGAGACGGTGATGCGCGCCGAAAAGCGCCTGACGGAGACGCGGGCCACCCATTGCGCGACCGGCGCCGACCTGCGCGGTTACGAGATCCATATCGGCGCGACCGAGGGCCCCGACCGCGCCCGCCCCTTCGCCCGGATCGATGGCGCCCCCGAGGGGGCGGTCAGCGCCGATGGCCGGGTCGCGGGCAGCTACCTGCACGGCATGTTCGCCGATGACGGGTTCCGCGCCGCCTGGCTGGGTCAGTTCGGACTCGCCGCCTCCGGCACCGCCTATGACGCGACGGTCGATGCCGTGCTCGACGCGCTGGCCGATCACATGGAGGCGCATCTCGATGTGCCCGGACTGTTGGCACTGGCGCGCTAGGGAGGCGGCCCCGCCCGTCCCGAAGCGGGCCCGCCCGGGCGACGGCCTTGCAAGGGCGCGGCCCAACGGCTAGCACCGCCAAGGCAGTGCGAGGATGATCCCATGTCCAACCCCCAGGCCGATGCCCGCAAGATCGCCGACCTTCTGAACGGCGGCCAGTTCCGCGCCGCCTTCAAGGCCGCGCGCGGCGCGATGAAGAAATACCCGCGCGAGGCCTTTTTCGCCAACATGGCCGGCATCGCCCAGGGCCAGACCGGCAATCACCGCGAAGCGATCCCGCTGTTCCAGAAGGCGATGAAGCTCAATCCCGGCTTTGCCGATGCCGGGCACAACCTGATCCGGGCGCTGGTTTCCTCCGGTCGCCTGCGCGAGGCGGGCAACGCGGCCGACACGCTGCTGAAACGCCACGCGGACGACCCGGAGCTGTGGTATCTGCGCGGGCTGGTGGCCAATGCGGCCGGCGACACGCAGGGCTGCGAGGCGGCGCTGGACCGGGCTGCGCGGCTGAGCCCCCGCGACCACCGCATCCCGCTGCTGCGCGGCACGGCGCTGTTCGAGGGCGGGTATTCCGCCGCCGCGGTGGCGGCGCTGGAAGAGGCGCGCCAGCTCGCGCCGAGGGATCCCGAGACGCTGGTGCAGCTCAGCCAGCCGCTGGGCCATCTCAACCGCCACGACGAGGCGCTGGAGGCGGTGGAGGCCGCGCTGGCCGCCGCCCCTACCGACCTCGACGCGCTGCGGCGCCGGGCGGTACTGCTGAACGAGATGGGCCGCGGCGACGAGGCGCGGGCCGCCTGGACCGCGGCGCTTGAGGCAGCGCCGGAGGACGTGCCGGCGCTCTGCGCGCTGGTCTCGCTGCAGCGGGGCGAGGCGAACGCGGCCCTGCAGCCGCGGCTACGCGCGCTGCATGACAGGCTGCCGAAGGGGCATCCGGACCGGGTGGAGCTGGCCTTTGCCCTGGCCCGGATCGCGGACCAGCAGGGCGATGCCGCCGCCATGGCGGAGTGGCTGGCCGAGGCCAACGCCGCCGATGCCAGGCTGCGCCCCTTCTCGATCCCCGAGGCGCGGGCCGAATTCGACCGGATCACCGCCGCCTTCCCGGTGGGCGGCCCCCTGCCCGACCCTGCCCCGACGGACAGCACCCTGCCCCGCCCGATCTTCGTGCTGGGCATGATGCGCTCGGGCACGACGCTGTGCGAACAGATCCTGTCGGCCCACCCGGAGGTCTACGGCGCCGGCGAACGCAACGCCTCTGCCCGCATCCTCGGCCGGCACACGCACGAAGGCACGCCCTTCGACCGGGAGGCGGCGGCGGACTTCGCGCAGGCCTACCGGGCCGAGCTGCCGGACATGCCCGCCGGAACCCGCGCCTTCGTCGACAAGATGCCCGCCAATTACCGGCTCATCGGCTACCTGCTGACCGCCTTCCCGGAGGCGGTGATCATCCACATGGCGCGCGATCCGCGCGACGTGGCGCTGTCGATCTGGCGCAACCGGTTTCCCGCCGGCGCGCTGGCCTTCACCGCCGACCAGGCGGCGCTGGCCGAGGTCACCAACCTCTATCGCCGCTACATGAACCACTGGCACGCGGCCTTTCCAGGGCGCGTCCACGACCTGACCTACGAGGGCCTTGTCGCGGATGTGGAAAGCGGAAGCCGCCAGCTCGCCGAATGGGCGGGACTCGACTGGGTGGAGGACATGGCGGCGCCGGAACGCAATCGCGGTGCGGTCCGGACCGCCTCGGTCAACCAGGTGCGCGAGGGGGTGCACAGCCGCTCGGTCGCGAGCTGGCGGAAACACCGGGAGATGATGGCGCCTTTCCTTGCCGGCCTCGACCCGGCGCTCTGGCCCGATCTGGAGGTCTGATCCGGCCGCGGCATCCGCTCGCCCGACCCTAGCCGCCCCGCCCCCGGAACAGCCGCCACCGCCCCGGGCCCTGCGCGGCGAGGATCAGCAGCCCGCCGGCGATCGCCCAGTTCTTGACCACGATCGTGACCTGCCAGGGATCGGTGCGCAGCTGCCAGTGAAACCAGCTGGTGAAGGCGCAATAGGCCGCCAGCACCAGCGCCCAGCCCCGCACCCCCGGCCCGAGCACCAGGCACAGCCCGGCCACGAGGTTGAACAGCGCCACCGGCCAGATCAGCCAGCCCGGCAGCCCGAGGGTGCCGATCATCTGCATCACCGGCGCCGGGTCCGTGACCTTCTGCACCGCGCCACCGACGAAGAGCAGCGCGATCAGCACGCGCCCGGCAAGATCGAGAGCATCTGACATCCAAGGTCCCCTGGTTTCCGGTGCCGGGGCGGCCTTACCCCCGCACATCCTTAAAAAAGCGAAACCCGCCGGAGGATAGGTCCGGCGGGTTTCCCGACAAGGCGAAAGGCCGTTACTTCCGGGTGATGCGCCCGTCCGTATAGGGCTCGTAAGGCGTGTGATCGGCCAGGTATTCCGCCGTCACGTCCGCGAGGTCCGGGCCGTAGTCGTAGGCGTTCTCGGCGTCGGTGAACATCTTGTAGCCGTCGCCGCCGCCGCGCATGTAATTGTGCGACACCACCATGTAGGTGGCCTCGGGGTCGATCGGCTCACCGCCGACCATGACGTCGCTCACCCGGCTGCCCGGCTCGGCCGCGGGATCGAAGGCAAAGGTCATGCCCGCCACCTGCGGGAAACGGCCTGCCCCCTCCTCGAGCTGACTGACGCCGTTCTCCAGCGCCTCGACGACCACCGAGCCCGGCACCTCGAAGGTGGCGAGCGTGTTCTGGAACGGCAGCACGGTCAGCACCTCGCCCATGGTCACTTCGCCCGCGTCGATCGAGGCCCGCAGACCGCCGCCATTGGTGATGGCGATCTGCACACCCTGGTCCTTCACCCGGTCAAGCATGGCATCGGCCACGAGGGAGCCCATCTGGCATTCGCCCGCGCGACAGGTCTCGCGGCTGCCGTCGATGGGGGCGGAGGATTCGGCCACCACTTCGTTGCGGATCTCGTCCAGCGGCTTGGCGGCTTCGGCGATGCGGTCCACGGTGGCCTGGTCCTCGGTCACCGCCGCGTCCATGATGATCGGCGCGCCGCTGGCCTCGGTGACCTTGCCCTCGTCGTCGAAGGTGACGTTCAGCTCGCCCAGGAACTTGCCGTAGGCATAGGCGGACACGATGGCGGTGTCGCCCACCATGGTCGGATAGGGCCCCTCGGCGCCCTCCATGTCCCCCAGCAGGGTGTTGGAGTGGCCGCCCACGATGACGTCGACGCCGGTCGTGCCCTCGGCCACCTTCTTGTCCACGCCATAGCCGGAATGGCTCAGCACGACGATCTTGGTGACGCCCTCTTCGGTCAGCTTGTCGACTTCGCCCTGCACCGCGGCGACGGGGTCGGAGAACTTGACGTTGGGCCCGGGCGAGGCCAGCTCGTCGGTGTCCTGCGGGGTCAGGCCGATCAGGCCGATCTTCTCGCCGCCGACCTCGACCACGGTGGATTTCCGGATCGCGTCCTTCAGCAGCTCCTCGCCGGAAATGTCGGCATTGGACATCAGGATCGGGAAGTCGATCGCGTCGACGAAGCCGCGCAGCACCTCGGGCCCGTCGTCGAACTCGTGGTTGCCCACGGTCATCGCCTCGTAGCCCAGCTTGTTCATCATCTCGGCGGCGAGCTTGCCCTTGTAATAGGTGTAGAAGAGCGAGCCCTGGAACTGGTCGCCGCCATCCACGAGGATCGAGTTCTCCGCCCGCTCCCGCGCGTCCTTGATCGCGGTCACCAGCCGCGCCGAGCCGCCGAAGCATTCGCCCGCCTCGTTGTCCTCGGCCGAGCAGCCGCTGTCATACTTGCTGATCGGTTCGAACCGGGAATGGAAATCGTTGGTGTGCAGGATGGTCAGCGAATAATCCGCCGCCGCCATCCCGGCGCTGAGGCCGAGCAGGGCCGCGCCCGCGAGCAATCTGGAATACATGGGAAGACACCTCTCTGTGGGTTTTTCCCGGGAATGTTGCCCGCGCCCGGAGCGCAAGTCAAAGGCCCTTCTCATTGCCGAAGGGGAAGCCGCGCGCAGGCGCCGCTTGACCGGCGCCCCGGCGCTTGGCAAGAGGCGGTCATGCGCATCTACAAGATATTCCGCCAGGACGAATGGCTGGCCTTCGACGAGGCGGGCGAGACCGCCGGCGCCCCGATCGACCTGGCCGACGGCTACGTGCATTTCTCCACCGCGGCCCAGGCCGCCGAGACGGCGGAGAAACACTTTGCCGGGGTGGAGGGCCTGATGCTGCTGGCCTGCGACAGCGAGGCCATGGGCGACGACCTGAAATGGGAGCCGTCGCGCGGCGGGGCGCTGTTTCCGCATCTCTACCGCCGGCTGCGGCGGGACGACGTGCTCTGGGCCCGGCCCCTGCCGCTCGGCCCGCGCGGCCACGTCTTTCCGGCGGACATGGTGTGACGCTGCTCGACAGCATCGGCATGGCGCTGCTGCGGCGCCTCGACCCCGAACAGGCGCATGGCCTCGCCCTGACGGCGCTGCGGCTCGGCGCCGCCCCGGCCCCCGGCCTCGTCACCTCCGCCCGGCTGCGCACGACGCTGGCGGGCCTGCCGCTGGCCAACCCGTTGGGGCTGGCCGCCGGGTTCGACAAGAACGCCACCGCGCTGTCGGGCCTGTCGCGTGCCGGCTTCGGCTTCATCGAGGTGGGCGCCGCGACGCCGCGGCCGCAGCCCGGCAATCCGCGCCCGCGCCTCTTCCGGCTGCCCGAGGACGGGGCGGTGATCAACCGCTTCGGCTTCAACAATGACGGGATGGAGGCGATCGCCCGGCGGCTGGAAACCCGGCCCCGCGACGCCGTGCTGGGGCTCAATCTCGGCGCCAACAAGGACAGCCCCGACCGCGCCCGCGACTATGCCACGGTGCTGGAACGCTGCGGGCCCTGGCTCGACTTCGCCACGGTCAACGTCTCTTCCCCCAATACCGAGAAGCTGCGCGAGCTGCAGGGCAAGGCGGCCCTGGCCGAGCTGCTGGCCGGCGTGACCGAGACCCGGGACCGGCTGCAGAACCGGCCGCGCCTCTTCCTCAAGATCGCCCCCGATCTCGACCGCGCGGCGCTGGAGGACGTGGCCGAGGTGGCGCTCGCCTCCGGCATCGACGGGATCGTCGCCACCAACACGACGCTGGCACGCGACGGGCTGCGCTCGGCCAGCGCGACGGAGGCGGGCGGGCTGTCGGGCGCGCCGCTCTTCGAGCGCTCGACCCAGGTGCTGGCGCGGCTCGCCCGGCTGACCCGTGGCCGGCTGCCGCTGATCGGCGTGGGCGGCATTTCCAACGCCGACGACGCCTATGCCAAGATCCGCGCCGGCGCCTCGGCGGTGCAGCTCTACACGGCGCTCGCCTATCGCGGCCTGTCGCTGGTGACCGAGATCGCGGAGGGGCTCGACCGCCTGCTCGCCCGCGACGGGTTCGACAACGTGGCCCAGGCGGTCGGCGCATCCACGGAGGACTGGACATGATCATCTGGCACAACCCCCGCTGCTCCAAGTCGCGGCAGACCCTCGCCCTGCTGGAGGAGAAGGGCCACGCCCCCGAGATCCGCCGCTACCTGGAGGATGCGCCCAGCGAGGCCGAGATCCGCGAGGCGCTGGCGCAGCTCGGCCGCCCGGCCATCGAGATGATGCGCCCGAAGGAGGCCGCCTTCCGCGAGGCCGGCCTCGCCAAGGACAGCCCCGAGGAGGCGCTGATCGCCGCCATGGCCGCCCATCCGATCCTCATCGAACGCCCGATCCTCTTCGCCAATGGCCGCGCCGCCCTCGGCCGCCCGCCCGAAGCGGTGCTCGACATCCTCTGACCCCGCCGCCCCCCGGCGCCCCCCAACCGCTTCTCTGGTCCATAAATATGGCGGGGTGAGGAGCGCAGCGACGAGGGGCAGCGCCCCTTTTCCCGGCCCGCCACGAGCACCCCTGCCGCCGCCGTCGCACAGCCCCCCGCTTCTTCGGTCCACAAATATGGCGGGGTGAGGAGCGCAGCGACGAGGGGCAGCGCCCCTGCCCGGCCGGTGCTAGAGCGCCCCCGACGCCACGCCGCGCTCCAGCGCCGGGTAGCGCAGGCCCAGCGTCGCCGCCCGCGCCACGAAGGACACGAGCAGCGCCGCCCAGAGCCCGTGATTGCCCAGCAGGGGGACCAGCGCCAGCACCATGGCGAAATAGGCCAGCGCCGAGAGGATCATCATGTTGCGCATGTCGCGCGACCGGGTGGCGCCGATGAAGATTCCGTCCAGCAGGTAGCTCGCCACGCTCAGCACCGGCACCGCCACCATCCAGGGCAGGTAGATCCGCGCCGCCGCCTGCACCTCCGGCACCTTGGCCATCAGGTCGATGATCGCCGGCCCCGCCAGGGCGAAGAAGACCGACATCAGCAGCGCCCCGGCGCCGGACCAGATCGCCGACAGGCGGATGCTTTCGCGCAGGCGGACGAGGCTCGCCGCGCCGACGGCCTGGGCCACCAGCGCCTCGGCGGCAAAGGCGAAGCCGTCAAGGATATAGGCGGAGGTGGTGATGAACTGCATCAGGATGTGGTTCGCGGCCAGAGCCACCTCGCCGAAGCGGGCCCCCACGAACAGGAAGGAGGTCATGATCGCCATCAGCGCCAGCGAGCGGACCAGGATGTCGAGGTTGACCGCCATCATCCGCCTCAGCCGCGCCGCGTCGAAGATCCGCGGCCAGTCGCGCCATGCGGGGTTTGCGAAGGTGTCGCGGCAGAACCACAGCCCCACCGCCACGCCGGACCATTCGGCCAGGAAGGTGGCCAGGGCGACGCCTTCCACCCCCCAGCCAAGCCCCAGCACGAACCACAGGTCCAGCGCGATGTTCAGCCCGTTCATCCAGAGCTGGATCGCCAGCACCGCGCGGGTCCGCTCGAGCGCGATGAGCCAGCCGTTGATGCCGAAGAGCGCGATCGCCGCCGGGGCCGACCAGATGCGGATCGCCATGTAGCCCTGCGCCAGGCTCTCGACCTCCGCGGTGGCCGGCGCCAGCAGGAAGGCCGCGCGGAAGAGCGCCCATTGCAGCGCGATCAGCGCCAGCCCCGCTGCGCCGGCGATGATCAGGGCGCGCACCAGGATCGCGGTCACCTCGCCCTCGCGCCCGGCGCCGCGGGCCTGCCCGGCCAGCCCGGTGGTCCCCATCCGCAGGAACCCGAAGACCCAGTAGAGCGTGCCCAGGACCACCACGCCCAGCCCCACCGCGCCGATCGGCGCCGCCTCTCCGATCTGGCCCACCACGCCGGTATCGACGAGGCCCAGGATGGGCACCGTGGCGTTCGACAGCACGATGGGCAGCGCGATGCGCAGCACCCGGCGGTGGGTCAGCCGGGCGGTGTCACTCATCGCGCGACGGCATCAGGAAATGGCCCGTCGCCTGCGCGAACAGCCGGTCGCGATTGTCCTGCCACGCTTCCACCTGCACCGAGGCATAGCGCCGGCCCGAGCGGTTCACCCGCGCCCGCGCATAGGCATCCCGCGGCAGGCCGGAGCGCAGGTAGTCGACGGTGAAGTCGATGGTCTTGGGCAGCGGCGGCAACCGCTGCTCCAGCGCGTCGGGGTCCAGCCTGCCGCTTTCGATCCCGTCCCAGATCATCGCCCAGCCCAGCTCCACGATGGCGGCGCTCTCGAGGAAGGAGGCAGTGACCCCGCCATGGATCGCCGGCAGCATGGGGTTGCCGATGATCTTTTCCGAATAGCGCAGCACCGCGGTCAGCTCGTCGCCGCGCCGGTCGAAGGAGATGCCGAGGAATTTCATGTAGGGCACCGACTCTACCAGCGCCGACAGCGCGGTGTCCCGCCGCTGCTTCACCACCTGGACCGGCTCGGGTTTCTTCCAGCTCATCGGCGACGCTCCACGGTAAAGGCGCCGTTGGCGCGGGCGACGGGGCGGGTCTCGTCCTCGTCATAGGCCGTGGCGGTGACGAAGGCGACAGAGCGGGTCAGCCGGTAGCATTCCGCATGGGTGGTGATCGCCTGGCCGGGGGTGGCGGGCCGCATGTAGTCGATCCGCAGGTCGATGGTGGCCGTGACGCCGGGATTGTCCGGATGCGCGATGGCCGCGGCGCCGCAGCAGGTGTCCATCAGCGCCGAAACCGCGCCGCCATGGATCACGCCGGTCTCGGGATCGCCCACCAGCCGCGCGTCGTAAGGCATGCGGGCAACCGCCCGGCCATTCTCCACCGTCAGGAATTCCATGTTCAGCTCGCGGGCGAAGGGGATCGCCTCGGAAAACTGGCGAGCTATGGTGGTCTTGTCTGCTGCCATTGGCCTCTCCGGTGACTGGCGGGCACTATGGGGGGCAATCCGCGCCGCCTGCAAGCCGGGCGGTTGCCCTTCCCGCCACGGCACCATAATTTCCCGCGGAGGAGCATGGCCATGAGTGACGAAACCCGCCTCACCTTCAAGGAAATGTGCGCGAAGTTCGATGTGACTCCGCGCACGTTGCGGTATTACGAGTATATCGAATTGCTGGCCCCCGAACGGCAGGGGCGCGCCCGCTTCTACGGCCCCCGGGAAATCGCGCGGATGACGCTGATCCTGCGCGGCCGCCGCTTCGGCTTTCAGCTCGAGGTCATCCGCCAATGGCTCCAGATGTACGAGCGCGAGGGCACGCGGGCCCAGATGGAGACCTGGGTGCGGATCGCCGACGACCAGCTGCGCGAGCTGGCCGAGCAGCGCGCCCAGCTCGAAGAGGCCATGACCGAACTGCGCGATCTCCGCGACGAGGTCGAATCGACCTTGCGGTCCTGACCCCCACTGACGCGCCCGCCCTTCTCTTGCCGTCCTGCTGAGCCAATCTGACGCACCCGCGACATCCGGGCCGACGGCTCATTTCCCTGCGCCGCGGGCGTCCTTGACGACAGGAAACTGTCGCGCGCGGCGGCTGACGTTGAATGATCTTACGTCAACTTTTTTCTGACGCCACGTCCCGCTTACGTTAGCGTCAATTGCCGTTGTATCGAGGGGCCAAACGGAACACATGGCCGCCATCGAACACCGCTTTCGAAGGCAAGAACAAATGACCGACCAACTGATGACCATTCGCGAGATGTGCGACACCTACGAGGTGACCCCGCGCACCCTGCGGTTCTACGAGGCAAAGGAACTGATCTTCCCGATCAGGGAAGGGCAGAAGCGGCTCTTCACCCGGCGCGACCGCGCTCGGCTCAAGCTGATCCTGCGCGGCAAGCGCTTCGGCTTCAGCCTGGAGGAAATCCGCCAGCTTCTGGATCTCTACGACATGGGCGACCAGCAGCAGACGCAGCTCGCCCGGACCTACGACGTCGCGAAGGAGCGGCTCGCCGTGATGGAGAGCCAGCGCGACGAGCTGAACGAAGCCATCGAGGAGCTTCGCGAACAGCTGGACTGGGGCGACAAGATGCTCGCCTCGCTCAAGACCGAGAAAAAGGCCGCCGAGTAGGCGGCCGCCCGCCATCCGAGAGGAGAGACGAGATGCCGCGCTACACAGCTCCCACCAAGGACATGCAGTTCATCCTGCACGATGTCCTGAAGGCCACCCAGTCGGGGATCCCCGGCTATGACGAGCTGGAGGCGGATTTCACCTCGGCGATCCTCGAGGAGGCGGGCAAGCTGTCCTCCGAGGTCCTGTTCCCGCTGAACCCGGTGGGCGACCGCGAGGGCTGCACCCTGGAAAACGGCGTCGTCCGCACGCCGACGGGCTTCAAGGCCGCCTTCGACAAGCTGCGCGAAGGCGGCTGGCCCGGGCTCGACCTGCCGGAGGAATTCGGCGGCCAGGGCATGCCGCACGTGATGCGCACGGCGACGGGGGAAATGTTCTCCTCCGCGAACCAGGCCTTCACCATGTACGAGGGCCTGACCCACGGCGCGTCCTCGGCGATCCTCGCCCACGGCACCGACCAGCAGAAGGCCACCTACCTGCCCAACATGGTCTCCTGCGAGTGGACCGGCACCATGAACCTGACCGAGCCGCATTGCGGCACCGACTTGGGGATGATGCGCACCAAGGCAGAGCCGCAGGATGACGGGACCTATTCCGTCACCGGGCAGAAGATCTTCATCTCCGCCGGCGAACACGACATGGCGGACAACATCATTCACCTCGTGCTGGCCAAGATCCCCGGCGGCCCCGAGGGCATCAAGGGCGTGTCGCTGTTCATCGTGCCCAAGTTCCTGGTGAACGAGGATGGCAGCCTCGGCGCGCGCAACGGCGTGTCCTGCGGCAAGCTCGAAGAGAAGATGGGCATTCACGGCAATGCCACCTGCGTCATGAACTACGACGGCGCGACCGGCTACCTCCTGGGCGAGGCGCACAAGGGGATGCGCGCCATGTTCACCATGATGAACGAGGCCCGGCTCGGCGTCGCCATGCAGGGGCTCGCACAGGCCGAGGTCGCCTACCAGAACGCCATCGACTACGCGCAGGACCGGCTTCAGGGCCGCGACGTGACCGGTGCGAAGAACCCCGACGGCCCGGCCGACCCGATCATCGTCCACCCGGACGTGCGCCGCGCGCTGATGGACCAGAAAAGCTTTGCCGAGGGCGCGCGCGCCTTCATCCTCTGGGGGTCCTCGATGCTCGACCGGGCGCACCGGCTGGAGGACAAGGAGGCCGATGGCCTGATCTCGCTGCTGACTCCGGTGCTCAAGGGCTTCCTCACCGACGAGGGCTTCGACATGACCATCAAGGCCCAGCAGGTCTATGGCGGTCACGGCTACATCGAGGAATGGGGCATGTCGCAATATGCCCGCGACGCCCGCATCGCGATGATCTACGAGGGTGCCAACGGCGTCCAGGCGCTGGACCTCGTGGGCCGCAAGCTGGCCGCGGACGGCGGCAAGCACGTGATGGGCTTCTTCGAGCTGATCAAGGGCTTCATCAAGGAAAACGCGGGCCAGGACGCCGAGTTCGACGCGCAGTTCCTCGAGCCGCTCAAGAAGGCGTCCAAGGACCTGCAGGCCTCGGCCATGTTCTTCATGCAGAAGGGCATGAAGGATCCCAACGCGGCGCTCGCCGGGTCCAACGACTTCATGCACCTCTTCGGCCATGTCTGCCTTGGCTACATGTGGGCCCGCATGGGGCTGGCCGCGAAGGCCGCGCTGGCAGCCGGCGCCTCCGACGCCACGTTCTACGAGACGAAGCTGGCCACGGGGCGCTATTACATGGCACGCAGGCTGCCGGCGACCGCCATGCACCTGGCCCGGATCGAAAGCGGGTCCGAGCCGGTGATGGCGCTGGAGGCCGCGAACTTTTGACCGGCGGCGCGTGACCCGCGCTGCCGACGATCCGGGCGCGCCCATCGCGCGCCCGGAACCCGAGGAGGAGAGATGCCGAAACGCTTCCGCCTGACCCGCCGCTTCCCGGTCGCCATGACCGAGGACGGTTATCGCCGGCTGAAGCGGTTCGCGCAGGACTCGGGGCTCGACGAGGGGGAGGCGCTGTCCTTCCTCTTCGAGAACTTCGACAGCGTGATCGACGAGGACACGTTCGCGCACCGGCTCCGCCTGTTCAATTCGGAGCTGGAGGCGCGCAAGCGCTGACATAGGGGGAGGAGGGACCCGCATGACATCGAGCTGGATGACCGACGAGCACAGGATGCTCGCCGAGATGACCGCGAAATTCATCAACGACGAATGGGCACAGCACTATCCGCGCTGGCGCAAGCAGGGCGAGATGGATCGCTCCACCTGGGCACAGGCGGGCGAGCTGGGGCTGCTCTGCCCCTCCATCCCCGAGGAATATGGCGGGGCGGGCGGCGATTTCGGCCACGAGGCGGTGATCCTGATGGAAGCCTCCCGCGCCAACCTCGCGTCGTGGGGGCACGGCATCCACTCGGGCATCGTGGCGCATTACGTGCTGGCCTACGGCACCGAGGAGCAGAAGAAACGCTGGCTGCCCGGCATGGTCTCGGGCGAGATCGTGGGCGCGCTGGCGATGACCGAACCCTCGGGCGGCTCGGACGTGCAGAATCTCAAGACCCGCGCGGTGCGCGAGGGCAATTCCTACCGGCTTTCGGGACAGAAGACCTTCATCACCAACGGCCAGCACGCGAACCTGATCGTCGTGGCGGCCAAGACCGACCCCAAGCAGGGCGCCAAGGGCACCTCGCTCGTGGTGGTGGAGACCGACGGGGCCGAGGGCTTTTCCCGCGGGCGCAACCTCGAAAAGATCGGCGCCCATGCGGCGGACACGTCGGAGCTGTTCTTCGACAACGTCGAGATCGCGCCGGAGAACATCCTGGGCGGCGAAGAGGGCCGCGGCTTCTACCAGATGATGAACCAGCTGCCGCAGGAGCGGCTGATCATCGGCTGCGGCGCCGTGGGCGCCATGGAGGGCGCGGTGGAGCGCACCATCGCCTATTGCAACGAGCGCGAGGCCTTCGGCGGCCCGATCATGCAGTTCCAGAACACCCGCTTCAAGCTGGCCGAATGCCTGACCAAGACCAAGGTGGCGCGCGCCTTCCTTGACGAATGCATCGCGGAGCACCTGAAGGGCGAGCTGTCGGTGGAGAAGGCGGCGATGGCGAAATACTGGCTGACCGACACCCAGGGCGAGGTGCTGGACGAATGCCTGCAACTGCATGGCGGCTACGGCTTCATGCAGGAATACGCGGTGGCCGAGATGTGGACCGACGCGCGGGTCCAGCGCATCTATGGCGGCACCAACGAGATCATGAAGGAGCTGATCGCGCGCGGCTTCGCGGGGCGCGCCTGATGGCCCGGCCGTCGGGATATCGGACGGGTCAGGGAGGCTCACGGTAACCGGGCGCGTTTACAAAGGGTGAAGGGCCCCTTCACCCTACCAAGAAAACTCCACGGGGGCTGGCAATGGAACGCCATTGGTTCAAGAACAATTGGCGGCGGGTGTGAAACCCCCGGCCCGACACGGGTCAAAGGGAGAAACGGATGACGATGAAGCTCTATTGTTTCGGCGAGAGCGGCAATTCCTACAAGGCCGCCCTGCCCCTGCAGCTGTCGGGCCTCGACTGGACGCCGGTGAAGGTGGATTTCTTCGGCGGCGAGACCCGGGCGTCCGAATACCGCGCCGAGGTCAACGCCATGGGCGAGGCGCCGGTGCTGGTGGACGGTGACGTGAAGCTGTCGCAGTCCGGCGTGATCCAGATGTATATCTCGGAGAAGTCCGGCAAGTTCGGCGGCGCCACGCCGGAACAGGCGCGCGAGGTGCTGCGCTGGGTTTTCTGGGACAACCACAAGCTGTCCTCCATGGCCGGCATGACCCGGTTCCTGGCGAATTTCCTGCCGGAAAAGCACCGCAACCCGGATGTCATCGCCTTCAACCAGGGCCGCCTGAAATCCGCCTATGCCACGCTCGACGCCCATCTGAAGGGCCGCGACTGGATCGTGGGGGACGGCCCCACCAACGCCGATTTCTCCTGCTGCGGCTACCTCTTCTACCCCGAACCTTTCGGTTTCGACCGGGCGGACTGGCCCGAGATCGACCGCTGGCTGTCCAACATCGAAGCGCTGGACGGCTGGAAACACCCCTATGACCTGATGCCCGGCCACCCGTCGGACCGGGCGTGACAAGGAGGACGACATGACCGACGCCTATATCTACGACGCCATCCGCACCCCGCGCGGCAAGGGCCGCCGGGACGGTGCGCTGCACGAAGTCTCCGCCGCGCGGCTCTCCGCGCTGACGCTGAACGCCATGAAGGAGCGCAACAACCTCGAGGGTCACGCCGTCGAGGACGTGGTCTGGGGCAACGTGACCCAGGTCGGCGAACAGGGCGCCTGCCTTGCGCGGACCGCGGTGCTGGCCTCCGACCTGGACGAAAGCATCCCCGGCCTCGCCATCAACCGCTTCTGCGCGAGCGGGCTGGAGGCGGTCAACGTCGCCGCCAACCAGGTGCGCGGCGGGGCCGGCAACGGCTATATCGCCGGCGGCTGCGAGAGCATGAGCCGGGTCGCCATGGG
The DNA here is from genome assembly GCA_005473895.2 of Carideicomes alvinocaridis. Classification (GTDB taxonomy): domain Bacteria; phylum Pseudomonadota; class Alphaproteobacteria; order Rhodobacterales; family Rhodobacteraceae; genus Carideicomes; species Carideicomes alvinocaridis. The sequence goes on from SRJI02000039.1 coordinate 18,326, forward strand.
CACCGACGGCGGTGCCATCGCCGTCGATCCGCAGATCGCCATGGAGAACTACTTTGTCCCGCAGGGCATCGGCGCCGACATCATCGCCACCCGCTACGGCGTCAGCCGCGACGAGGCGGACGAGATGGCCGTCGAAAGCCAGAAGCGCGCCAAGGCGGCCTGGGACGACAAGCGCTTTGCACGCTCGGTGATCGCCATCCGCGACCAGAACGGCCTGCCGATCCTCGACCATGACGAGTACATGCGCCCCGGCACCGACATGCAGACGCTGGGCGCGCTCAAGCCCTCGTTCAAGGACATGGGTGAATCCATGCCCGGCTTCGACAAGGTGGCGATGCTCAAGTACCCCGAGCTGGAGCGGGTGAACCACATCCACCACGCGGGCAATTCCTCGGGCATCGTGGACGGGGCCGCCGCCGTGCTGATCGGCAACGAGGAATTCGGCAAGGAATGGGGGCTGAAACCCCGCGCCCGGATCCGCGCCACCGCCAAGATCGGCACCGATCCCACCATGATGCTGACCGGCCCGGTGCCGGTGACCCGCAAGATCCTCAAGGACAGCGGGATGGAGATCGGCGACATCGACCTGTTCGAGGTGAACGAGGCCTTCGCCTCGGTCGTGGCCTTCTTCGAGCGCAGCTTCGGCGTCGACCATGACCGCGTGAACGTGAACGGCGGCGCCATCGCCATGGGCCACCCGCTGGGCGCCACCGGGGCGATGATCCTCGGCACGCTGCTCGACGAGCTGGAGCGCGCGGACAAGCAGACCGGGCTTGCCACGCTGTGCATCGGGTCGGGCATGGGCGCCGCCACCATCATCGAACGCGTGTAATTCCGGGACAAGGAGACAGGATCATGGCCGATTTCACCATGAAGACCGACGCCGAGGGCGTCGCCACGATCACCTGGGACTGCCCGGGCAAGACCATGAACGTGCTGAACATGAAGGCACTGGAAGAGCTGAACGACTGCATCGACACCGCGCTTGGCGACGACGCGGTGAAGGGCATCGTCATCACCTCGGACAAGCCCGATTTCGCCGGCGGCATGGACCTCAACGTGCTGGGCAAGATGCGCGACGATGCGGGCGACGAGCCGGCGCGCGGGCTCTTCGAGGGGATCATGCAGATGCATGGCCTGCTGCGGAAGATCGAGCTGGCGGGCATGGACCCCAAGACCAAGAAGGGCGGCAAGCCCATCGCCGCCGCCCTGCCCGGCACCGCCGTGGGCATCGGGCTCGAGCTGCCGCTTTCGACCCACCGCATCTTTGCCGCCGACAATCCGAAGGCCAAGATCGGCCTGCCCGAGATCATGGTCGGCATCTTTCCCGGCGCGGGCGGCACCACGCGTCTGACGCGCAAGCTGGGCGCCATGGCGGCCTCGCCCTACCTGCTGGAGGGCAAGCTGGTCGATCCGAAGAAGGCCAAGGGCGCGGGCATCATCGACGAGGTGGTGGACGATCCGGTCGCCGCGGCGCGCGACTGGGTGCTGAACGCCAAGGACGCGGATATCGTGAAGCCCTGGGACCAGAAGGGTTACAAGATGCCCGGCGGCGCGCCCTATTCGGCGCAGGGCTTCATGACCTTCGTGGGCGCCTCGGCCATGGTGAACGCCCAGACCAAGGGCGCCTTCCCGGCGGCCAAGGCGCTGCTGTCCGCCGTCTACGAGGGCGCCTGCGTGGACTTCGACACCGCGCTGCGGATCGAGGCACGCTGGTTCACCAACATCCTGATGAACCCGTCGTCCTCGGCCATGATCCGGTCGCTCTTCGTCAACAAGGAAGCGCTGGAGAAGGGCGCGGTGCGGCCGCAGGACGTGGACGACCAGAAGGTGCGCAAGCTTGGCGTGCTGGGCGCCGGCATGATGGGCGCGGGCATCACGCTCGTCTCGGCCCAGGCCGGGATCGAGGTGGTGCTGCTGGACCAGAGCCAGGAGGCCGCGGACAAGGGCAAGGCCTACACCGAGAGCTACCTCGACAAGGGGATCAAGCGCGGCAAGACCACTGAGGAGAAGAAGGCCAGGACCCTCGGCCTGATCACCGCCACCACCGAGTATGACCAGCTCGCCGGCTGCGACCTGATCATCGAGGCGGTCTTCGAGGACCCGTCGATCAAGGCCGAGGTGACCCGGAAGGTCGAGGCAGTGATCGGCGAGGACTGCATCTTTGCCACCAACACCTCCACCCTGCCGATCACCGACCTCGCCGAGGCGAGCCAGCGGCCCGAGCAGTTCATCGGCATCCACTTCTTCTCGCCCGTGGAGAAGATGGCGCTGGTGGAGATCATCAAGGGCAAGCAGACCGGCGACCGGGCGGTGGCCAAGGCGCTGGACTACGTGCGCCAGATCCGCAAGACGCCGATCGTCGTCAACGACGCGCGGTTCTTCTACGCCAACCGCTGCATCATCCCCTACCTCAACGAGGGCGCGCGGATGGTGACCGAGGGCGTGGCGCCCGCGCTGATCGAGAATGCGGCGAAACAGGTCGGCATGCCGCTGGGCCCGCTCCAGCTGATCGACGAGACCTCGATCGACCTTGCGGTGAAGATCGCCAAGGCGACCAAGGCCGCGATGGGCGACGCCTATCCGAAGGACGCCGCCGACGTGGATGCGCTGTTCTTCTGGCTGCATGACGAGGGCCGGATGGGCCGCAAGTCCAAGGCCGGGTTCTATGCCTATGACGAGGCAGGCAAGCGGACCGGCCTCTGGGAGGGGCTGGCCGCGAAGTACCCCGTGAAGGAAGACCAGCCGGAGCTGATCGAGGTGCAGGAACGGCTGCTCTTCGCCCAGGTGCTGGAAGCGGTGCGCGCGCTGGAGGACGGCGTGCTCATGGACATCCGCGAGGGCGACGTGGGCGCCATCCTCGGCTGGGGCTTCGCGCCCTGGTCCGGCGGCCCGCTCTCCTGGCTCGACATCATCGGCACGCCCTACGCGGCCGAGCGCTGCGACGAGCTGGAAGCGGCCTATGGCGAGCGGTTCAAGTGCCCCGCCCTGCTGCGCGAGATGGCTGAGAAGAACCAGACCTTCTACGGCCGCTTCGCGCCGGAGGCCAAGGCGGCCTGATCGTTCGGGATCGTGGGAAAAGGGAAAGGCCGGGGCAGATGCTCCGGCCTTTTTCCTTGGGTGGACAGAGGTCTGGCGAGCCGTTCAGGGCAACGGCCGGCATGGGCCCCGCCCGGAATCAAGGCGCGCAGCGCCGCCGGGCAGCGCCCGACCGCCCCCCGGGCGGGCGCTCTGTCGACTTTGGCGCGACGATTGATCGGAGAAGTGGCGGCACGATAAATCGCAGACCGCAAAACATGGCGCGCCCACCCGCGGTCGGGCCCTGCCCTCTGTCCCGAAGACCTCAGAACGAATAACCGAACCGCGCCACGTCCTCCGCGCAGAGCTCGCCCACCAGCTCCGCCGTCCCCGCGTCGTAATACACCCGGTAATCGGCCTCTCGCAGCGAGGCATTCGCCCGCCCCATCTCGGGCCGGAAGCCGAGATGCGCCTCGAGCGGGGCCATGTCCGCCGCGAGATGCTCCAGCCGCAGGTAGCAGCTCGCCCGCTCCTCCCCCGCCCCGTCCCGCATGTAGCGCGAGGCGGGCGTGGCGCGGATCGCGGCCTGCGTCTCGGGATGGGCCACGAACTCGGCAAAGCCCAGCCGTTGCGCCAGCCCCACCGCGGGATGCGCAAAGGCCTGCACCCGCAGCCAGTGATAATAGCTCACCATCCGGTCCCAGGGATTCCGCACCAGCGTGAAGATGAAATAGCCCTCCAGCTCGTGCCGGGCATACAGCCCCTCGGCCTCGGCCAGCGTCGAATGTTTCCAGAGCCGCCCCGCCGTCTCCCCCCCCTGCAGGCGCCGCTTGCGCCGCAGCGCCTTGGGCGTGTCGCCGACCAGGATGTCGTCCTTCATCGCCCGCGCCTCCAGCGCCTGCGCCATGGCGGTGCCGCCGGTCTTGGGGATGTGGACGAAGATGTAGCGGCGGCCGGGCGAGACGATCATGGGCCGGAGCCTAGCGCGCGGCGCGACTCCGTGACCATACGGATCTTTCCAAGCCCCGCGCGCCCCGCCAGAATGGCGGCAGGCACCAGAGGGAGGATGACATGGGCTGGATGGCGGACGAGACCGGGCTGGAGAAACGGCAGGCGAATTACGTGGCGCTGACGCCGCTCTCCTACCTGCACCGGGCGGCGCAGATCTACCCGCAGCGCGAGGCGGTGGTCTATGGCACGCAGCACCGCAAGACCTATGCCGAGTACCACGACCGCGTCACCCGCCTTGCCTCGGCGCTGGCGGCCCGGGGGGTGAAGCCCGGCGATGTGGTGGCGACGATCCTGCCCAACATCCCCGCCCAGGCGGAGGCGCATTTCGCCGTGCCTGCCTGCGGGGCGGTGCTGAACGCGATCAACACCCGGCTGGACGCGGGGACCGTCGGCTACATCTTCGGCCATGGCGGGGCGAAGGTGGCGCTGGTGGATACGCAGTTCCTGCCCATGGCGCTGGAGGCGAAGGCGCAGATGGAGGGCGATGGTCCCGAGATCATTGAGGTGCCCGACGCGAGCACGGGCCACGCGGCCACCGGCGACCATCCCACCTACGAGGAGGTGCTGGCCGAGGCCGACCCCGCCTTCGACTGGATCTGGCCCGAGGATGAATGGGAGAGCATCGCGCTCAACTATACCTCCGGCACCACGGGGCGGCCCAAGGGTGTGGTCTACCACCACCGCGGCGCCTACCTGAACGCCATGTCGCAGACGGTGAGCTGGCGGATGGGGCTCTACCCCCGCTACCTCACCATCGTGCCGCTCTTCCATTGCAACGGCTGGTGCCACACTTGGATGATGCCGCTGGTGGGCGGCACGGTGGTCTGCTGCCGCGAGATCACGGCCCCCGCCCTCTTCGACGCCTTCGCGGACGAGGGGGTCACGCATTTCGGCGGCGCGCCCATCGTGCTGAACATGCTGGTGAACGCGCCGCAGGCGCAGCGGCGCGAGTTCTCCCAGACCGTCGAGGTCTTTACCGCCGGCGCGCCCCCGGCCCCCGCCACGCTGAAGAAGATCGAGCCCATGGGCTTCAACGTCACGCAGGTCTACGGGCTGACGGAGACCTATGGCCCGGCCACGGAATGCACCTGGCAGGACGGCGACTGGGACGCGCTGGAGGGCGACGCGCGGGCGGCCTGCAAGGCGCGTCAGGGCGTGGGGATGCCCTGCATCGAGGCGGTGGCGGTGACCGACGAGGCGCTGGCCCCGGTCCCCCGCGACGCGGAGACCACGGGCGAGATCATGTTCCGCGGCAACGGGGTGATGAAGGGCTATTACCGCAACCCGCAAGCCACCGAGGAGGCCTTTGCCGGCGGCTGGTTCCATTCCGGCGACATCGCGGTGCATCACCCGGACAGCTACGTGCAGATCACCGACCGGGCGAAGGACATCATCATCTCGGGTGGGGAGAACATCTCTTCCGTGGAGGTGGAAGGCGCGCTGATGGAGCATCCTGCCGTGTCGCTCTGCGCGGTGGTGGCGAAGCCGGACGAGACATGGGGCGAGGTGCCCTGCGCCTTCGTGGAACTGGTGGAGGGGAAATCGGCCGACGAGGCCGAGCTGATCGCCTTCGTCCGCGCGCGCATCGCCAATTACAAGGCGCCCAAGGCAGTGGTGTTCCGGGAGTTGCCGAAGACCTCGACGGGGAAGATCCAGAAGTTTGCTTTGCGGGAGGCGGTGAGGGGATAAAGGCAGGCCTACGGCCTGCCGGTCTCCGCGTAATGGCTGTGTGTTCCACGGATACGAAAAACCCCGCCGAAGCCAAAGCTCCGACGGGGTTCCCAAATCTCAAACCGTATCAGCCCGGCCGTCAGGCCGCCTTCACGCCGATCTCCTCGACGTCACCGCTGACCAGCTTGTCGTGCAGCGCCTTGATGGCCTCGTCGAGGCTCTCGCGTTCCACCAGGAACTGGACGTCCACGTTGCGCGGGGTCTGGTGGGCGGCGATGGGCTCGATGCCCGCCTCGTCCAGCGCCAGAAGGCCCCGGGTCAGCACCTTCAGCCCGCGCAGGTTGCCGCCGATCGCCGAGGCGATGGAAAGCGAGCGCATGGTGATCGTGGCCGAGGGATACTGCTCCTGCAGGTCCCGCTCCACCCGTTTCACCACCTTGAGCGAGGCTTCGACGTAGTGGGTGATCGTGTTGGCGTTCGAGGTCTTGGACACGATCCGCACCTTGTGGCGCTTCAGCGTCTCCAGGATGGCGGCGTCGTAGCCCTTGACCCCCACCATGTCCTGCTCGAACACCTCGAAGGCCACGACGTCGAGGCCGCAGACCATCTCGACCGCCGCCTCGTCCGTGGCGCAATCCTCGATCAGCGTACCGGGATCCTCGGGCTCGAAGGCGTTGGTCACGCGCAGCGGCACGCCGGCCTGGCGCAGGGTCTTGGCGGCCTTCGGGTGAATGGCCTCCATCCCCATGTTCGACAGCTGGTCGGCCACGTCGTAGGAGGTGTGGCCCAGCTTGCGCACCTTGTCGGCGCCCACCAGCTTGGGATCGGCGGAGCTCAGGTGGAACTCCTTGTGGATGATCGCCTCGCGCGCCTCGGTCTGGGCGGCGATGCGGGAAAAGGTGACCTCGGAATAGCCGCGGTCATATTCCTTCATCAGCCCCTCGGAGCATTGGGCGTAGCCGGTGAGGATCGGCATTTCCGAGGTCACGTCGACCTCGGACAGGCCCTGTTCGATGCGCTCGTTGAGGCTGTACTCGCCCTCGTCGCGCCAGCCGCTCAGGTCCACGAAGCGTGCGTTCACCCCGGCCCGCTTGAGCATCAGGACCGTGGCATAGGCGGAATGCGCCTCGCCCAGGCCCGAGAGAAGCTCGCGGATCACCGCCATGTGGCGGTTGAGCTGGAAATGCCCGTAGGAGCACAGCCGCCGCAGGTCGAACAGGCACGACCGCGCGCCCTCCATCCGCTCGCGCACGAACTCGTCGGCGGCGGCGATGTCGGCGGGGTGGTCCAGCACGTCGCGATGGGCGTCGCCCATGGCCTTGGCCACCTTGGTCAGCGCGTCCAGCCATTCATGATCGGTGTCGTCATTCGCGAACAGCGCGTAGACGCCGGGCTGGCCGGTCTTCTTGTGCTCCAGCAGCAGGTCGGTGATCCCGCCGAAGGCGGAGACCACGAACATGCGGTTGTAGAGATCGGCCTCCTCGCGGTTGCCGATGAAGAGCGTATCGCGAAGCTCGGAGACACGGCTCATGGACGTGCCGCCGATCTTTTCCACGGTATGGTTGGCTTTGGTCAATGCGATATCCCGGGGGGTTATTGGCCCCCCGGACCTTCCTTAACTGTCCACCAGTGCGTAGGACCCGTCTTCCTGGTGCACCTCGTTGCCGGTGACCGGGGGGTTGAAGCAGCAGGCCATCACCAGCTCTTCTTCCGCCTTGACGGTGTGTTTGTCATGCTCGTCGAGCGCGTACATCGTGCCCGGCTTGATGTCGTGGGTCACGCCGGTCTTGAGGTCGGTGATCGTGCCCTTCCCCTGCATGCAATAGACGCTCTCGAAGTGGTTCTTGTAGTGGAACGTGTGTTCCGACCCGGCCTCGAGAAAGGTGATGTGGAAGGAAAAGCCCATCCCGTCACCTGCCAGCAGCATCCTCACCGAGGACCAATTGGCGTCCGAAACCACGCGGTCCCGTTCGTTCTTCACGATTTCATCGAAATCTCTGACGATCATCTATGCTTACTCCGCCGCAATCTGTTTGTGTCCGGTCACTTCGCGCGCCGCCTCGACCAGGATGTCGAGACCCTTGCGCAGGGTCTCTTCGGGCACGTTGAGCGCCACGAGGATCTTGACCACCTGGTCGTCCGAGCCCGAGGTCTCGATCACGAGACCCTTCTCGAAGGCGCGGCCGCAGATATCCTCTGCCAGCTCGCCCGAGCCCACGTCGACGCCGCGCATCATGCCACGGCCCTTGAGGAAGGCGCCCGGCACCATGTCGGCCACTTCGCGGAGAGACTCGGCGATGATGTCGCCCTTCTTGGCGATCTCGGCCTCGAAGGCATCGTCCTTCCAGTATTTCTCGATCGCGACGCGGGCGGTCACGAAGGCATGGGTGTTGCCCCGGAACGTGCCGTTATGCTCGGCCGGGCCGAAGATGTCGTAGTCCGGCTTGATCAGCATCGCGGCGAAGGGCAGGCCGAAGCCCGACAGCGATTTCGCCATGGTGACGATATCCGGCTGCACATCCATGTCCTCGAAGGAGAAGAAGGTGCCCGTCCGGCCGCAGCCGGCCTGGATGTCGTCGATGATCAGCAGGGCGCCATGCTCCTTGGCCAGCCGGCCCACGCGCTCGACCCAGGCCTTGGAGGCGGCGTTCAGCCCACCTTCGCCCTGCACGGTCTCCAGCATGATGGCCGCCGGGGCGTCCATGCCCGAGGAGCTGTCGTTGAGCATGACTTCCAGCATGTCCGCGGTGTCGTAGCCCTCGCCCATATAGGCGTCGTAGGGCATGCGGGTCACGCCGTTCAGCGAGATGCCGGCGGCACCGCGGTGGTAGGAATTGCCGGTGGCGGCCAGCGCCCCCAGCGTCACGCCGTGAAAGCCATCGGTGAAGGACACGATGTTCTCGCGGCCGGTCACCTTGCGCGCCAGCTTCATCGCCGCCTCGACGGCGTTGGTGCCGGTCGGGCCCATGAACATCATCTTGTGGTCCATGCCGCGGGGTTCGAGAATGTACTTCTCGAAGCTCTCGAGGAAGGCGGCCTTGGTCGTGGTGTGCAGGTCCAGCGCATGGGCCAGCCCGTCGGCCGAGATGTGGTTCAGCAGCGCCTGCTTCATGTCCGGGTCATTATGCCCGTAGTTCAGCGACGAGCAGCCGGCGAGGAAGTCGATATAGGTGCGACCGTCCTCGCCCTTCATCTCCGACCCCTGGGCGCTTTCGAACACGACGTCGATGCCGCGGCAGTAGCTCCGGGCCTCCGACTCTCGCCGTTCGAAGATTGTCTTTTCAGTCGACATGTCAGATCCTTTGGGTTTGCGTAGCATCTTGTGGGGCGACGAGCCGCGATTCATGCGGCTTTGCGCAGCAGCTCCGGCAGCTCGATCGTCACCATGTGCTCCGTCGCGTGGCGGCCACCGAAGTGATCGTCACGGGTGAAATGTTCCTCGTGGCCAAGGTCCGCATCCTTCTTGTCGGCGAAGGACTTGAACAGGCCCCAGGAGGCATCGTTGTCCGAGGTGATGGTGGTCTGGATGCGCTGGACGCTTTTCAACTCGGGGCGTTCGACCAGCTTGGTCAGAAGACGCCGCCCGAGGCCGAGGCCACGCGCATCGGAATGGACCGCAACCTGCCATACGAACAGGGTTTCCTCGTCGTCGGGCAGAATGTAGCCGGAGATCCAGCCAACGATTTTTCCGTCCATTTCCGCGAGGATACAGGTATCGGCGAAGTGGTCGCACTGGATGAGATTGCAGTACATCGAGTTCTCATCGAGCGGCTTGCACGCGCGGATCAGCTCCCAGATGTCGGCACCATCTCCCGATTCCGGCTTGCGAAAGCGGATTTCTGGCTGCTTGAGGGATTTCACTGTCTCGGCCATGGCCCTTTTCTCCAACCTCTCCATTTACTTCGAGTGACTAAGTAACATTTTGACAGATAGTTTCAATGGTCAAAGTATTTTTTCTTCCTATATGGGAAGCAACACACGACGCCCCCGGCGGTTCCCGCGTGACGCGGACGTTTTTCGAAGCGCCCGCGCGCGTGGCGGGATCGCAGCGCCCTGGATGGTTCTGGGGGCGAGAAAATGGTAAGCCTTGCAAAGGACTGAGAAGATATGCTTGCTCTGCAACGATCGAATATCGAAGATTTTCCGGGAAACCCGATGGACAGAACCGATGCCAGCCTGATCGCCCTGCGCCGCATCCTGCGGGCGACGGAGCTTTATGGCCGTGAACTGGCGCAGGCCGCGGGCCTGACGGCGGTGCAGTTCCGCGTGCTGCAGGTGGTGGCGGAGACGCGCTATTGCACGCCCACCGACATCTCCAACCGCATGGGCGTGTCCCTGGCGACGGTCACCTCCCTGGTGGACAAGCTGGTCAAGCAGGGCATGGTCCACCGCGAACGGGCCAAGATCGACCGGCGACAGATGAACATCGTCATGACCGAAAAGGGCGAGGCCGCGCTGAACACCGCGCCGGACGCCCTGCAGCAGCGCTATGTGCGCCGGTTCGAGGCGATGAAGGACTGGGAACAGGCGCAGCTCGTCTCGTCGCTGGAACGCATCGCGGCGATGCTGGATGCCGAGGATCTGGACGCCTCCCCGGTGCTCGACATGGGCGATTTCCGCAAGTCGCAATAGGGTCCTGACGGGAAAGACATTGGCCTTCGCGGGCGCGGCATGTATACATCCGGGCGACCCTTCCGAAAGCATCCCATGTCCCAGAGCCCGGCCAGAACCCATACCAAGCGCGCGGTCTTCGAACTGCGGCAGAGGATCATCAACGGCGACCTGACCGGCGGCACGCGGCTCTACGAGGTGGCGCTGGCGGAGGAGTTGCAGATCTCCCGCACCCCCGTGCGCGAGGCGATGTCCCGCCTGGCCGAGGAAGGACTGCTGGAACGCGCCCCCGGCGGCGGTTTCATGGTCCGGTCCTTTACCTTCTCCGACGTGATCGACGCGATCGAGTTGCGCGGCGTGCTGGAGGGCACGGCGGCGCGGCTGGCGGCGGAACGCGGCATTCCCGAAAGCGGCGCGGCAGCCCTGCGCGACGTGATCCTTCGCCTCGATGCCTGCTGCGAGGTGGAGGCGGAGCTGCTGGATTTCGACCGCTACGCGGAGCTGAACGAGGAATTCCACGCCCTGCTCGCCCGGCTGCCGCAAAGCCCGATGGTCGCCCGCGAGCTGGAGCGGACCTGCTCCCTGCCCTTCGCCTCGCCCTCGGCCTTCCTGCCCAACACCGCGCGGCTCGACGCCTTTCGCCGCTCGCTGCAGGTGGCCCAGGCGCAGCACCGCGCGCTGGCCGAGGCGATCATCGCCCGAGAAGGCGCCCGGGCCGAGGCGCTGGCGCGGGAACATGCCCGCATCGCCCGCGCCAACCTCGACTACGTGCTGGAGGCCGGGCCGGAGGCGCTGTCCCGCGTCCCCAGCCTGGCGCTCGTGGTGGATTGAGGGCAAAAGACTTTTAAAATAAAAGTCTTAGCGAAAATTCTTGGTTCAAGAATTTTCTCCCCGTCCCCGCCGCTCAATAGGCGTTCATCGTCATCAGCTCGTATTCCGCCGCGACCTCCCCGTCCTGGTTGGTCAGCCGCACGTGCCAGCGCACTTCGCCGTATTCGTCGGTGCGGCGGGTCTTGCGCTTCACGGTGAGCGTCACGCGGATGGAATCTCCCGCCTGCACCGGCTTCATGAAGCGCAGGTTGTCGAGGCCGGTATTGGCCAGGACCGGGCCGGGATCGGGCTGCACGAAGAGCCCCGCCGCGAAGGACAAGAGCAGGTAGCCATGCGCCACCTTGCCCGGGAAGAAGGGGTTGGCCGCCGCCGCCTCCTCGTCCGTGTGGGCATAGAAGGTGTCGCCGGTGAATTCCGCGAAATGGGCGATGTCCTCCGGCGTGATCTCCCGCGCGGCGGTCTCCAGCGTCTCGCCGATCTCCAGCTCGCCGAAGCGGCGGGTGAAGGGATGGGCGGGGGCCTCTTTCGTAGTCGCGCCCGGCACGTAGCGGCCGGTGACCGCCTGCAGCATGTCGGGGCTGCCCTGCACCGCCGTCCGCTGCATGTAATGCATCACGCCGCGCACGCCGCCCAGCTCTTCGCCGCCGCCGGCGCGGCCCGGGCCGCCATGGACGAAATGCGGCATCGGCGCGCCGTGGCCCGTCGCCTCCTTCGCCGAGGCGCGGTCGTTGATGTAGATGCGCCCGTGCCAGGCGCCGGCCTCCATCACCGCCTCCCGCGCCACGTCCCCGTCATGGGTGATGACCGAGGCGACGAGGCTGCCGTGCCCGCGATTGGCCAGCGCTACCGCGTGGGACATGTCGCGGTAACCCATGATAGTGGAGACCGGGCCGAAGGCTTCGGTCGCGTGGACATGCTCCGCCCCGTCCGGATCGGCGCAATGGAAGAGCTTCGGCGCGAGGAAGGCGCCGTTCTGCACCTCGTCCCCGGCGATCGTCAGACCCTCGGGCGTGACCAGCTCGGCCTCCTGCGCGATGAGCGCGGCCTTCTCCTCCACGTCGCGCTTCTGCGAGGCGCTGACCAGCGCGCCCATGCGCACGTCCTCGCGCCGCGGATCGCCGATCACCAGCTTCGCGAGCCGCGCCTTCACCGCCTCGATCACCGGCTCGACCAGCCCCTCGGGCGCGATGATGCGGCGGATCGCGGTGCATTTCTGCCCGGCCTTCACCGACATCTCGCGCGTCACCTCCTTGACGAAGATGTCGAATTCGGGGCTTTCCGGCGTCACGTCGGGCCCGAGGATGGAGGCGTTGAGGCTGTCCTGCTCGGCCGAGAAGCGCACCGATTCCCGAAGGATGTTTTCACGCGATTTCAGCAGGTTGGCCGTGGCCGCCGAGCCGGTGAAGGCCAGCACGTCCTGGCTGCCCAGCCGGTCCAGCAGGTCGCCCGGATCGCCGGTCACCAGCTGCAGCGCCCCCTCGGGCAGCAACCCGCTCTCCAGCATCATCCGCACGCAAAGCTCGGTGACATAGCAGGTCGCCGTCGCCGGCTTCACGATGGCGGGCATCCCTGCAAGGAAGGTGGGGGCCAGTTTCTCCAGCATGCCCCAGACCGGGAAGTTGAAGGCGTTGACGTGAACCGCGACACCCTTGAGCGGCGTGCAGACATGGACCCCGCCGAAGGCGCCGGTCTTGCCCAGCATCTCGGGTTCGCCATCGACGTAGATGTCGCTGTCGGGCATCTCGCGCCGGCCCTTGGAGGCGTAGACGAAGAGCGTGCCGATCCCGCCGTCGATGTCGAAGCCGTGGTCGCCCAGCGTGGCACCAGTCTGGTAGCTCAGGTCGTAGAGCTGCTGCTTGCGTTCGTTGAGGTAGAGCGCCAGCGCCTTCAGCATCTTGGCGCGGTCATGGAAGCCCATGGCGCGCAGGCCCGGCCCGCCCTTGGTGACGGCATAATCGATCATCGCCCCCGCATCGAGGCTGGCGCCTGCAAGCGCGAGGTCCTCCCCGGTGATGGCGCTCTGGATGCGGCGCGCGTTGTCGCCCGGCGCAATCCATTGCCCGGCGGCGAAATTCTCGACGTTGATCAGTCCCATGGGGTCCTCCCCTTCGCGTTTCTCGTTTCAGCTCAGCCGGGCCGGCAGGTGGGCGAAGCCGCGGAAGCGGACCCGCCTGCCCCGCCGGGCGCCCGGTGCGATCTCGTAATCCGGGAAGCGGGCGAGGAACCGCTCCACCGCGATCCGGCCCTCCATCCGCGCCAGCGTCAGCCCGACGCAGGTATGCGGCCCGCCGGCAAAGGCCAGGTGCCGGTTCGGCTTGCGCTCGGGCTGCAGGCTGTCGGGCGCCTCGAAGCGCGCGGGATCCCGGTTGGCGGCACCGATGCAGAGATGCAGGTCGGTGCCGGCGGGGATCGTCACGCCGTGCAGCTCCACCTTCTCGGCGGTCAGGCGGTTGCCGAACTGGTTGGGGCTTTCCAGCCGCAGGAATTCATCGACCGCGCCGGGCATCAGCCCCGGCTCCGCGATCAGCCGCGCCCGGGTCTCGCGGTCCCGGTCCAGCAGCTCGAGCGCGTTGCCGATGAGGTTGGTCGTCGTCTCGTGGCCCGCGTTCAGGATGAAGATGCAGTTCTGGTAGAGCTCCGTCTCGCTCAGCCCCTCGCCGCCTTCCTCGCGCATCAACCGGGTCAGCACGTCGGTCTCCGGGTCGCCCGGGTTGCGGCGGCGGTCCTCGATGATGTGGCGCAGGAAGGCCATGAAATCGGTGACCGCCTGGTTGCCCTCGGCCTCCTCCTCCGGCGTCAGCACCGGCTCCAGCGCGCCGAGGATGGCGAGCGACCAGTCGCGCAGCGGCCCGCGGTCGTCGCGCGGGATGTCCAGCAGGTTGCCGATCACCTCGATCGGGATGGCACCGGCGAAATCCATCACCAGCTCCGCCTCCGCGCGGCCCTCCATGTCGTCGAGCAACTGCTCGACCAGCGCGATCAGGCCCGGTTCCATCCGCTGGAGCGCGCGCGGGGTCAGCGCCCCGGTCATCACCTTGCGCACGCGGGTGTGCAGCGGCGGGTCGTTGAACACGAGCGAGGTTGTGTGGTGCTCGTAAAGCGGTGTCCCGACCCCGTATTTGGGCCCGAACACCGCCTTCTTGTCCGAGATGAACCGCGTGGTGTCGCGATAGACCCGGTCCAGATCCGCCCAGTGCGACAACACCAGCGACCCGTCGGGCTGGCGACAGACGGGGTCCTCCCGCAGCGCCGCGTAATGGGGATAGGGATCCTCGTGGAAATCCTCGGGCAAGGCTGTGATCTGGAAACTCAAGGCATCTCCCTAGACCGCCCCGGGCCGACGCATCCGCGCCAGCAGGTTGGTCCTGAGTACGAATTGATGGAACAGCGCGGCCGCGATGTGCAGGCCCGCCAGCGCAAGCAGGATGTTCTTCATGATCTCATGCGCCTCGGCCGCGGTACCCAGCTGGCCGAACCATGCGGCAAGGCCGGACAGCGGCAGCAGCACCAGCAGCGCGTAGAGCGCCCAATGGGTCGCATGGGCGGCAAGCTTCATCAGCGCGGGCTCCTGCGCGGGCAGCGGCGGGGCGCCGACACGGGCGCGCAGCACCAGCCGCCAGAGGACCAGCGCCAGCACGGCAAGGCCGGTGACGATGTGCTGGAGGACCAGCGGCGCGTAATCGGCGCCCGCCCCCTCCATCAGCTGGTGAAAGGCGTGGGACATGCCGTCATGCAGCAGGAATTGCGGGATCAGCAGGAGGACGACGATCCAGTGCAGGAGGATCTGGGAACGGGTGTAGGGCATGGCGTTGGCTCCTTGGCTCAGGCTCTGTTGCGGGCGCGTTTCCGGCGGGGCAGTTGCGTCGCCCCATCGGTGATACGCGCCTCGCGCCATTCCCCGTTGGCGATTCCGTCGATCGTCCAGTCGTCGATGCGGTGGCGGATCAGCCGCAGGCAGGGATGGCCCACCGCGGCCACCATGCGCCGCACCTGCCGGTTGCGCCCCTCGGTCAGCGTCAGCTCGAGCCAGCAATCCGGCACCGACTGGCGCACCCGGATCGGCGGGTTGCGCGGCCAGAGCACCGCGGGCTCCGCCATCCGCTGCACCTTCGCGGGCCGGGTCATGCCGTCCTTCAGCTCCACCCCCCGCGCCAGCGCCTTGAGCGCCGCGCTGTCGGGCTCGCCCTCGACCTGCACCCAGTAGGTCTTTTCCTTGCCGAATTTCGGGTTGGACAGCCGCGCCTGCAGCTTGCCGTCATCGGTGAGCAGCAGCAGCCCTTCGCTGTCCCGGTCCAGCCGCCCGGCCGGGTAGACGCCCTTGACGTCCACGTAGTCCGACAGCGTCTCCCGCCCCGATCCCTCGTTGCCCCTGTCGGTGAATTGCGACAGCACGCCAAAGGGTTTGTTGAGCAGGATCAGCATGATCAGGGCGCCTTGAGCCCCAGCTCGCCGAGCACGTCGCGGGCCTGGTCTTCCCAGGCGCGGCGCTGGCTCTCGCCGTCGGCGCGGCGCAGGCCCCAGGCGCGCAGGCGCTCCATCTTCTCGGGCGTGCCGCTGCCGAAGGAAGCTTCGACGCGGGGCCACCAGTAATAGAGCGACGCCTCGATCTCCACCGCGCGGCCCTCTTCGACCATCTTCTCCAGCCCCTCGCGGGCCAGTTCGGCATGGCGCTGCTCGACCGGCGCGATCTGGCGGAACGCCTCGGCCAGCGGCCCGTAGGAGACCTTGAGGAAGTCGCGCATCTGCACGCCGACCGCGAGGCCCATGAGCAGGTTCATGGTCACCGCGTCGGCCCAGCTTTCCAGCGGGTAGTTGAAGACCGACAGCCGCATGTCGTGCTCGCCCCGCTCGGAGCCCGCGGGCGCATCCCGCTCCAGCCGCGCGGTCCAAGGGTGGGAATTGGCGTAACGGTCCTCGTCCACGCCGAATTCGCCCATGACCTTGAGCACCCGTTCCGCGTGGTCGGTCTTTTCCAGCACGATCCGCGCCGCGGCGATGCGTTCCTTGATGCCGGGCGCGTCGTTGATCTTGTCGGCGAAGCCCGCGGCGCCCGCCAGTTCGCTGTCCACGAAGATCGCCATGAGCTTGAGCAGCTCGGCCCGGTAGCGCGGCGGCACGTTGGCGGGCGAGGTCAGCACGCCGCCTTCGGCCAGGTAATCCGCGATGGTCATGTCGTCGGACATGGATCCTCCCTCACTGGTCATAATCGACCACCAGCTTGTCGGTCAGCGGGAAGGACTGGCAGGACAGGATATAGCCCTTTTCCACCTCGTAATCCTCCAGCGCGTTGTTGGCGACCATCTCCACCTCGCCCTCGATCACCCGGCAGCGGCAGGTGGAGCAGACGCCCGCCTTGCAGGCATAGGGCGCGTCGAGCGAATTGGCGAGAGCCGCGTCCAGCACGGTCGTCTCCTTGTCCATCTCGAAGCTGCGGGTGGCGCCGTCCAACGTCACCGAGGCGGCGGTCAGCTTGTCGGTATTCGCCGCCTGCTTGGACTTCACCGGCTTCTTCAGCCGCCCCTGCTGCGCGCTGGCAAACAGCTCGAAGCGGATCTGGTCCTCCTGCATCCCGTGATCCTTGAGCGCCGCGGCGATGGTCAGCATCATCGGCTCCGGCCCGCAGATGAAGGCCATGTCGGCGGTGTCCACGTCGACCCAGTGGGAAAAGAGCTGCCCGCATTTCTCGGCATCCACCCGGCCGGTGAACAGCTCGATGTCCTGCGCGTCGGTCTCGAGAATGTGGATCACGTTGAGCCGGCCCATGAAGCGGTTCTTCAGGTCCTCCAGCTCTTCGCGGAACATGATCGTGTTCACGCCGCGGTTGGCATAGATCAGGGTGAACCGGCTTTCCGGCTCGCGTGCCAGCCCGGTGCGGATCAGCGACAGCACCGGGGTGATCCCCGACCCGCCGGCAAAGCCCAGGTAATGCCGTGCCTGCCCAGCCTCGAACTCGGTGGTGAAGGCGCCCATGGGCGACATGGCCTGGATCGTGTCGCCGGGCTTCAGGTCCTCGTTGGCCCATGTGGAAAAGGCGCCGCCATCCACCCGCTTGATCCCCACCTGCAGGCAGCCGTCGTCCTTGCCGGCGCAGATGGAATAGGAACGGCGCAGCTCCTCGCCGTCGAAATCCCGGCGGAAGGTCAGGTACTGCCCGGGGCGGAAGTCGAAATTCGCCGGGTCCGAGGGCTCCAGCGTGACCACGACCGCATCGCGGATGGTCTTTTCAACCTGGGTGACTTTCAGTTCGTGGAAACGCGCCATCGGGGCCTCAGATGCACTTGAAATAGTCGAAGGGTTCGCGGCACTCGTCGCACCGCCACTGTGCCTTGCAGGGGGTGGAGCCGAACTGGCTGATCCGATGGACATGGGCCGAGCCGCAATGCGGGCATTTCTCCGGCCCGCCCGCCGGCTGGGGGGGCGCGATACCGTATTCCTCCAGCCGCGCGCGGCCCTTGTCGGACAGCCAGTCGGTGGTCCAGGGCGGCGACAGGCGGCGCTTGAGCTCGAGCTTCTCGATGCCGTGGCCGCGCAGCGCCGTCTCGATGTCGAGGTTGATGATCGAGGTGGCGGGACAGCCGGAATAGGTGGGCGTCACCGTCACCTCCAGCGTGTCGCCCTGCCATTCGACGTCGCGGATGATGCCGAGATCCACCAGCGAGATCACGGGGATCTCCGGGTCCGGCACCTCGTCCAGCCAGGCCCAGACCTGGTCGGTGTCCGGGTGCTTGCTGTCGGTGCGGGTCGTGGGTGTCGCCGTCTGCATCACGCACTCCTCCTGTCCCGGCGCGGGCCGGGCACGATCATCCCCCGACGCGACCTACCAGGTGGCGTCGGGATAGGCCCGTTGCAGCCACTGCATCTCGGTCAGCATGTGGCCCAGGTGCTCGCTGTGGCGGAAGCCGGACTTGCCGCCCTTGTGGGCGAAATCGTCCTCGGGGATCTTCAGCGTCGCCTCGGCCATCACATGGCGCACCCGCGCCTCCCACGCGTCTTTCAGCGTGGAGGGCAGCGGCGCGATGCCGGCGCCTGCCAGTTCCTCGTCCACCGCGTCGTCGATGAAGACCTCGCCCGCATAGGGCCAGAGCCGGTCGAGCGCTTTCTGCATCCGGTCGTGGCTTTCGCTGGTGCCGTCGCCCAGCGCGATCACCGTGTCGCCGGAGCGTTCCACGTGATAGGCGACCTCCTTGGCCGACTTCGCCGCGATCTCGGCGATGCGGGGATCGGCGCTGTCCTTCAGCGCCTCCAGCAGGCCGATATGCGCCGCGTCGAACAGGAACTGCCGCATCATCGTCCGGCCGAAATCGCCGTTGGGCTGTTCCAGCAGCAGCAGGTTGCGGAAATCCCAGGCGTCGCGATGAAAGGCCAGGTCATCCGCGCTGCGACCCTTGCCCTCCACCTCACCGGCGAGACCCAGCCAGAGCTGCGTCTGCCCGATGAGGTCGAGCGCGATATTGGCCAGCGCGATGTCCTCTTCCAGCACCGGCGCATGGCCGCACCATTCGCTGACCCGGTGGCCCAGCACCAGCGTGTTGTCCCCCATGCGGACCAGGAATTCGAAAAGCGCCTCGTCGCGGGTCATCACATGGCCCCCACTTCCTCGGGGATGTCGAAGAAGGTCGGGTGGCGATAGACCTTGGCGTTCGAGGGCTCGTACATCGGCCCCTTGTCCGAGGGCGAGGAGGCGGCGATGCTGCTGCTCTCCACCACCCAGATGCTCACGCCCTCGTTGCGGCGGGTATAGACGTCGCGCGCGTGCTTGATCGCCATGTCCGCGTCGGGCGCGTGGAGCGATCCGACATGCCGGTGGCTCATCCCGTGCTGGCCGCGGATGAAAACCTCCCAGAGGGGCCACTCGGCCTTGGATTTACCGCCCTTCTCCCCGGTCTCGGGATAGGCGGAGGGGCTGACTGAAGACATCTCGCTTGCTCCTCTGAACGGCGGGGGCGCGGATTACTCCGCCGCCACCTTCGCCATGCGTTTCTTCTCGCCGTGGGCGAGCATCCCGTCGCGCACCCACTGGCCGTCTTCCCAGGCCTCGCGCCGCGCCTCGAGCCGCTCGGTGTTGCACGGGCCGTTGCCGCGCAGCACGTCGAAGAATTCCTGCCAGTCGGGCTGCGAGTAGTCGTAATGCCCGGTCTCCTCGTTCCACTTGAGGTTCTCGTCCGGCACGGTCAGCCCGAGATATTCCGCCTGCGGCACCGTCTGGTCGACGAATTTCTGCCGCAGCTCGTCATTGGTGTTGATCTTGATCTTCCACGCCATGGACTGTTCCGAATGGACGGATTCCTTGTCCGACGGCCCGAACATCATCAGCGAGGGGTACCAGAAGCGGTTGAGCGCATCCTGCGCCATGCGGCGCTGCGCCTCCGTGCCCTGGGCCATCTTCATCATGATGTCGTAGCCCTGCCGCTGGTGAAAGCTCTCTTCCTTGCAGATCCGCACCATGGCCCGGGCGTAGGGCCCGTAAGACGTCCGCTGCAGCGGCACCTGGTTCATGATCGCCGCGCCATCGACCAGCCAGCCGACCGCGCCCATGTCGGCCCATGTCAGCGTCGGGTAGTTGAAGATCGAGGAATACTTCATCTTGCCCGACAGCAGCTGCCGGGTCAGCTCGTCGCGGCTGATCCCCAGCGTTTCCGCCGCGCAATAGAGGTAAAGGCCATGCCCCGCCTCGTCCTGCACCTTGGCCAGCAGGATCGCCTTGCGCTCCAGCGTGGGCGCGCGGGTGATCCAGTTGCCCTCGGGCAGCTGGCCCACGATCTCGGAATGGGCGTGCTGGCCGATCTGGCGAACCAGCGTCTTGCGGTAGCCCTCGGGCATCCAGTCCTTGGGCTCGATCCGCTCGCCCGCGTCGATGCGCGCCTGGAACGCCTCTTCCTCGGGGGTCTGTTCGCCCGAATTGCCTTCGGATTTCACCATCTGTGCATACATCGGTCAGATCCTTTCCATGATGAGGGCCGCGCCCTGCCCCACGCCCACGCACATCGTGCAGAGCGCGTAACGCCCGCCGGTGCGCTGAAGCTGGCGCGCGGCAGTCAGTGCCATGCGCGCGCCGGACATGCCCAGCGGGTGGCCGATGGCGATCGCGCCGCCATTGGGATTCACATGTGCCGCGTCGTCCGGCAGGCCAAGCTCGCGCAGCGAGGCGAGCCCCTGCGCGGCAAAAGCCTCGTTCAGCTCGATGACATCCATGTCCTCGATCGTCAGCCCCGCCCGCGCCAGCGCCCGGCGGGTGGCCGGCACCGGGCCGATGCCCATGACCCGCGGCTCGACGCCCGCGGCGACATGGGTCACGATCCGCGCAATGGGGGTGAGCCCATGCTCCTTCACCGCCGCCTCCGAGGCCACGAGCAGCGCCGCCGCCCCGTCATTGACGCCGCTGGCATTGCCCGCGGTGACCGTGAGGTCCGGACCGTTCACGCCCTTCAGCTTCGAAAGCTTCGCCGCGTCGGTGCCCGGGCGAGGATGCTCGTCCACTTCCACCACCACCGGGTCACCCTTGCGCTGCGGGATGGTGACCGGGATGATCTCCTCGGCAAAGATGCCCTTCTCCTGCGCCGCCGCCCAGCGCGCCTGGGACCGCGCGGCAAAGGCGTCCTGGTCCTCGCGGCTGACATTGTAGTCGGCGGCCACGTTGTCGGCGGTCTGCGGCATGGAATGGGTGTCGTACATCTGCTTCATCTTCGGATTGACGAAGCGCCAGCCGATGGTGGTGTCGTAGATCTCCGCCTTGCGCGAGAACGGCGTCTCCGCCTTGCCCATGACGAAGGGCGCGCGGCTCATGCTCTCCACCCCGCCGGAGATGGCGAGGTCCATGTCCCCCGCCCGGATCGCGCGCGAGGCAAGCCCCACGGCGTCGAGACCCGAGGCGCAGAGCCGGTTGATCGTCGAGCCGGGGACCGAGACCGGCAGACCCGCCAGCAGCGCCGCCATGCGGCCCACGTTGCGGTTGTCCTCGCCCGCCTGGTTGGCCGACCCGTAGATGACGTCCTCGACCTTTTCCCAGTCGACACCGCCATTGCGGTCCATCAGCGCCTTGATCGGCAGCGCCGCAAGGTCGTCCGCCCGCACCCCCGACAGCGCACCGCCATAGCGGCCGATCGGGGTCCGGATTCCGTCACAGATGAATGCTGCTCCCACGCGAAGTCCTCCTGCTCGCATCAAGTATCTAGGCCGGGGCGCGATTCGGGACAAGCGAAAATGTTACGAAACAGGATCACATTTTCATTTTCGTAACAAAACCTCGCCCGACGCCACCCGCGTTCCGCATCGCGGAAATTATCTCCGCAAACTCGCGCGCAGCATATCGCCGCCCCACGGGGGTACAACGCGAAACCGCCCCGCGCCCCTGCTTCTTCTGACCATAAATATCCCGGGGAGCGCGAGGGGCTGGCCCCTCGCTCCGCAGTTCTCCGCCAGCGAACCGTCAGACCTCCGCGGTCCCGCTCGCCTCAGTGCAGCCCGCCCGACCCGTGTTTCAGGATCACCGGAACGATCAGGTCCTCCTCGTCGGCCAGGTGCCGCGCCAGGACCCGCTGCACCCCCTCGACCTCGCCGTAAAAGCCGCCAGCCGCGTCGCGGAAACCGTCCGGCGCGTCCAGCCGACCCAGCAGGCCGTTGGCGGCCTCGGCGAAGCGGTGCAGCATCGGGTCGATCTCGTGGTGATCCCGGTCGAGGATGTCGAAGCCGCGCTCCAGCCGCGGGTCGAACCCCTTCAGCGCCGGAAAGTAATGCATGTCCTCGATCTGGTGATGGCCATGGAGCTGGTTGATCAGCATCCCGCCAAAGCGCGACAGCCGCCCGCCGTAATCCCGCGGCCCCATCCCGCCGTCGATCAGCCCCTCGATGTCCTGCTGCAGCAGGTCGCCCAGCTTGCGGAACATCATGTGCCGCTCCAGCCAGAACTGGACGAGGCCGGCGAATTCGGGATGCGCCTCCCAGGCCTCGCGGGGATATTCCTCCACCAGCACGCGCAGGGCGGGGGGAAGACCGTCGCGGGTCAGGTCGGGCAGGGTATCGGGCATGTCGCATCTCCGGTCGTGACGAGGGACAGATAGGACGTCCCGCCCCCGGCCGAAAGGGGGTCAGAACACCGCCGCGACCTCGTACATCACCGGCTCGAAGCTCTTGCAAAGCTCGTTGATCTTGCGGTTCCGCGCCCGCATCTCGTCGCTGCGCAGCATGGCCTGGAAATCCTCGCGCCGGCGCCATTGCGAGTAATTGGCGATCCGGGTCTGGGCGTCGTTCACGTGCAGCCCGGCGGCAATGAAGCCCGGCTGGTGCGAGATGAAATCGTCGTAGGCGGCGCGCAGCTGGTCGAGCAGGTCCTGGCAGGTGCCGGGCGTCATCTCGAAGGTTGTCAGCACCGTCTGGTAGCTGTTGTCGCTGGAAATCCGGACCATCCTCTGGCTCCTCCCTGGCTTGTCCGGCCCAGTCTCGCACGGCGAGCGCCGCCCGGCCAAAAAGTTTTCAGCGAAAACTTTTGCAAGACTTTTACTGAAAAAGTCTTGGCCCGCTCAGAGGTTCGGTTCGCCCTGCAGCCCCAGCAGCTTGCGGAAGGTGGTCCAGTAGCCCGGCAGGCGCGGCGGCCGGTCCATGCCGGCGACGGCCTCCTCGGCCCAGGGCGCCATGCGGCGGCGGGCGAAATCCCGTCCCCAGTCGAGAAAGGCCTCGCGGTCGTCCGGCCGCAGCCGGCAGGCCGAGCCCACCAGACCCACCAGCGTCTCGGGCGGCGAATACCACTCGTCCTGGATGCCCGTGACGCGCCCGCGCAGCAGCGGACCGACCATGCGCATCAGCCGCTTCTCGGAAAACTGCAGCAGCAGGCGCCCCATCTCGTCCCGGGAATAGCCGATCAGGGGCGGAAAGGTGTCGAAGAAGATCGCGCGCCCGTCGATCACCGCGAAGTTGCGGATCGACGGGTGGAAGCCCACGCGCCGCCGCTCTTCCCCGCTCTCCTGCGCCTCGCGCAGCGCGGTCCAGAAGGTCGCGATCACCTCGCCCGCCGCCTCCATCAGCGCCAGCGCGCCCTCGCGATCCGTCTCCAGCATCCGCGGCCGCATCATCGTCTCGTCCGGCAGGCCTTCCTGGATCACCACCGGTACCGGCCCGGCGCCCAGGTCGGCGAGGCGGAACTCGGTCTCCGGCAGGGAGACGCCGCAGCGGGTCAGCACCGCCACGTAATCGTCATGCGCCGCCGCCAGCCGCTCCAACGCGGCGCGGTCGCCCGGCGCGCGGTAGACCTTGATCACCCGCCCCTCGAGCGGGCCGGGCCCGGCACGGAACGGCGCGCAGAAATAGCCCAGGCGCGAGACCGGCTCGCCCCGGCGGTCCAACTCGTCGCGGATCCATGCATCTGTCTGGCTGGTCATGCGCTCGGGCTCCCTGTTGCCCGTCCCTCTTATCCGGGGTGACAGGCCAAGGCCACAGGGCCCGATCAGGGCGCGGGGCGCGAAGGGCTGGCGCGAGGCCCGCCGCAGCGCCCCCGGTGGCGGCGGAAAGCGCATCGCCCCGCCGCCCCGGATCGTACGGGGCCGCCCCGCAGGCCGGCCCGCTCTTCAAACTCAGGCCTTCAGCGCCTCGGTCTTCTCGACCAGCCGCTTGGCCTGGTGCGCGATCGCCTTCTTGCCGGTCTCGTCCAGGGCGCCCGCCTGGGCCGAGTAGCCGTAGGGGTTGCCGCCGGCCTCGAAGAGGACCGGGTCGGTATAGCCCGGCGCCACGACGATCGCGCCCCAGTGCATCACGGTGGTGTAGAGCCCCATGAGCGTGGTCTCCTGGCCGCCATGGGCGTTCTGGGCGGAGGTCGTCGCGGTCACCGTCTTGTCGACGAGCTTGCCTTCCATCCAGAGCGGGCCCAGCGTGTCGATGAAGGCGCGCATCTGGCTGGTGACGCTGCCGTACCGCGTGGGCGAGGAGAAGAAATAGCCATCCGCCCAGAGCATGTCGTCATGGCTGACCTCCTCGATGTCGGCGGCGCGTTCCACCTGCGCCTTCCAGGCGTCCTGGCCTTCGACCACCTCTTTCGGTGCGGTCTCCGCGATCTTGCGCAGACGCACCTCGGCGCCGGCGGCTTCCGCGGCGCGCGCGGCCTCCTGGGCCATCTGGTGGTTGGTGCCGTAGGTCGAGTAATAGGCGACGAGAATCTTCGCGGACATGACGTTCCTTTCCTGCATTTTCCGGCCGGACGGCCGGTCTGTCTCGGTCGAGTGCAAAATAGGCCGGTAACCGGCGAGGAACATTCACGATCTGCGCGAAGCCCCTGTGCGCCGGTGCAGAGCCACCCGCCCCGCAGGCCGCGCGCGGCACTCAGCGAAAGGGGGCTCAGCGAAAGGCCGGCCCGTGCGCCCAGACCGTCAGCGACAGCCGCGCCCCCCGGGTCACCGGCGTCACGCGGTGCAGCAGGAAGGCCGGGAACAGCACCGCATCCCCCTGCCCGCGCGGCGCCTCCTGAACCCGGGCCGAGGGCATGATCTCCAGCGTGCCGCCGTCATACTCGTCCGGCCCGGACAGCTGCACCACCAGCGTCAGCTTGCGCCGCGCCGCCAGCGCCGTGTCGCCGATATCCGCATGCCAGTGGAAATGGCCCGCCCGCTCGGCCCCGTAGCGCGCCAGCTGCGGGCTTTCGGCGAAATCGCTGAGATCGAAGCCGAAGCGCGCCCTGTTCGCCTCTCGCGTGATGTCGATGAGCCGGGTCATGATCCAGCCGGTCTCTTCCACCTCGTCGAGCCAGACCAGCTCGGCCCGGCGCAGGTTGTGGTCCCGCCCCAGCCCGGCAAGGCCGCCGTCACGCCCCGGATTCTCGTCGTGCAGGGCGGCGATGCGGGCGCATTCGGCGGCGGTGAAGGCGGAGGGCAGGCAATAGGGCGCAAGCATCGGGCGTTCCTTCTGGAAGGCGCGGCAATGGCACAGCGGCCCGGAGCCGGCGCGCCCGTTCGCGACCCGAATGTCGCGAATTGCACCTTTTCCTCGCGCGTTCGCCGGGCCACACTCCGCCCATGTCCAAGGCTCCCGCGCTCACCCATTTCGAGGAGGTCGCCCGGCGCACCATCGCGGCCTTTCCGGACTCCTTCCGGTCGATGGCGCAGGCGGTCCACATCGTCGTGACCGACTGGCCGCAGGCGGAGATGCTGCGCGAGCTCGGGATCGACGATCGTCGCGACCTGACCGGACTCTACGACGGGATCCCGGTGACGGAAAAGTCGGTCTGGGACATGCCGCTGCAACCGGACACGGTCTGGCTGTTCCGGCAGCCCATCCTCGCGGAATGGCGCGACCGCGGCGACATCGATCTCGACGACCTGATCGCCCATGTGACGGTGCATGAATTCGCCCATCATTTCGGCTGGTCCGACGCCAATATCGCGGCCATCGACCGCTGGTGGGAATAGATGCAGCCGATTGCCCCCCGCGCGGCGGCCATGCTACGTTCCGCGCCAAGGACAAGAGGCAGAGCAGCCCCCGGGACATGACAGCGCTTTCGGAATACGAACGGCTCGAGGCCAGCGGCCTCTGGCGGGCTTCGCCCGAAGCGCAGGCACAGAACGTCATCGTCTCCATCGGGGATGCCACGCTGGTGGTCACCGACATGCGCGACCGCGCGCTGACCCACTGGTCGCTGGCCGCCGTCGCCCGCGCCAATCCCGGAGAGCTGCCGGCCGTCTACCACCCTGACGGCGACCCGGAAGAGACCCTGGAACTGCCCGCCGACGAGGAGGCGATGATCTCCGCCATCGAGCGGCTGCGCACCACGATCGAGCGGCGGCGCCCGCGGCCCGGCCGGCTGCGGCTGGTCATGCTCGTCTCCAGCCTGGCGGTGGTGCTGGCGCTTGGCTGGTTCTGGCTGCCCGGCGCGGTGCTGCGCCACGCGGTCACGGTGGTGCCGCCGGTCAAGCGCGCCGAGATCGGGGATGCCCTGCTGGAGCGTATCACGCGGGTCGCGGGCCAGCCCTGCACCGACCCGGCCGGGCTACGCTCGCTGGAAAAGCTGCGCGCCCGTGTGCTCGGCCCCGACACGCGCCGGCGGCTGGTCGTCCTGCCCTCGGGCCTGCGCGAGACGGCGCATCTGCCCGGCCGGATGATCCTGTTGAACCGCGCGCTGGTGGAGGATCCGGAGGAGCCGGATGTCGCCGCCGGTTACATCCTGGCCGAGGCGCTGCGCGCGCGGGTGCACGACCCCCTGCGCGCCCTGCTGGAAGAGGCCGGGACGCTGGCCACGATCCGCCTCCTGACCACCGGCGACCTGGGGGCCGGGACGCTCGACGCCTACGCGGAGAGCCTGCTGACCGCCCCGCAGGAGCAGGTGCCCGAGGCCGCGCTGCTTGCCGCCTTTGCCGAGGCCCAGATCCGCGCCCGGCCCTATGCCTATGCCCGCGACGTGTCGGGCGAGTCGACCCTGGGCCTGATCGAGGCCGATCCCTTCGCCACCACAGCCCCCCGCCCCGTGCTGAGCGACGGCGACTGGCTGCGCCTGCAGGGCATCTGCGGCGCCTGACGCCGATAGTTCGGCCCCGCGTTCAGAGCTGTCGCCGCCCTGTAAGGCGAACCCCAAAAAAAGGCCCCGCCATGGTGGCAGGGCCTTCGCAAGATCGTTGTGGTCCGCCTCTACCGCAGGAACGCGTCCCCGAACCCGGCCGCCCGGGCCTTGCCCAGTGCCGCCTGCGCGGCGGCGGACGAGGTGAAGGGCCCCGCCATGACCACCTGGAGAACCTTGCCGCCGCTCCGCATCGGCCGCGCCACGGCGGGAAGTCCCGCGCCCCGCAGCCGGCGCAGGCTGCCCTGGGCGTTGGCCGCAACGCCGAAGGCGCCGACCTGCACGTATTGTGCCGCGCCCGTGGCCTGTGCCCGCGGCGCCACCGGGGCCGACCGCGCCACCGGGGCCTTGCGGGCCGCTTGTGCCTCGGCCGGCTTCGGCGCCTGCGCCGCAGGGACCGAGCGCGACGAGATCACCGGCGCCGCCTTTTCTTCCAGCCGGACCGTGCCGGTGCGCTGCCCCACGAGAACGCGGTATTCGTCCTCGGCCGCGAGGTAGGTTCGCTGGGTTTCGTAGTCGGTGAAGGGGTAGAACAGCCGAGGATATTCGGACGTCACGTCCTCCCCGGAAACGCGGTCCACGAGGCGGCGCGGGACGGTGCGGGTCCAGATCAGCTCCATCTCCGCCTTGCCGTTCAGGGTCTGGTAGGCGCGGCGCTCGTTCAGACGATCGTCGGTCCAGGCGGGGCGATACCCATCGGGCACGCTGATCCGGGCCGAGGCCGGCTCCGGCGGGTGGTAGACGTGGCGCGGCACGATGGTGGCCCGGGGGCTGACGCTGCCCGGCCGCGCCTCGACCAGCGTGGTCCGGGGGACGCGCTGCGTCGGCGCCTGGCGCACGCCGCTATTGCCGCGCGAGACATAGGTCGCGGCCCCCGCGCCGGAGATGCCACAGCGGATGCCGGTGACGGGCGTGCCGTCCGCGCAGCGACCGTAGGAGGCGATGCCGCCGCCGGCGGCCGCGCGGATTTCCCCGTCGGTCACGTTGACGACGCGGCGCACCGGCGCCTTGACGATGCGGGCCTCGACGGGGCTCTGTTCGACGGGGCGCTTCTCGACGGGGCGCTTCTCGACGGGGCGGCGCGCCGTGACCTGCGGCGTTGCGGCCCGGGGCGCCGGTTTCGCAGCCGTCGTGGCCACGTTCGCCACGGGCGCCGCCGGCCGCGGCTCC
>SRJI02000195.1 GCA_005473895.2 Carideicomes alvinocaridis
ATCTCGGCCCACTTTCGAAAGTCATCTAAATATAGATTTGCAGAGCCGCATAACCACATATGCGCACCGATAGATATTTGGCCGAGAGAACTCACGCAGAGATGCAATTAATAGACAATTACCTCAAGATATTCGAAACACTCAAAATGAAGGGCGTCATAAAAATTTATGACGCCCTTCATTTTGAGGAATGCAGACCCGATCAACAGGTCACCCCCGTACCCTTAACAGATATCAAAGCTCCCTTGTCTGGATGAGCGGTGAATGTCGTCTCCCCTGGAGTAACGCAGGCAAATGCATGCATGTAATAGTAATTCACCTGAACACGAAGGTTACTTGAGGACCCGCAGTGATTATAGACACCTGCCTCATAACGCCCATCGTCACCACCCCCAACGGCATTAGAGGTGATCGGAGTAAATCCGCAAACTGCTGCGCTTGCCGGGGCTGCAAGCATGGCCGCCCTCCAGTCGCAATGCCGAGAGAAATAAGCGTACTAGCCAAGAACTGATTCGCCTTCATGAATCCCCCTGTTAGCACTTTCCAGTCGAATGCGCACCAGATACATGGCGATCATGCTGAGTGAATCCAAGCTTTGTCTCACCTGGAGTTACACAAATATCAA
>SRJI02000196.1 GCA_005473895.2 Carideicomes alvinocaridis
CGACGCGGTCTTCGGCCTGACCCCCGCCGAGACCTCGGCCGCCATCCCGGGCATCGCCGGGCTCGGGCACGTGCTCGTGACCGCCGGTCTCGCGCTGCTGTTCGTCGCCCTGTACAGCGGCGTACGGGAGCGTCAGGACCGCCTCGAGACGGGCCGCACCGGCGGCGCCGTCGTCGAGGGGGTCTGACCCGCCCGATCCCTGCCCGACCGCGCCCGCGTCAGCGAGCGCGGTCGAGCAGGATCACGTCCAGGCGGCGCGGCCCGTGCACGCCTTCGACGCGCTCGAGCTCGATGTCGCTCGTGGCCGAGGGCCCGGAGATCATGGTGATCGGCGCCGTCGCCTCCACGCGGGCCAGCGCCTCCGGGAAGAGCTCCACCACGGAGTCCAGCGGCACGATGCACACGTGGTGGTCCGGGACCAGGGTGATCGCCCGGCGGCCCTCGTCCGGGCGGCCGCTGAGGAAGATCGTCCCGGTCTCCGCGCAGGAGACCGTCGAGGACGTCACCACCGCGTCCACCTCGTTCAGCGCGTCCACGCTGAGGGGCTCGCGCTCGCCGTCGTGGGCGCCGCGGACCGCGGCCCGCTCCCCCGTGTGACCCACCGCGGGCTCCGTGATGCGCTCCC
>SRJI02000197.1 GCA_005473895.2 Carideicomes alvinocaridis
ACGCTCTCTTGCCATCTGCTCCCGCTCACTCAATTTTTAGCTCTTGCGCACCAAGGTTTGCTTAGCTTTTAGYTTTGAAGCTTCGGCWYTGAAAACAGTTTTTTAGTGTTTCCGAAGATGTCTGAAGCTGCTAAGAAGGCTRCTGCTGAGATGAAGCTGAGTCTYGATGAAGAGAAGAAYYTAGGATTTCTTATAGCGATGTCGAAGACCAACACAGAAAAAATCACCAARGAGATTCTGGAAGGGCTGTCTGAAGATACTGGTGACAGTGAAARTTATGATGTGGACAGCGGTGGCGAAGACTCCGAAGATCGCCCCTGGCGACCAAGCCATTCAGTTTATGGTAAATCAACTATCAAAGAGAATCATCTTGTTAAYATGAGAGGAAGGTATTTCCGGGATCTGTCCRTTGTGAGGGCSGACGAAGGGGARAARACTTGYCCACACCCTGAAGAAAATGAAGTYGTRGTGTWCCGAAGCTTTTTGAARGCTGGAYTGCGATTYCCCTTGAGCAGCTTCGTCGTGGAGGTGTTGAAAATCTTCGAAGTCTATCTTCAYCAACTTACYCCCGARGCAATYATAAGGCTRAATATCTTCGTGTGGGCCGYGAGAAGCCAAGGTCTG
>SRJI02000198.1 GCA_005473895.2 Carideicomes alvinocaridis
GAGAGGGAGACCATGGGCCCAGTGTGGCACCCGCTCGGTTTGACTCGGCGTGAATCACACCGATGTAATGAACCCGGGCCAACGGTCCCGGCAGGAGGGGCCCGCCGGCTTGCCCGGTACCCGCGCAGACCGCACGATCACCCGGCCCACACCGCCACGTCGATCCCGGGAAGAGGCGTCACACATGGAGCAGACCCAGCGAGTCGAGGACACGCACCGCGCCGATCCCGCGCAGGCGCCGGCGCCTCGTCCGCGGAGCGCCCCCAGCGACTGGTTCCTCGACCCCGCCGACCTGCAGGCCGGCGTGCCGGGCGTGAGCCTCGAGGACCAGGCGACCGCCCTCCTCACCGCCCACGACCTCGACGACGAGACCGGCACCCCGGCGGCCACCGTCACCGCCCTCTTCTCCGGTGACGCGCGTCCGGTCGAGGCCCTGCCCGTCTCCCAGGACTGGGCCGCCATCCCGGGTGTGACCACCGAGCCCGTCGAGGGCGAGCTGGCCTGGCAGGCGGACGCCCTGTGCGCGCAGACGGACCCCGAGGCGTTCTTCCCGGAGAAGGGCGGCTCCACGCGGGACGCCAAGCGCGTGTGCGAGGCCTGCACCGTCAAGGACGCGTGCCTGGA
>SRJI02000199.1 GCA_005473895.2 Carideicomes alvinocaridis
GAGTACTACGAGGACGCGTACGAGATCGGCTACGAGAAGATCATCGACACGTACGCCGCGGCGACGCAGCACGTGGACCAGGGCCTGTCCCTGACGCTGTTCTTCAAGGACACGGCCACCACCCGTGACCTGAACCGCGCGCAGATCTACGCGTGGACGAAGGGCATCAAGACGATCTACTACATCCGCCTGCGCCAGCTCGCGCTGGAGGGCACCGAGGTCGAGGGCTGCGTGAGCTGCATGCTCTGACAGCCGGCCCTTCGAGGCGGGAAATCCCGCGTATTCCGCGCTTCTGGGCGCGCTTGCGCTCGATTTCCCGCCTCGAAGTGGGGCGGCGCGCACGGTCGAGCGGGGCGGGCCCACGACGTCGTGAGCCCGGACCTGCCCGAGTGGCTGCCGCTGCCCCTGCGGGCCTAGACTGTCCCGGACCCGCGCCCCGATGACCGTGCTCTCGCGAGCCCCCGGAATCTGCGGATTCTCAACGAATTCTTCTGAAGGATGTGCCCTGCCGTGACCGAGACCCAGCAGTCCCACCTCGTCGAGGCGATCAACTGGAACCGCATTCAGGACGAGAAGGACGTGGAGGTGTGGAACCGCCTCGTCAACAACTTCTGGCTGCCGGA
>SRJI02000040.1 GCA_005473895.2 Carideicomes alvinocaridis
GGGCGGGCTGCGGTTGCGGCACCTGCACGGCGTCCGCGCGGCCCGCGCCTTTGCCGGATGCGGGCGGGGCGAGCTGGTGGTCACTGACCGTGCGCTCGAGGGCGCCACGGCCTGCGATGTCTACGGCCCCGCCCGGCTGGCCCGCACCGGCAGCGTCGCGATCATGCCGGATGGACGCCGGCTGACCGCGCGCGAGGTGTCCGGGCGGCGCCCCTGGACGGGCCTGCCACGGTGAGGGACAGGCAGGGCCGGGAGACGCCCCCCTTCGTGCAGGATGTCGTGCAGCCTCGCGGGCGCTCCGGACGAACGCCGGGTCAGGCCTTCGGCCGGCGCAGCTTCAATGGCCTGCCACCACGGGGAGCGACAGGCCAGCCGGGGCCGTTCTAGGCGAGTTCCCCGTCGCTCGTGATCCGGGTCTTGCCGCGGAGCCAGGGATGCAGCGCCTCGGGCAGCTCGACCGAGCCGTCCTCCTGCTGGCCGTTCTCCAGCACCGCGATCAGCGCCCGGCCCACGGCAAGACCGGAGCCGTTCAGCGTGTGCAGGAATTCCGGCTTGCCGCCGCCCTCGGGCCGGAAGCGCGCGTTCATCCGCCGGGCCTGGTAGGCGCCGCAGGTCGAGACCGAGGAGATCTCGCGGTAGGTGTTCTGGCCCGGCAGCCAGACCTCGATGTCGTGTGTCCGCCGCGCGCCCGCGCCCATGTCGCCGGTGCAGAGCACCACGGTGCGATAGGGCAGGCCCAGCCGCTCGAGAATGCCCTCGGCGCAGCGGGTCATGCGCTGGTGTTCCTCCTCGGACTTGTCCGGGTGGGTGACGGAGACCATCTCCACCTTCTCGAACTGGTGCTGGCGCAGCATGCCGGCGGTGTCCTTCCCGGCGCTGCCCGCCTCGGAGCGGAAGCACTGGGTGTGGGAGACGTAGCGGCGGGGCAGGGCGCCCTCGTCCACGATCTGCCCGTTGACGATGTTGGTCAGCGTGACCTCGGCGGTGGGGATCAGCCACCAGCCATCGGTGGTGCGATAGCTGTCCTCGCCGAATTTCGGCAGCTGCCCGGTGCCCAGCATCATCTCTTCACGCACCAGAACGGGGGTCCAGGTCTCGGAGAGGTCGTTCTCTTCGACATGGGTGTCCAGCATGAACTGCGCCAGCGCCCGGTGGACCCGCGCCACGGCGCCCGACAGCACCACGAAGCGCGCGCCGGAGAGCTTGGCCGCGGTCTCGAAATCCATGCCGGCGCGGACGGCGGGCAGCTCGTAATGCTCCTTGGCCGGGAAGGACATCTCGCGCGGCTCGCCCCAGCGGCGGATCTCCACGTTGTCGTCCTCGTCCGTCCCCTCGGGCACGTCGTCATAGGGGAGGTTGGGCAGCTCCAGCAGGCGCGCGGTCAGCTTCTCGTCGAGCTCCTTGGCGCGGGCCTGCATGGCGCCGACCAGCTCCTTCTGCTCGGAGACGAGAGCGCGGAGGCGCTGGAACTCATCCTCGTCGCCGCTGGCCTTGGCGGCGCCCACGGCCTTGGAGGCGCGGTTCTGCTCCGCCTGGGCGGTCTCGGCGGCAGTGATGGCCTGGCGCCGCTCCTCGTCGAGGGACAGGAGTTCCGACGACACGGCGTCCATTCCACGGCGGGACAGGCCCGCATCGAAAGCGGCGGGGTTCTCGCGGATGGCACGGATGTCATGCATCGGTCTGCTCCTTGCTCGTCTGTGGTCTCGGTCAGGTGGGCAGGCTCATACGCGAAGATTCGTCCCGATGGTAGAGGAGCCGTGGCGATGGGGTTGGAGCTGGTGGCTCATTCGATCGCCTGGCGCACCCAGTCGCCCGCCACCGGGCCGAGGGTGCGGCCGCCGCTGCGGGCCGAGACGACGCCCACCACCTGCCAGCCGTCGCCGGAGCGCTGCAGGATCGGGCCGCCGGAATTGCCAGGCCGGACGGGGCAGTCGAGGCGCAGCACGCCGTCCCGGGTCGTGCCGGGGCAATCGAAGCGCCCGCTCAGCCGGTGCGGCCGGTGGTCGTGGTAGCCGAGGATCGCGAAGGGGCCCTCCGGCGCATGGCCCAGGGGCAGCGGGGGCACCGCGAGCGACCGGGACAGGACCAGCACGGCGAGGTCGCGGCGCAGGTCGATGCGGTCGCCGGAGCCGGTTCCCCTGCTGGCTCCGGGGGCGAGACGGACCTCGGCCACGCCGGAATGGCCGGCATGCTCCCCGCCCAGCCAGCCGGCCACGAAATGCAGATCCGCCAGGGCGATGGGCCGGCCGTCGCCCCGCAGCACGCAATGGGCAGCGGTCAGCACCCGCCGCGGCGCCACCAGCGTGCCCGAGCACATGCCGCGCCGCCGGTAGCCCGCCGCGTTGACCCGCCCAACCGCCTGCCACTCCTCCATCGCGTCGAGCGGCAGCGCGGGCAGCGCGGGCTCGGCCCCTGCCGAGGCGGCGGCCAGTAGCGCGAGGCAGAGCGTGACAGCCCATCGCCGCGCCCCGGCGCCTGCCGTCGCCAACCGGTCCCGCTGTCCACCCATCTGCCGCCTTTCCCGATGTCCGGAGCCCCTGGCCGGTGCCCCACCTTCGGGGCGAGCCTACCGCAGATTGCAGCCCCGCCAACCCCCCCGCTTCGGGTCCGGCGGGCGAGGGCGGGGGGATGCGTCAAACCGGCCCGTTCGCGCCGCCTTGCATTGGTCTGCCGCCGCGCATAGGTTCCGCGCAATTCCGCGGGGGCTCCCCGCCTGCCAATGACAGAGAGGACCCCCCATGGAAGGTGGCGCGATCGCCCAGTTCATTCCGCTGATCCTGATCTTCGCGATCATGTATTTCCTGCTGATCCGGCCCCAGCAGAAGAAGATGAAGGATCACCAGGCCATGGTGAAGGCGCTGCGCCGGGGCGACCAGGTGGTCACCCAGGGCGGCATCATCGGCAAGGTCTCCAAGGTCAAGGACGACGGCGAGCTCGACGTCGAGATTGCCGAAGGCGTGAAGGTGCGCGTCGTGCAATCCACCATCTCGCAGGTCATCTCCAAGACCGAGCCCGCGGAAAAAGGCTGATCCAGCCTTCGGCGCCGGCCGCACCCGCGGGCCGGCGCGCGGACGTCCCATTTCCAAACCGCCCTCAAGAAGGCGCTCTTCATGGTCCATATCGATCTCTGGAAACGCATCCTCATCTGGGGGCTCTGCGTCATCGGCCTGTTCCTGGCGATGCCCAACCTCTTCTACGACCGGGTGGAGACCCATAACGACGCGGTCCAGACGATCGAGAAGCAGGGCAGCAGCCCCGAGCTGGAAGCGCTCGAAGGGGCGTGGCCGTCCTGGCTGCCCTCCGACCTGGTCAACCTGGGCCTCGACCTGCGGGGCGGCGCGCATCTGCTGGCCGAAGTGCGGATGGAAGAGGTCTACGAGGCGCGGATCACCGGGCTCTGGCCGCAGGTGCGCGACGCGCTGCGGCCGCTGCGCGACACCGTCGGTTCGATCCGGCGGCAGAATTCGCCCAAGGACCAGCTGAAGATCCGCATCGGCAATCCCGAGGGGATGGAGCAGGCGCTGCAAACCGTGCGCGGACTGGCCACGCCGGTCGCCTCGCTCAGCGGTGGCGGCGGCCAGGACATCGAGGTGTCGGCCCAGGGCGACGTGATGACGATCCAGCTGTCGGATGCCGAGAAGGCCGCCAGCGACGAGCGCACGGTGCAGCAGGCGCTGGAGATCATCCGCCGCCGCATCGACGAGGTGGGCACCCGCGAACCCACGATCCAGCGCCAGGGCACCGACCGCATCCTGATCCAGGTGCCGGGCCTCGGCTCGGCGCAGGAGCTCAAGGACATCATCGGCACCACCGCGCAGCTGACCTTCCAGCCGGTCGTGTCGCGCGGCAGCAGCGCCGACGCCCAGCCCGGCATCGGCGAGGAGGTGCTGCCCGCCATGGACGAGGAAGGGGTCTATTACACCCTGACCGAGGCCCCCGTCGTCACCGGCGAGGACCTGGTGGATGCGCAGCCCTCCTTCGACCAGAACGGCCGCCCGGCGGTGAACTTCCGCTTCGACGGCGCCGGCGCGCGCAAGTTCGGCGACTACACCGCCGAGAATATCGGCAACCCCTTCGCCATCGTGCTCGATGACGAGGTGATCTCGGCCCCGGTGATCCAGAGCCACATTCCCGGCGGCTCGGGCATCATCACCGGCAATTTCTCCGTCGAGGAAAGCACCAACCTCGCCGTGCTGCTGCGGGCCGGTGCGCTGCCCGCGGGGCTCGACTTCCTCGAGGAACGGACGATCGGGCCGGAACTCGGCGCGGATTCGATCAAGGCCGGGCAGATCGCCTGCATCGTCGCCTTCGTCGCTGTGCTGGTCTTCATGCTGGCCAGCTACGGCCTCTTCGGGCTGTTCGCCAATATCGCGCTGCTGATCAACGTCGGCCTGATCTTCGGCCTGCTGTCGACCATCGGCGCCACGCTGACCCTGCCGGGGATCGCCGGGATCGTGCTGACCATCGGCATGGCGGTGGACGCCAACGTGCTGATCTTCGAGCGTATCCGCGAGGAGGCCAAGACCGCCCGCGGCCCGGCCCGCGCCATCGAGCTGGGCTATGAAAAGGCGATCTCGGCCATTGCCGACGCCAACATCACCACCTTCCTGACCGCCGTCATCCTCTTCGTCATGGGCTCCGGCCCGGTGCGCGGCTTCGCCATCACCCTCGGCCTCGGCATCATCACCTCGGTCTTCACCGCGATCTACGTGACGCGGCTGCTGATCGTCATGTGGTTCGAGCGCCGCCGCCCCAAAACCCTGGAGGTCTGATCCATGGCCATGAAGCGCCTTCGCCTCGTCCCGCGGGACACGAGCTGGGATTTCTTCTCGCGCTCCAAGCTGTGGCTCGGGATCTCCGCCTTCATGATGGTGCTGGCGCTCGTCTCCTTCGGGGTGCGCGGGCTGAATTACGGCATCGACTTCCGCGGCGGCACCACCATCCGCACCGAAAGCGCCGAGCCCGTCGTCGTGGGCGATTACCGCGACGCGCTGCAGGGGCTGGAGCTGGGCGACGTGCTGATCTCGGAGGTCTACGACCCCTCCTTCGGACCGGACAAGAACGTGGCCATGGTCCGCATCCAGGCCCAGAACGAGACGGAATCGGTCAGCTCCGACACCATCGCGCAGGTCGAGGCCGCGCTGCAGGAGGTCGCCCCGGACATCCAGTTCCTGTCGGTGGAAAGCGTCGGGCCCAAGGTCTCGGGCGAGCTGATCTGGACCGCCGCCATCGCCGTGCTTCTCGCCATCGGGGCGGTGCTGGTCTATATCTGGCTGCGCTTCGAGTGGCAGTTCGCCGTGGGCGCCGTGCTGGCGCTGGTGCATGACGTGGTGCTGACGCTGGGGATCTTCTCCGAGCTGCAACTCAAGTTCGACCTGGCGATCATCGCGGCGCTGCTGACCATCGTGGGCTATTCGCTGAACGACACCGTTGTCGTCTTCGACCGGGTGCGGGAGAACCTGCGCAAGTTCAAGAAGATGGAGCTGAAGGAGGTGCTGAACCTCTCGATCAACGAGACGCTCAGCCGGACGATGATGACCTCGGTCACCACGCTGATCGCCCTGATCGCCCTGATCGTGCTGGGCGGCGACGTGATCCGCGGCTTCGTCTTCGCCATGACCTGGGGCGTGATCGTGGGCACCTATTCGTCGATCTTCGTGGCCTCGGCGATCCTGCTGCGGCTGGGGGTCAAGCGCGACTGGTCCAAGCCCGACGCCAACGCCGGGACGCAATTCGCCGACATCGATGCCTGAAGCCCTGGGCCCGCTGCTGGAGAGCGGCGGGCTCTGGCTGCTGATCGGGGCCACCCTGGCGGCCGGGCTGGTGCGCGGCTTTGCCGGTTTCGGCACCGGCATGATCTACCTGCCCGCCGCGGGCCAGGTGCTGGACCCGCTGCCGGCGGTGCTGACCCTCCTGGTGATGGACCTGTTCGGCCCGGTGCCCAACGTGCCGCGCGCCTGGACCACCGCCGACAAGCGCGAGCTCGGGCTGCTGTTCGGCGGCATGGTGGTGGCGCTGCCCTTCGGTCTGGCGCTGCTGATGCTGCTTCCGCCCGAGATCTTCCGCTACGGGGTCTCCGTCCTGACGCTGGCGCTGCTGGTCATGCTGGTGGGCGGGCTGCGCTACCGCGGCGCCATGACCCGCCCGCTGGTGGCCGGGACCGGCGGGCTGGCGGGGCTGCTGGGCGGGGTCGCGGGGCTGCCCGGGCCGCCGGTCATCCTGCTCTACATGGCCTCGCCGCTGCCGGCCGCGGTGGTGAGGGCGACCAACCTGCTGTTCCTCTTCGGCTTTGACCTGGCGATGCTGGCGCTGACCGGGCTGCAGGGCTTGCTGGGATGGGAGGTGCTGGTGCTGGGCCTCGTGCTGGCGGTGCCGAACCTGGTGGGCAACATCGCCGGGGGCTGGCTGTTCCGGCCCGGTGGCGAACGGATCTACCGCGCCGTGGCCTATATCGTGATCGCCGTCTCGGCCCTTTCCGGCCTGCCGTTCTGGGACTAGGGCGCGGTTCGTGCTAGGTGCTGCCCCGTGCGAAAGGGCGGCCGAAGGAGGCTTCACATGCGGCTCAACGAGATCAGTTTCGACGATTCCCTGCCGGTGGACGGCTACGGCCCCGGCTTCTTCCGGGTGGCCGGCGAGGTCCACGAGGGCGCGCTGTGCCTGGCGCCCACGGGCCGGGGCGGCTGGGGCGGCTACGACGATGTCGAGACGCTGCTGGCGCTCAAGGACCGGATCGACGTTCTGTTCATCGGCACGGGGGCGGACATGGCCTATCTGCCGCGCGCCTTCCGCGAGCGGCTGGAGGCCGAGGAGATGGCGATCGAGGCCATGGCGACCGGCCCCGCCTGCCGCACCTACAACGTGCTGCTGAGCGAGGGGCGGCGCGTGGCGCTGGCGGCGCTGCCGGTCTGAGCCCGGGCAGCGCGGCGGCGCTCAGTCCGCCGCCTCCTCGAGCGCGGTGACGATGGGGGAGAAATCCTGCGCCGTGAGGCTGGCCCCGCCGACCAGCGCGCCGTCCACGTTGGAGACGGCAAAGATCTCGGCCGCGTTGGCCCCTTTCACCGACCCGCCATAGAGCAGCCGCACCGAGCGGCCCACGCCGGCCCCGAAGCGGCGTTCCAGCCGGCCGCGGATGAAGTCGTGCACCTCGCCGATCTGCGCGGGCTCCGCCACCCGGCCGGTGCCGATGGCCCAGACCGGTTCATAGGCGACGACGAGGCTGTGGCCTGTCGCCTCGTCGGGGATGGAGCCCGAAAGCTGCCCGCCGATGATGTCGAGCGTGTTGGAGGCGTCGCGCTCTTCCAGGGTCTCGCCGACGCAGATGATGGTCACCAGCTCCTCCGCCATGGCGGCCTTGGCCTTGGCGCGGACCTGCGCGTCGCGCTCGCCGTGATCCGCCCGCCGCTCGGAATGGCCCAGGATGACGTGGCTCGCACCCGCGTCGCGCAGCATGGCGGCCGAGATGTCGCCGGTATGGGCGCCCGCGCCCTCGGCGTGGCAATCCTGCCCGCCGACCATCACCGCGCTGCCCTCGGCCAGTTGCGCCGCCCGGGCGATCAGCGTCGCGGGCGGGCAGATCAGCACCTCGCAGCCCGGCTCGGCATGGGCGGCGACCAGCGCCTCGAGCTCCGACAGGCTCGTCGAGAGGCCGTTCATCTTCCAGTTTCCCGCCGCCAATCCGCGCCGCATGGGCTTACTCCTCTCGTTCCGGTTCCTGCCAACATGCAACGGGGGGCGGGACAGTCAACCCGGCTTGCCCGGACAGGACGGAAAAGCTACGCAGGCGGGCGATGACCGAGCGCCGTTTCATTCCCCGTCTCGATGCCCGCGCCCTTGCCCGGGAAGAGCCCTCCGCCATGGCCGAGCTGCGCCGCGGGGTGGAGGAGGCGGGCTTTCTCACCGTGCACCACACCGCGATCGACCGGGCGCGGATGGAGGAGGTGATCGCCGCCTACCGCGCCTTCTTTGCCCTGCCGGAGGAGGCGAAGGCGCGGGTGGACATGGCGCGCACCGGCGCCAATCGCGGCTGGGGCGCGCCGCTTTCCGAACGTGTCGATCCCGGCGCCAACCCGGATTACAAGCAGGTCTTCGACGTGGGCTACGAGATGCCGCCGGGCGATCCGCTGGCCGCGCTGCCGGTCTACGCGCCCAACCTCTGGCCGACGGAGCTGCCGGGCTTCCGGCGCATCGTGACGGAGTATTACGCCCAGGCGATGGAGGTCTCGCTGGGGCTGCTGCGGGCCATCGCGGCGGCCATCGGCGCGGATCGCGACTATTTCGCCACCCGCTTTTCCCGGCCCATGGCGCTGTTGCGGGCCAATCATTACCCGCCGCGCCCGGGCTGGGCCGGGGCGCGGGATTTCGGCATCGGCGCGCATACCGATTACGGTTGTCTCACCCTGCTGGGCACCGACGGCACGCCGGGGCTTGAGGTGGAGCGCCCCGATGGCGGCTGGGCCCCGGTCAGCGCCGCGCCGGGGGAGTTCATCGTCAATTTCGGCGAGATGCTGGAGATGTGGACCGAGGGGAGGGTGCGCGCCACCCCGCACCGGGTGACCGGAGGGGCCGAGGCGCGGATCTCCATCCCGCTCTTCTTCAACCCGAACCACGACACCAACGTGGCGCCGATGGGATCGGGCCGCGTGATACGTGCCGGCGACCACCTGTCGAAGCGGATCAACGAGACCTACCTGCACCTCGCCGCGCAGGCGTGACGGCTCACTCCGGGTACCACACGTCCTTGTGGATGGTGACGTCGGCATGGGGGTAGGCGGCGATGATGGCCTGTCGCAGGGCCGCGCCGATCTCGTGCGCGTCATGGAGGCTCTGGCTGCCGTCCAGCTCGATATGCAGGGTGACGAAGACCTGCGAGCCGGCCATCCGCGTCTTGAGGTCGTGAAAGCCGCGCACGCCGGGATGGTCCCGCACGATCTCGGCGATGCCCTCGATCGTGCGGTCGGGGGCCTGGCGGTCCATCAGCGCATCCACCGCGCGCTTGCCTATGCGCAGGGCGCCGAAGGCCATGATCCCCGCGGCGAGGAGGGCGACCACCGAATCCACCGCGGTCAGGCCGAAGTAATGCGCGGCCAGCAGGGACAGAATGGCGCCGATATTGGGGACCAGGTCGCCGACGTAATGCAGGCTGTCCGCCGCGACCACCTTGTTGCCGGTGCGCTTGGCCACCCCGCGCTGGAAGGCCACCAGCGCGAGCGTCAGCACGATGGCGAGGCACATCACCGCGATGCCCGCGCTTTCCGAGGCCAGCGCCTCGGTCTCGCCCGAGAGCAGCCGCGACACCGCCGCGCCGGCGATCACCCCGCCGGAGACGAGGATGACGACCGATTGCCCGAGCGAGGCGAGATCCTCGGCCGAGCTGTGGCCGAAGGCATGGTCGTCGTCGGGGGGCAGGGCGGCGTAGCGGATCGCGAACAGCGCAAAGAGCGACACCATCAGGTCGAGCCCGCTATCGGCCAGTGTCGCCGCCACGGCCAGCGACCCGGTGACCGCGAAGGCCCAGAGCTTGGCCAGCACGAGGATCGAGGCGACGGAAACGGAGGCAAGGGCGGCGAGGGTGTTGAGGCGGGTCTGGTGGGGCTGCTGAGACATCCTCGGCTCCTCGGCGAAACGGGTCCGACGCTTAGCGGGGAGGGGCGGCGATGTCACCCCCGGATGGCGGGTCAACCGGCGCTCAGCCAGCCGTTTTCCGCGCGCTCCGCCGGGCCTTGCCGGCGCGCTTCTTCTCCGCCGCCTCGCGGGCCGGGCCCATGGCGAGCTGCGCCCAGGCAAGCGCCGCGTCGGGATCGTCCATCGCGGGTTCGGGCAGGGACATGAGCGAGGTTTCCCGCGGGCCTTCGCGGCGCATGTAGGTGAAGGGCTCCGACCCGGCCTCGCGGAAGCGGTCGATGGTGGCGGGAGAGGTCTTGAGGTAGACGACGCCGTCGGCGGCGATCATGGCGAACATCGCGTCCTCTTCGGCATAGAGCGCCACGCCGGAGAACATGCGGCCCGAGCGCAGCGGCCCGAGCCCGGCGAAGAGATCCCTGACATGCGCCTCGAAGTCGGGATCGACGGCCATGGGCGTTACGGCTGTCCGCGCTCGGCGGTCAGCTCTTCCACGTCCTTGAACTTGATGGATTCGCCGCAGCCGCATTCGTCGGCGACGTTCGGGTTGCGGAAGCGGAAGCCGGATTCAAGCAGCGTCGTCTCGTAATCGATCTCGGTCCCGAAGAGGAACATCTGCGCCATCGGCGCGATCAGCACCCGCGCGCCGTCCTGTTCGACGACCTCGTCGTTCGGGTCGGCCTCGTCCACGTAATCCATGGTGTATTCCATGCCCGCGCAGCCGCCCTTCTTGACGCCCACGCGCAGGCCGGCGCGATTGTCGCGCTCCATCAGCCTGGTGATCTGCTTGACGGCCGCCGGCGTGATGGTGACCGCTTGCTTGCCGGGAATGCTGAACATGGATCGGGTCTCCTTTGTCCCTGAATCTAGGGGCTGAGATCGGGGATGCCAAGGGGCGGCAGGGCAGAGAGCAGCCACAGCGTGGCGTAAGAGGCCAGCAGCGCCCAGCCGAAGGAGGCGAGCGTGCCGATGATCACGTATTCGCCCGCCGCCTGCTGCGTCTTGGCCGCGTCGAAGCGCAGGACCGACTTGGCGGCGATGAGAAAGCCGATGGCGGCGGGCTGCCCGGTCAGGATGAAGAGAAAGATCAGCCCGCGCTCCAGCACGCCGATCAGCATGCCGCCATTGGTCAGCCCGGCGGGCAGGTCGGTGTCGCGCCACGGGGTCATCAGCAGGCCGACGGCGAAGCCGCCCGCCCGGGTCGCGGCGATGAGCCCGGCGAGCAGGGCCATGAGGGCGGGCAGGCGCGCTGACATGGCGCCCATGTCGCCCATGTTGCCCCAGGCGCCGTCGCTGAAGAGCGCCGGGTAGAGCCAGGCCAGGGCCGCCAGCGTCCCGAGATGCGCCGCCTGGTCCCAGAGGAAGGGGCCCAGCCGATCGGCGGGGGCGAGGGTCTTGGCAAGGTCGATCAGCAGGTGGGCCCCGGCCAGCGCGAGCAGGGGCCAGAGCGCGGCCGGGGTGAGCGGGCCGATGGCGAGCGTGGCGGTGGCCGCGACCACGGCGACGTGCAGGAGGAGCGGCAGCGCCGCGCGGCGGGCCTTGCCCTCGGCCATGGCGGCGGTTTGCAGGACGAAATCGGCCAGAACATGGGCCAGCAGCAGGGCGGCGAAGGTCTGGGTCACGGTGCCTCCTCCGGCTGTTCAAGCAGCTCCAACGCGCGGGACAGGGCGGGGTAGCCCGCCGCGACCAGCGCCTGCCGGACGCCCTGCCGGGTGATGCCCAGCCGGCGGGCCACCTCGTCATGGGTGGGCGCGTCGGGGGCCAGCATGGGCAGGACGGCGCGGGCCTGGGCCGGGGTCCAACCGCGGCTCAGCGCGTCGGCCAGCACCACCGCCGCCCCGGTAGCCTGCCCGTCGGCATGGGCCATGAGCGGGCTGTCCCGCGTGCCGTCCTCCAGCCGGTCCAGCAGGTGCCCGGCCTGCAGGAAGGCGGGGCCTGTCGCGGCGTTCAGGTCGCCGTCGCGGGGCAGGGTGGCCGGGCCGCGGGCGATGGCGATGCGGGTGTCCAGTGTCTTGTCCAGGCTGCGCAGCGCGGCGCGCATGGTGAGCGCCTCGCGCAGGCCGGGCCGGGCGGGAGAGAGGCAGATTTGCCAGCCGTCGCCGCGATTGCGGGTGAAGCGGGCGGGCGCCCCCTGCCAGCCCGAGATCCGCTCGGCCGCCGCGTCCAATCCCTCGAACGCGGCGTTCAGCGCCGGGGCCGGGAGGTCGGAGGAGTCGACGATATCGCCGGTCAGTATGGTGAACTGCGCCATCGGTTTCCTTTTGCCAAGGAAACCATTATCGCTTGCTTTCGGAAAAAGCAAGTCTTTTGGGTTTCTTTTGTGCTTGGAAAGCAAAAAGGCTTGCAGATCGCACTGCAAGCCTTTCCGATCACATGAAGCCCAGCTCCAGCCGCGCTTCGTCGGTCATCATGTCCATGCCCCAGGGCGGCTCCCAGGTGAGGTCGACGTCGACGGTCTTGACCCCGTCGATCGGCTCCACCGCGTCGGCGACCCAGCCGGGCATGTCGCCGGCCACCGGGCAGCCCGGCGCGGTCAGGGTCATGATGATCTTCACGTCGTTCTCGGGCGTGATGTCGATCGTGTAGATCAGGCCCAGATCGTAGATATTGACCGGGATCTCGGGGTCGTAGACCGTCCGACACGCCTCCGTCACCTTGTCGTAGAGCGGGTGATCCGTCGTCGAGGGTGCGATGAGGGGGGCGCCTTCGAGGGGCTGTGTGGCCTCGGTCATCATTCCTATCCGCTTTGATTGCCTGACTGAATATATAGGAAAGGGCCGGGGGATCGTAAAGGCCAAGCCTGCCTTGCCGGCGAGGTCGGGGCGCAGGAATCTCCGGCGGGCCTGCGGGGTGTAAAAGCCTTATCCGGCCGGGGCGCCGGGGACGCTCAGGGCAGGACGGGGGCTGCGCCGTTGTCGATCCCGGAGCCGGAGGCCGGCAGGTCCACCATGGCCCGGAGGTCGGCGGGCGTGGCGCCCTCGCCGCGGTAGAGCCCGATGGCGCGCGCATCGTCGCGCTTGGCCAGCCGCCGCCCTTCGGCATCGCGGATCAGGCGGTGGTGATGGTAGGTGGGGCGGGGCAGGCCCAGCAGCGTCTGCAGCAGCACGTGGATCGCCGTGGCTTCCGCCAGGTCCGCGCCGCGCACCACGTGGGTCACGCCCTGCGCCGCGTCGTCCACCACCACGGCAAGGTGATAGGCGATGCCGCCGCCGCGCCGGGCCAGCACCACGTCGCCCACGCCCGAGACCATCCATTCCGGATCGAGCCGCCGGCGGCCCGGCGCCTCGCCGGTCTCATCCCATTCCGGCAGCGATCCCAAGGTCGCCAGCGCCGCCGCCATGTCCAGCCGGACCGCATCCTCGGGGCCCGCATCGTGCAGCGGCCGGCCGCGGCAAGTGCCCGGATAGACCAGCCCGTCCGGCCCTGCGACGGGGTCGGCGCCTTCCTGCGGCGCGGCGAGCGCCCGGCGGATGTCGCCCCGGCTGCAGGAGCAGGGATAGGTCAGCCCCAGCTCCGCCAGCCGGTCCAGCGCCTGCCAGTAGCTCTCCGTCCGCTCCGACTGGCGCATCACCGGCTCGGGCCAGTCCAGACCCAGCCAGCGCAGGTCGTCGAGGATCGTGGCCTCCCATTCGGGCTTCGACCGGTCCGCGTCCAGGTCCTCGATCCGCAGCAGGAAGCGGCCGCCCGCCCGCGTGGCCATGTCATGGGCCAGCATCGCCGAAAAGGCGTGGCCGAGGTGCAGGGGGCCGGTCGGGCTCGGGGCGAAGCGGGTGGTGAATGTCACGCTTTCTCGATCACGTAGACGGTGGACTCGAGGCCCTCCTTCGGCAGGTGCGGGCCGTGTTCGCTGAACAGCAGCCGGGCCGCGCCGAGGTCGAGCCATTCGTTGAGAGTAGCCTTGGCG
Source organism: Carideicomes alvinocaridis (assembly GCA_005473895.2). Lineage (GTDB taxonomy): Bacteria > Pseudomonadota > Alphaproteobacteria > Rhodobacterales > Rhodobacteraceae > Carideicomes > Carideicomes alvinocaridis. Next base: position 13,523 of record SRJI02000040.1, read on the forward strand.
CCCGGTTCGTTCAATGTGTGGTCGTTAAACGAGAGCACGAGAAGCCCGTCGCGCTGCAGCCCCTCCATGAGCATTCCGAAGGTCGACAGCGGCGCCGCACCGGCCCCGATCACCCCCACGGCGGCGATGATCGGGTAGCTTTCCGGTGCCACGGGCGCGGGGTCGTCCAGGTCCATGACGTCGAGCTTGCGATAGACGTCCTTCTCGCGCGCGCGGTCGAGCATCGCCTCGCTGGGATCCATGCCGTCGATGGTGGTGAAGCCCGCCTCGGCAAAGGCGGCGCCCGACAGGCCCGTGCCGCAGCCGAAATCCAGCAGGGGGGTCGCGGGGTCCTGCACGCGCTTCCGCAACGCCCGCGCACAGCGGCCGGGCGTGGCATATCCGTTCTCGGCCAGCTCCATGTCGTAACTGCCGGCCCAGCCCTCGTAGAACTCCATCGTGGCCTCGGGGCTGTCGAGGCCGTAAACGTCATCCAGTTTTTTCTCTGCCATGCAGTGAATCTAGGCCGGGTCGGGCACCACGTCCAGTTGCACGTGGTCAAGCCATTGCCGCCACGCGGTTTTTGCCCGGTCCGTGTAGGCCTTGTAGCGGTCCTTGCGGCCCCGGCGACCACCCTTGAGCCCGTCGACGGGGCGGAACAGCCCGAAGTTCACGTTCATCGGCTGGAAGGTCTTGGCCTCGGCCCCGCCGGTGATGTGGTGGATGAGCGCGCCCATGGCGGAATCCTGCGGCACCGGTGGCAGGTCCTGGCCCAGCATCTCGGCCGCGGCGAGCCGCCCGGCCAGCAGGCCCATGGCGGAGGATTCCACGTAGCCCTCGACCCCGGTGATCTGGCCGGCAAAGCGGATGTTTGGCCGCGAGCGCAGGCGCATCTGCTCGTCCAGCAGGGTGGGGGAGTTGAGGAAGGTGTTGCGGTGGATGCCGCCCAGCCGGGCAAAGCGCGCGTCCTCCAGCCCCGGGATCATGCGGAAGACATCGGTCTGCGCGCCGTATTTCATCTTCGTCTGGAAGCCGACGATGTTGTAGAGCGTGCCAAGCGCGTTGTCCCGGCGCAGCTGCACCACCGCGTGGGCCTTGACGTCCGGCTGGTGCGGGTTGGTCAGGCCAACGGGTTTCATCGGGCCGTGGCGCAGGGTCTCGCGGCCGCGTTCGGCCATGACCTCGATCGGCAGGCAGCCGTCGAAATACTGCGCCGTCTCGCCCTCGTGGAACTCGGTCTTGTCGGCGGCGATGAGCGCGTCGATGAAGGCCTCGTATTGGTCGCGGTCCATCGGGCAGTTGATGTAGGCGGTGCGCTCTTCCTCGGTCTCGCCCTTGTCGTAGCGGGACTGGAGCCAGGCCTTTTCCATGTCGATGCTCTCGGCATAGACGATGGGGGCGATGGCGTCGAAGAAGGCCAGCGCCTCGGCCCCGGTCTCGCGCGCGATGGCCTGGCCGAGCGCGGAGGAGGTGAGCGGCCCGGTGGCAATGATCCACTGGCCCTCGGTCGGCAGCTCGGTGATCTCCTCGCCCGAGACGGTGATCATCGGATGGGCGCGCAGCGTCGCGGTGATATGCGCGGAAAAGGCGTCGCGGTCCACGGCCAGCGCGCCGCCCGCGGGCAGCCGGTGCCGGTCGGCCGAGGCCATGACCAGCCCGCCGGCCTGGCGCATTTCCCAGTGCAGCAGACCCACCGCGTTCTGCTCGTCATCGTCCGAGCGGAAGGAGTTGGAGCAGACCATCTCGGCCAGGTTGCCGGTCTTGTGCGCGAAGGTGCCGGTGCCGGGGCGCATCTCGTGGATGACGACCCGGACGCCCATATGGGCCGCCTGCCAGGCCGCTTCCGATCCGGCCATGCCGCCGCCGACGATGTGGAGTGTCTCTGTCATGGCGCTGATCTAGGCGCTCGGGGCCGGCTTGTCACGGGGGCGGATGCCTGCCGGGGCGGTTTCTGTCCGGGCGCGCTGTGCGGCGCCGCATTTCGATGTGACGCGCCCCCTCGCGCGTGCTACCTGCGGCGTCATGAACGAGCTACCCACCAAGGCGCAGATCCTCGACTGGATCTCGGAGAACCCCACCCAGACCTCGAAGCGCGACATTTCCCGCGCCTTCGGGATCAAGGGTGCGCAGCGCATCGACCTGAAGCGCATCCTGAAAGAGCTGGAGGACGAGGGCCACCTGGAGAAGCGGCGCAAGACCTACCGCGACCCTGACCGGCTGCCCCCGGTCTCGGTGCTGCAGGTCATGGCGCCGGATGCCGATGGCGATCTCTTTGCCAAGCCGCTGGAATGGCACGGCGAGGGGCCGGAGCCGCGGGTGATCATGGTGCTGCGCGCCTCGGACCCGGCGCTGGGGCAGGGGGACCGGGTGCTCGCCCGCCTGCAGGAGGTGAAGGGCGAGGATCACCATTACGAGGGCCGGCTGATCCGCCGCATCGGCACCAACCCGCGCCGCGTGCTGGGCATCTTCCGCAAGGGGGCCGAAGGCGGGCGCATCCTGCCCATCCACAAGGGCGACGGCAAGGAATGGTCCGTCGCCTCCGACGCCACTTTCGGCGCCAAGGACGGCGAGCTGGTGGAGGCCGAGCAGGCCGGGCCCAAGGGCCGCCTCGGCCTGCCCAAGGCGCGGGTGGTGGAGCGGCTGGGCGATCCCTCCGCGCCCAAGGCGGTATCGCTGATCGCCATCCACCAGCACGGCATCCCCCACGACTTCCCCGACGAGGTGGTGGAAGAGGCCGACGCGATGAAGCCGGCCGGTCTGAAGGGCCGCGAGGATCTGCGCGACCTGCCGCTGGTGACCATCGACCCCTCGGATGCGCGCGACCATGACGACGCGGTCTGGGCCCATGCCGACGACGACCCGAAGAACGAGGGCGGCCACGTGATCTGGGTCGCCATCGCCGACGTGGCGCAATACGTGCGGCCGGGCACCGCGCTCGATGCCGAGGCGCGCAAGCGGGGGAATTCGTCCTATTTCCCGGACCGCGTGGTGCCGATGCTGCCCGACCGGCTGTCGGGTGACCTGTGTTCCCTGCACGAGGGCGTGCCGCGCGCCTGTCTTGCCGTGCGGATGCAGATCGACGCCCATGGCCAGAAGGTGGGCCACCGCTTCGTGCGCGGAATGATGCGCTCCGCCGCCTCGCTGACCTATGCCGAGGTACAGGAGGCGCAGGACGGCGCGCCGAACGACAAGTGCGGCCCCCTGATGGAGGAGGTGATCGCGCCGCTCTACGCCGCCTATCACGCGCTGCGCTCCGCCCGCGAGGAGCGGCAGCCGCTCGACCTGGACCTGCCCGAGCGCAAGGTGGTGCTGTCGGAGGAGGGCGAGGTGCTGTCGGTCAGGTTCGCCGACCGGCTGGACGCCCACAAGCTGATCGAGGAATTCATGATCCTCGCCAACGTGGCCGCGGCCGAGACGCTGATCGCGAAGAAGTCGCCGCTGCTCTTCCGGGTGCACGAGGAACCCTCGCCCGAAAAGCTCGAAAGCCTGCGCGACACCGCCGAGGCCGCGGGCTTCAGCCTCGCCAAGGGGCAGGTGCTGAAGACCGCGCACCTGAACCGGCTGCTGCACGATGCGGCGGGTTCCGACGAGGCGGAGTTGATCAACCTCTCGACCCTGCGGTCGATGACGCAGGCCTATTACTCGCCGGCGAATTTCGGTCATTTCGGCCTCGCGCTGCAAAGCTACGCGCATTTCACCTCGCCCATCCGGCGCTATGCGGACCTGATCGTGCACCGCGCGCTGATCACCGCCCATGGCTGGGGCGATGACGGGCTGTCCAAGGCCGAAGAAGAGCGGCTGGAACAGACCGCCGTGCATATCTCCGACACCGAGCGCCGGTCGATGGTGGCGGAGCGGGACACCAATGACCGCTACCTCGCCGCCTACCTGTCCGAGCGCGTGGGCGAGGAATTCACCGGCCGCATCTCGGGCATCGCGCGGTTCGGCGTCTTCGTGAAGCTGGACGAGACCGGCGCCGACGGGCTGGTGCCGATGCGCGCGCTCGGCCACGAATTCTTCCACCTCGACCGCGACGCGGGCACGCTGACCGGGGCCGATTCCGGACGGGTGATCTCGCTCGGCCAGCGGGTGAAGGTGAAACTGGCCGAGGCCGCGCCGGTCACCGGGGGGATCGCGCTGGAGCTGATCTCGGTCGAGGGCGAGACGATGCCGCGGGGCCCGAAACCGGGCGGGCGGGGCAAGCCCGTGAAGCGCCGCGCGAAGAAGGCGAAGCGCAAGGACGACAAGGTCAAGCGCAAGGTGAAGCGCAAGCGCTGAGACGGGGACACCCGCGAACCGGGTTTCCGGGCGATAGGGATCTTCCCCTCGGGGCGGCGTTTGCGATAACCTGCGGCTATGACCGTCACCCTGCGCCAGCTCACCTATTTCAAGGCCCTCGCCGAGCATCGGAATTTCCGCCGCGCGGCCGAATCCTGCCATGTCTCGCAGCCCGCCCTGTCGGTGCAGATCCGCGAACTGGAGGCGGGGCTGGGCGCGGAGCTGGTGGAGCGGCAGGCGCGGGCGGTGGTGCTGACCCCCTTCGGACGCCAGATCCTCGCCCATGCAGACCGGGTCCTGGCCGAGGTGGAGGCGCTGGAACAGGCGGCACGCTGGCGCTCCGGCCTGTCGGGCCACCTGTCGCTGGGGGTGATCCCGACCATCGCGCCCTACCTGCTGCCCGACGTGCTGGCGGCGCTGCGCTCGCGCGACATCTCGCTCGACGTGCAGGTGCGCGAGGGCAAGACCGAGCGGCTGCTGGCGGATCTGCGCAGCGGCGACCTGGACGTGGCGGTCATGGCGCTGCCCACCGGCGCCGAGGGGGTGGAGGAAATTCCGCTTTTCGAGGATCGCTTCCTGCTGGCCGGCACCGAAACCCGCATCGCCTCGCTCGGCGGTGAGGCCGAGGGGCTGCGGCCCACGGGGCTCGGGGACGGCCAGCTCATGCTGCTGGAGGACGGGCATTGCCTGACCGACCAGGCGCTCGAGGTCTGCGGGCGGGGGCGCGGCCATGCGCAGATCAACATGGGCGCCTCGTCCCTCGCGACGCTGGGGCGGCTGGTGGCGGCCGGGTTCGGCCTGACCCTGATGCCCGAGCTGGCGGCGCTGACCGAGCGCGCGGCCTCGCCGGGCATGGTGCTGACCCGCTTCGCCGCGCCGGAGCCGTCGCGCAGCATCGGCCTGGTCCGGCGGCGAGGCGGCGCGCAGGGCGACTGGCTGGCCGAACTGGCCGCGATCCTGACCCAGGCCGGGCGGACCGAGATCGCCCGCGCCCGCAGCGCCATCGACCCGCACCGCGACGCCGCCTGAACACGGCAGAGGGGCCGCGGTTGCGGCGTCTTGGGGCGTGGGCCCCTTTCGTCGTGATGGACAGTTGTAGCCCGAGGTCACGGAACCCGGGCCAAGCTGTGACAGCCGGCTGCGCCAGGGACGCCGGCGACGGAAAACGCCAGCGACCCCCGCCCCATGAAAAAGGGCCCGCGCGATGGCGGGCCCTGATCCGGTCTCGATCGAAGGAGGCTCAGGCGGCGGCGCCGGCGGCTTCCTTCTCGAGGTATTCCAGCAGGTTTTCCGGGCTGGAGACGCCATAGGGGTCTTCGCCGTGGTTGTCGCACATGCCCGGCTCCTCGAACCATGCCTCGACGACACCGTCGTTGACGATGGCCGCATAGCGCCAGGAGCGCATGCCGAAGCCGAGGTTATCCTTGGCCACCAGCATGCCCATCTTGCGGGTGAACTCGCCCGACCCGTCGGGGATCACCTTGACGTTTTCCAGGCCCTGGGCCTTGGCCCACTGGTTCATCACGAAGCTGTCGTTCACCGACAGGCAGTAGATGTCGTCGATGCCCATCTCCTGGAACTTCGTGAAGTTCTTCTCGAAGCCCGGCAGCTGGTAGGTGGAGCAGGTGGGGGTGAAGGCGCCCGGCAGGGAGAACAGCACGACGCGCTTGCCCTTGAAGAAATCCGCTGTGGTCTTGTCTTCCCAGCGGAAGGGGTTGGACCCGCCGACGGATTCGTCGCGGACACGGGTGCGGAAGGTGGCGTTCGGAAGGCTCAATCCGGCTTTCATCTCTGGGCTCCTTTGGACTGGTCTTTGAATGTCTGGATCGGGGATGACCTAGCCACTCCGCCGCAGCGCCGCAATACCCCCGAGGCCGGTAACACCCGGAAAATGGCCACATTCCCCCGACCAGCCCGCAAGAAGGGCAGGCACGCTTTCCGCGCTTGCAGTATCGGAAGATCCGCTATGCGCCGAGCGGGAAACAGGCGCCGTCCCGACCGCCCCACGCGCCGCAAAAGGCGGGTCGCGGCGGCACGCGGACGGAAGAGGTGGGGACGGCCGCGCCCATGACAGGGCCGCCATGCACCGGCGGCACTTTCCCCGGCGGCCCCGGCGTTATAGGTATGGGGGACGGCAGACCACAGGGGACCAGACCGTGCGCGACCTCAAGATTCCCGCTCAGCGCCATCCGGAAAAGGCACATCGCCCGGACAACGCCCAGCCGAAGAAGCCCGCCTGGATCAGGGTCAAGGCACCCTCGGGCCAGGGCTATGCCGAGACCCGGCGCATCATGCGCGACAACAACCTGGTGACGGTCTGCGAAGAGGCCGGCTGTCCCAACGTGGGCGAATGCTGGAGCCAGGGCCACGCCACCATGATGATCATGGGCGACATCTGCACCCGCGGCTGCACCTTCTGCAACATCGCCACCGGCCGGCCCGAGACGCTGGACGCCTTCGAGCCGGGGCGCGTCGCCCACGCGGTCGAGAAGCTGGGGCTGAACCACGTGGTCATCACCTCGGTCGACCGCGACGATATCGACGATGGCGGGGCGGAGCATTTCGCCCAGACGATCCGCGCCGTGCGCCACCGCTCGCCCGGCACGACGATCGAGATCCTGACGCCGGATTTCCTGAAATCCGTGCCCGGCTCGCTGGAGAAGGTGGTCGAATCGCGGCCCGACGTCTTCAACCACAACCTCGAGACGGTGCCGGGGCTCTATCCCTCGGTCCGGCCGGGCGCGCGCTATTTCCACTCGCTGCGGCTGCTGCAACGGGTGAAGGAGCTCGATCCCGGCATGTTCACCAAGTCGGGGATCATGGTGGGCCTCGGCGAGGGGCGCGAACAGGTGCACCAGGTGATGGACGACATGCGCGCGGCGGACGTGGATTTCCTGACCATCGGGCAATACCTGCAGCCCACGCCCAAGCACCACGCGGTGGACCGGTTCGTGACGCCCGAGGAATTCGCGAGCTACGAGAAGGCGGCGCGCGGCAAGGGGTTCCTGATGGTCTCGGCCACGCCTCTCACCCGGTCGTCCTACCACGCGGGCGAGGATTTCGCGCAGCTTCGGGCCGCCCGGGAGGCACGGTTGGGCCGGGTGTAGAAAACTCTTCAACGAAGAGTTTTGCAAAAGTCTTGGTTCAAGACTTTTCGGCGCGGCCCCTCAGCCCGAGATCAGCTGCCGGGCCAGAGCGCGGCCCAGCGGCGGCGCCGCCCCGGCCAGCCGCAAGAGTCCCGTCACCGCCATCCGGGCCGGCGGCCGCTGCGCCTGCAACAACCTGCGGCCCCGCTCGCTCTGGGCGATGACATGGGCGCCCGCGGCGTGGCGCGAGGCCGCGTAGCCCTCCATCCGCCCCTCCAGCAGGCGCTGCGCCAGCTCGGCGGCATCGGCGATCCCGAGGTTCATACCGCGGCCGCCCACCGGCGAATGGCAATGCGCGGCATCCCCGGCCAGCACGACGCGTCCTTGCCGATAGCGCTCCACCTGGCGGATCGAGATGGTGAAGCTGCCCGACCGGCGGATATGGGTAACGTTCATCGGCACCGGCAGCGCCTTCAGCGCGTCGGGCCGGCTGGAGATGATGCGGAACCGCGCCCGTTCCAGCGGCACCACCACGCAGACATCGCCGCCGGGCAGCAGGAAGCCGTTGAACCAGGCGGCATTCGGCCAGCCCTCCGCGTCCACGTCGGCGATCGACCAGTCGCCGGGCAGATCATGGCCCGGATAGGCCACCCCCATCGCCTGGCGGACGGTGCTGTGGACGCCGTCGGCGCCGATCAGCCAGTCGGCCCGCGTCTCGCCCGACCTCGAGCGAACGGTCACGCCGGTCGCGTCGGCGGCAAATCCCTCCACCGGGTCGCCGTAGCGCACCTCTACCCCGTGGTGCCGGAGCGCGTCGGAGAGATGCGTCTCCGTCCGGTCCTGGGCGAGGCCCCAGATCCGCGACTCCGCGTCGAAGTTGAGCGGCACCCGGGCCAGCCGCCTGGCGCCGCGATGGATGATCAGCCCCTCGAAGCGCACGGCCTCGGCGGCGATGCGCTCGGCCACGCCGGAGGGGCGGAGGATCTCCATCGAGCGGGGCAGGATGCCGACCGCGCGGCTGAAGGGCGAGGGCGTGTCGCGGCGTTCGAAGATCTCCACCTGCGCGCCCCGTCGCGCCAGTTCCAGCGCCGCGGTGAGGCCGGTGGGGCCGGCGCCGGCGATGGCGACCCGCAGCATGGTCAGAGCCGGCCCGGGCCGCGCAGGCGCTCGGCCGTCATCCAGTCGGGCCAGCCGATCCAGCGCTCCACGGCGTAGAGGGCGAGGCAGAGGGCGATGACCGCCAGCACCAGGAGGACCTTGCGCCAGGAGGGCGGGTTGCGGGCCCAGCGGGACATGCGCAGGAACCAGATCGGGTTCATGGATCCTCCTTTCGGTTGCGTCCGGGTCCGGTATGCAGGGAGCCGGGCGGGGGAAAACTTTTGAACCAAAAGTTTTCAAAAAATCCTTGGTTCAAGGATTTTGGTCGCTCACTCCTCTGCCGGGAAGCGCACCTTGCCGATGAAGGGCAGGTTGCGGTTGCGTTGCGCGTAGTCGATCCCGTAGCCCACCACGAATTCGTCGGGGATCTCGAAGCCGGTCCAGTCCGCCTTGAACGCCACCTCGCGCCGCGACGGCTTGTCCAGCAGGGCGATCGTCCGCAGGCGTCTCGGAAGCCGGCTTTCCAGCAGGTGGTGGACATGGTGCATGGTGTGGCCGGTATCGACGATATCCTCCACCACCAGCACGTCGCGCCCCTCGATCCGGCCGCGGAGATCCTTGAGGATCCGCACCTCGCGGCTCGATTCCATGGCGTCGCCGTAGGAGGAGACCTCGAGGAAATCCACCTCCACCGGCAGGTCGATCTCGCGCACCAGGTCGGCGATGAAGATGAAGGAGCCACGCAGCAGCCCGACCACGACGAGCTGCTCGGTCTCGCGGAATTCCTGCTTGATCTCGCGGCACAGCTCCTCGAGCCGGGCGGCGATCGCCTTGGCGGAGATCATCTCGTCTATGACGTAATCGGGGCCCTGCGCGGCGCCGCCGGTCAGGCCGGTGGTGTCCTCGGTGGCGGGGCTGGCCGGGGCCTTCCGGGCCTCTGCGGTATCGGGCATCGCGGCGTCCTGGCTGGTCTGTCGGCCTCCTGATTGCCAAAAGCCCGCGCCGATTGCCAGCCTTTTCGCCCGGGAGGACCGCGTCGGGGCCGGCCCGGGACCGGTCCGGAGGGGCCGCGACGTCCTGCGGGGTTGAAACTCTTCCCGCCGCTTGGCATCTCCCTTTCACCCAGCAGCCAGAGCCAGACATGCCCACCCACGACGAAACCCGCCGCCTGCCCTACACGCCGCAACAGATGTACGACCTGGTGGCCGATGTCGGCCATTACCCCGATTTCCTGCCCTGGTGCGCCGCCGCCCGGGTGCGCAGCGTCACCCCCTTCGAGGAGGGCGAGGTGATGGAGGCGGACCTGGTGATCTCCTTCAAGGTGTTCCGCGAGCGGTTCGGCAGCCGGGTCACGCTCTGGCCGGAGAAGATGAGGATCGATACGGAATATCTCGACGGGCCCTTCCGCTACATGGAGGCGAACTGGGCCTTCGCCGAGGCGGAGGGCGGCTGCGAGGTCTCGTTCCACGTGGATTTCGAGTTCCGCAACGCCATGCTGCAGGGGATCATCGGGGTGGTCTTCAACGAGGCAATGCAGCGCATCGTGCGGGCCTTCGAACGGCGCGCCAAGGAGCTTTACGGCTGAGGGCGCCGCGCGGACGGTGAGGGCAGAGGGGGGCGCTGCCCCCCGCCTTCGGCTCCCCGCCATATTTGTGGACCAGAGAAGCGGCGCGCCGTTCAGGCCAGCGCGTGGGCGAGCAGGGCGAGGGCGTGGGTGACCGTGGCCTCGCGCACGGCGGCGCGGCCCAAGGCGCCGAATTGCACGGTTTCGACGCGCGTCGGGCGGCCCCTGGCGGCGAGGCCGAAACAGACCATGCCCTCGGGCTTGGCCGCGCTGCCGCCGGGGCCCGCCACCCCGGTCACCGAGACCGCGAGTGTGGCGGCGGAGCGGGCCAGCGCGCCCTCGGCCATTTCGCGGGCGATGGGTTCCGACACGGCGCCGTGGTGCTCCAGCGTGGCGGGGCTTACCCCCAGCATGTCGGTCTTGGCGGCGTTGGAATAGGTGACGAAGCCGCGGTCGAAGACGTCCGACGAGCCCGCCACGTCGGTCAGGCGGGCGGAGATCATGCCGCCGGTGCAGCTTTCGGCGGTGGCGATCATCGCCCCTGCGGCGCGGGCCGCGTCGAGTATCCGCGCCGCGCCGGTCACCGCATCAGCACCCCGTGGCCGAGCCCGGCGAGGACCAGCGTCGCCAGCGCCGCGAAGACGCCGGCCAGGGCGTCGTCGAACATCACGCCATAGGGCGTCTCCAGCCGGTCGGCGCGGCCGATCGGGCCGGGTTTCCAGATGTCGAACAGCCGGAACAGCAGGAAGGCCGCCACCCAGCCGGGCCAGAGCCGCAGCACGTCCGCGCCCATCGCCGCCGCCCCGTAGGAGACCGGCAGCAGGGCGATCCACTGGCCCGTCACCTCGTCGATCACCACCTCCTTGGGGTCGTGATCGGTGCGGCCGCGGACATAGGCGGTGGTGGCGTAGAACCCCGAGACCAGGGCCACCAGCGCCGCGACGCTCAGCAGCCAGGGGCCACCGACCAGGTGCAGCGCCCAGGCCAGCGGCAGCGCCGCGAGCGAGGCCCAGGTGCCGGGGGCGGGCTTGAGAAAGCCCAGGTAGAAGAAGGTGGCGATCAGCCGGCTCATCCCGTTCCTTTCCATCGCGGCCCGCGGTCGCGGGGCATGGGCCCCTCCGGGCCGGTCTTCGACGCGGCCGGGCGGCGTGCCCGGTGCCGTCCCGCTGCGGTGTCAGTGCCGCGTCAGGGCCGCATCAGCGCGGCGGTGGCGAGCGCGGCGATCCCCTCGCCCCGGCCGGTGAAGCCCAGCCGTTCGGAGGTGGTGGCCTTGACGCTCACCCGGTCCGCCGCGATCCCCATGATAGCGGCCATTTCCGCCTGCATCGCTGCGGCATGTGGCCCGACCTTGGGCTGCTCGCAGACCAGCGTCACGTCGACATTGGCCAGCACATAGCCCCGCGCGGCGGCCAGTTCCACCGCATGGCGCAGGAAGATGCGGCTGGCGGCGCCCTTCCATTGCGGATCGGAGGGGGGGAAATGGCGGCCGATATCGCCCTCGGCCAGCGCGCCGTAGATCGCGTCGGTCGCCGCATGCATCCCCACATCGGCGTCGGAATGGCCGTCGAGCGCGCGGTCATGGGGCACCTGCACGCCGCAGAGCGTCACGTGATCGCCCTCGCAAAAGCGGTGCACGTCGTAGCCGTTGCCCAGGCGGATATCCATCCTGCTCTCCCTCGATGGCGTGGCGGTCCCCGGGGCGGCGCGGCTCCGCAGGATCGCCTCGGCCCTGGCGAAATCGCCGGGCGCGGTGATCTTCATGGCGTCCTCGTGCCCGGGAACGATGGCCACGTCCAGCCCCGCCGCGCGCGCCACGGCCACGTCGTCCGCGGCGGGGGCGGCGGCCGGGTCATGGGCGCGATGGGCGGCGAGGATCGCGTCGAAGCGGAAGCCCTGCGGCGTCTGCGCCCGGAACAGGCCCTCGCGGTCGGCGACGCCCGTCACCAGCCCGTCGCGCCCGGACCAGAGCGCATCAGTCACCGGCAGGGCGGGGGCGGCGCCGGCATGGGTGGCGAGGGCGGCCAGCACCGCGTCGATCACCGCGGCCGGGACCAGGGGGCGGGCGACGTCGTGGATCAGGACGTGCCGGGGGGCGCGGGACTCCAGCGCCTCCAGCCCGGCGCGGACGGAGGCGGCGCGCGTCTCGCCACCGGGCACCCAGTCCACGCCTGGGGCGAGCTGCGCGGCCTCCTCGGGGCGGGTGACGACGAGGACGGCGTCGATGCCGGAATGGGTGGCGAAGGCCGCGATGGCGTGGGCCGCCACGGTACTGTCGCCGAGCGGGCGCCATTGCTTGGCCAGCCCGCCCCCCGCGCGGGTGCCGCGGCCGGCCGCGACGATCAGCGCCACATTGTCCATTCCACGCCCTCCCGGCGACATTTCGCGCCCTGTCTAAGCCGCCGGCCCCCGAACGGCAATGCAACGGAAATGCGGGGTAGGCGCCCAAAAAACAGGCAGTCGCTACGTCAGCGGCAGCGGATGCGGCCTTGGAAACTTGCAGCTTATTCCTGCATTGTGTAGCCGAAAGGAAATGCACAAGGATTAGGCATTTGCCCGTCACCCTATCGCAGAAGACGCTCGCGCCCCCGGTGCTCCTGGCGCCGCTCGCCGGAATCACCGACGCGCCGTTTCGCGACCTCGTCAGCGGCTTCGGCGCCGGACTGGTGGTGAGCGAGATGATCGCCAGCCAGGAAATGGTGCAGGCCCGGCCCGGCACGCGGGAACGGGCGGAGCTGGGCTTTGGCCGCGACAACACCGCGGTGCAGCTGGCCGGCCGCGAGGCGCACTGGCTGGCCGAGGCCGCGCGGATGGTGGAGCAGATGGGCGCGGCGATCATCGACATCAACATGGGCTGCCCGGCGAAGAAGGTGACCTCGTCCAGCGGGACGGGGGCGGCGGGGTCCGCGCTGATGAAGGATCCCGACCACGCGCTGCGGCTGATCGAGGCGGTGGTGGGCGCCGTCTCGGTTCCGGTGACGCTCAAGACCCGGCTGGGCTGGGATGACGGCATGCTGAACGCGCCCGAGATCGCCCGCCGGGCGGAGGCGGCGGGGGTGCAGATGATCACTATCCACGGCCGCACGCGCTGCCAGTTCTACAAGGGCGCCGCCGACTGGGCTGCGATCCGCGCGGTGAAGGAGGCGGTGACGATCCCGGTCATCGCCAACGGCGACATCCGCGATGCGGCCAACGCCCGCGAGGCGCTGGCGCGGTCCGGGGCGGACGGGGTGATGATCGGCCGCGGGGCCCAGGGCGCGCCCTGGATGCTGGCGCAGGTCGCGCACGAGATCCATGGCGCCCCGGCGCCCGCAGTTCCGGAAGGGCTGGTGGAGCTTTGTGACATGGTGTCAGGGCATTACGAGGCGATGTTGACCTTTTACGGCAAGGAATTGGGCGCCCGCGTCGCGCGCAAGCATCTCGGATGGTACATGGATCGGGCGGCCACCCCGCCCGCCAGCCGCCGCGCCGTCCTGACCGAGGAGGATCCGGCCAGGGTGCTGCGGCTGCTCCCCGGGGCCTTTGCTCAGTGCGACAGGCTGGCCGCATGAGCGAGGACTCCGATCTCGCGCTCTGGTCCTCGCTGCCGATCCCGGGGCTGGTGCTGGACGCCGAGGACCGGATCGCGGACATGAACCCGGCGGCCGAAGGCTTTCTCAACGCCTCGGCCCGGGCCACGGCGGGGCAGCCCGTCTGGGACCGGCTGGCCATCGACGCGCCGCTCGAGGAGAGCTTTCGCCGGGCGCGGGAGCAGGGGACGCCGCTTTTCGTCAACGACGTGGACGTGGGCACCGGGGACCGGCCGCCGTTCCAGTGCAACCTGTCCTTCGCACCGCTCTCGGGGCGGCCGGGCTTCATGATCATGCTGATCTCGCCGCGCGAACTGGCCGGGCGCATGACCCAGAGCCACACAGTCAAGTCGGCGGCGAAATCGGCGATCGGCATGGCCGAGATGCTGGCGCACGAGATCAAGAACCCGCTAGCCGGGATCACCGGGGCGGCGCAGCTGCTGTCGATGAACCTCGGCAAGGACGACCTGGAGCTGACCGACCTGATCGTCGCCGAAAGCCGGCGGATCGTGAAGCTGCTGGAGCAGGTGGAGCAGTTCGGCAACCTGAGCCATCCGGACCTGCGGCCGGTCAACATCCACGACGTGCTGGACCGTGCGCGGCGCTCGGCGCTGCTGGGGCACAGCGCGGCGATGACCATCCAGGAGGATTACGACCCCTCCCTGCCGCTGGCCCATGGCGACCCGGACCAGTTGCTGCAGGTCATCCTGAACCTGTTGAAGAACGCCTCGGAAGCCGCTGGAAAGGAAGGCGGAATCATCCGCCTGCACACGTTCTACGAACATTCCTTCCGGCTGCGCCGCTCGGACGGGACCGGGCAATCCCTGCCGCTTCAGATCGAGGTGATCGACGACGGCCCGGGCCTGCCCGAGGACATCAAGGGCGACATCTTCGACCCCTTCGTGTCGGGGCGAGAGAACGGCACCGGTCTGGGGCTGGCGCTGGTGAGCAAGATCATTTCCGACCACGGCGGCTGGATTTCGGTGACCTCGGTGCCCGGGCGCACCGTGTTCCGCATCTCGCTGCCGCTGGCGCCCAAGGAATCGCGAGACCCCAAGGAGACCTGACCCATGGACGGCACTGTCCTTGTCGCTGACGACGACCGCACGATCCGCACCGTTCTGACCCAGGCGCTGACCCGCGCCGGGTGCAAGGTGCACGCCACCTCGTCGCTCACCACGCTGATGCGGTGGGTGGCCGAAGGGAAGGGGGACGTGGTGATTTCCGACGTCGTCATGCCCGACGGCAACGGGTTGGAGATGCTGCCCAAGATCGCCCAGGACCGGCCCGGCCTGCCGGTGATCGTGATCTCGGCGCAGAACACTATCATGACCGCGATCCAGGCGGCGGAGGCCGAGGCCTACGACTACCTGCCGAAACCCTTCGACCTGCCGGACCTGATGAAGCGCACCGCCAAGGCGCTGGAGCAGCGGCGCCGCGTCGCCCCCGCGCCGGTGGAGGAGCCGCGCGAGCCCGACGAGCTGCCGCTGGTCGGCAAGACCCCGGCGATGCAGGCCCTCTACCGTCTCGTGGCGCGGGTGATGAACACCGACCTGTCGGTTCTGATCACCGGCGAATCGGGCACCGGCAAATCGCTGATCGCCCGCGCGATCCACGACTTCTCCGACCGCCGCACCCTGCCGTTCGTGACCGCCACCGGGGCCGACCTGGCCGACCTGGAGGGTCCGGCGCGGCTTCTGGCGCGGGTGAAGGGCGGAACCTTGCTCATCGACGAGCTGGGCGACATCCCCGACGAGGTGCAGGCGCGGATCGTGCGGATGATCGACGTGCCCGGCGACCACGTGCCGCGCTTCATGGCCACCTCGCAGGGGGATCTGAGCCAGGCGATGGAGGAGGGGCGCGTGCGCCAGGACCTCTATTACCGGATGAGCGGCGCGGTGATCCACGTGCCCAGCCTGCGCGAGCGGGTGGAGGATATCGGCCTGCTGACCGAGCATTTCCTGGCCCGGGCCGAACGCGACGGCGCACCCCGGCGCTGGCTGTCGGAGGATGCCGAAAAGCTGTTCCGCGCCTATTCCTGGCCCGGCAACGTGCGCCAGCTTGAGAATGCCGTGCGCCGCCTGTCGCTGACCTCGCGCGCCGAAGAGATCACGCGCCCCGAGGTGGAGGCGGTGCTGGGCAACCAGCCGGAGATGGAGCCGGTGCTGTCGGGCGGATCGGCGGAAAAGCTCTCGGCCTCGGTGGGGCGGCACCTGCGGCGCTACTTCGACCTGCATGGCAACATGCTGCCGCCTCCGGGCCTTTACGCGCGTATCCTGCGCGAGGTGGAGGCCCCGCTGATCGAGATCGCGCTGGAAGCCACCGGCGGAAACCAGGCGAAATGCGCCGATCTTCTCGGGATAAACCGCAATACTTTGCGCAAGAAGATCACCGACCTCGATATTGAGGTGACACGCCGCCGCAAATTGATGTAAAAGAGCAACATAAGCGTGGCCCATGGGCGTCATCCGCCCGTGAGGACCACATAATATGGCGGCTCGCCGCTGAGGCGGCACATCAGGATGGGAGCAGCGGGTGGCAACCCGGGCACGCAGGCTGAACTGGACGCAGCTTTCCCGGCTGCGTCGCGCGAAACGATTCCAGAACGCCGCCACGCTGGGGCTGGTGATCCTGGGGCCGGTCTTGGTGCTGTCCACCTTCCTGGTGCTCGGCCCGCTGGACCAGGGCGCCTCGTCGCTGTCGCTGCGGCTGATCCTGCTGGCCGACCTGGTCTACGTGCTGGTCGTCGCGGCGCTGGTGCTGCAACGGGTCGTGGCGCTGATCGCGGCGCGGCGCGCGCGCTCCGCGGGCTCGCAACTGCACCTGCGGCTGACCGGGGTCTTCGTGCTGATGGCGCTGATTCCCGCGGTGTCGGTCGCGGTCTTTGCCGGGCTCACGGTGAATATCGGGCTGGAGGGCTGGTTCTCCGACCGGGTGAGCCGGGTGGTGGGCGCCTCGCTCGCCGCCGCCGAGGCCTACGAGGACGAGCACCGGCGCGATCTGCGGGCGGATGCCGACGCGCTGGCCCGGTTCATCGATGCCACGCGGCAGAACACCTATTTCATGAATGACGGCGATCTGCGCGTGGTCCTGACCGAGGGCCAGAGCCAGATCCAGCGGGGCCTGCGCGAGGCCTACGTGATCGACGGCACCGGCGAGATCCGGGCGCGCGGCGAACGCTCGTACCTCTTCGATTTCGAGAAGCCCACGCCCGAGCAGATGGAGCGGCTCGACACCCAGAAGGTGGCGATCATCGAGGATTGGGACAACAACGAGTTCCGCGCCCTCGTGCCGCTCGACGCCTTTACCGACCGGTATCTCTATGTCAGCCGCGACGTGGATGGCGACCTGCTGAGCCTGCTGGACGACACGCAGGAGACCGCGCAGCTCTACCAGCAGCTCGAAAGCGAACGGGGGCGGGTGCTGTTCGAATTCGGGCTGCTCTATCTCGGCTTCGCGGTGATCCTGATCCTCGCCGCGGTCTGGCTGGGCCTGTGGTTCGCCGAGCGGCTGTCGCGCCCCGTGGGGCGGCTGGCCGGTGCGGCGGAACGCGTGGGGGCGGGGGATCTCGACGTGCAGGTGATCGAGGAGGATGGCGACGACGAGATCTCCATGCTCGGCCGGACGTTCAACCAGATGACCCGCCAGCTCAAGGGCCAGCACCAGGCGCTGGTGGACAACAACCGCCAGATCGAACGCCGGCGGCGGCTGTTCGATTCCGTGCTGTCCTCGGTCACCTCCGGCGTCGTGGGGCTCGAACCCTCGGGGCGGGTGGCCTTCGTCAACCGCTCGGCCGAGCGGCTGCTGGACTGGACCGAGGATCACCAGTCGGTTCCGCTTTCGGTCGCGGTGCCGGAATTCGGCGCGCTCTTCGACAAGCTGCGCGCGGGCGGCACCGAGGTGGCGCAGGAAGAGGTCAAGGTCAGCCGCGGCGGCCGGGCCGAGAACCTGCTGGTGCGCATGGCGACCCGGCGGCGCGAGGATGGCAGCCTCGAGGGCTACGTGGTGGCCTTCGACGACGTGACGGACCTTGTGCAGGCGCAGCGGCTCGCGGCCTGGGGTGACGTGGCGCGGCGCATCGCGCACGAGATCAAGAACCCGCTGACGCCCATCCAGCTGTCGGCGGAGCGGATCAAGCGCAAGTTCGGCAAGCTGGTGACCGAGGAGGACGCGCAGAAGCTCGACCAGATGACCGAGGTGATCGTCCGCCAGACCAACGACCTGCGCCGCATCGTCGACGAGTTCTCCAAGTTCGCGCGGATGCCCGAGCCACAGCGCAAGCCCGAGGACGTGGCCAAGCTGCTGCGCGAGGCGGTGATGCTGCAGGAGGCGGGCCAGCCCGAGGTGCGCTTCGTCGCCGACATCCCCGAGGCGGCGATCCCCGCGCGGCTGGACGCCACCATGATCAGCCAGGCGCTGACCAACCTGATGAAGAATGCCGGCGAGGCGATCGAGACCCGGGGCGAACAGCGACCGGACCTGACCGCCCCCGCCGAGATCCGCGTCGCCTGCCGGGTGGAGGCGGGCATGGCGGTGATCACCATCGCCGACAACGGCATCGGCCTGCCGGAGGACCGCTCGCGGCTGTTCGAGCCCTACGTGACCACCCGCGACAAGGGCACCGGCCTGGGCCTTCCCATCGTCAAGAAGATCATCGAGGAACATGGCGGCAGCCTTCAGCTGCTGGATGCGGCACCGTTCGAGCCGGGCGCGCATCCGGGGGCGATGGCGGAGGTGCGCCTGCCCGTTGGACCGGAAGAATAATGAAAGGATTAGAGGTAGATGAGCGACATTCTTATCGTAGATGACGAACGCGATATCCGGGAACTGATCTCCGACATCCTGGAGGATGAGGGCTTTGCCACGCGGCTTGCGGGCAATTCCGAGGAGGCGATGAGCGCGATCAACGTCGAACCGCCGGCGCTGCTGATCCTCGACATCTGGCTCAAGGACAGCCGGATGGACGGGATCGACATCCTCAAGACCGTCAAGCGCGACAACCCGGACGTGCCGGTCGTCATCATCTCGGGCCACGGCAATATCGAGATCGCCGTCGCCGCGATCAAGCAGGGCGCCTACGACTTCATCGAGAAGCCCTTCAACATCGACCAGCTCATGGTGGTGATCCGCCGCGCGATGGAGACGTCGCGCCTGCGCCGCGAGAACCAGCAGCTGCGCAAGAAAGAGGGCGCCGTGGCCGAGATGATCGGCGAATCCGGCGCCTTCCGCACGCTGATCCACCAACTCGACAAGGTGACGAAGTCGAACGGAAGGGTCATGCTGTCGGGGCCTGCCGGCTCCGGCAAGGAGGTGGCCGCGCGCTACATCCACGGCAAGTCGGCGCGGGCCGAGAGCCCCTTCGTCACGGTGAACTGCGCCTCCATCGCGCCCGAGCGGATGGAGGAGGTGCTGTTCGGCCGCGAGACGCCCGAGCGCGGGGTGGAGCCCGGCCTGCTGGAAGAGGCGCATGGTGGGGTGGTCTATTTCGACGAGGTGGCGGACATGCCGCCGGGCACCCAGTCCAAGATCCTGCGGGTGCTGGTCGACCAGACCTTTCAGCGGGTGGGCGGCAACGACAAGGTCCGGGTGGACCTGCGCGTCATCTCCTCCACCTCGCGGGACCTCGAGGCGGAGATCGCCCGCGGCGCCTTCCGGCAGGAGCTGTTTCACCGGCTGAACGTGGTGCCCGTCCAGGTGCCCAGCCTCGAGGACCGGCGCGAGGACATTCCGCTGCTGGCGCGGCACTTCATCGAACAGGCCAACAAGACCCAGGGGCTTGCCCTGCGCGAGCTGACCGAAGAGGCGGTGGCGCTGATGCAGACCATGGTCTGGCCCGGCAACGTGCGCCAGCTGCGCAACCTCGTGGAGCGGGTCCTGATCCTCGGCGACGGGACCGGCCCGATCGAGGCGCGCGAACTGCCGCAGGACAGCGACGCGGGCCATGGCGGCGAGGATCGGGTGATCCTGTCCGGCTCTCTCGCCACGCTGCCGCTGCGCGAGGCCCGCGAGGCGTTCGAGCGGGAATACCTGCTGACCCAGATCAACCGCTTCGGCGGCAACATCTCCCGCACGGCGAACTTCGTCGGGATGGAGCGGTCGGCGCTGCACCGCAAGCTGAAGTCGCTGGGCGTGGTGACCGGGGCCAAGGGCGGCTCTCGGATCGCCCGCGTCGAGGAGGAAGAGGGCGAGGCTCAGGAGGCGGCGGAGTAGTCGGGGCGGAGTAGGGCGCCCGCCTCCCTCGCCGCGCTGAGGGCCCCTCGGGGCCTGTCAGGCGGGCTTGCGCGCGATGAAGTCGATCAGCGCGGACATCCCGGCATGGCCGCGACCCTCGCTGATCTCGCGCTCATGGGCGCGGCAGACCAGCACCTCCCACCCGACGAAGGCGGCGCGCAGGATCTCCTCGGTATACATGTTCTCGGGGTTGGGCGGGCCGCCGGTGCCGTATTCGATCTGTTTCGGCGTGTAGCCGTGCAGCATGACCAGGCCGCCGGGCTTGGTCGCCGCCTTGATCTTGCGGAACTGTTCACGCCGCCCGTCCGGGCCGACGAACTGGATGAAAATCCCGGCCACCAGGTCGAAATCGCCGGGCCAGTCCTCGCGCATGATGTCGCATTGCCGGAAATCGACCGTGACGCCGTGCTCGTCGGCCAGGCGGCGGGCCTTGGCGAGCGCTGCCGGGGCGAAATCGAGCGCGGTGACCCGCATCCCCTGTTCGGCCATGAAGACCGAGTTCCGCCCCTCGCCATCGGCCACGGCGAGCGCCGTCGCGCCCGGCACGAGGTAGCCCGCATGCTCGGTCAGGAAGCGCGCCGGCGCCTTGCCGAAGACGTAATCGCTGGTGTTGTACCGTTCCTGCCACATGGCGTGCCCTCCATTGCCTCCTGCCCAGATGGGGGCGGGCGCGGCCGGCGGCAAGAAAAAAGCCCTGCCGCATGCGACAGGGCCCGTTTTCCGGATGATGGATCAGTCGCCGATTACTTGGCGGCGGGGCCGATCATCATGATCATCTGGCGGCCTTCCATCTTCGGCATGTTCTCGACCTTGCCGATTTCCTTGACGTCCTCCGCCACCCGTTCGAGCAACTCGCGGCCAAGGTTCTGGTGCGCCATCTCGCGGCCGCGGAAGCGCAGGGTGACCTTTACCTTGTCGCCGCCCTCGAGGAACCGCACCACGTTGCGCATCTTGACGTCGTAGTCGTGGGTGTCGGTGTTCGGGCGGAACTTGACCTCCTTGACCTCGATCGTCTTCTGCTTCTTGCGCGCCTCGGCCTCACGCTTCTGCTGTTCGTACTTGAACTTGCCGAAATCCATGATCTTGCAGACCGGCGGCGTGGCGTTGGGCGAAATCTCGACCAGGTCGAGCCCCGCTTCCTCGGCGAGCGTGCGTCCGCGTTCGGGCGTGACGACGCCGATATTCTCACCCTCCGCCCCGATCAGGCGGATTTCGGGAGCGCGGATGCGGTCGTTGACCCTGGGGCCGGTGTCGCGCGTCGGAGGCGCGTTATGAGGTCTGCGGGCTATAGCGAATTTCCTTCGATCGTGGCTGAAATCTGAGAGGGCAAGGTAATCTTCGGACCGTGACCTTTCAAGCTGGAATCGGGCGATATGCGGCCGAAAGTTGACCCCGGCGGGCTTGAGATGCGGGGCCGGGCGCAACACATGCCCCCTGAGACGCGGGGTGGCCTCCGGTTGCGCCGCGACGTGAAGATTTGCAGGAGAAATGCCATGAGGTTCGCTGCCATCGTCTTGTTGCTCGCCGCGCTGCTGATCGGCGGCTACGTCTGGTACGGCGCGCGGGAGGCCGAGGAGGTCACCGTCAACGACGGCACCGACGAGCCGCCCTCGGAGATCGACGTGCCCACCGCCGAGGGCGTCGGCAACTTGCCCGACGAGGAGGGCAACGGGGCCGCGCCGGGCGAGACTGAAGACGCGCAGTCGCCAGATGCTGGAGAAGGGCCCGAGGCCGGAGAGGCACAGGTTGACGAAGCCGGGGACGACCAAGCGCTCGAGGCGGGAGATGCCCAAGCGTCGGAGGCTGGGGGCGGAGACGCTCAAGGCGCCGACACGGATGCCAGCGGGGCGGACGGCGCGGCGATCCCGGAGGAAGAGCTCGACCGCCTGCTGACCGTCGAGGGCTTCGATTTCGACCGGGCGATGACGGTGCTGGAACAGGCCGACCTGTCGGACCCGGTCAAGATGGCCACCCGCAGCGAACTGGAAAGCGCCCGGGACGAGCCGGAGCTGCTGCAGACCGTGCTCGACGACCTGCGCGAGCGGCTGGGGCTGCCGGCCACCCGCGACTGATCATCGCCTGAAGAGCGCCGGCCAAGCCCCCGGCAAGACACGAAAAAAGCCGCCCCTGAACACGGGGCGGCTTTCCGTAATCATCGTGACGGAAGGCTCAGTCGAGGAAGGCCTTTTCCACCACGTAATGCTTGGGGTCGGAATTCGCGCCTTCCTCCAGCCCGTAGCCCTCGAGAAGTTCCTTGATCTCGAGGTTGAAGGCGAGGTTGCCGCAGACCATGGCGCGGTCGGTGTCGGGGTTGATCGGCTCCACGCCCAGATCGCTGAACACCTCGCCCGAGCGCATCAGGTCGGTGATGCGGCCCATCTTGGGGCTCTCTTCGCGCGTGGTGGTCGGGTAGTAGCGCAGCTTGGCCAGGTTCTCCGGTCCGATCAGCTCGTTCAGCAGCTCGTCCTGCTTGATCGATTCGATCAGGTCGGCGCCGTATTTGAGCTCGCCCACCTCGCGGCAGGTATGGGTGATGATGACCTCGTCGTAATCCTCGTAGGTCTGCGGGTCGCGCAGCAGCGAGGCGAAGGGGGCAAAGCCGGTGCCGGTGGCGAAGAACCAGATGCGCTTGCCCGGCAGCAGGGCGTCATGCACCAGCGTGCCCACGGGCTTGGGCCGCAGGATGATCTCGTCGCCGGGCTGGATGTGCTGCAGACGCGAGGTCAGCGGGCCGTCCTGCACCTTGATCGAGTAGAATTCCAGTTCTTCGTCCCAGGAGGGGGAGGCGATGGAATAGGCGCGCAGCAGCGGCTTCTGCTTGCCGGTCTTCGGATCGGGATCGCCCATCAGGCCGATCATCACGAATTCCCCGGAGCGGAAGCGCAGGGATTGCGGCCGGCTCACCCGGAAGGAGAACAGCCGGTCGGTCCAGTGTTTCACCTCGGTCACCGTCTGCGCGTCGGGCAGGGTCGGGACCTTCTTGGCCTTTGCTTCGGTCAATGTGCTTTGCTCGGTCATTTCTGCTGTCTCGCCGGCACGACTGTCCCGGCGCCTCTTGGTACTGTGTGACGAAGATCGGCGAAAGGGCGGCTCAGCCTCTCAGCCGCGACTGATAGTCATGGGCTTTCCAGTCCGCCCGGAACAGCCACTGGTCCTCGGGCTGCCGCTGGGCCAGCTCGTCGGAAATCTCCACCTCGTCGAAGCCCGAGCGGCGGGCCATGGCGTATTGATCGGCGATCACGTGGCCCTCGGCCCGCAGCCGCCCCTCGTAGCCCGCGAGCCGGAGCTGCCGGGCGAGCGTGAAGCCGCGACCGTCCGCGTGGCTGGGAAAGTTGATGCGGATCATCATCAGGTCGGGCTGCGCGCTCACGAAATCCGCCAGCGCCAGCGGCTCCGCATCCGAGGGCACGGCCACGGCGGTGGTGCCGGGCCCGGCCTCTTCCATGGGGACCACGGGGGCGGCCCAGTCGTCGGCCCCGAAGCCGCTGTCTGTCACGATAACGCTCATGCGTCGGCTCCTTTGCGTTTGACGCGGCCATCCTCGACATGGATGCCGCATTCACTCTTGTCCATGCCGCGCCAGCGACCGGCGCGGGGATCCTCGCCCTCGGCCACCTGCGACGTGCAGGGCGCGCAGCCGATGGACGGGTAGCCCTGCGCCACCAGCGGATGCCGGGGCAGGCGGTTCTCGTCCATGTAGTCCTGCACGTCCTCGCGGGTCCAGTGGGCCAGCGGGTTGACCTTGATCCGGCCGGTCGCTTCCTCCAGCTCGAAGAAGTCGAGCGCGGCGCGGGTCGTGCCCTGGAAGCGCTTGCGCCCGGTGATCCAGCCGGAGAAGTCGTTCAGCGCGTTCTCCAGCGGTACCGTCTTGCGCAGGTCGCAGCAGGCGTCGGGATCGCGCAGGCGCAGGGCGCCGTAGGGGTCCTCGCGCTCCAGCGTATCGGCGTCGGTGCGGATGATGCGCACGTCCTTCAGCCCCAGCCGCTCGGCCACCTCCTGCTGGTAGACCAGCGTCTCGGCGAACAGCAGCCGCGTGTCGATGAAGATCACCGGCGTGCGGTTGTCCACCATCGCCACGAGGTGCAGCAGCGCCACGCTTTCCGCCCCGAAGGACGACACCATCGCGATGTCGCCCAGGGCTTTCTCGCCAAGCGCGCCTGCCAGCACGGAGGTGGCCCCGTGGTGGCGGTAGCGCCGGTTGAGACGCGCGACCAGCTCCTGCCGGTCGGCGTTCAGGCTGTCCCGGTTCGGTTGAACGGTCATGGCTTGCGCCCCTTACGCGGCTTCGGCCCGGGCGTCCTCGTAGAGCGCGGCCTTGAACGGCTCCATCCCGAGGCGCCGGTAGGCGGCGAGGAAGGTCTCGTCCGGGCCTTCGCGGTGGTCCATGTAGGCCTCGACCAGCCGTTCGATGGCCGGCACGATCTCCTCGGCGGAGAAGCCGGGGCCGGTGCGGGTGCCGAGCGCCGCGCCCTCGGTGCCGTCGCCGCCCAGCGTGATCTGGTAGGTCTCGACCCCGCCGCGGTCCAGCCCGAGGATGCCGATATGGCCCACGTGGTGGTGACCGCAGGCGTTGATGCAGCCCGAGATCTTGATCTTCAGATGGCCGATATCGTGCTCCATCTTCAGCTCGTCGAAGCGGTTGGCGATCTCCTGCGCGATCGGGATCGAGCGGGCGGTGGCCAGGGCGCAGTAATCCATGCCGGGGCAGGCGATGATGTCCGAGACCAGCCCGATATTCGCCGTCGCCAGTTCGGCCTCGCGCAGGGCGTCGTAGACCGCCGGCAGGTCCGACTTGTGGACATGCGGCAGGATCACGTTCTGCTCGTGGCTGATGCGCAGCTCATCGTAGCCGTAGAGCTCCGCCAGTTCGGCCATGGCGCGCATCTGATCGGCCGAGGCATCGCCCGGCGTCGCGCCGTGCTTCTTGAGGCTGATCGTGACGATCGAGTGATCCGCGTCGCGATGGGCCGTCAGGTTGGTGTCGGCCCAGCTGCGGAACAGCACGTCGTTCTCGTAGCGGCTGTCATAGGCGTCGGTCGCGGCCTGCTTGAACTTCGGCAGGGCGAATTGCGACTTGATCGCGCCAAGCATTTGCTGGTCGGCACCCTCGAAGGTCGGCCGGATCTGCGCATATCGCGCCTCGACCCGTTCGCGAATGTCGTCGATGCCGTGCTCGTGCACGGTGATCTTGATCCGCGCCTTGTACTTGTTGTCGCGACGGCCGAGCAGGTTGTAGACGCTCACGATGGCCTCGATATAGGCCAGCAGGTCTTCCTTCGGGACGAAGGAGTTGATGACCTTGCCGATCATCGGCGTCCGGCCGAGGCCCCCGCCCACGACCACCTCGAAACCGGTCTGGCCGTCTTTTTGCACGATGCGCAGCCCGATATCGTGGAAGGCGATGACCGCACGGTCATGTTCCGACCCGGAGACGGCGACCTTGAACTTGCGCGGCAGGAACTGGAATTCCGGGTGGTCGGTGGACCATTGGCGGATCAGCTCTGCATAGGGGCGCGGATCCTCCACCTCGTCGGCGGCGGCGCCGGCGAAATGGTCGGCGGTCACGTTGCGGATCGTGTTCCCGCTGGTCTGGATCGCGTGCATCTGCACCTCGGCCAGCGCATCGAGCATCTCCGGCACGTCCTTGAGGCGCGGCCAGTTGTACTGGATGTTCTGCCGGGTGGTGAAATGGCCATAGCCCTTGTCCCAGGTCTCGGCGATATGGGCGAGCTGGCGCATCTGCCGGGCCGAGATCGTGCCGTAGGGGATCGCCACGCGCAGCATGTAGGCATGGAGCTGCAGGTAGAGGCCGTTCATCAGGCGCAGCGGCTTGAACTCGTCCTCGGTGAGCGAACCGTCAAGCCGGCGCTCGACCTGGGCGCGGAACTGGCGGTTCCGTTCGGCGACGAAGGCGGCATCGAAATCGGAATAGCTGTACATCTCGGGTCTCCCTCCTGCCCTGGATCGGGCGGGGCTGTTACTCTGCGGTCTCGGCCTGCTTGCCGTGGAAATAGTTGGACGGGCCGGTGCGGCGGAAATCCTCGCGGAAGTGCGTGGGGACGGGGCCGTCGGTGCCCTGCTTGGCGTCGGCGAGGTAAGCGCCCACCACCTGCAGCGGCAGGCTTTCCGCGTGCAGCAGGCGGATCTGGGCATGGGCCTCGTCGGTGATCAGCTCGGCCTCGCGCATGTCGCGGGTCCAGCCGTCATCGGCGGTCAGGTAGATCACGTCGCCTTCGACGAGGTCGTTGGCGGTGACCACTTTCGGCGTGAAGGGTTTGGGCATGTCTCTGGCCTGTCCGGTGCGTTTGACTTGACTGACAATATAGGAAATTGTCCCGGTACTGGACCATGGGGTCGCCCGAATAAGGACATGCGTTCACCTCGGGCGGTCATCCGGTCCATTTGTTCCGCAAGAGGCAGGAGAGGCAAAATGTCGGTTCGGCTAGACGACACGGATCGGAAAATCCTGGGGGCGCTGCAGGAGGATGCGGGCCGTTCGCTGGACGAAATCGCCCGCGCGGTGGGCTCTTCGAAGACGCCGGTGTGGAATCGGATCCGCAAGATGCGCGAGGCCGGGATCATCGGTCAGCAGACGGTCAAGCTCGACGCCGAGGCGCTCGGTTTCGACGCCTGCTTCTTCGTGCTGATCCGCACGTCCGAGCATGACGGCGAGTGGCAGAAGAAGTTCCTGAAGGCGGTCAAGGAGCGCCCCGAGGTGCAGGAGGCGCACCGGCTGGCGGGCGATATCGACTACATCCTCAAGGTCCGGGTCCGGAACGCGCGGGCCTACGACGTCTTCTACCAGGCGCTGATTTCCGAGGTGAAGGTGCACAACGTCACCGCGCTGCTGTCCATGGAAGAGATCAAGTCGACGATGGCGCTGCCGCTCTGATCAGGTGCCTGGGCTGCGTGCGGCGCGCGCCGGGGCAGGGTGCCGCCTCCGAAGCATGGGACAGCGTGCCGAGCCGCGGATCGTCGGGCCGCGGTGCGGCGATCCGACGGTCATGCCATCGCGCTTCATGCCTGCCACGCCCCTCCCATGTCCGAGCTGAGCGCCGGCGGAGCCGATATCGCCGTGCCGGGGGGCGGCCCGGCGATGCGCGGCGGCCTTCGGCCTTGATTCCGCGCGGGGTTTCGCTCGGGCGGTGCGTGGAGCGTGCCCACCCCACCCATTCCGCAAATTGAAAAGGCCGCACCCGGAGGCACGGCCTTTTCTCCTGTCCGACGATGCGGATCAGGATGTGGCGAGATTTCGAAGAACGTAGTGCAGCACCCCACCATGTTCCACATATTCGATCTCGATCGCGGTATCGATCCGGCAGAGCAGCTTGATCGTCTTCTCGCTCCCGTCGCCATAGGTGATCGTGCAGTCGACTTCCTGCTGCGGCTTGATCGCGTCCAGCCCGTGGATCGACACGGTCTCGTCGCCCTTCAGGCCCAGGGACTTGCGGGTGTCGCCGCCGGTGAACTCGAAGGGAATGACCCCCATGCCGACGAGGTTGGAGCGGTGGATCCGCTCGAAGCTCTCGGCGATCACCGCCTTGACGCCCAGCAGGTTGGTGCCCTTGGCCGCCCAGTCCCGCGAGGAGCCGGCGCCGTATTGCTCACCGCCGAAGACGACGAGCGGGGTGCCCTGTTCCTGGTAGGCCATGGCCGCGTCGTAGATCGAGGTCTGTTCGCCGTCCGGCCCGAGCGTGTAGCCGCCCTCGACCCCGTCCAGCATCTCGTTCTTGATGCGGATGTTGGCGAAGGTGCCGCGCATCATGACCTCGTGGTTGCCGCGGCGCGAGCCGTAGGAGTTGAACTCCCGCACGGGCACCTGCCGCTCGACCAGGTACTTGCCGGCGGGTGAGCTTTCCTTGAACGACCCGGCGGGCGAGATGTGGTCGGTGGTCACCATGTCGCCGAGGATCGCCAGCACCTTGGCCCCCTCGAGATTGGTGATCTTGCCCGGCTCCTTGTCCATCCCCTGGAAGTAGGGCGGGTTCTGGATGTAGGTCGATTCCGGCGGCCAGTTGTAGGTCTCGCTGTCGGTGGTCTCGACCGATTGCCACTTCTCGTCGCCCTTGAAGACGTCGGCGTATTTCTCCTGGAAGGATTCGCGGGTCACGGTCTTCTCGACCAGGTCCGAGATCTCTTTCTGGGAGGGCCAGATGTCCTTGAGGTAGACGTCGTTGCCGTTCTTGTCCTGTCCGATCACGTCGGTGGCGATGTTGACGTTCATGTCGCCGACCAGCGCATAGGCCACCACGAGCGGCGGCGAGGCGAGGTAGTTGGCACGCACGTCCGGCGAAATCCGGCCCTCGAAGTTGCGGTTGCCCGAGAGCACCGAGGTCGCCACCAGGTCGCCATCGTTGATCGTCTTGGAGATCTCCGGCGCAAGCGGGCCGGAATTGCCGATGCAGGTGGTGCAGCCGTAGCCCACGAGGTTGAAGCCGATGGCGTCGAGGTCGTCCTGCAGGTCCGCGGCCTCCAGATAGGCGGACACGACCTGCGAGCCCGGCGCCAGCGAGGTCTTGACCCAGGGCTTGCGGTTGAGCCCCAGCTCGCGTGCCTTGCGGGCCACGAGACCGGCGCCGATCATCACGTAGGGGTTCGACGTGTTGGTGCAGGAGGTGATCGAGGCGATCACGATGGACCCGTCATGCAGCTGGTACTTGTTGCCGTCGGCATCATGCACGAAGCCGCGCTTGTGGTGCCCCTCGTCGCCGGGGATGTCGACCGGCTCGGGCGCGCCGCCTTCGCCTTCCCAACGCACCTCTTCCTTCTGGGTGGCGTCGGAACCGTCGCGCAGGCCCTTGATGAACTTGCCGAATTCGGTGCTGGCCACGTCCAGCGCGATGTAGTCCTGCGGGCGTTTCGGGCCAGAGATGGCGGGCACGATCGTGCCCATGTCGAGCTCCAGCGTGTCGGAATAGACCGGCTGGTAGCCCGGCTCGCGCCACATGCCGTTCGCCTTGGCATAGGCTTCGACCAGGGCGATCGTGTCCTTGTCGCGGCCGGTCTGCTCCAGGTAGCGCAGGGTCTCGGCATCGACCGGGAAGAAGCCGCAGGTGGCGCCGTATTCGGGGGCCATGTTGGCGATGGTGGCGCGGTCCGCCAGCGGCAGCTTGTCCAGTCCTTCGCCGTAGAATTCCACGAACTTGCCGACCACGCCCTTCTTGCGCAGCATTTCCACGACCTTGAGCACGAGGTCGGTGCCGGTGGTGCCCTCGACCATGGCGCCGGTCAGCTTGAAGCCGACGACCTCGGGGATCAGCATGGAGATCGGCTGACCCAGCATGGCGGCCTCGGCCTCGATCCCGCCGACGCCCCAGCCCAGAACGGCCAGCCCGTTGATCATGGTGGTGTGGCTGTCGGTGCCCACCAGCGTGTCGGGATAGGCCACCTCGTCACCGTTCTGATCCTTGTCGGTCCAGACCGTTTTCGCGAGGTATTCCAGGTTCACCTGGTGGCAGATGCCGGTGCCCGGCGGCACGACGCGGAAGTTCTGGAACGCGCCCTGGCCCCATTTCAGGAACTGGTAACGCTCGAAGTTGCGCTCGTATTCCCGGTCCACGTTCATCTGGAAGGCGCGCGGGTTGCCGAATTCGTCGATCATCACCGAGTGGTCGATCACGAGGTCCACGGCGTTGAGCGGGTTGATCTTCTGCGCGTCGCCGCCGAGCGCCTTGATGCCGTCGCGCATGGCGGCCAGGTCGACCACGGCGGGAACGCCGGTGAAGTCCTGCATCAGCACGCGGGCGGGGCGATAGGCGATCTCGCGGTTGGTCCGGCCGCCATTCGCGGCCCAGTCGGAGAAGGCCTTGATGTCGTCGGTGGTGACGGTCTTGCCGTCCTCGAAGCGCAGCATGTTCTCCAGCACGACCTTGAGCGCGGCCGGCAGGCGGGAGAAATCACCCAGCCCCGCCTCTTCGGCGGCCGGGATCGAGTAATAGGCGACCTCCCGGCCACCGGCCGAAAGCGTCTTGCGGGTCTTGGAAGTGTCCTGACCGACATTGATGGGCATGGCTCTTGCTCTCCCTGGCGTGATGGGTTGAAGGCAGTTCGCTTGGCGCCGCTTTTGCATCCTTGCGCGGCCACGATCAAGGGGCAACCGGCGAATCTGTATACCAAAGTATGCCGCATTTTCGGGCGCGGCGGTCACGGCCTCTTCACGTGGCCCGGCCGGGGGATGCCGGAAAATCGCAAAACCTTGATTGGTTCTCGCGCCGGGTTTTGCTTAGGTAGGCGCAGCGAGGCATGGGGATGTGCGCGTATGGTTCTGACGAGATTTCTGGCCCTTTCGGCACTGGTCTGCTCCATCGCGGGGCCGGCGCTGGCCGACCGGCACCCGGTCGTCGTGGAACTCTACACCTCGCAGGGCTGCTCGTCCTGTCCGCCGGCCGACCGCCTGTTCGAGAAGCTGACAGAGCGTGACGACGTGATCCCGCTGGCCCTGCACGTGGATTACTGGGATTACATCGGCTGGAAGGACGAGTTCGGCTCGCCCGCCTATTCGGCGCGGCAGAAGGCCTATGCCCTGACCCATGGCCGGCGCACCGTCTACACGCCGCAGATGATCATCGGCGGCGAGGACCACATCATCGGCACCCACCCGATGGACCTGGCCGACCTGATCCAGCTGCATTCCGAACAGGCGGCGCCGGTCGCCATCGAGATGGAGCGACAGGAGGACCGGCTGCGGATCCGACTGACGTCTAAGCAGGCGATGGGCGATTGCGTGGTGCAGCTCGTGCGCTACCTGCCCAGCCGCACCGTCTCCATCAAGCGGGGCGAGAATGCGGGCAAGACCATCCGCTACAACAACATCGTCACCGAGTGGCGCATCCTGGGCGGCTGGGACGGGGAAAGCCCGCTGCGGCTCGACGCGACCGTCGCGGGGGATCAGCCGGTGGTGGCGATCGTGCAGAAGGCGGGGCAGGGGCCCATCGTCGCCGCCGATCGCCTGCGCTGAGCGGGGCGCCGAAAAATCTTTTGAAACAAAAGATTTGCAAGACTTTTGTTGAAAAAAGTCTTTAGCCGTCGGCGGCCGTCCCGGCATGTTCCGCGCGGCGCTTCTGGCGCTCGGGTTTCCAGCGCCGGTGGATCCAGAACCACTGCCCGGGGTCTTCGCTGATCCGTGCCTCCAGCCGGCGCGTCATCTCGCGCGTCATCTCGACCGGGTCGCCATGGGGAATCGGCGCCTCGAAGACCGCGCGGAAGCTCACCCCGTCGGCTTGCCGGATGCCGAAGAAGGGGATCATCACCGCCCCCGTCTTCACCGCGATCTCGGCCGCCGAGGTCAGGGTCGGCGCCGGCCGGCCGAGGAAATCGATCGGCTCGCCCGCGCTGTCGTAGATGTCGAACAGCAGCACCCCCATCCCGCCCTGCCGGATATGGCGCAGCAGCCCCGTCGTCCCGCGTCGCCCCTGTTCGAAGACCGGCTCGGACAGGGCATGCATGTTATGGGCGTAATGGGCGTTGAAATAGGGGTTCGACATCGGCCGGTAGAGCCCGCCGATCCGGAAGCCGCGGGCCACCAGCGCGGCGCGCGGGGCCTCGAAATTCCCGTAATGGCCGGTGACGAAGAGCACCGGGCGCCCCTCGGCCCGGGCGGCCTCGGCCTCGGCCACGCCGGGGCCCTCGGGGTCCACATGCGCCATGCGGGCCAGCAGGCCGGACGGGTCGTAATTCTCGATCATCGTCCGGCCCGCATTGTCCGCCACGCGATCGGCGATCCGGTTGCGCTCGTCCTCGGGCATGTCGGGCCAGACATGGGCGAGATTGGCCCGCGCCCGCGCCCGGTAGCCGGCCAGCGGGGCCACCACCCGGCGCAGCAGCCATCCCATGAAGCCCAGCCGCCAGCGCAGGGGCAGCGCCAGGGCCATCGCGATCAGCCCGCGCAGGGCGCGGTCGGTCAGCCAGTCGGCGCGGCTGCCGCGCGGGCGGGTCTCGGGGGC
>SRJI02000201.1 GCA_005473895.2 Carideicomes alvinocaridis
TCCAGTGGTTGTTGTTGAAAAWGAAAACCAGTGGGAAACTGYTGAGATAYCTGGATRGTTTAGTYYAGGGGATTTTGYTCTATATTGAAAAACWTYCTGCTCCTTTKGGAGAGGATGCGCTTTGMAAAATACAAAATRTTTTWCAAAAYAACYCTGYATAAAATATTGYTGTTTCTGCAAAATATCCTGAGCTCCASATATTCCATGCATTATATCTGATTTCCCCATTCYGYGGGTGAAGGTGGGCTGCTGRGTACRTWWGTACTCACYCTTGCTTATTTGTTGTTTTTCAGAAAAAGGAGATCGGGTAAGAGTTACGMCTGTTCCCAACCTTGCCTGTGGYTGTTGGACCGCTGAATTGCTTCACTGCGTATATCGGGCTGCTTCAGCCCCACTCTGATGATATGTCCCGAGTTGTGGACCAACTCTTAAAGTTGWTCGYCACCTTTATAGGTTTGTCTCGTTTAAGCAGATCTRGAAYCATCTGATGTATAAATGTGTTTACTAGCCTCCTGGGACTAGTAATTGTATCACATTTGAGTCCCAGAGGATCGGGACGCTTCATGTGGTATCAGAGCTGTTAGGTTGGCCGCAGGACGTAACCCTTAGCCTGATCAAAAG
>SRJI02000203.1 GCA_005473895.2 Carideicomes alvinocaridis
GGGCCGTGGGCCGATTCCTGGTCGCCCTTGCCGACGAGGTGGAGGCAGGGGCGCAGGTCTGACCTAGGGCAGACAGGCAGGGCACCCGGGGAGACGTTCTCCCGGGTGCCCTGTCGTGTGTGGGGGCGGTTCAGGCTGACACGCGGTTGAGTACCTGCCGGATGGTGGAGGCGTGCCAGGTGCGGCCCGTGGCCGTGGGGACGCCTTCAGCGTTAAGGGTCTCGGCAATCCGGGCCATGGACAGGCCGGCGGCGCGGTCGGCGCGGATGCGGTCCACGGTCTCGGCAGGGAGGACGGAGCGTCGGCCCATGTGCTTGCCGGTGTTCGCCTTGATCTTCGCCATTCCGTCCCGGGTGCGCTCCCCGATCTTCTTCCGCTCCATCTCCGCGAACGTGCACGTCACCTGTGCCATGGCCGCGCCGGTAATGGTCGTCGTGTCGATTCCCAGATCGAGGGACACGACTGCCCATCCCTGCCGGGAGGCGGTCTCCAGCATGGCGGAGAAGTCGGCCACGGAGCGGGACAGGCGGTCCAGCTTCGAGACGGCGAGGGCGTCGGCCCTGCCGGCCTTCAGGTCAGCCAGGGCGGCGGCGAGCACGGGGCGATTCTTCAGGGAGGC
>SRJI02000204.1 GCA_005473895.2 Carideicomes alvinocaridis
TACACGCCATCAACCTGCGCTGGCTCTCCAGCTACCGGCACTCGATGCCCTGGTATGCGGACCTCCGGGACACGCTCGAGAGGCTCGCCTGCACCAATTCTACACGCCATCAACCTGCGCTGGCTCTCCAGCTACCGGCACTCGATGCCCTGGTATGCGGACCTCCGGGACACGCTCGAGAGGCTCGCCTGCACCAATTCCGCCACCATCGGGACCTTGCTCGGCGTCGATGACGGTTCCGGGGAGCTGATCTCAGCGATGTGGCACTGGGCGTGGGACGGACGTCTGCAGCTGGATCTCACCCGGCCCCTGAAAACCAGCACGCCGGTGCGATGGGAGCCGAGATGAACTTCTCCGTGGACTTGAACATCGGCGACCGCGTCCTCACCGACGCCGGCCCGGCCCGGGTGAAATCGATGTGGGCACTGGGCGTGGAGCTGGAGACGATCAACGAACCGGCCAAGCTCGTCCCCTGGACCGACCTGATCATCCGGCCCACGATCGACGGGCAGGCTCAGGCCGTGGATGCTGCCCTGCACCCGTGGTGGGACCAGCTGCCGGAGAAGGTGCAGCAGGACGCCATTTTCAAGATGGAGTGCGTCCTGGAGATTCTCACTGG
>SRJI02000205.1 GCA_005473895.2 Carideicomes alvinocaridis
TCCCGCGTGCTCGCCCCCTGGGGCGTGGAGCACGTCGTCGTGGACATGGGGGACGCCGAGCAGGTCGCCGCCGCCGTCGAGCGCGCCGCCGCCACGGGACCGGTCATGGTGTGGCTGGAGACCCCGTCCAACCCGATGATGAAGATCTCCGACGTCGCCGCGGTCGCCGAGGCGGCCCACGCGCACGGCGCCCTGCTCGTGGTGGACAACACCTTCGCGACGCCGTACTTGCAGTCCCCGATCGCCCTCGGCGCGGACGTGGTGGTGCACTCCACCACGAAGTACATCGGCGGCCACTCGGACGTGATCGGCGGGGCGCTCGTGATCCCGGACGCCGCACTCGCCGAACAGGTGAAGTTCCAGCAGTTCGCGGCGGGGGCCGTGAACGGGCCCATGGACGCGTACCTGACCACGCGCGGCCTCAAGACGCTCGGGGTGCGCATGGACCGCCACCAGGCCAACGCCCAGGCCGTCGCCGAGTGGCTCACCGGCCGCGCCGAGGTCTCCCAGGTGCTGTACCCGGGGCTGCCGGACCACCCCGGCCATGACCTCGCGCAGCGCCAGATGCGCGGTTTCGGCGGCATGGTCTCGCTGCGCCTGGCCGGCGGCGCCGCGGCG
>SRJI02000005.1 GCA_005473895.2 Carideicomes alvinocaridis
ATGCAGCGCCTGCGCCGCGGTCCGCTGGCCGAGCGCGCGGGCCCGGCCGAACTCTGGCTCGATGGCGGGCACAACGCGGCCGCCGGCGATGCGCTGGCCGCCACGCTGGACCGCCTGCCCGCCCGCGACACGCACCTGATCTGCGGCATGCTCAACACCAAGGATATCCGCGGCTACCTGCGCCCCCTCGCCGCCCGCGCCCGCAGCCTCACCGCGGTGTCGATCCCGGGCGAGGCCAATACCCTGCCGGCCGGCACCACGGCGGCGGCCGCCCGGGAGGTGGGGCTGGAGGCGGCAGAGGCGGACAGCGTCACCGACGCGCTCGACGCGATCCTGGCGCGGGATCCGCAGGCACGGGTGCTGATCTGCGGGTCACTCTACCTGGCCGGGAACGTCCTGCGCGAAAACGGCTGAGCGCGGGGCGCGGCAGCGAAAAATCCTACGTCGCGGGGCCGAAAACGAATCACTTCCTGTTGACTGATTCGCGTCGAGCCCGCTATATCTTGGGTGATTATGCGGCGCGCCGGCCGGACGCGGAATGCTACCACGGCGCGAGACGACCCTCGGAATACCAGGCAGGACGGGATTGAGGGGCCGGTGCAACGGCCCCCTTTCCTTTCCCGCGCCGGGCAGGCATTGATGGGCCCGGAGCAGGAGAGAGGGAGCATCCGATGGACATCCGCGCAATCGCCATGGGGCTTCTCTTTGCGGTGATGTGGTCCTCGGCCTTCACCTCCGCGCGCCTCATCGTCGTCGACGCGCCGCCGCTCATGTCCCTCGCCCTGCGCTTCCTGCTGTCCGGCCTGATCGCGGTGATCTTCGCCCGGATGATGGGCCAGAGCTGGCGCCTGACCCGCGCGCAATGGCGGGCGACGATCATCTTCGGCATCTGCCAGAACGCGCTCTATCTCGGGCTCAACTTCCTCGCCATGCAGACGGTGGAGGCCGGGCTGGCCTCGATCATTGCCTCCACCATGCCGCTGCTGGTGGCGCTGGCCGGCTGGACGCTGTTCCGCGAAAAGGTCAACGCGCTGGGCGCGGTCGGGCTGATCGCCGGGGTCGTCGGCGTGGTGATCATCATGGGCGCGCGGCTGCAGGGCGGCAACGTGGATCTCTACGGCGTCGCGCTCTGCGGCATCGGGGTGGTGTCGCTGACCGTGGCGACGCTGTCGATGCGCGGCGCCTCCTCGGGCGGCAATTTCATGATGGTGGTGGGCCTGCAGATGCTGGTGGGCTCCGCCGTGCTCTGGGCGCCGGCCATCGCGACCGAGACGCTGGTGGTCAACATGAACCTCCGGCTGGTGCTGGCCTTCATCTACACCACGCTGGTGCCGGGGCTGGCCGCGACGCTGGTCTGGTTCATGCTGGTGGACCGGATCGGCGCGGTGAAGGCCGCCACCTTCCACTTCCTCAACCCGTTCTTCGGCGTGGCCATCGCCGCGCTGCTGCTGGGCGAAAAGCTGGGGCCGCATGACGTGGTGGGCGTGGCGATCATCGCCGGCGGCATCCTCGCGGTGCAGCTTTCGCGGCAAGCCGGCCAGCGGCGCCCGCAGGCGGAAGACCGCCCGCAACCCCGCGCCCGCGGCGGGGCCTGAGCCTTTCCGGGTGACATTGCCCCTGCCCCGGGGTTAAGTGGGGGTCGAACTGACCGGAGTCCCTGGTGGAGTGCCGCGATGAACCGACGCCGTTTCCTCAGCCTCGCCGCCCTGTCGGCCCTTCTGCCGGCGCTGCCCGCGCCCGCCCGCGCCGACGGCCACCTGCACTACACCCCCGATGTGCTGCGCAGCCACCTGGCGGCCGGCGAGGTGGTGCTGCTCTCGTTCCGCGCGGAATGGGAGAACACCTGCCAGCAGCAGGCCCGCATCATCGACCGCCTGCGGGCAGAGAACCCGGCCTATGCCCATGCGGTGACGCTGATCGACGTGGATTGGGACATCTGGGGCGACTCGCGCCTCGCCGGCCGGCTGAACGTGCCGCGCCGATCGACGCTGCTGGTGCTGAAGGGCGATCACGAGGTGGACCGGCTCATCGCCTCCACCGAGGAAGCCGAGATCCGCGCCCTGCTCGACGCCGCCCTGGCCGCCGCCACCGCCGCCTGATCCGGCCGGCGCTCCAGTCCGGCGGCCAGACCTAGCTTCCGCGGCTCACGCTGCCGCGGCCCACGCTTCTTCTGACCATAAATATCCCCGCCGGAGGCTCCCGCGGTCTCCGCCAGGGCCTCCGCCGGGACGAGAGATAGGCCGCCGACGCCTATTCCTTCGGCCGGTTGTCCACCACGCGCACCGCCTTGCCCTGGCTGCGCTCCACCCCGCCGGGGTCGGCCACGTCCACCGCCACGGTCACGCCGACGATGGTCTTGATCTTACGCACCAGCAGCCCGGCCGCCGCCTGGCGCGCATCGTCCGCCTCCGATCCCGGCGCGGCCTCGCACTTGATGCGCATCTCGTCCTTGTGGCCCACGCGGTTCAGCTCCACCTGGAAATGCGGCGCGAGCGCGGTCACTTCCAGCAGCTGCTCCTCGATCTGGGTGGGGAAGACGTTCACCCCCCGCAGGATCATCATGTCGTCCGAACGGCCGGTAACCTTCTCCATCCGCCGCATCGACCGGGCCGTGCCCGGATGCAGCCGGGTCAGATCGCGGGTGCGGTAGCGGATGATCGGGAAGGCTTCCTTGGTGAGCGAGGTGAAGACCAGCTCGCCCAGCTCGCCGTCGGGCAGGACCTCGCCGGTCTCGGGGTCGATCACCTCGGGATAGAAGTGATCCTCCCACACATGCAGGCCGTCCTTGGTCTCCACGCATTCATTGGCGACGCCCGGCCCCATGACCTCCGACAGGCCGTAGATGTCGACCGCGTGCATGTCGAAGGCTTCCTCGATCTCGCGGCGCATCGCGTTGGTCCAGGGCTCCGCCCCGAAGATGCCGACCTTGAGCGGGCTGCGCCGCGGGTCGAGCCCCTGGGCCTTGTACTCGTCGAGGATCGACAGCGCGTAGGAGGGGGTGACGGTGATCCCGTCGGCGCGGAAATCCTCGATCAGGCGCACCTGCCGCTGGGTCATCCCGCCCGAGACCGGCACCGTCGCCAGCCCCAGCGTATCGGCGCCCAGGTGGATGCCCAGCCCGCCGGTGAACAGCCCGTAGCCATAGGCGTTGTGCAGCAGGTCGCCCCGCCGCATCCCGGCCGCGCGGAGGGAGCGCGCGACCACCTGGCCCCAGACCTCCAGATCGGACTTGGTATAGCCCACCACCGTCGGCTGGCCCGTCGTGCCGGAGGAGGCGTGGATCCGCGCCACCCGGTCGCGCGGCACGGCGAACATGCCGAAGGGGTAATTGTCGCGCAGGTCGCCCTTTACCGTGAAGGGGAACTTGGCCAGGTCCGACAGCTCGTGCAGGTCCTCGGGCAGGACACCGGCATCGTCGAAGCTCTTCTTGTAGAAGGGGACATTCTCGTAGGCGTGGCGCAGCGACCAGCGCATCCGGTCCAGCTGCAGGGCGGCGATTTCGTCGCGCGACGCGGTCTCGATCGGTTCCAGGTCGCCGGGCTTGGGGGACAGGTCTTCCATATGTTACGACTCCTCCTCAAATCGCGCATTTTCGTGACATCTTATCTGCCCCATGCGCGGCCCGGTCAAGCCGGGTCGAAGATCGTTCCGGCGATTTCGCGGCAGAGCCCGCGGAACAGGGCCACCTTGCGCCCGTCCTCGCCGGTCACGGTCACATCATAGATCCCCGACCGGCCCTGGCGAACATTCTCCTCCGCCGTGGCGGTCAGGCGCTCGCCACCCTTGCCAGGCGACAGGAAGGTGATGGAGTTCTCCTGCGCCACCGTCACCCGGTTGTAGCTGTTGCAGGCGAAGGCAAAGGCACTGTCGGCCAGGGTGAAGATAAAGCCGCCATGGCAGATCGCGTGGCCGTTCAGGTGGTGCGGCTCCACCTGCATCGACAGCACGGCCCGGCCGGGGCCCATCTCGTCGATCCGGGCGCCCAGCCACTTAGTTGCCTGGTCGTCGGCGAACATCGCCTCGGCGCTGCGCTGCGCGATTTCCTCGGGTGTCATCCTGTCCCTGCCCTCCTGAAGCCGCGCGACGATTGCAGGAAGGGGATGGGGGGTCAAGCAGCCGGCTGCCCCGGCCCCCGGTTCGTCCGACCGGCAAGTGCCGGCCGGGCGCGTCCCGGGGACGAAACCGCTCCCGGCGCGGTCCTGAGAAGACCACGGCCGGGCACTCGCAAGAAACCGGTGCCCTACGGAGCGAGCACGCAAGTCGCGCCCCGCACTGGCCCGGGCGCCGCATCCCGTACGCCGGGCCGGTGGTGGGCCGCACGTCATGGTAGCGAGGGCATGGGGTCGCCGCGAGGCCGGGCTCTTGTCGAGAAGCCGGGCAATCTTGTCGAACTGCGCGACAGATGCCGGAGGAGCGCATCCGGCCCAACGGCGGTCGCGTTTGCCTTTTTCCCCGGCAAGTGAGACACTTGGCCCGTAAGAGCAGCAATAACGATCCCATGCCCGACCAGAATACCGGCTCCGCCGACATGCGGGTGAGAATCCAGCGTGAAACCAGCCCGGGGACCCGCACCAGCCACCTTTCGGGGGCCGGGGGCGAATTGCACATGACGACCGGGGCCAGTGGGGCCGTGCCGGGCCTGGCCTGGCGGAACACGCGGTTCCGGAGCGGCATCAGCACCAGCATCGAGGTCGCGGCGGGCGCCAATTTCGACATGGTGGTGCTGCAGATCCCGCTTCGGGGGCGGTGGCAGATCGAGTATGCCGATGCCCCGCCGACCGACGCGCTGCCCCGGCTGTCGCGGCTGAGCGTGCCCAGCGCGATCTTTGCCTTTCCGCCCGGCCAATATGCCCAGTTCAGCATGCAGGTGTCGCTGGACACGGTCGGCCGCTGGTACGGCGACACGCTCCCCGACGGCGTGCGGCCGCTGGTCAGCGACAGGCTGCGCGGGAACCTCCACAGCGAGGGCATCCTCTCCGTCTCGCAGCGCCGCGCGCTACAGGCGGCGCTGCTGGGCCAGCACCCGCTGGAGGCGCTCCAGATCGAGGGGCTGTCGCTGCAGATCCTCGGCCAGTTCCTGCAACAGCTGGACGGCACGGTCCTTGAACCCGGTCTCGGCAGCAAGGAGATGCAGGCCGCACGGGAGGCGCGCGAGCTCGTGACCGAACGGCTGCGCGATCCGCCCACGCTGGGCGAGCTGGCGGCGATGACGCATGTCTCGGCCCGCCGGCTCAAGATCGCCCTGCGGGAGGAATTCGGCCAGACCCTGCACCAGATGGTAACCGAGGCGCGGTTCGAGGAAGCCTGCGCCGCCCTGCGCGCCGGCGAGGGGATCAAGTCCATCGCCTTCCGCCTGGGCTATGCCAATGTCAGCGCGTTCGGCTATGCATTCCGCCGCCGCTTCGGCCTGTCGCCCGCCGCCTGGCGCGAGCGGACCGCCCGGGCGTGACCTCCGCCCAGCCGCCCCTTGCGGCCGCGTCGCCCCTTGCCGCGATCCGGCCGTGACCTGCCCTTTACCCCCCTCGCCCCTTCGCCCATAACACCCCCATGAGCGACCCGCTGGCCCCTGTCATCAGGAACTTGCACGAGGAGGGACGGCTGCGCGCCTGGTC
Organism: Carideicomes alvinocaridis; assembly: GCA_005473895.2. Classification (GTDB taxonomy): domain Bacteria; phylum Pseudomonadota; class Alphaproteobacteria; order Rhodobacterales; family Rhodobacteraceae; genus Carideicomes; species Carideicomes alvinocaridis. The sequence continues at coordinate 5,613 of SRJI02000005.1, forward strand.
CCTTCTCATGACCGTGTTCGGCGACAGCGTGCAGCATCGCGGGGGCCGCATCGCCACTGCAAGGCTGCGGGTCCTTCTTGAACGGGTGGGCGTGTCCTCCGGGACGCTGCGGACCGCTTTGTCCCGCCTCGGTCAGGATGGCTGGGTGAGCAGCGAGCGCGAGGGCCGGTCGAGCTCCTACACCCTGAACGGTGCCGCGCTGGAGGCGGTGGAGGGGGCGAGCCAGACGATCTATGCCGCGCCGCGCGCCACGCCGGTGCGGGACTGGGTGATGCGGCTGGGCGGCGAGACCGGGCTGCAGATCGCGCCCGGGGTCTTCCTGGCGCCGGCCGACGCGCCGATGCCGCCGGGCGTGCGCGCCGCTGTCACCGGACCGCTGACCGAGGTGGCCCCGGACCTCGCCGAAAGCGTGCTGGGCCCCGACAATCTGGGCGCCCGGGCCGCGCTGCGGGCGGACCTGGCGGCGCTGCAGGGGCTGGAGCTGACGCCGCTCGAGTCCGCCGCGGCCCGGACCCTGCTGATCCACCGCTGGCGCCGCCTGGTGCTGCGCCACCCCGAATTGCCGCCGGGGCTGCCGGGCGAAGGCGGCGCGCCGGACCTGCGGACGGAGGTCGCGTGCCTCTACCGCGCGCTCACCCCCGGGGCGGAGGCCTGGCTGTCCTCCGACGCCGACGGGCTCGACCCGATGCCGGCGCCGGATGCCGCCGCGGCCCGCCGTTTCGGCTGAGCCACCGCGCGGGTTTTGCGGCTGCGACCGGTTGCCGCAAACCGCTTGCTTTGAGCCGGAAAGAGGCACAGGGTTGGGGCATGAATTCGGTCACCCCCTTCTCGCCCGCCTCGGAGCAGGTGGCGTTTCACCGAACGGAACTCAACGTGATCCTGTCCCTCTACGGCCGGATGGTCGCCGCCGGCGAGTGGCGCGATTACGGGATCTCCTGTCTCAGGGACCACGCGGTCTTTTCGGTCTTCCGGCGCACGGCGGAGCATCCTTTGTACCGGATCGAGAAGCACCCCAAGCTGCGCAACCGGCAGGGGCAATACGCGGTGATCGGCATGGACGGCCAGATCTTGCGCCGGGGCCACGAGCTGAAGACCGTGCTGCGGGTGCTGGAGCGCAAGCTGATCCGCTCGGTCGAGTAGGCTGCGGCTTCGCCGCGACGGGCGGAACGGCCGCGCCGGCGGCAACCATGGCGGCGCCCAAGGGCTCGGTCAGTCGGTCCTGTCCTCTGTATTCGTCCCAGGGCGACGCGCCCCGGTCAGCGGGCCGTCGCCCTGAGCCTCGATGCGGCGGAGCGCGGCGCCCAGCGGCTCATACGCCACCGCCATGTGCCAGGCATTGGCGTGCAGAATGGTCTCCGGATCGGCCACCCAGGCGACATGGCCCTTCCAGAACAGCAGGTCGCCACGGCGGAACGGCCCGGCGGTGTCGATCGGCCGTCCCAGCGTCTCCGCCTGCTGGTCGCTGTCGCCGGGGCAGGCCCATCCGCAGGCATGGCAGGCCAGCTGCACGAGGCCCGAGCAATCGACGCCCGAGCGCGAATTCCCGCCCCAGAGATAGGGCGTGCCCATGAGCCGCGCGGCGACCGCGACAGGGTCCGCTTCGGTGGTCTCGAGCGGCACGAGATGGACGCTCGCAATCCATCCGTCCGGGGTCCGGCTGAACCGCCCCTCCGTCCCCTCGACCGTCAGCCGCGCACCGAGCGAGACCAGCGCCCGGTCCGGAGTCTTGAAGTCGGGCCGGTCGTAGAGATGGCCCGCGGCGGCGGCCAGCCGGTGGGTCGCCTGCTGCGCCGGGCCCAGCTGACGTTCCGCCAGGTAGCCCACGTAGCCGTCGGCCCGCGCCTGGACAAAGGCCCAGCCCTCGTGCCGCTCGAACACCGTCACCTCGGCGCCCAGCAGAAGCTGCCGGTCCCGGGCGCCGCCGGGCGCGGCCAGCAGGTCGGCCACCGGGGCGACGACGCGTGCGGGCTCTCCGTCGGTGAAGCACTCGGCCTCCACCTGCCCCTGCAGCCAGCGGGCGGCGACGCGGGGATTGGCCGGGGTGAGCCGCCGGTCGCTCACAGCCCGAGGATCCCGGGCAACGCGGCGAACAGCGCGCGCCCCCCCTGCCCGCTGCCGCCCTTGGGCCGGGCCGGGCCGTTGCCGGTGCTCCATCCGTAGATGTCGAAATGCATGTACTCGGTCGCGGTCACGAAGCGGCGCAGGAACAGCGCGGCGGTGATGGAGCCCGCGAACCCGCCCGACGGCGCGTTGTCGAGATCGGCGATGCCCGGCTCGATCATCGCCTCATAGGGGGCGTGGAAGGGCATGCGCCAGACCGGGTCGGCCGCGCCGTGTGCCCCGCGCAGCAGCCGGTGCGAATGGCCGTCCGAGGTGGCGTAATAGGGTGCGATATCCGGCCCCACGGCCACGCGGGCGGCGCCGGTCAGCGTCGCCATGGAGACGATCAGGTCCGGTTTTTCCTCGTCCGCCAGCGCCAACGCGTCGGCCAGCACCAGCCGCCCCTCGGCATCGGTGTTGTTGATCTCCACGCTCAGGCCCTTGCGCGAGGTCAGGATGTCGCCGGGGCGGAAACTGTCGCCCGAGACGGCGTTTTCCACCGCCGGGATCAGCAGGCGCAGCCGCAGTTTCAGCCCCGCCGCCATGATCATCCGCGCGAGGCCCAGAGTGTTCGCGGCGCCGCCCATGTCCTTTTTCATCAGCCCCATGGACGCGCCGGGCTTGAGGTTCAGCCCGCCGGTGTCGAAGCAGACGCCCTTGCCCACCAGCGTCAGCTGCGGGCCGGCCTCGCCCCAGCGCAGGTCGATCAGCCGCGGTGCGCGGTCGGGGCCGGCGGCGCGGCCGACCGCGTGGATCATGGGAAAACCGGTCTCGAGCAGCGCGTCGCCGGTGGTGACCTCGATTGTGGCGCCGAATGCGTCGGCCAGGTCGCGCGCCGCCTGTTCCAGCGCGGCGGGGCCCATATCGGCGGCGGGGGTATTGATCAGGTCGCGGGTCAGCGCCTCGGCCGCGGCGAGGGATTCGACCTTCTCCGCATCGACGCCTTCGGGCGGGACCAGCTGCGCGCGGGGGGCGGGCTGCTTGGCGTAGCGGTCGAACCGGTAATGGGTCAGGAGCCAGCCCAGCGCCTCCTCCTCCGCCTTGTCGTCGGGCAGGCCATGCTCGATGCGGTAGGTGGCGGCGGGCAGCGCCGCCGCCGCCCCGGCAAGGGCAAAGCGGGTGCGCGCCCGCTGCGCCTCGGTCCCGTAGCCAGCGAGGGCGGAGGCGATGTTGCCCTCCGCGTCGGGGATCGCCAGCGCCTCGCCCAGCTTGCCAGCAAAGCCCGCCGCCCTGACCCAGGCCTGCGTCGCGGCGGGTTGGCCGTCGAGCCAGTCGTCGAGCCCATCCGGGCCGAGCAGGGTGAGGGGCGTTGCAGCGGCATCCGCCGGGGCGAAAGTGAGGGTCATGAGGCGCTCCTGAATATCGGGCGCCAGCCTAGCGGGACTGGATCGCACCGCAAGGGGGCGCGATCGGGGCCGGGCGGGCTTGCGGACGGGTGGCACGCCTCATGACCCGCCCCCGGGCAGGGTGGCTCGGCCTACGCCCGAACCATCGTCCTCCCCGCCGGACACCGCCCGCAAGAGCGCTGCCTCACCCCAGACCACAGGCTGCGTCCAACTCGGCGATGGCGCGCTGACCGAGGCGCTGCAATCGCTCCATGTTCGCGCTCAACGCCCTGTCGTCGCCTCGGCGCAGGCAGTCAGCGACATGACCCGCCACCTGCGCGAGCCGGCCTAGGCCAACCTGGTCGCAGAGGCTGATCAGACTGTGCATCGCCGCCGCCAGGTCGGCCCGGGCGCCGCGGCGGAACAACCGCTCGACCCGGGGGAGGCGAAGGGTCAAATCCGCCCGGACCTCGAGAACGAGACGCATCGCGCCGGCCGTGCCCAGCGCATCGTGCAGCATCAGCAGCCGCAGCGAATCGAGACCGGCGCCTTCCTGCCTCGGGCTGAGCCGGGGAACGGCCTCCCGCTCGGGAAGGCCGGGCGGACGCGCGATCGCTTCACCCCCTCCCCTGCCCGATTGCCGATCTCCGGGCGCCCGATGCCCGGTCAGAACGGCGATCCTGCCTGTTGTCCCTGCTTCCATCCGGCAAGCCTAGCCGCCAATTCCTGACGAAAGCTAAAGCCCGGCCCTCTTTTCCCTCGAATCCCCCGCCGTTTGGCCTTATTCACCACCCTCGGAGAGACGCGACGGAGGAACGACGATGAAGCAGGCCCGCCCGCTGCCGAACTACCTGGTCCAGCGCTACCAGGGATGGAAAGCCACGTCATTCGCGGAGAACCAGGCCTGGTATCGCCGCCTGGCCTCCGAGGGGCAGCATCCGAGGGCGATGGTGATTTCCTGTTGCGACAGCCGGGTGCATGTCACGTCGATCTTCGGCGCCGACCAGGGCGAGTTCTTTATCCACCGCAACATCGCCAACCTCGTCCCGCCCTACGAGCCGGACGGCAACCAGCACGGCACCAGCGCCGCGGTCGAATTCGCCGTGACCGCGCTCAAGGTCGCGCATGTGGTGGTGATGGGCCACTCGAATTGCGGTGGGGTGCAGGGCTGTCTCGACATGTGTTCCGGCAAGGCGCCGGAGCTGGAGGAAAAGTCGAGCTTCGTCGGTCGCTGGATGGACCTACTGCGCCCCGGCTACGAGCGCGTGAAGGAAAACGGCGATTACGAGACCCAGCGCAAGGCGCTCGAGAAGGAGGCCGTTCTGGTCAGCCTCGAGAACCTGATGACCTTCCCCTTCGTGGCCTCCGCGGTGCAGGCGGGCGATCTCAGCCTGCACGGGCTGTGGCACGACATCGGCGAGGGCGGCGTCGAACAATATCTCGCCGACAAGAACGCCTTCGTGCCGATCGCCGGCCGGTCCTGAGCCGGCTCAGCCGGTGATCCGGCCGCAGAGCGGGCGGCCGGGCAGCGGGCGCACATGCGGCGGGCCGAGCCGGTTGCGCAGCGTCTCGAACGGCATCCCCAGGAAGCCGCCGGTGCAGAGCGGCTGACCGTCCTCGCCACGGATCAGCCGCAACCGACCGTCGCGGAAGGCGAGGCCATAGCCCTTCTGGCCCAGCGCCTGCAGCAGGTCGGCCCAGCTGTCCGCCGCCTCGAAGACCGGCAGCAGGCAGCTGCGCAGCAATTGCGCGGTCTCGCTGTCGATCGGGCGGTTGGGATCATCGTTCACCCAGCGGGTGGAGGCGACTCGGGGACCGTTGAAGGCCGGAGCACTATCCTCGAACATCTTGAAATCGCTTTCGTAAAATTATCGATCTGTCAGAAATATGGGGAGATTATGGCACGATTGCGGCGAGAGGTCTCGCACAGGGCATCAATGCTTCGTGAAGCCGCATCGCCGTTTCCACGCGCGCACCAATCAACGAAAAAACCCCGGGCCGGAGGCCGGCGCCGGGGATCTTTGATACTCGGTGGTGAAGGGTCTCAGCCCTTCTTGAGGACCCGCTGGCCCAGCACCTCGGCGATCTGCACCGCGTTCAGCGCCGCGCCCTTCCGCAGGTTGTCCGAGACGACCCACATGTTCAGGCCGTTGTCGATGGTCGGGTCCTGGCGGATGCGGCTGACGAAGGTGGCGAAATCGCCCACGCATTCGATCGGCGTGACGTAGCCGCCATCCTCGCGCTTGTCGACGACCATGATGCCGGGGCTTTCGCGCAGGATGTCACGCGCCTCGTCCTCGTCGAGGAAATCCTCGGTCTCGATGTTGATCGATTCCGCGTGGCCGACAAAGACAGGCACCCGCACGCAGGTCGCGGTGACCTTGATCGAGGGATCCACGATCTTCTTGGTCTCCACCACCATCTTCCACTCTTCCTTGGTGGAGCCGTCCTCCATGAAGACGTCGATATGCGGGATCACGTTGAAGGCGATCTGCTTCTGGAACTTCTTCGGCGGCACCTCGTCGGTCGGGTTGTAGATCGACTTGGTCTGATCCCAGAGCTCGTCGACACCTTCTTTCCCGGCGCCCGAAGTGGCCTGGTAGGTCGAGACCACGACGCGCTTGATCTTCGCGCGCTCGTGCAGGGGCTTCAGCGCCACGACCATCTGCGCGGTGGAGCAGTTGGGGTTGGCGATGATGTTCTTCTTGGCATAGCCCTCGACCGCCTCGGGGTTGCACTCCGGCACCACCAGCGGAACGTCCGGGTCGTAGCGGTAGAGCGACGAGTTGTCGATCACGATGCAGCCCGCCTTGGCGGCGATGGGCGCGTATTTCTTCGTCGCGTCCGAGCCGATGGCGAACAGCGCGATGTCCCAGCCGGAGAAGTCGAAGGCATCGAGGTCCTTGGTCTTCAGGGTCTGGTCACCGAACGACACCTCTGTGCCGAGGGATTTGCGCGACGCGAGCGCGGCAATCTCATCGACAGGGAACTGGCGCTCGGCCAGGATGTTCAGCATTTCGCGGCCCACATTGCCGGTGGCGCCCGCGACGACGACCTTGTACCCCATTTGGGACTCCTCTTGGTTTTTGTTCCCGCGCAGACGGACCCCGCACGGAACGCACGGGGTCATACACAAGCCTGCGCTGTGTTGAAAGGGGATTTAGGGCAGGTTGCGCCTAATCCAACCGGTCTTCGCTGAAGGCATAGACCAGGCAGGCCGCCGCGAGCAGCAGGCCGAGGGCCAGGAAGATGGGCGCGTAGGCCCCTGCCGGCGTGACCGCGCCGGCCGCCGCCTTGGCCTGCAGCGGGCCGCTGACCAGCTGGAACAGGCCCACCGTGGCGATGCCGAACAGGTTCATCAGCGTGACCGCCCGACCCGCCAGGTGCGGCGGGGCGAAGCTGCGGCCATGGGCGATGAGCAGCGGGTAGGCGCCGCCGAAGACACCCACCGCGGCGAACAGCCCGACCGCCAGCGCCCAGCCCGCGCCCGGCATCGCCCAGAGCGCGAGGCAGGCCGCCGCCCCCGCCGCGTTGCCCGCCAGCGCCACCCATTTGCGCGTGCCGAGCAGCCGGTCGAGCGGGCCGTAAGCGAAGGTCCCGACGATCATCGCGATGCCCATGACCATCGCCGCATTGCCGATGGCGGCGGCGTCGGCCCCGTGGACATCCGCCAGGTAGGGGCCGATCCACAGCCCGCGCAACGCGGCGGCCGGGGCGTAGCTGACCAGCATCAGCGGGATGACCGGCCACAGCGCCCTGATGCGCAGCAAGTCGAGGAAACTGCCCCGCCGGTCGCCCTCCGGCGCGGGCGGATCGGTGACCAGCCACCACAGCCCCACAGCGATCAGCGCCGAGGCCCCGGCGATGGACCAGAGGCTCGCCCGCCAGCCGATCGCCTCGGCCATCTGCGCCAGCGGCGCGGCGCCCAGCAGGTTGCCCAGCGATCCCAGCCCCAGCACCACGGCGCCCAGCGTGGCGAACATGGCCGGCGGATAGGAGCGCGCGAAGATGTAGTAGGAGGCCATCAGCACCGGCGAACAGCCGATCCCAAGCAGCAGCATCGCCGTCGAGACATGTGCCGGCGTGGTCGCCATGGCGAACAGCGCAGAGCCCCCGGCCCCGCCGATCCCGAACAACACGGCCGCGGTGCGGCGCGGTCCGATCCGGTCCAGCGCGGCGCCCACGGGAATCTGCATCGCCGCGAAGGCGAGAAACCAGAGCCCCGATGCGGTCGACAGATCCTGCGGCGCAGCGCCCAGGTCACGCGCCAGCGGCTCGCTCAGCACGGCGAGGAAGGACCGGAAGAACTGGCTGAACGTGTAGGCCACGGTCAGCAGGGCAAGACCCTTGCGCATCGCGCGTCAGCCCGTAGGCGGCAACGGCCGCCCCGGCCCCGCCGCGGTCCGGCGGGTCATTCGGTATGCAGGTTGCGGGCCGATTCCTTGATCGCCAGGTACTGGCCCGACGGGCGGAAGCGCCACAGGTATTCCGGCAGCACGGCCTCCGTCGCGGTGGGCTTGATGCCCAGGTCGGCAAAGGTCTTCACCCCGTCATGCACGATGTTGTCGCTGCGCAGGCTCTCGCACTGGTCGCGGGTGATCGGCTGCGGCAGGATCCCGAGGCTCAGCGTGTGGCCCCATTCCGCGAAGAAGGCGAGGATCCGCGCCAGGAAAAACGGCAGCGGCAGCATCAGCCGGCGCCGGCGGATCACGCCCAGCATCTCCTTCATCAGCTCGCGGAAGGTGCTGACATCCGGGCCGCCCAGCTCGTAGATGCCGGAGGACGCCTCGCCCAGCACGGCCTTTTCCACCGCATGGGCCACGTCGTCGACATAGACCGGCTGGAATTTCGTCTTGGCCCCGACCAGTGGCAGGACCGGCGAGAACAGCGTCATGTCCGCGAACTTGTTGAAGAAGGAATCGCCCGGGCCGAACATGATCGAGGGGCGCATGATCACCGCGTCGGGACGATGTTCCAGCACCGCCGCCTCGCCCGCGGCCTTGGTGCGGGAATATTCGCTGCTGCTTTCCGCGTCTGCGCCGATGGCCGAGATCTGCACCAGCCGGCCGACACCTTCCTCGCGCGAGATGCGGGCGACGCGTTCCGCACCCTCTTCCTGCACGGCACCGAAGGTGTTGCGGCCCTTTTCGGCCAGGATCCCGATGCAATTGACCACCACGTCGGCGCCGCGCATCACGTCGCGCACGGTCTGGTCGTCGCGGATGTTGCAGAATACAGGCTCCACCTGGCCAACCACGCCGTAGGGACGCACGAAGAGCGCGTCGTTGACGTGACGGACGGCCACGCGCACCCGCCAGCCGCGCTTGGCCATGCGGCGGGCGATCTGGCGTCCGAGGAACCCGGATCCGCCGTAAATGGTGACGAGCTTGGACATTTTTCTGCCTCCGGCTGAGCCTTCAGGGCCTTTCATTACTACCCGGCGGGGCCTGAAACAAGGCGATAAGGCCGATTGAAGGAAAACCCGAAAATCGCCGTTGACACCACCTGGGCTGAGGGATAAACGCCTGCCTCACGACACCTGCCCAGGTGGCGGAATTGGTAGACGCGCTAGCTTCAGGTGCTAGTGTCTGTATGGACGTGGAGGTTCGAGTCCTCTCCTGGGCACCACTTCTCTCGCCAAGGTCACTTGGCTTGGAAATATGCCCGATTGCGTGTGCAGGTGTCCACCTTCTTCCCCATCCGAAGCTATGCATCCTTGGCCCGCGGTCCGGTTTTACTGGATGGGGCCGGCCCCCAAGCCCGACTGCGCCGTGGTGAGCGCGTGAGCCAACGGCACATGGCAATCTGCGCCACGCCCGGTGTTATCCCCCCACCAACGATGGAAAACCCGTCGCCGCTCCGCCAAGGCTGCGATCCGCCGGCCATCCACCCGGCGCTGCGGCCCGTGGACTGGGACGCGCTTCCCTCCCCCGCATCGGCTGCGTCGCAATAGCCGCTTTGCCGCGGCCACGGCCCTGCCTATACTGTCCAACCGAAAAGGGGATGGCATGTACGATCTGGTGATCTTCGACTGCGACGGCGTCCTCGTCGACAGCGAGATGCTGAGCGCCCGGGTGCTGACCGGCGCGCTGGAGGAATTCGGCGTCACCATCGACCTCGACCATTTCGAGCGGTTCTGCCTCGGCCGCTCCTTTCCCACCGTCGCCGCCGCCATCCGGGCGGAATTCGCCGTCACCCTGCCCGAGAGTTTCGAGGCCGATTACCGCGCCCGCCTGCTCGAGGTCTTCGCCGCCGAGCTTCGCGTGACCGAGGGGCTGGCCACCATGCTGGACCGGCTGGAAACGCCGGCCGCGGTCGCCACCTCGAGCTCGCCCGCGCGGTCGGAGCGCTCGCTGCGGGTGACCGGGCTGTGGGACCGCTTCGGCCACCGGCTGTACACCGCCTCGCAGGTGGCCCGCGGCAAGCCGGCGCCGGATCTCTTCCTGCACACGGCGCGGGCCGAGGGCGCCGATCCCGCGCGCTGCCTGGTGATCGAGGACAGCGCGCCGGGGCTGGCCGCCGCTTCCGCCGCCGGCATGGCCTCGCTGCATTTCGCGGGGGGCAGCCACCTGAAGGGGCGCCCCGCCCGCCTGACCGGATCGCTGGGCCGGATCGAGAGCTGGGAGAGCTTCCCGGCCGTCTGCCCCGAGCTTTTCGCCCCCGCCCCCGTGGCGGCGGAGCCGGCGCGATGAAGCGGCCCGGCAACGCGGAGACGACGCGGCTCGACGATGCCGCGCGGGCGGGCTGGCTCTATTACGTGGCGCGCAACACCCAGGACGAGATCGCGCGCAAGCTGGGGGTCTCGCGCCAATCGGCGCAGCGGCTGGTGTCGATGGCGGTCAGCGAGGGGCTGGTGAAGGTCCGGCTCGACCACCCGATTTCGCGCTGCATGGAGCTGGCGCGCGACATCAAGGACCGCTTCGGGCTGGATTTCTGCGAGGTCGTGCCGTCGGACCCCGAGGCGCCGGACCTGATCGCGGGCGCCGCCATTGCCTGCGCCGAGGAGATCGAGCGCGTACTGCGCTCCGAGGAGCCGCGGATCATCGCCATGGGCACCGGCCGCGCCCTGCGCGCCGCGGTGGAGGAGATCCCGCCGATGGACTGCCCGCAGCACATGATCGTGTCGCTGCTGGGCAACATGATGAGCGACGGCTCGGCCTCGCCCTATAACGTGGTGGTGCGACTGGCCGAGAAGGTGAATGCCCGTCACTACCCGATGCCGCTGCCGGTGCTGGCGCGCAACGTGGACGAGCTGCGCATCCTCCACGCGCAGGAGCCGGTGCGCAACACTCTCGACCTCTGCAAGCGGGCCGACATCGCCTTTGTCGGGATCGGCGACATCGGGGAAGAGGCGCCGCTGATCAAGGACGGCTTCGTCCGCCCCGACGAAAGCCGCGCGCTGATCAAGGCGGGCGCCGTGGGCGAGATCACGGCCTGGGCCTTCGACGCCGAGGGCCGGGTGATCCCCGACCTGATCAACAGCCGCGTCGCCTCGGCCCCGCTGGCGCTGTCGCGCGACCACCCGGTGATCGCCAGCGCGGTGGGCAAGCGCAAGGTCCCGGCGATTCGCGCCGCCCTGCGCGGCCGGCTGGTGCAGGGTCTCATCACCAACGAGACCACGGCCGCGGACGTCCTCGCCGCCGACTGACATTTTCCCGAACTGCCCGAATTCACGGCACCTTAAGGGGTGATGCCGACAATTGACTCGTCGCAACAGATGGGCATATGCTCAGCCTAGTGGCATATGCCCACACTCTGGGAGGATATCATGACCAAGACAATGCGCGCTCTTCTGGGCGCAACCGCGCTGTCGGCCGTCGCCTTTTCCGCGTCGGCGCAGGACAACGTGACCCTGACCATCGCGACCGTGAACAATGGCGACATGATCCGCATGCAGGGCCTGACCGACGATTTCACGTCCGAGCATCCGAACATCTCGCTCGAATGGGTCACGCTCGAGGAGAACGTGCTGCGCCAGCGCGTCACGCAGGACATCGCCACCGGCGGCGGGCAGTTCGACGTGATGACCATCGGCAATTACGAGGTGCCGATCTGGGCCAAGCAGGACTGGCTGACGCCGCTGGAGAACATGCCCGAGGGCTATGACGCCGACGACATCCTGCCCGCCATCGCCGGCGGCCTGTCGGTGGACGGCACGCTTTACGCGGCACCTTTCTACGGCGAATCCGCCATGGTGATGTACCGCACCGACCTGGCCGAGAAGGCCGGCGTCGAGATCCCGGATCAGCCGACCTGGACCGACATCCGCAACGCCGCCGAGGCGATGACCGACAAGGACAACGAGGTCTACGGCATCTGCCTGCGCGGCAAGGCCGGCTGGGGCGAGAACATGGCCTTCCTCACGGCCATGGCGAACTCCTACGGCGCGCGCTGGTTTGACATGGACTGGAAAGCGCAGTTCGACAGCGAGGAGTGGAAGGCGGCGCTGACCGACTACCTCGACATGATGGACAAGTACGGCCCTCCGGGCGCCTCGTCGAACGGCTTCAACGAGAACCTGTCGCTGTTCCAGCAGGGCAAATGCGGCATGTGGATCGACGCTACCGTGGCGGCCTCCTTCGTCACCGACGAGGATGACTCGACCGTCGCCGACAGCGTGGGCTTTGCGCAGTTCCCGAACAAGGAAGGCGTGGACAACCACGGCAACTGGCTGTGGTCCTGGAACCTGGCCATCCCGGCTTCCACCGACGCGCCGGAAGCGGCCAAGGAGTTCGTCGCCTGGGCGACCTCCAAGGGCTACACCGAGCTTGTCGCGAGCGAGGAAGGCTGGGCCGCCGCCCCTCCGGGCACCCGTACCTCGCTCTACGAGAACGAGAAGTACCAGGAGGCCGCGCCCTTCGCCGAGATGACCCTGAACTCGATCAACGCGGTGGATACCAACGCGCCGTCGGTCCAGGAAATCCCCTATACCGGCGCGCAATTCGTGGCGATCCCGGAATTCCAGGGCATCGGCACCGCCGTGGGGCAGCAATTCTCGGCCGCGCTCGCGGGGCAGGTGGACGCGGAGACCGCGCTCTCCAACGCCCAGCGGTCGACCCAGCGTGAAATCGACCGCGCCGGCTACGGCGACTGATCTCCTCCCCGGTCGGGGGCTGCCTTCGGGTGGCCCCCGCCTCGTTCGATCCGGCCGTCGCGCACGGAACGCAGGGGGACCCGCGAGGCCCCGAGGGCCTGAGCACCGCGTCCCCGCTCGCCTGAGTACCGCGTCCCCGCGCCGGCCCCGCTCAGAAGGGCACGCCCCATGGCAACCCAGCATTCGCGCGCCGCGGCACGGCTGATGATCTCACCCTCGGTGATCCTGCTTCTCGGCTGGATGCTGATCCCGCTGGGCATGACGCTCTACTTCTCCTTCCTGCGCTACAACCTGCTGATGCCGGGGAACAATCCCTTCGTCGGGTGGGAGAACTACGCCTATTTCCTGACCGACCCGGCCTTCCAGTCGGCCATCGTCAACACGCTCCTGCTGGTGGGGGGCGTGCTGCTCATCACCGTGGTGGGCGGCACCTTTCTGGCGATCCTGCTGGACCAGCCGATGTGGGGCCAGGGCATCGTGCGGATCCTCGTGATCGCGCCCTTCTTCGTGATGCCCACCGTGTCGGCGCTGGTCTGGAAGAACATGTTCATGAACCCGGTGAACGGGCTTTTCGCCTATCTCGCCAAGGCGCTCGGGATGCAGCCCTTCGACTTTCTCGCCCAGGCGCCCCTGGCCTCGATCATCGGCATCGTGAGCTGGCAATGGCTGCCCTTTGCCACGCTGATCCTGCTGACCGCGATGCAGTCGCTGGACAGCGAGCAGCTCGAGGCGGCCGAGATGGACGGGGCGAGCCCGCTGGCGCGCTTCTGGTACATCACGCTGCCGCACCTGTCCCGGGCGATCACCGTGGTGATCCTGATCCAGACCATTTTCCTTCTGTCGATCTTTGCCGAGATCCTGGTGACCACCAATGGCGGCCCGGGCACGGCCTCGACCAACCTGACCTACCTCGTCTACGCCGAGAGCCTGTTGCGCTTCGACGTGGGCACGGGCTCCGCCGGTGGGGTCGTCGCCATCATCCTCGCCAATATCGTCGCGATCTTCCTGATGCGGATGATCGGCAAGAACCTCGACGCGTGAGGGAGGGGATGATGATGACCTTCGCCCCCTGCCCCGCCCCGCACGAAGCGACGCGCCCGTCCCCGGGCAGGCGCATCCGGAACGCCCGTGGTCCACGGTTTGGCCTGAAAGCCCCGGACGCCCTTGCGGATCCTGCCCTCGCCGATGCGCCCTCCCGCCGGGACAATCACGCTCGGCACGGGCTGGGCGCCCACGCGGATCAACGGCGCGCCCTTTCCCCGGCCGTCACCTTGAACGGGAGCCTCTGACATGGCCCGAGCCGTCACCCAGCAGCGCAAGGCCGTGAACACCGCGATCGCGTGGATCATCGGCCTGCTCATTTTCTTCCCGATCTTCTGGACCATCCTCACCTCGTTCAAGACCGAGGCCCAGGCGATCGCCGATCCGCCGCTCTGGTTCAGCTTCGACTGGACGCTGGACAATTACGTCACCGTGCAGGAGCGCTCGAACTACTTCCGCCACTTCTGGAACTCGGTGGTGATCTCCGTGGGCTCCACGGTGATCGGGCTGATCATCGCCATCCCCGCGGCCTGGTCCATGGCCTTCGTCCCCGGCAAGCAGACGCGCAACGTGCTAATGTGGATGCTGTCGACCAAGATGCTGCCGCCGGTCGGGGTGCTGGTGCCGATCTACCTGATCTTCCGCAATGTCGGCCTGCTCGACACCAAGCTCGGCCTGATCATCGTGCTGACACTGATCAACCTGCCGATCATCGTCTGGATGCTCTACACCTATTTCCGGGAGATCCCGAACGACATCCTCGAGGCGGCGCGCATGGACGGCGCGGGCCTCTGGGATGAGATCGTCTACGTGCTGACGCCGATGGCAGTGCCGGGCATCGCCTCGACCCTGCTGCTCAACATCATCCTCGCCTGGAACGAGGCGTTCTGGACCCTGAACCTCACCGCGGCCAACGCGGCGCCGCTCACCGCCTTCATCGCCTCCTACTCGTCGCCCGAGGGCCTGTTCTACGCCAAGCTCTCGGCCGCCTCCACCATGGCCATCGCGCCCATCCTCATCATGGGATGGTTCAGCCAGAAGCAGCTGGTCCGCGGGCTCACCTTCGGCGCGGTCAAATAAGGACAACACATCCATGGGACGCATCACGCTTGACCAGGTTACCAAGTCTTTCGGCGACGTGGAGGTCATCCCGCCGCTTGACCTGACCATCGAGGACGGCGAATTCGTCGTCTTCGTCGGCCCCTCGGGCTGCGGCAAGTCCACCCTGCTGCGGCTGATCGCCGGGCTGGAGGACGTGAGCTCGGGCCAGATCCGCATCGACCGCGAGGACGCGACGCACCTGCCGCCCGCGAAGCGCAGCCTCGCCATGGTCTTCCAGTCCTACGCGCTCTACCCGCACATGTCGGTGAAGAAGAACATCGCCTTCCCGATGAAGATGGCGGGCATTCCCAAGGACGAGCAGGAGCGCCGGATCGAGAACGCGGCCAAGGTGCTGAACCTGACCGACTACCTTGACCGCCGGCCCGGGCAGCTGTCGGGCGGCCAGCGGCAGCGGGTGGCCATCGGCCGCGCCATCGTGCGCGAGCCCGCCGCCTTCCTCTTCGACGAGCCGCTGTCGAACCTCGATGCGGCGCTCAGGGTGGGAATGCGGCTGGAGATCTCCGAGCTGCACAACCGGCTGGCCACCACGATGATCTACGTCACCCACGACCAGGTCGAGGCGATGACCATGGCCGACAAGATCGTCGTGCTGCATGCCGGCCGGATCGAGCAGGTGGGCTCCCCGCTGGAGCTGTATCGCACGCCGCGCAACCTCTTCGTCGCGGGGTTCATCGGCTCGCCCAGGATGAACCTGCTGGGCGGCCCCGAGGCGGCCAAGCATGACGCCAGGACCGTCGGCATCCGCCCCGAGCATATCCGCGTCTCGCGCGAGAGCGGTAACTGGACCGGCACGGTGGGGGTGGCGGAACACCTCGGCTCCGACACCTTCTTCCACGTCCACGTGCCGGGCTGGGACGACCCCATCACCGTGCGCGCGGAGGGCGAGGTGGACCTGCGCCACGGCGACACGGTCCACCTGACACCCGATCCCGACCGCTTGCACCGCTTCGATGCCGAGGGGATGCGCATCGCATGACGCGGCTCGCAGGCAGGACGGCCCTCATCACGGGGGCAGCCCGGGGGATCGGGCTGGCCTTTGCCCGGGCCTACGCGGCCGAAGGGGCGAAGGTGGCCCTCGCCGATATCGACGCCGACCGCGCGCAAGAGGCGGCGGCGTCGATCGGCGGGGGTGCGATCGCCGTGCGGATGGACGTGACCGACCAGCAGAGCATCGAGGCCGGCGTCGCCGACACGGTGAAGCGGCTGGGGCGCATCGACATCCTGGTCAACAACGCCGCGCTCTTCTCCGCCGCCCCGGTGGTGGAGATCGCGCGCGAGGATTTCGACCGGCTGATGGCCGTGAACGTGGCCGGCACGCTCTTCACGATGCAGGCGGTGGCCCGGCACATGATCGCGCAGGGCGGCGGCGGCCGGATCATCAACATGGCCTCCCAGGCCGGGCGGCGCGGCGAGGCGCTGGTGGCGGTCTACTGCGCGACCAAGGCGGCGGTGATCTCTCTCACGCAATCCGCCGGGCTCGACCTGATCCGCCACGGGATCAACGTCAACGCCATCGCCCCCGGCGTGGTGGACGGCGAACATTGGGACGGGGTCGATGCCTTCTTCGCGAAATACGAGGGGCTGGAGCCGGGGGAAAAGAAGAAGCAGGTGGGCCGCGCCGTGCCTTACGGCCGCATGGGCACCGCCGAGGACCTCACCGGGATGGCGATCTTCCTCGCCTCGGACGAGGCCGAGTACATCGTCGCCCAGACCTACAACGTCGACGGCGGAAACTGGATGAGCTGACATGGCGAACGCACTGAACAAAGACCTTCTCGACAGCCTGCCCGACGGCGTGGAGGGCCCCGGCTACGACCGCGCGGGCCTGAGCTCCGGCATCGTGCATTACGGTGTCGGCAACTTTCACCGCGCCCACCAGGCGGTCTACCTGTCGCGACTGATGAAGACCGGCAAGGGCCATGACTGGGCCATCACCGGCGCGGGCGTGCGCCCCGGCGACGCCGCGATGCGCGAGCGGCTGAAGGCGCAGGACTGGCTTTATACCGTGGTGGATCTCGACCCTGCCGGGCTGTCGGCGCAGGTGGTGGGGGCCATGGTGGATTTCGCCCCCGTCGATCCGGCGGAAAACATCGCGCGGATGGTGGACCCCTCGACGCGGATCGTCTCGCTGACCGTGACCGAGGGCGGCTACTTCATCGACGCGGACACCGGGGCCTTCGACGCGGAACATCCCGACATCCAGGCGGACCTCGGCACAGACGCCCCGAAGACCGTCTTCGGCCAGATCTGCGCAGCGCTGAAGCAGCGCTTCGACGCGGGCACGCCGCCCTTCACGCTCATGTCCTGCGACAACATCCCGGAAAACGGCGATGCGACCCGGCAGGCGGTGCTGGGCTTCGCCCGCCTGTCGGATCCCGCGCTGGCCGACCGGGTCGAGGCCGAGGTGGCCTTTCCGAACGGCATGGTGGATTGCATCACCCCCGCCACCTCGCCGCGCGAGCTGCGGATGGTGGCCGAGACCTTCGGCATCGAGGACGCGGCGCCGGTGGTCTGCGAACCCTTCCGCCAATGGGTGCTGGAGGACCGCTTTCCGATGGGCCGCCCGCCGCTCGAAGAGGTAGGGGTGGAGTTCGTGGACGAGGTCCTGCCTTACGAGCTGATGAAGCTGCGGATCCTCAACGGCGGCCACGCCGCCATCGCCTATCCCTCCGCCCTGCTGGGTCACGAGCTGGCGCATGAGGGCATGGGCGATCCGGACGTGGACGCCTGGCTGACCGCGCTGGAGCGGCGCGAGGTGATCCCGACGCTGAACCCGATCCCCGGCGTGGATTATGAGGCCTACCTCGCCAAGATCCGCGAACGCTTCGGCAACGAGAAGGTGGGCGACACGATCGCGCGGCTCTGCCTCGACGGCTCGAACCGGCAGCCGAAATTCATCCTGCCGACCCTGCGCGACGCGCTGCGCGACGGAAAGCCCTACGAGGGGCTGGCGCTGGAGGTCGCGCTCTGGTGCCGCTACTGCGCAGGCGAGGACGAGGAGGGCCGCGCCATCACGCTCGACGACGAGCGGGCCGTGGTGCTGACCGACGCCGCGCGCCGCGCCCGAACCGACCCCTCCGCCTTCCTGTCACTGGGCGAGGTCTTCGGCACGCTGGGCCGCGACGCGCGGTTCGCGGAGGCCTTCGGCGACAAGCTGCAGGCGCTCTGGCAAGATGGCGTTCGCGCTGTGCTTCGCCGCTATGTCTCTGGCACGTAGAGATTTTACAGAATTTGGAACAGGACCGCGAAGAGGCTCGTTGACTCCCTGAAACCGAAATCGAAAGGGAGCGAAACAATGAAACTTCTGACTGTCAGCACCCTTGCCCTGACCGTTGCCGCCTCGGGCGCAATCGCCCAGAGCAATGACACCGAGACCGACATGAACGCCCAGACCAATGGCGAGATGTCGGCGCAGGCGACCGAAAATGCCAGCGACATGGACAACACCATGTCCGACGATGGCGCGATGGCGGAAGACAGCGAGATGTCCGACGACAACGCGATGGCGTCGAGCGGCATGAACGGCCGCAGCGACATCAGTGGCATGACGAGCGCCGACATGGGTGGCATGCAGGGCAACCTGATCCGCACCCGGGACATTACCGGCGGTGACGTCTACACCACCAACGAAGCCAACGACGAAGGCTGGAACAGCGCGAACGTCTATGACGGCGTCGGCGACAACTGGAACCAGATCGGCGAGATCGAGGACATCGTCCTGACGCAGGACGGCCAGATGGCCGGCATCATCGCCGAAGTCGGTGGCTTCCTCGACATCGCGGACAAGCACGTGATGGTCGCTGTCAACGACGTGAGCCTGGTGGCCGTGGACAACGCGGAATACGCCTTCGTGACCCGGCTGAACGAGGAAGACCTCGAGTCGATGGAAGGCGTCGACGAAGGCTTCTGGGACTAAGCTTCGCCCGGCACACTTGCCGGAAAGTTACCACGGCGCGGCGGTACTTCCGCCGCGCCGTTTTCTTTTGTCCGGTCTGGGCAGCCCACGCAGACCCCGACCTTTCCCAAGCCAAGGCTGCGATCATGACCGTGGGCAAGCCGGTCGACCGGCTGGCTACTCCACGGATTTGGGAGTCTTTCTCTCGTCTATCAGGGGAACGGCCGGGCCCGTCTGCCGAAAAAACCAGGCCCGGCCAAACCCTCAATGCTGCACGATCGTGCCGTCATCCTCGTAGAGCGGGTAGCTTCCCTGCTCGTCGTGATCTTCCGGCCCCACCAGCGCGGGGGTGAAGACGCACAGGACGGTCATGCCCTTCTCGCTGCTCAGGATGTGCTTCTGGTGCTTGTCCAGCGCGTAGAGGGTACCGGGGGTGAGCGTCCATTCCCCGCCTTCCGTCAGGTCCTCGATCTTGCCCTCGCCCTCGGTGCAGATCACCGTCTCGCGGTGGTTGCGATACCACATGTGCAGCGACTGGCCGGGCTTGATGTAGGTCTCGTGGACCGAGTGCCCCATCCCGTCCTTCCGCAATGTGTAGCGGCGCGAGATGAATTTCTCCTCGTCGACGGCGTTGCTTTTCGCGTCGTCCTTGCTGCGCACGATCATGGCGTCTCTCCTTTGCTCGTGATGGATCAGGCGGTTTCGGCCGGGTCCGGCACGGTCGGAAAGCGCGGCGGATGGGCCTGCAGGTAAGCATGGGCCGCGCGCAGGACCCGCACGTCGTCATGTTTCCCGCCGGCAAGCTGGAAGCCCACGGGCAGCCCCTCGTCGGTGAACCCGCAGGGGACCGAGGCGGCCGGCTGCTGGCTGAGGTTGAACGGGTAGGAAAACGGCGACCATTCGGTCCAGTCGGTCATCCGGCTGCCCGGCGGGGTGTCGTGGTTAATCTCGAAGGGCGGCACGGCCACCGAGGGCGTCATCAGCAGGTGGTAATCGCGGTTGAACCGCTCCAGCCGCCGGGTCAGGTCGGCGCGGGCCGACAGCGCGCGGAAGAACTCCACAGCGGACCATTCCTCCGCCCGGCGCGCATTGTCCACGAGGCCGGGATCGAGCTTCTTGCGCTGTTCGGCGGTGCAGGCGAGGTAGAGGTCGAGCGAGGCGGTGAACCAGATCTTCTGGAACGTGTCGATCGGGCTTTCGAAGCCGGGATGGATCTCGACGATCTCGGCGCCCAGCCCTTCCAGCTTACCGGCGGCCTCGCGCACCCGGGTGGCGACACCCTCGTCCACCTCGGCATAGCCCAGGTCGGGCGAATAGGCGATCCGCAGGCCGCGCAGCCCCTGGTCGAGGTCGGCGCCCCAATCCTCGGGCTGGCCCCGGACCGCGTAGGGGTCGACGTAATCGTAGCGGCCGATCACGTTCAGCATCATGGCCGCATCCTCCACCGTGCGGGCGAGCGGGCCGATATGGCTGAGCGTCGGGGATTTGGACGGCGGCCATTGCGGCGTCCAGCCGAAGGTCGGCTTGAAGCCGAAGACCCCGGTGAACGACGCGGGAATGCGGATCGAGCCGCCGGAATCGCCACCCTGGTGCAGCGCGCCCATGTTCAGCGCACAGGCCGCGGCCGCCCCGCCGGAGGACCCGCCGGGCGTCAGCGCGGTGTCCCAGGGATTGGCGGTGGCGCCGAAGAGTCGGTTGTCGGTGACGCCCTTCCAGCCGAATTCCGGCGTGTTCGTCTTGCCAAGCAGCACCGCGCCCGCCTCGCGCAGGCGGCGGGCCGGCGGCGCGTCCGAGGTGCAGGCCGTGTCGCTCGTGACCAGCGACCCCTCGCGCGAGGGCCAGCCTTCGACGTCCGTAAGGTCCTTGACGGAGACCGGCACGCCGTCCAGCGCGCTCAGCGGCTCGCCCCGGCCCCACCGCTGCGCAGAGGCGCGGGCGGCCTTCTCGGCCCCCTCCCGGTCCACCAGCACATAGGCGTTCACCGTGTCGTTGAAGCGGTCGATCCGGTCGAGCGCGGCGCGGGTGGCTTCCAGCGGCGACAGGTCCTTGCGCTCATAGGCGGAGGAAAGCTGTTTCGCCGTCCATGTTCCGGGATCGCTCTGTGTGCTCATGGGGCCCCTTTTTTCTGCGCAGTCCAAATGTAGCGGTGAAACGGGGCGCGGCGCCGAAGGTTCCTGAGCCGAATTGGCGCAGGGCGAGTGGAGAGGATCTCGGTGCGGCACAGGCGAAAAGCGTGCCGCGCGAGGTCGCGCAACACGCCCCGGCGGCTCGCGGTCCATCGCACGGATTACGGCCAGAAAGACCGCGCGGGTGCAGGATCCGTTAGCGGCCAGGGAAATGCCGCCCCGCCCTCACCGGGGCGACGGGCACCCCATCCTCACCCCTGCTCGTGGAAGAAGGCGTAGATTCGTTCCGCCAGGGCTTCCGACACGCCGTCCACCGCCTTCAGGTCGGCGAGGTCCGCGCGGCTGACCGCCTTGGCAGAGCCGAAATGCGACAGCAGCGCGCGCTTGCGGCCCGCGCCCACGCCGGGCACGTCGTCGAGCGGTGTCGCCCCCACGCCCTTGGCGCGCTTCGCCCGGTGGGTGCCGATGGCGAAACGGTGCGCCTCGTCGCGCAGACGCTGGATGAAGTAGAGAACGGGGTCGTTCCGCCGCAGCGCGAAGGGACGCTCGCCGACGCGGTGGAATTCCTCCTTGCCGGCGTCGCGGTCGATGCCCTTGGCGACACCCACCATGGGAATGTCCTGCACCCCGTGTTCGCGCATGATCTCCGCCACGGCCGAGACCTGCCCGGCCCCGCCGTCGATCAGCAGGAGGTCAGGCCAGAGCCCCTTCTGCCGGTCCGGATCCTCCTTCTTCAGCCGGGTGAAGCGGCGGTGCAGCACCTCCTTCATCATGCCGAAATCGTCGCCGGGCACGAGGTCGTCGCCGCGGATGTTGTACTTGCGGTACTGGTTCTTCATGTAACCGTCCGGCCCGGCCACGATCATCGCCCCCACGGCATTGGTGCCCTGGATGTGGGAGTTGTCGTAGACCTCGATCCGCTCCGGCGGGCCGTCGAGGCCGAAGGCCTCCGCCACCCCTTTCAGCAGCTTGGCCTGGGTCGCCGTCTCTGCCAACCGGCGCCCAAGGCTTTCGCGGGCGTTGCGGGCGGCGCTTTCCACCAGCTCGGCCTTCTCGCCCCGCTGGGGCACGGCGATCTCCACCTTGCGGCCCGCCTTGCCGGCGAGCGCCTCCTCCATCAGGTCGCGGTTCTCGATCCCGTGGGACAGGAGCAGCAGGCGCGGCGGCTCCTTCCCGTCGTAGAACTGGCCGATGAAGGCCTCCAGCACCTCGGCCTCTTCCACGTCGGGGCCGACGCGGGGGTAGAAATCGCGGTTGCCCCAGTTCTGGTTCGCGCGGATGAAGAAGACCTGCACACAGGCCTGTCCGCCGTCCATGTGCAGCGCCAGCACGTCGGCCTCGGGCACGCCGCGCGGGTTGATGCCCTGCACCCCCTGCACGTTGGTGAGCGCGCGGATGCGGTCGCGCAGGGCCGCGGCACGCTCGAATTCCATGTCGTCGCTGGCCTTCTGCATCTCGGCGGCGAGGTTGCCCTGGATCTGCGTGGACTTGCCCGACAGGAAGTCCTCCGCGTCCTTGACCGAGGCGGCGTAATCCTCTTCCGAGATATGGCCGACGCAGGGGCCCGAGCAGCGCTTGATCTGGTACAGCAGGCAGGGACGCGTGCGGCTTTCGAACATCGAATCCGTGCAATTCCGCAGCAGGAAAACCTTCTGCAACTGGTTCAGCGTCCGGTTCACCGCGCCTGCGCTGGCGAAGGGGCCGTAATAGGCACCCTTCTCCTTCTTGGCGCCGCGATGCTTCTTGATCTGCGGATAGGCGTGGTCCTTGGCGACGAGGATGTTCGGGAAGGACTTGTCGTCGCGCAGCAGCACGTTGAACTTGGGCTTGAGCTGCTTGATGAGGTTCTGTTCCAGCAGCAGCGCCTCGGTTTCCGTGCGCGTGGTCAGGAACATCATCGACGCCGTCTCGCGGATCATCCGGGCGATCCGGGGCGAATGGCCCGAGGGCCGGGCATAGTTCGACACCCGCGCCTTCAGGTTCCGCGCCTTGCCGACATAGAGCACGCGGGACTGCTCATCCAGCATCCGGTAGACACCGGGAGAGCTGTCGAGGGTCTTGAGATAGCTCTGGATGCAGGCGTGGCCCCGGGGGCGCGGCGCCGCCTCTGTCTGGGGCATGTCCGTCATGAGTCGAGAGATATGATTCCCGGCCGCCGGCTGCAATCTTGAAGCGGCAGGGGCAAGCTAAATTGCGTCCACCGTTCCTGTGGACAAGTCTGCCGATAAGTTTTGGGCAGGGCGGATTTTCCCTTGTTCCCGGAGCATTTCTTTGGTTTGCCTAATTTTTGGGCTTTTTTGTAAGTAATTGAAATGAAATGGTATTTTTTACCGCCTGATGCAAAACACTGAAAACATTAAGAGTTTTGTAACGCTTTCGTGACCTCGGCAATGGCGGTGCAAAACTCGCGCGAGCGACGCAATTATTGTTCGCCCTGTATCTCCGGCGTGCGCCATCCGAGGTGCTGTCCGCCATCGGTACAAAGCAGCTGCCCGGTCACTCCCGGCGCGTCGAGGAAGTAGCCCAGCGCGCCGGTGATGTCCTCCGGGTTGGAGCCCCGCTTGAGCACCGTGTTGCGCCGCTGGTGGTCGAAATGCTCCTGCGGCTGCCGGGCGCCGATCAGGGTCGGGCCGGGGCCGATGGCGTTGACGCGGACCCGCGGGGCCAGCCCCCGCGCGGCGATCTGGGTGAAGGCCCAGAGCCCCATCTTGGCGATGGAATAGGTGGTGAATTCCGGGGTCAGCTTGCGCACCCGCTGGTCCAGCATGTTGACCACCAGCCCCTGCGCCACCGGCTCCTCGTGATCGTCATTCACCGGGTCGGGCACCTGCGCCGCGAAATGCTGGGTCAGCACGAAGGGTGCGCGCAGGTTGGATTCCATGTGACGGTCCCAGCTTTCGCGGGTCGCGGTCTCGGTCACGTCGTATTCGAAGATGGAGGCGTTGTTGACCAGCACCGTGAGCGGACCGCCCAGCGCCTCGGCGGCGCGGCCCACCAGCGGCTCCACCTGGCTCTCGTCCAGCAGGTCGGCCTGCAATGCCTCCGCGCGCCGGCCCATGGCGCGCAGCTCGCCGACCACCTCCTGCGCCTCTGTCTCGGAGGAGGCGTAGTGCACCACCACGTCGTAGCCGCGTTGACCGAGATAGAGCGCCATCGCCCGGCCAAGCCGTTTCCCCGCGCCGGTGACCAGCGCCCGGGTCATGCGATCACCGCGTAGACGTAGAGAGCGTAAAGCATCGTCAGGACAAGCCCCCAGCGGCGCCCCATGTTCCATCCGAGGAACACGAAGGGGGCCAGCAGCACCGAGGCGCCCAGCATCACCCAGAGGTCGAAGGCCACGAATTGCGGATCCACCGGCACGGGCCCGATCAGGGTGGCGATGCCGATGATGGCCAGCAGGTTGAACATGTTCGACCCGATGACATTGCCCAGCGCCACGTCGGCCTGGCGCCGGATGGCGGCCATGACGGTCGTCGCGAGCTCGGGCAGCGAGGTGCCGACGGCCACCAGCGTCAGGCCGATCACGCTGTCGCTGACGCCGTACATCCGCGCGATGATCGAGGCATTGTCGACCAGCAGGTCGGCGCCCAGCGGCAGCCCCACCAGCCCCAGCACGAGGAAGACGCAGATCTTCCACCAGCGCATCTCGGGGTCGGCGCCTTCGACCTCCTCTTCCTCGGCCTCGGGATCCTTGCCCTTCTCCCGCATTTCGCGGCGGTGCTGCCGCGCCTCGCGGAAGGCATCCACCAGCACCAGCCCGAGGCCCAGCAGCAGGAACGCCCCGCTCTGGATGGTGAAGACCCCGTCCTGCGCCAGCAGGATGAAAAGCCCGGTGGCGGCGAGCATGAAAATATAGGTCTTGCGGGTGTCGCAACCGGCCGTGTGCAGCGGCGCGATCATCGCCGGGATGCCCAGGACCAGCAGGATATTGGCGGTGTTCGACCCCACCACGTTGCCCATGGCAATGCCGGGTGAGCCGATGTTCAGCGCCTGGATGGCGATCAGAAGCTCCGGCGCGGAGGTGCCGAAGGCGACGATGGTCAGCGAGACGATCAGCGACGGCACGCCCAGCCGGAGGCTGGTATTGACCGCGCCCTTCACCAGCGCGTCGCCGGCAAGCAGCAGGATCACCAGGCCGAGACCTGCAAGCAGCCAGACCAAGTCAGCTATCCTTTCCGCAGGGACAGGGCCCCTTGCCTATCTGGAAACGCCCGCAGTCCGGGCAGCGCGTGGGCGAGAGCTTGTCCCGCGCCTTGCCGGCGCCCGGCAGGCGCGGCGCGCGGAGCTTGCCGAACATCGCCAGCACACCCATGAACACGAGGAAGAGGACAACGACCTTGGCAATCATCGGTCAGAGCCCGTACCGCGCCCAGAGCGCCTGTTCCTCGAGTCCGCCCAGCGCGTCGGAGATCATCGCGCCCCCGAACCGGCGCAGCAGGCCCTTCTTGGCCTCGTAGCGGCGGAAGCGGACCTTGCGGCCGAACCGGCGCTTCATCTCGGGCACGATATGACCCACGCCGTCGATCAGCCCGATCTCGCGCGCCTCCTCGCCCAGCCAGAATTCGCCCTCGAACAGACCCGGCGCGGAAGTGTCGAGCTTGTCGCCCCGCCGGCTGCGCACATGTTCGATGAACAGGGCATGCATGCGGTGCAGGATGCGGTTGAGCCGCTCGACATCCTCGGGCTTTTCCTCCGAGAAGGGGTCGAGCATGGTCTTCGACCGGCCCGCCGTGTGAATCCGCCGCTCGATCCCCTGCCGGGCGAGGAAGACCTGCGCCCCGAAGCCCGAGGAGACGACGCCGATGGAGCCGACGATGGAACCCGGATCGGCCCAGATCTCGTCGGCTGCGGCGGCGATCCAGTAACCGCCCGAGGCCGCCGCATCCTCAACAAAGGCATAGACCGGCACCTTGCGATCATCGGCCAGCCGCCGGATGCGCGCGGCGATGAGCGAGGATTGCACCGGGCTGCCGCCGGGGGAATTGATGACGAGGCAGACCGCCTTGGGCTTGCCGCGGGCAAAGGCCTTTTCGATCAGCGGCGCCATGGCCTGGTCCGACAGGCCGGCGCGCGGGCCGGCCCCGATCGCCCCTTGAAGGCGCAGGACGGAAACGACCGGCGCGCGGTCAAGGAAAGGCAGGCGGATACCCATGCCGCCTGATGTAGAGACAGCCCCGCCGGGAAACAAGTGACCGGCGGAACTGATCCCGTCTTTACCCTACGGCAGGAGGGCGCGTGACCCGCTCAGTTCCGCAGCCGCCAGCCGGTGCGGAAGATCCACCAGATCACCGTCATGCAGAGCCCGGTAAAGGCCGCGATGGCCAGCAGGCTCCAGCCGACGGACACGTCGGAGATGCCGAAGAACGCCCAGCGGAAGCCCGAGATCAGATAGAGCACCGGGTTGAACAGCGTCACGGTCTGCCAGATCGGCGGCAGCATGGTGACCGAGTAGAACGACCCCCCGAGGAAGATCAGCGGCGTCACGATCAGCATCGGCACCAGCTGGAGCTGTTCGAAGTTCTTGGCCCAGATGCCGATGATGAAGCCGAACAGCGCGAAGCTGATGCAGGTCAGCACGAGGAAGGCCACCATGGCCCCGGGGTGCAGGATATGCACGTCGACGAAGACAGAGGCGGTGCCGAGGATCACGGTCCCGATGAAAAGCGCCTTGGTGGCCGCGGCGCCGACATAGCCCACCACGATCTCGAAAAAGCTGACCGGCGCGGCCAGCAGCTCGTCGATGGTGCCGATGAACTTGGGGAAATAGATTGCGAAAGCCGAGTTCGACAGCGACTGCATGATCACGCTCAGCATGATCAGCCCGGGCACGATGAACGCGGCATAGCTCACCCCCTCCACCTCCTGGATGCGCGAGCCGATGGCGGCGCCGAAGACCACGAAATAGAGCGAGGTCGAAATCACCGGCGAGACGAAGCTTTGCAGGATGGTCCGGAAGAAGCGGAACATCTCGTACTTGTAGATCGACCAGATGGCGATGAAGCTCATGCCGCGCCCTCCTTGCTGGGGGTGGTCCCGCCCTCGACGAGACCGACGAAGATGTCCTCGAGGGAGGATTGCGATGTCTTGAGGTCACGCAGCACGATGCCCGCCTCCGACAGGCCCGCGAGCAGCTTGGTGATGCCCGTGCGCTCGCCCCGCGTGTCGTAGCTGTAGGTGACCGAGCGGCCATCCGGGGCCAGCTCCAGGTCGAACTCGGACAGGCTGGCGGGGATGCTGTCGATCTTCTCCTGCAGCTCGATGGTCAGTTGCTTGCGGCCCATCCGTTCCATCAGGCGCTGCTTGTCCTCGACCAGCAGCAGCTCGCCGCCATTGATGACCCCCACCCGGTCGGCCAACGCCTCGGCCTCCTCGATGTAGTGTGTGGTGAGGATGATGGTGACGCCGTTGGCCTTGAGCTCGGCCACCGTGTCCCACATGCCCTTGCGCAGGGCCACGTCGACGCCGGCGGTGGGTTCGTCGAGGAACAGCACGCGGGGCTCGTGGCTCAGCGCCTTGGCGATCAGCACCCGGCGCTTCATGCCGCCGGAAAGCTCGCGGATCCGGGCATCCTTCTTGTCCCAGAGCGAGAGCTGCCGCAGTACCTTCTCGATATGCGCCTCGTCGGGTTTCATCCCGAACAGCCCGCGCGAGAACCGGACCGAGTTGATGACCCGGTCGAAGCCCTCGAGGTTGATTTCCTGCGGCACCAGCCCGATCAGGCCGCGCGCCTGGCGGTAGGCCTTGCGCCAGTTGTGGCCGGCGACCAGGACCTCGCCGCTGGTGGGATCGGTGATGCCGCAGATGGTGGAGATCAGCGTGGTCTTGCCCGCGCCGTTGGGCCCCAGAAGCGCGAGGATCTCGCCCTCCTCGATCTGCAGGTCCACGCCCTTGAGCGCCTCGAAGCCGCCCTTGTAGACCTTGCGGAGGCTCTTGATGTCGACGATCGCCGTCATGGCCGGCTCCTCTGCTGCCGCGAAGGACGGCTATTTAATGTGCAAGCCGCGCAAGGGAAACCCCGTATCACCGCGCGGTACGGCCTGCGCGGGCGCACGGTGGGGGCGGGGCGCGCTCCGGATCGGCTGGCAATGCGGGTGGAAAGTGCGGGAGCGAGGGGCCAGCCCCTCGCGCTCCCCGGAGTTTTTCGGGCAAGATGAAGGGGGAGCTGGCGGGCGGCCCCGGTCGCTCTCAGCCGCGCAGGCGGGCGAGCCAGCCCTTCTTCTCCGCCTCGGGCTGCGGATCCTCGTCGGTGCCCTCCAGCACTTCCTGCAGCCGGGTGAAGAACTGGTCGGCCATCTTCTTGGCGAACCCGTCGATGATGCGCGAGCCCAGCTGCGCGAGCTTGCCGCCCACCTTGGCCTCCACGTCGTAGCTGAGCCGCGTGCCGCCCTCGATCGCCTCCAGCCGCACGGTCGCGCCGCCCTTGGCGAAACCCGCCGCACCGCCCTTGCCCTCGCCCGAGAGTTTCAGGCTTTCGTTCGGCACGAGGTCGGAGACGGTCACCTGCCCCTTGAACGTGGCCTTCACCGGGCCGACCTTCTGCGTCACCGTGGCCTCGAAGCCCTCCTCGGGGCTGCCGGTCACGTCCTGCGCGCCGGGCACGCATTCCTGCAGGACATCGGGGCTCAGCAACGCGGCATAGACCACCTCGGGCTCGGCCGCGATCTCGCGCGTGTCGCTCATTTCCATGGGGCGCCTCCTCCTGCTGGCGGACTTCCTTCGGGACGGATCCTAGCCGCGCCCCCGGGCAAGGCCAACCGGATTCCGCGGCGCGTGCGCCAACCGCCCGCTCTGCCCGCCCGCTCCGGCCGCGCGTTCCGGCTGGCGCGACGCGCCGCCGCATGCTAGCGCCGGAGCATGGCCGCGATCGACAGCACCCACAGCCGGCCCCTGGCGGGCATCCTCTTCATCCTGGCCGGGATGGTGGCGATCTCGTTCAACGATCTGCTGATCAAGCAATTGTCGGGCGGCTACCCCCTTCACGAGATGGTCTTCGTGCGCTCCGGCATCGGCATCCTGTTCTCGCTGCTTCTCGTGCAGGTGGAGGGCGGCTGGCACGTGCTGAAGACACCGCGCCCCGGCCTGCACGCCCTGCGCGGGCTGGTGGTGGTCTTTGCCAACATGACCTATTTCGCCGCGCTCGCCGTGCTGCCGCTGGGCGAGGCGACCGCGCTCTACTTCGTGGCGCCGCTTTTCATCACCCTGCTGTCGATCCCGCTGCTGGGCGAGAGCGTGGGGCCCTGGCGCTTCGGCGCGGTGCTGGCGGGGCTTGCCGGGGTGGCGATCATGCAGCGGCCCTGGGCCTCGGACACGGAACTGCATGTCAGCCGGCTGGTGCTGCTGCTGCCGGTGATCTCGGCCTTCGCCTACGCGGTGAACCAGATCCTGACCCGCAAGATCGGCTTCACCTCCAAGGCCAGCGCCATGGCGGTCTACATCCAGCTCGCCTTTCTCGTGGTCTCGGCGTTGTTCTGGCTGGTGGCCGGCGACGGGCGCTTCGCCGAAGGGGTGGAAAGCGGCAGCCTGATCTTCCTGCTGCGCGCCTGGACCATGCCCGAGGGCGTGGATCGCTGGCTGTTCCTGGCGCTCGGCTGCAATTCCGCCTGCGTCGCCTATTGCCTGAGCCAGGCCTACCGCTCCGCCAATGCCGCCGTGGTGGCGCCCTTCGAATATGTCGGGCTGCCGCTGGCGATCCTCTGGGGCTGGGTGTTCTTCGCCGAGGTGCCGCAGCCCGTGGTCTGGCTGGGCATCGCGCTGATCCTCGGCGGCGGGCTGGTGGTCTTCATCCGCGAACGCATGCGCAACCGGCCCGTCGCCACCGCCCGGCGGGTGAACCGCCGCTACTGACCGCCACGGCTGGCCCTCTTCACGTGAACGTCGGCTTGTGATTCACGCCCGGTTCGCCCTAGGTTTGACGCAGGCGCAATCCCGCCTTCGGGCGGCCTTGAGCAGGGAGCCGCGGAGCAGCCCAGAAATGCCAGATTACCGGATCACGTCCCGCCTTGCCGCGGTTTTCATCAGTCTTTTCATTGCCTTGCCCGCCGCCGCCGAAACCAGGATCGTTCTGGCCATCCCCGGACAGTACGACGATCTGGCCGACCGGATCGGCAACGCGCTGGACACCCGCGCGACCGTCCAGGAAGAGGATTATACCCCGCAGGACGTCCTGGCCGCCGCTCAGGCGGATTATCGCCGGGTGGTCACCGCGCTTTACGAAAGCGGCTATTACGGGCCCGAGGTCTCGATCCGGCTCGATGGACGGGAAGCGTCCGAGTTCCAGCCCTTCAGCCAGCCCGGCCCCTTCTCCGAGGTGCGGGTGACCGTCTATCCCGGGCCGCGCTTCGTCTTCGGCACGACCCGGCTGGGCCCCCTCCCCCGCGGCACGCAAAAGCCAGAGCGGCTGCGCAGCGGCGAGCCGGCGGGCGTGCCCGCGATCCGCAGCAGCGCACAGGAGGGCGTGGACGCCTGGCGCGACATCGGCTTTGCCAAGGCGGAGATCGCGCGCCAGCAGATCACCGCGGATCACCGCAACAGCCGGGTGGACGTGGATCTCGGCATCGCGCCGGGGCGGCGGCTGACCTTCGGCGACCTGAACATCACCGGCATCCGGCGGATGCGCCCCGAGCGGGTGCGCGAGATCGCGGGCCTGCCCAGCGGCTCGGTCTTCAGCCCCGAGGAGGTGGAGCGCGCGGCGACGCGGCTGCGGCGGACCGGCGTGTTCCGGACCGTCAGCCTGGAAGAGGCCGAGACCGCGGGCCCGGACGCCACGCTCGACATCAATGCCGAGCTGGCCGAGCGCAAGCCGCGCCGCATCGGCGTGGGGGCGGAATATGCCTCGGTGGACGGCGGGCGGCTCAGCGCCTTCTGGCTGCACCGCAACCTGTTCGGCGGCGCCGAGCGGCTGCGGGTCGAGGGCGAGGTCTCGGGGATCGATTCCGGCCTCGGAGGTGTGGATTACAGCCTTGGCGCCACGCTCACCCGGCCAGGGACGTTCAACCCCGACAACGACCTGACCTTCCGGCTGGGCTACGAGTTCATCGACGATCCCGCCTACAACTCGGAGCGCGCCGAGGCCGAAGTCTCGCTCCTGCGCCGGGTCAATGACGAGATCACCGTTTCCTACGGGCTGGGCCTGCTGGCCGAGCGGGTGCAGGACAGTTTCGGCGAACGCGACCTGCGGCTGGTGACCCTGCCGCTGACCGGGGAGTTCGACAAGCGCGACGACGACCTGGACGCGCGCAACGGCTATTACCTGGCCTCCAAAGTCACGCCCTTTGCCGGGCTCGCCGGCACCGGGTCGGGCGCGCACCTGACCTTCGACGCGCGCGGCTACCGCAGCTTCGGCGAGGATGACCGCGTCACCCTGGCCGGGCGGCTGCAGCTCGGCTCGCTGGTCGGGCCGGAGATCCAGAATGCGCCGACCGACTTCCTGTTCTTCTCGGGCGGCGGCGGCACCGTGCGCGGCCAGCCCTATCAGTCGCTGGGCGTGGAACGGGGCGGCACCACCGTCGGCGGCCGCTCCTTCATCGGCCTCTCGGCCGAGCTGCGCGCCCATGCCACCAAGAAGCTGTCGGTCGTCGGGTTCTACGATGCCGGCTTCATCGGGGCCGATTCCATGCCGGGCGACGATGGCGACTGGCATTCCGGCACCGGCTTCGGCCTGCGCTACGACACCGGCCTCGGCCCCGTGCGGGTCGACGTCGCCACCCCCGCCTCGGGCGATGATGCCTTCGGCGAGGTCGCATTCTACGTTGGTCTGGGACAATCCTTCTGATGGCTTTCTTCTGTCGCCTCCGCCCCGCCGTCCTGGCGCTTCTGCTGCTCGCTCCGGTCCCCGCCCTGCCGCAGGACAGCGCGCAGGAGGAAGAGGACAAGGGCTTCATCACCAACACGCTGCAGAACCTCCTGTCGGGCGAGGGGACGCAGGTCTCCATCGACGGGTTCGAAGGGGCGCTGTCGTCGCGGGCGACGATGGACCAGCTGACCGTGGCCGACGACGAGGGCGTGTGGCTGACCGTGCGCGACGTGGTGCTGGACTGGAACCGCTC
Source organism: Carideicomes alvinocaridis (assembly GCA_005473895.2). GTDB lineage: Bacteria > Pseudomonadota > Alphaproteobacteria > Rhodobacterales > Rhodobacteraceae > Carideicomes > Carideicomes alvinocaridis. The sequence continues at coordinate 37,361 of SRJI02000005.1, forward strand.
GGCGCTCTTCGCGGCGCGGCTGGACGTGACCGAGTTCTCCGCCGGCGAGATCATCGTCTCGCGCCTGCCGCAGGGCGAGGAAGGCGCGCCGGCGCCCGAGGCGGGCGAGTTCCGCCTGCCCTCGCTTCCGGTCTCCGTCTCCATCGGCGAGATCCGCGCCGACCGGGTGGAACTGGGCCGCACCGTGCTGGGCCAGGAGGCCGCCTTCGAGATCGCGGGCTCCGCGCAGCTCAACGGCCAGCAGGGCGAGGTGGATATCGAGGCCAACCGGCTGGACGACAAGCGCGGCCGCTTCCTGATCGCCGGCAGCTACGATCCGGAAAGCGGCGTGCTGTCCACCAATGTCAGCCTCAGCGAGGAAGAGGACGGCATCGTCTCCACCGCGCTCAACATCCCCGACCGGCCCTCGCTTGACCTGTCGATCGAGGGCGAGGGGCCGGTCAGCGATTTCGACGCCGACATCCGGCTCGCCACCGGCGGAACGGAGCGGGTGACGGGGACGGCCGGCCTGACCTCCGACGCCGACGGCGCGCGGGCCTACCGGCTGGACGTGACCGGCGACCTTGCGCCGCTGCTGCCGCCGGGCAACCGCGATTTCTTCGAAGGGACCACCAGCCTCGCCGCCACCGCGAACCAGACCCCCGAGGGCGTGCTGAGGCTGGAGGAGCTGGTGCTCGATACCGAGCAGCTGAACCTGAACGGCAGCCTGACGCTCAGCCCCACGGGCTGGCCCGCCGCCTTCGACCTGACGGGCCGGATCGCGGATGACAGCGGCGCACCGGTCACCCTGCCCGGCTCTGACACGCGGATCGCGGGCGCCGACCTCTCGGTGCAGTTCGACGCGAGCCAGGGCGACGGCTGGCAGGCCGACATCACCGTGCAGGAGCTGGCCAATCCCGTGGCCGAGATCGAGCAGCTCAGGCTGACCGGCCAGGGCACCCTGACCCAGGCCGAGGATGGCGGGCTGGGCGACCTGACCGCCGCGCTGGATTTCGCCGCCACCGGCCTTGCCCCGCGCGACCCGGCCCTGGCCGAGGCCACCGGGGACGAGGTGACCGGCCGGATGGAGCTGGGCCTAAGCCAGGACCAGCGCCTGACGATCCCGTCCTTCCGGCTCGTCTCCGCCTCGACCACGCTGACCGGCGGCGCGACGATCGACGACCTGGGCACCGGTTTCGCCACCGACCTGTCGGCGACGCTGGAAACCCCCGACCTGTCGCGCTTTGCCGCGCTGGCGGGCCAGCCCCTGTCGGGCGCGGCGGAGCTGTCGATCAACGGCAAGGTGGAGCCGCTGACCGGCGCCTTCGACCTGACAATCGCGGGCAGCGGCGATGACCTGGCCATCGGCCAGAGCCAGGCCGACGGCCTGCTGCGCGGCCATACCGAGCTGGGCATCGACGCGCTGCGCGACGCCACCGGCATCACGCTGGAGCGGCTGACCGTCGACAACGACGCGCTGCGCCTCACCGCCAGCGGCCGCCTCGCCACAGAAGAGGCCCGGCTGGAATACACCGCCGAGCTGCGCGATTTCGCCCGGCTCGATCCGGGGCTGGAGCCCGGGGCCGGCTCGGCCAGCCTGGAGGGCGTGCTGCGACTCGACGAGGACCGGCGCATCACCGCGCTCAGCGCCGCCGGCCGGCTCAGCCCCGCCTCGCCCGACGTGCCGATCCGCCTGCCGCTGGGCGACACGGTGGTGCGGCTGTCGGACGGGACGCTGGACCTCAACGCCACGCCGGAAAACGGCGACGTCCGGCTGACCGCCACCCTCAACGACCTGCGCCACGAGCAGGGCGCGGCGCGGCGCGTGGCGCTGACCGTCGACGGCCGCATCGACCAGGGCGCCCGGGGTGGTCTGGAACAGGCGCTGGCCGACCTGCGGCTCGAAGCCCAGGGGATCAGCCTGCCCGACGAGGCGCTGACCGCCGCGATCGGCGATTCCGCAGCACTGGTCGCCACGGTGGATTACCGCCCCGACGCGCCCGTCGAGATCCGCGACATCACACTCGACGGCCAGGGCTACAAGGCGGAGGGCAGTGCCACGGTCACGCTCGAGGCCCCGCGCCGCGCCGATTTCTCGCTCACCCTCGCGGCCGAGGACCTGTCCCGCTACGAGCCGCTGATCGGCCAGCCCCTGTCGGGCAGCGCCCGCATCAGCGCCTCCGGCAATGCCATGCTGGAGGACGGCACGCTGGACATGAGCCTGGACGGCCGCACCACGAACCTCCGCGTGGGTCCGGAATTCGTGGGCGACCTGATGGCCGGCGAGACCACGCTCGCCGCGGAGCTTCACCGCGAGGACAGCCTGCTGCGCGTCTCCGGCCTGTCGGTGGAGAATGCCCATCTCGATCTCGGTGCCGAGGGCCGCTTCGACAGCGACAGCGGTGATTTCGACGTCGCCCTCTCCGGCACCGCGCAGGACCTGCCGCTCGGCAGCCCGCTGGCCAATACCCTGCTGGCCGGCAGCACCCGGATCGACGCTGCCGCCTCGCGCGAGGACGGCCAGATCCGCATCGGCCGGCTGGAGCTGGACGGTCGCAACGTGACGCTTTCCGCCAACGGCACCCCGCAGGAGATCAGCTTTGACGCGACCCTGCGCGATGTCGGCCTGGTCGCGCCCGATTTCCCCGGCCGCGCCACCGCCACCGGCACCATCCGCCAGCGCGAGGACGGCGTGTTCGGCGTCGACGCGACCGGCAGTGGCCCGGGCGGCACGCAGGCCGACGTGACCGGCACCATCGGGCCGGGGTCGCAGCTCGACCTGCGGGCCAACGGCTCCACCGTGCTGGGGCTGCTGAACCCGCTGCTGTCGCCGCAGCGAATCAACGGCATCGCGCGGTTCGACCTGGCGATCGCCGGCAGCCCCGATCCGGCCAACCTGACCGGCCGGATCAGCACCGAGGGCGCGCGCATCACCGCCCCGGGCCTCGGCGCGGCTCTGGAGAACATCAACGCCGACGTGCAGCTTGGCGGCGGCACGGCGCGGGTCGACGTCACCGCCGACGTGGCCCAGGGCGGCGGACTTCGCATCGCCGGCCCGGTCAGCCTGTCGGCCCCCTTCGCGGCCGACCTCGAGGGCGCGCTGAACGGCGTCGTGGTGCGCCGCGCGGATCTCTACGAGGCCACGCTGGGCGGCCGCATCGGCATCGACGGCGCCCTGGCGGGCGGCGCCGCGATCACCGGCCGGCTGGTGCTGGACCGGGCGGAGATCCAGGTGCCCAGCTCCTCGATCAGCGGGCTCGGCGACATCCCCGACATCGACCACGTGGCCCCGCCGGCGGACGTGCAGCGCACCCGCGCCCGCGCCGGCCTGCTGTCGGAGAACGGCAACGGAGGAGGCGGCGGCAGCAGCGGCCCGGCCTATCCGCTCGACATCCGGCTCGACGCGCCGGGCCGGATCTTCGTCCGCGGCCGCGGGCTCGACGCCGAGCTCGGCGGCAGCCTCCGGCTCTCCGGCACTACCGCCGACATCATCCCCGACGGCCAGTTCGATCTGATCCGCGGCCGGCTCGACCTGCTCACCCAGCGGTTCGACCTGACCGAGGGCAGCGCCCAGCTGGTGGGCAGCTTCGACCCGTTCCTACGCCTCGTCGCCCGCACGACCAAGGCCGACACGGAGATCTCCATCATCGTCGAGGGCTCCGCCTCGGAGCCCGAGGTCAGCTTCGAATCCTCCCCCGAACTGCCGCAGGAGGAGGTCCTGGCGCTGCTCATCTTCGACCGCTCGGTCGAGAACATCTCCCCCTTCCAGGCGGTGCAGCTTGCCTCGGCCGTTGCCACCCTCGCGGGCCGCGGCGGCACCGGCATCGTCGAACGGCTGCGGCAGAATTTCGGGCTGGACGATTTCGACGTCACCACGGATGACGAGGGCAACACCGCCGTGCGCGCGGGCAAGTACATCTCCGACAACGTCTATACCGATGTCACGGTGGGATCGGACGGCAAGACCGAGCTCGACCTCAACCTCGATGTCTCGAAGAACGTGACGGTGAAGGCCGGGCAAAGCAGCGACGGCAATTCGAGCCTCGGCATCTTCTTCGAAAAGGACTACTGACCGGCCCGCTTACTCCCCACGGCCCTGCTTCTTCGGTCCCGAAATATGGTCGGGGGTGAGGCCGAAGGCCGAGGGGGCAGACAGCCCCCTGAGCGCGCTATCCGCCAACGCACCGAAAGGCCCCGCGCGCGCCCCCGTCCCCGCTCCGGCCGGAAGATCCGGCGCGCCTCTTCGAAGACCCCGCACCCCAGGCAGTCGCAACGCCCCCGATCTCCGAGGGAAGGGCGCCATGCCTTCCCCGAGCGCCAAGGGGACTCGCCCGGCCCAGATGAAGGGCCCGGCCGCCCCCACCCAGCCTCAGCCGCCGCGCACCGCGTCGATCATGCGCTGCACGTTGTCGGGGTCGGCATCCGGCGTGATCCCGTGGCCCAGGTTGAAGATGTGCGGCCCGCCGCGGAAGGCCTCGACGATGGCGCGGGTCTCGGTCACCAGCGCCTCGCCCCCGGTCACCATGTGCGAGGAGGCGAGGTTGCCCTGCACGCAGCCATCCACCTGGACCTCGCGCGCCGCCCAGTCCGGCGCCACGGAATTGTCGAGCCCCACGCAATCCGCCCCCGTCGCCCGGGCGAAACCCACGTAACGCTCTCCCGCCTCGCGCGGGAAGGCGATGACGGGGATCCCGGGATAACGCGCCTTGAGCGCGGCAATGATGCGGCGGGCGGGGTCGATGGCGTAGCGGTCGAAATCCGCGCCCTTCAACGAGCCGGCCCACGAGTCGAAGAGCTTCACCACCTCGGCCCCGGCCTCGATCTGGCGCGAGAGATACTCGATCGTCCCCTCCTCGATCCGCGCCATCAGCGCGTCGAAGGTGGCCCGGTCCTCGTCCTTGAGCCGGTGCGCCGGACCCTGGTCGGGCGTGCCCCGGCCGGCCACCATGTAGGTCGCGACGGTCCAGGGCGCGCCGGCAAAGCCGATCAGCGTGACGTCGCCGGGCAGCGCCCCGCTCAGGTTGCGCACCGTCTGGTAGATGGGCGACAGGGTCTCGTGCACATCCTCGGCCGGGCCCAGCTTGTCGAAATCCGCGCGCGAGGTGATCGTCGAGAGCCGCGGCCCTTCGCCCTTCACGAACCACAGATCCGCGCCCAGCGCCTGCGGCAGGAGCAGGATATCGGCGAACAGGATGGCCGCGTCGAAACCGTAGCGGCGGATCGGCTGCAGGGTGACCTCGGTGGCGAGCTCGGGGTTGTAGCAGAGCGACAGGAAGTCCCCCGCCTTCTCGCGGGTGGCGCGGTATTCCGGCAGGTAGCGGCCGGCCTGGCGCATCATCCAGATCGGCGGCACGGGCAGGGTCTCGCCGGCCAGGGCCCGCAGGATCGTCTTGTCGCTCATGGCTGCCTCTCGAATGGTGACGTGGTGAGGTGGAGGCCAAGGCGTCGCAGCCCGGCCAGCTTGGGGCTTGGTCCCTTTCCCGGGCGCCGATGTCAAGCGCCGCGGCCCCGCGCCCCGTGAACCTTGCCAGTGCGGGCGGCGGGGGCTAGGGAAGGGCCATGGATATCGACCTGCCGACCCCCGCCGCGCCCCTTCGCCTCGGCACCCGCGGCTCGCCGCTGGCGCTGGCCCAGGCGCATGAGACCCGCGACCGCCTCGCCGCCGCCTTCGGGCTGGACGAGGCCGCCTTCGAGGTCGTGGTCATCAAGACCACCGGCGACCGGGTCATCGACCGCCCGCTGAAGGAGCTGGGCGGCAAGGGGCTCTTCACCCGCGAGATCGAGGAGGCGCTGAGCCGGGGCGAGATCGACCTCGCGGTGCATTCCATGAAGGACATGCCGGTGCTGCAGCCCGAAGGGCTGGTGATCGACACCTACCTGCCCCGCGAGGACGAGCGCGACGCCTTCATCTCCAACGAGTTCGCGGCACTGGCCGATCTGCCCGAGGGCACCGTGGTCGGCACGTCGAGCCTGCGCCGCCGGGCGCAGCTGCTGCACCGCCGCCCGGACCTCCGGGTGGTGGAATTCCGCGGCAACGTGCAGACCCGGCTGAAAAAGCTCGAGGACGGCGTCGCCGCCGCCACCTTCCTCGCCATGGCCGGCCTCAATCGCCTGAACCGCCCCGAGATCGCGCAAAGCGCGATCGCCCCCGAAGAGATGCTGCCCGCCGTGGCGCAGGGCGCCATCGGCATCGAGCGCCGGGCCGAGGATCGCCGCGCAGCGGCGATGCTGGAGGCGATCCACGATGGCGAGACGGCGCTCCGCCTTGCGGCGGAGCGGGCCTTCCTCGCGGCGCTGGACGGGTCCTGCGAAACGCCGATCGCCGGGCTGGCGCAGCTCGCCGGAGGCGAGTTGCGCCTGCGCGGGCAGGTGCTCCGACCCGACGGGTCGGAGGCGCTGGCTGAGGACGTGACGGGCCCCGTCGAAGACGGGGCGACCATCGGGCGCGCCATGGGCGCGCGGCTGCTGGAACAGGCTGGGCCCGGCTTTTTCGACTGGCGCAGCGCGGGCTGACGCCCGCGCTATTCCGGCAGCAGCTTGCCGGGATTCATGATCCCCTGCGGATCCACCGCGCGCCGGATGGCGCGCATCATGTCCAGCGCCACCGGGTTCTTGCGCCGCCGCATCGAGGGCAGCTTGGACAGGCCGATCCCGTGCTCGGCCGAGAAACTCCCGCCCAGCTCAAGCACCACGTCTTCCACCGCCTCGACGATGCGGTCCTGCACCTCGGCATCCTCGGGCACGTTCTGCACCGGGTAATGCACGTTGCCGTCGCCCAGATGCGCCACCACCAGCGAGCGCGCCTCCGGCGCGATCTCCGCCACCCGCGCATCGGCCTTTTCGAGGAACTCGGCCACCCGGTCCACCGGCACCGCCACGTCGTTCACCACGAAGGGCCGCACCGCCATGCTCACCTCCGCGGCCATTTCCCGGCGCAGCCACATCTCCTCGCGCTGCGCCGCGTTCTGCGCCACCACCGCGTCGGTCACCATGCCGCTCTCGAAGAAGCCGCCGAGGATCTCTTCCAGCGTGCCGGCCAGCGGCACCGTCCCGTCCGGCCCCGGCTCCGCGTCGCGCGCCACGGTGGAGCCCAGCTCCACCAGCAGCGACACCTCGTGGCGCGTGTCGAAGGGCGGGCGGGTCTCCGGATGCAGCCGCTCCAGCGCGTCGAGATACGCGCCCGGCATGTATTCGAAGGCCTCGACCATGCCGCCCGTTTCCTCCTGCAGCCGGTTCAGCAGCCCCAGCGCCTCGCCCAGCGAAGGCACCGCCACCATCGCCGTCGCGTAGACCCGCGGTTTCGGCACCAGCCGCAACACCGCGCCGGTGATGATCCCCAGCGTCCCCTCGGCCCCGATCATCAGGTGGCGCAGGTCGTAGCCGGAATTGTTCTTGTGCAGCTCCTGCATCAGGTCCAGCACTTGGCCGTCGGGCAGCACCGCCTCGATCCCGAGGACCAGGTCGCGGGTATTGCCGTAGCGCAGAACGTTGGACCCGCCCGCATTGGTGGACAGGAACCCGCCCACCATGGCCGAGCCCTTGGCCCCGAAGCTGAGCGGGAAGCTCAGACCGTGATCGCCCGCAGCGTCGTGGATGTCGCCCAGGATCACCCCCGCCTCGACCCGGGCGATCCGCGCCTCGGGGCGGATCTCGCGGATCCGGTTCATCCGCTCCAGCGAGATCAGCAGCGACCCCTCCGGCGCCTGCGCCCCGCCATTGAGCCCGGTCTGACCGGAGACGGGGACCACCGGCGTGCCGGTCTCGGTGGCCAACCGCATCAGCGCCGAGACCTCGGCCGTGTCGCCGGGCCGCGCCACCGCGATCGGGCTCGAGACGTATTTCCCCGTCCAGTCCCGCCGCCAGCGCGCCGTGTCCTCGCCGGTCAGCAGGTTCGCCTGCCCCACGATCTTTTCGAGCCGGTCCAGCATCTCGCCCTCCCTTGATGTGCCGGCAACCTGCATCGGCCCCGGCCCGGTGACAAGGGCAAGGATCGCGCCAAGCGGGGGCGGATCCGGCGGGCCGCCCGGGGAGCGGGCGGCGGGGGCCGTCACGCGTTAACCATTTGGCAACCAAGCCCCGCCATGCTCCTCCGGCGAAGCAGAGGGGGAGCGCGGGATGACCGCCCTGGCCTACACGGTGGCATTCGAGGGGGTCGATGCGCGGCTGGTGGAGGTGCAATGCGCCCTCTCCCCCGGCATGCCCGGCTTTGCCATCGTCGGCCTGCCGGACAAGGCGGTGTCGGAGGCGCGGGACCGCGTCCGCTCCGCCCTGTCGGCCCTGTCGGTGGCGCTACCGTCCAAGCGGATCACCGTGAATCTCTCTCCCGCCGACCTGCCCAAGGAAGGGTCGCATTTCGATCTGCCCATCGCGCTGGCCCTGCTCGCGGCGCTGGAGATCCTGCCGCACGACATGGTGGAAGGGATGGTCGCGCTCGGGGAATTGTCGCTCGACGGCTCGCTGGTCCCGGTGATCGGCGCCCTGCCCGCCGCCATGGCCGCGGCCGAGGCCGACCGCGCCCTGCTCTGCCCCCGGGCGTCAGGGGCGGAGGCCGCCTGGGTCGGCGCCACCCAGGTGATCGGCGCCGAGTCCCTGTCGGATGTCATCCGGCACCTTTCCGGCCAGACGCAGCTCACCCCCGCGGAGCCGGGGGAAGTGGCGCCGCTGCCCGCCGGCCGCGACCTGGCCGAGGTCAAGGGCCAGGAACGCGCCAAGCGCGCGCTGGAGATCGCCGCCGCCGGCCGGCACCACCTGCTCCTGGTGGGCACGCCCGGCTCGGGCAAGTCGATGCTGGCCGCGCGCCTGCCCGGCATTCTGCCGCCGCTCACGGCCCGCGAGGCGCTGGAGACCTCGATGATCCATTCGCTGGCGGGGCTGCTGGACGAGGGCGGCATCTCGCGCCAGCGCCCGTTCCGCGAACCGCATCACACCGCCTCCATGCCCGCCATCGTCGGCGGCGGACGCGGCGCCAAGCCCGGAGAGATCAGCCTGGCCCATAACGGCGTGCTGTTCCTCGACGAGTTCCCGGAATTTCCCCGCGCCGTGCTGGAGACCCTGCGCCAGCCGATCGAAACCGGCGAGGTCATGGTCGCCCGCGCCAATGCCCATGTGCGCTATCCCTGCCGCTTCATGCTGGTGGCCGCCGCCAATCCCTGCCGCTGCGGCTACCTGCCCGATCCCGCCCGCGCCTGCCCCCGCGTGCCGCAATGCGGGGACGAGTACATGGCGCGGATCTCCGGCCCGCTGATGGACCGTTTCGACCTTCGGGTGGACGTGCCGCCGGTGGCCTATACCGATCTCGACCTGCCCGCCTCGGGCGAGCGCACCGCCACGGTCGCGGCCCGGGTCGCCGCCGCCCGCGACCTCCAGGCGGCCCGCTACGACGGGCTTGCGGGCATGCGCCAGAATGCCGATGCCGAAGGCGACGTGCTGGCCCGGGTGGCCACGCCGGACGAGGCGGGCCGCGCCCTGCTCGCCCGCGTGGCGGAACGGTTCGGCCTCTCGGCGCGCGGCTATCACCGGGTGCTGCGGGTGGCGCGCACCATCGCCGATCTCGACGGGTCGGAGCAGGTGGGCAAGGCGCATCTCGCCGAAGCCGTGAGCTTTCGCCTCGTGGGGCTGAAGGAAGGGTAAGGGGGTAGGCGCCGGGGCGACCTCGCCCGCCTCTGCCACGGCGGGTTGGTCAGCGGGACATGCCCTTTGCCCGAGGGCGGTCAGCGCAGCGCCACCACCCAGTCCGCCAGGTCCGCGAGCGCCGCATCCGCCTCGGGGAGGATCCCGCCGAAGATCGGCCAGGCATGGGGCACGTCCTTCGCCACGTGCAGCGTGGTGCGGATGCCCTGCCCCCGCAGCCGCGAGGCGAGGCGGAGCGTGTCGTCGCGCAGGATCTCCGTTTCGCTGCAGCTGAGCCAGACCGGGCCGGCCCCGGTGAACTCCGCCTCGAGCGGCGAGGCGCGCCAATCGTCCGGATCGGCCCCGAACAGGACCAGGTCCCGCAGATCCGCCATGCGCGAGGCCGGAAGCAGCGCGTCCCGCGCCGCGTTCTCCCGCAGCGAGGCGCCCGACAGGGTCATGTCGGTGAAGGGCGACATGGCGTATGTGCCGGCCGGGCGGGGCAGATCCCGGCGCAGGATCTCCGCCAGCAGGGCCAGTGCCAGGCCGCCCCCGGCACTGTCCCCGCCGATCACCACGCGGCCGGGATCGAACCGGGTGCAAATCTCCTCCCAGATTGCCAGGGCATCCGCGAAGGCGGCGGGAAAGGGATGCTCCGGCGCCAGCCGGTAATCGGGCAGCAGTGCAGGGCACCCGGTCGCGGCGGAGAGCCGGGCCAGCATCTTCCAATGGGTCCGCGGGGAGCCGAAGACATAGGCCCCGCCGTGGAAATGCAGCAGCATGCCTGCGCTGTCCTCCGCGCCCGTTCCCGCGCCGGTCACCCGGAGCGCCGGACGCCCCGCGACGAGGACGTTCTCGCGCCGCGCGCCCCGCGGCGCCGGCAACAGCTGCGCCTGCCGCTCGAACCGCCGCCGCAGCGGGGCCGGATCGCGCGCCCGCGCCAGCATCCTGCGCTCCGTCAGGCGCAGCCAGCGCGACAGGAGCGCGAGGCGCAGGCTCACCGCCGCTTGGCCTCGATCGCCTCCCAGATGCGGCCGGCGACATTGACCCCGTCGAAGCGCTCCATCTCCTGGATGCCCGTGGGAGAGGTCAGGTTGATCTCGGTCAGCCAGTCGCCGATCACGTCGATCCCGACGAAGACCTGTCCCTTCTCCTTCAGCAGGGGCCCGATCCGGGCGCAGATCTCCAGGTCACGCTCGGTCATCGCCACCTTTTCGGGGCGGCCGCCGACATGCATGTTCGACCGGGTCTCGCCCTCCGCCGGCACCCGGTTGATGGCGCCCACCGGCTCGCCGTCCACGAGGATGATGCGCTTGTCCCCCTTGGTGACGGCGGGAAGGTATTTCTGCACGATCAGCGGCTCACGGGTGAAGCCGGCAAAGAGTTCGTGCAGGGAAGAGAGGTTGCGGTCGTTCTCGTCCAGCCGGAACACGCCGGCGCCGCCATTGCCGTAGAGCGGCTTGAGAATGATGTCGCCATGACGCTGCTTGAAGGCGCGGATGGTGGCGAGATCGCGGGCGATGGTGGTGGGCGGGGTGAGGTCGGGGAAGCGCAGGACCAGCAGCTTCTCGGGATAGTTGCGGACCCAGAAGGGATCGTTGACCACCAGGGTGTCGGGATGGATCCGCTCCAGCAGGTGGGTGGTGGTGATGTAATGCATGTCGAAGGGCGGGTCCTGGCGCAGCCAGACCACGTCGAACTCCGACAGGTCGACCTCCCGCATTTCGCCGAGCGTGAAGTGGTCTCCCTTCACGCGCTGCACCTCCAGGGAGCAGCCGCGCGCGGTCAGCCGGCCCTCCTGCCAGGCCAGGGCGTCGGGCAGGTAGTAGAACAGTTCGTGGCCCCGCGCCTGCGCCTCCTCGGCCAGGCGGAAGGTGCTGTCCGCGTTGATGTCGATCGGACCGATCGGGTCCATCTGGAAGGCGATCTTCATGTGCCCGGGCTCCTTCAGAGTTCCGGACCTACATGGCGCAGCGGGCGGGCGGGATCAATGGCCGGCACGCCGAGCCCTCAATGACCGAAGGCGTTCTCGATCAGGCTCATTCGTCCGTACCCGTCGACCAGGGCGACGTCGAACCGGACCGGGGTCAGTTGACCCCGGGGCTGCGTGCCGAGAAATTCCGCCGCCGCATCGTAGATGCGGCGCATCTGCCGCTGGCTCAGCCGCTCGGCGGCGCGCGCGAAATCGCGCGCCTTCTTGACCTCGATGAAGATCAGCCCGTCCCCGTCGCGGGCGATCAGGTCGACCTCGCCGCCCGCGCCGCGCCAGCGGCGCGCCGCCACGGGATAGCCGCGCGAGACGTAGTCTCGCGCAACGCAATCTTCTGCCGCAAGGCCCGCATGATAGGAGGTCGCACCGCTCATCGTTCCCGTTCCCGGTCCAGTTTCAACGCCATCTGGTAGGCCTCGCGCTTGGGAATCCCCAGCGAGCGCGAGACAGCCTCCGCCGTATCTTTCACGGAAAGGGTTTCCAGGCCCCTAACGACCGCCTCCTCCAGCTCCGCCGCATCGGGGGGCGCGGCTTCGCCGCGCCCGATGACGACCACCACCTCCCCCTTGACCTGGCCTGCCTCGTAGGCCGCGGCAAGCTCTTCGAGCGTGCCGCGGCGGATCTCCTCGAATTTCTTGGTGAGTTCCCGGCAGACGGCCGCAGGCCGGCTGCCTCCGAGCACCGCCGCCGCGTCGCGCAGCGACGCGGCAAGACGACGGGGCGATTCGTAGATCACCAGCGTGGCCGCGATCTCTGCGAGATCGCGGAGCGCCGCCTTGCGGCGCGCGGCCGTCGCGGGCAGAAACCCCGCGAAAAGAAACCTGTCCGTGGGCAGGCCCGACAGGGCCAGCGCGGTGTCCGCGGCGCTGGGCCCCGGCGCGCAGGTCACCCGGTGTCCCGCCTCGGCCGCGGCGCGGCCGAGGTCGAAGCCGGGATCGGCGATCAGCGGCATTCCCGCCTCGGACGCATAGGCGACCGAGCATCCCTGCTCCAGCAGGCCGAGCAGCCTGGGCCGCATCTTGGCGCCGTTGTGGTCGTGATAGGCAAGAAGCGGCCGGTCGCCCAGCGCCACGCCGTGGATCTCCAGAAGCCGGCGCATCGAGCGCGTATCCTCCGCAGCGAGCGCATCTGCGCTCGCCAGCACGTCCAGCGCGCGCAGCGTGATGTCCCGCGCCGACCCGATCGGGGTGCCGACGAAGTACAGCCCCGGCTCCAACCGTTCGATCCTGGCAATCCCCACTGGACCCTGCTCCCTTGAAGTCTATTATCGCTTTCAAGCCTCCGCCGGGTCCGACGGCCCGCCCCCGAAGGAGTCATAGGGAGAATTGACCTGACCATGTTTGCCGTTTTGTCCCCGGCCCGCAAGCTGATCGCCCGGACCGGCGCCATTCTCGCGCTGGCGGCCCTGGCCGCCTGTGGCGATGTCGCCATGCCCCGCATGACCGCCGGCCCCAGCATCGACACCTCGAAACCGGTGCCCGTCGCCCTGCTCGTGCCGCGCAGCGAACCCGGTGCGGCCTCCGTGGCCCGCGCCCTGGAAAATGCCGCCCGGCTCGCCATCGCCGACCTGGGCGACGTGAAGGTCGACCTGCGGGTCTACGACACCGCCGGCCAGCCCGACCAAGCCGCCGCACAGGCCCAGGCCGCGGTGGATAACGGCGCGCGCATCATCCTCGGCCCGCTCTTCGCCGAGGCCGCGAACGCGGCCGGCGTCGCCGTGGCGGACGAGGGCGTGAACGTGCTCGCCTTCTCCAACAACACCTCGATCGCCGGCGGCAACGTCTTCGTGCTGGGCCAGACCTTCGACAACACCGCCCGGCGGCTGGTTTCCTACGCCGCGCGCCAGGGCAAGCGCCGCGCCGTCGTCGCCCACCCGAACAATGTCGAGGGGCAGATGGGCCTTGCCGCGATCAACCGCGCCGCGGCCGGGTCCGGCCTGACCGTCGCCGGGGCCGAGAGCTTCGTCTTCTCGCAGCAGGGCGTGATCGACGCGGTGCCGCGCATCAAGGGCACGGTGGAAAGCACCGGCGCCGACATGCTGATGCTGACCTCCAACACCGCCGGCGCCCTGCCCCTGCTGGTCCAGCTGCTGCCCGAGGCCGGGCTGACCCCGAGCCAGGTGCAATATGCCGGGCTGGCCCGCTGGGACGTGCCGCCGCAGACGCTGGAGCTGGCCGGCGTGCAGGGCGGCTGGTTCACCATGCCCGATCAGGGTGCCATCCGCAGCTTCGAGAGCCGCTACCAGGCCACCTACGGCTCCGCGCCGCACCAGCTGGCCGGGCTCGCCTTCGACGGGATCGCCGCGATCGGCGCGCTGGTCAAGGCCGGCAAGGCCGACGCGCTGACCGCCGGGGCGCTGACCCAGTCGGCCGGCTTCCAGGGCGTCGGGGGCGTGTTCCGCCTGCGCCCGGACGGCACCAATGAACGCGGCCTCGCCGTGGCAACGATCCGTGACAAGAAGGTGGTCATCCTTGACCCAGCCCCGAGGAGCTTTGGCGGCGCGGGGTTCTGATCCCGCACCAGCCGCCGCAGCGGACCGGACGCCGGGGGATCTGATCCGCCCGGCGTCCGACATTTTCGACCACCAGGCCCTGCGCGCCGCGCTCGACGCCCTCGGGGGCGACGATCCGCGCGAGCTGCGCGAGACCGCCGTGCGACTGCTGCGCGACGCGCTGGAGGGCGGCATGGCGGCGATCACCGAGAGCCTCGCCCGCGAGCCGCTGCGCGCCCGGCCCGCGATCCGCTCCATCGCCTGGCTCACCGACCAGGTGGTCAAGACGGCCTGGCACGTGGCCGCCGAGCGGCTGCATCCCCTGCCCAATCCCACCGAGGGCGAGCGGGTCGCGGTGCTGGCCGTGGGCGGTTACGGCCGCGGCGAGATGGCGCCGCATTCCGATGTCGACCTGCTGTTCCTCACCCCCTACAAGATCACCCCCTGGGCTGAGAGCGTGGTGGAATCCATGCTCTACATCCTGTGGGACCTGCGGCTGAAGGTCGGCCATTCCACCCGCACGGTGAAGGATTGCATCCGGCTGGGCCAGCAGGACATGACGATCCGCACCTCGATGCTGGAGCAGCGCTTCGTCTGCGGCGCGCCGCGGCTGGCGAAAGAGCTCGACCGGCGCCTGCGCAAGGAGCTGTTCGACGGCACCGAGAAGGAATTCGTCGAGGCCAAGCTGGAAGAGCGCGACCTGCGCCACGAGAAACAGGGCGGCCAGCGCTACATGGTCGAGCCCAACGTGAAGGAGGGCAAGGGCGGGCTCCGGGACCTACAATCGCTGTTCTGGATCGCCAAGTATGTCCACCACACCGACACCGCGGAGGGGCTGGTCAAGCTCGGCGTCTTCCGGCGCGAGGAATACGACCGCTTCGCCAAGGCGGAGAACTTTCTCTGGGCCGTGCGCTGCCACCTGCATATCCGCGCCGGCCGCGCCACCGACCAGCTGACCTTCGACCGCCAGGTCGAGGTGGCCGAGGCGATGGGCTACGAGGATCGCGGCGGCCGCCGGGCGGTGGAGCATTTCATGCAGGATTACTTCCGCCACGCCACCGCCGTGGGGGACCTGACGCGCATCCTGCTGACCTCGCTCGAGGCCGAGCACGTGAAATCCGCGCCGCTGCTGGAGCGCATCTTCCGCCGCCGTCGCAAGGTGAAGCCCGGCTACGTGGTGATCCACAACCGGCTGGCACTGGCGGACCACGACGCCTTCCTGTCCGACAAGCTGAACATCCTGCGGGTCTTCGAGGAGGGGCTGCGCACCGGGCTGCTGATCCACCCGGACGTCATGCGGCTGATCACCCGGAACCTGCAGCTGATCGACGACGGTATGCGCAACGACCCGGTGGCCAACCGCATCTTCCTCGGGCTGCTGCTGAAACACGGCAACCCGGAACGCGCCCTGCGCCGGATGAACGAGCTGGGCGTGCTGGCCGCCTTCCTGCCGGAATTCGAGCCGGTCGTGGCGATGATGCAGTTCAACATGTACCACCATTACACGGTGGACGAGCACATCATCCAATGCCTGTCCCACCTGTCACAGATCGAGCGGGACGAGCTGCAGGAGGAGCTGCCGGTCTCCACCGACATCGTGCATTCGGGGTTCAACCGGAAGGTGCTCTATGTCGCGCTGCTGCTGCACGACATCGGCAAGGGGCGGGACGAGGATCACTCCGTGCTGGGCGCCCAGATCGCCCGCCGCGTCTGCCCCCGGCTGGGGCTGAAGAAGTCGGAATGCGACACGGTGGAATGGCTGGTCCGCCATCACCTGCTGATGTCCGACATGGCGCAGAAGCGCGACATCGCCGACCCGCGCACGGTGCGCGACTTTGCCAAGGCGGTGGGCTCGGTCAGGCGGCTGGACCTGCTGACGCTGCTCACCGTCTGCGACATCCGCGGCGTGGGTCCCGGCACCTGGAACAACTGGAAGGCCGCCCTGCTGCGCGCGCTCTACCGCCAGACCCGCCGCGCGCTGGAGGACGGGATGGAGGCGCTCAGCCGCGAGACCCGCGGCGCCGAGGCCAAGCGCAACCTGCGCGAGGCGCTGTCGGACTGGGATCCGAGGGACCTGCGCTCGGAGACGCAGCGGCATTACGACACCTATTGGCAGGGGCTGCATGTCACCGCCCACGTGGTCTTTGCCCACCTGCTGAAGGATCTCGGCACGGACGAGATCCGCATCGACCTGCACCCGGACGAGGATCGCGACGCCACGCGGATCTGCTTTGCGCTGTCCGACCATCCCGGCATCTTCTCGCGGCTTGCGGGGGCGCTGGCGCTGGTGGGGGCGAACGTGGTGGACGCGCGGACCTATACCACCAAGGACGGCTTCGCCACGGCGGCCTTCTGGGTGCAGGACCATGACGGGTCGCCCTACGAGGCGTCGCGCCTGCCCCGCCTGCGGCAGATGATCGAGAAGACGCTCAAGGGCGAGGTCGTGGCGCGCGAGGCGATCAAGTCGCGCGACAAGCTCAAGAGCCGGGAAAAGGCGTTCCGCGTCCCGACCTCGATCACCTTCGACAATGACGGGTCGGAGATCTACACGATCATCGAGGTCGATACCCGCGACCGGCCCGGCCTGCTTTACGACCTGACGCGGGCGATGGCGGCCTCCAACGTCTATATCGCGTCGGCGGTGATCGCCACTTATGGCGAACAGGCAGTGGACAGTTTCTACGTCAAGGATATGTTCGGCCTGAAATTCTACGGCGCCGCCAAGCAGCGCTCGCTGGAGAAACGTCTGCGCGAGGCCATCGCGCGCGGGGCGGAGAGGGCGCGGGAATGACCCTCCCCCCGATCGGGAGCAATCGATGAAGCCGGTACGTCTGCTGACGGGCGTCCTGACGGTGGGGGTGTGGACGCTCCTGTCGCGCGTCCTGGGGTTCGCGCGCGAGATCATCATCCTCGCCTATATCGGGCCGGGGCCGGTGATGGATGCCTTCGTCGCCGCCTTCCGCCTGCCCAACATGTTTCGCCGGTTCTTTGCCGAGGGGGCGTTCAACGCGGCCTTCGTGCCGATGTTCTCCAAGCGGCTGGAGGCGGATGACAACCCGATGGGCTTTGCCTCGCAGGCGCTGAGCGGGCTGGCCTTCGTGCTGCTGGCGCTTTCGGCCCTGGCCATGATCTTCATGCCGGCGCTGGTCTGGGCGACGGCGGGCGGTTTTGCCGGCGATGCGCGCTTCGACATGACGATCGATTTCGGGCGGGTGCTGTTTCCCTACATCTTCTTCGTCTCGCTGGCCGCGCTGCTGTCCGGCGCGCTGAACGCGGCCGGACGGTTCGCCGCGGCGGCCGCCGCGCCGGTGATCCTGAACGTCTTCGTGATCGCCGCCATGGTCGGCGCCGCGATGCTGGAGGGGCCGGTCGTGGTGGCGCTGGTCTGGGCGGTTCCGGTGGCCGGCGTGGCGCAGCTGGCGCTGGTCTGGATCGCCGCCGGGCGCGCCGGCATCCGGGTGCGGCCCGGCCGGCCCCGCTGGACGCCCGAGATGAAGCACCTGGTCCGCATCGCCGTGCCTGCCGCGCTGGCCGGAGGGGTGATGCAGGTCAACCTGCTGGTGGGTCAGCAGGTGGCGTCGCAATTCCCCGATGCGGTGGGCTGGCTCTATGCCGCGGACCGGCTCTACCAGCTGCCGCTGGGGGTGATCGGGATCGCCGTGGGCATCGTGCTGCTGCCCGACCTGTCGCGCCGGCTCAAGGCCGAGGATACCGAGGGCTCGCGCGCGGCCTTCTCCCGCGCCTCAGAGATCGCGCTGTCGCTCACCCTGCCCTGCGCCGTGGCTCTGGTGGTGATCCCGCTGCCGCTGACCTCGGTGCTGTTCGAACGCGGCGCCACCGGGGCGGACGACGCCGCGGCGATCGGCATCGCGGTGGCGATCTACGGGCTGGGCCTGCCGGCCTTCGTGCTGCAGAAGGTGCTGCAGCCACTCTTCTTCGCGCGCGAGGACACGAAGACCCCCTTCCGCTACGCGCTCTGGTCGATGGCGGTGAACGCGGTGCTCGCGGTCGGGCTGGCGCCGGTGATCGGCTGGATCGCCCCCGCCATCGCCACCTCCGTCGCCGCCTGGGCCATGGTGGCGATGTTCTACGCCGGCACCCGGCCGATGGGCGAGATGGTGCGCTTCGACGAGCGGCTGCGCCGGCGGCTGTGGCGCATCTGCCTGGCCTCGGCGATCCTGGGCGTGGTGCTCTGGGGGCTGGCGGTCCTGCTGATGCCGTTCCTCGGCATGCCCTACTGGCGTTACCTGGCGCTGCTTGTCCTGATCGTGCTGGGCACCGTCGCCTATTTCCTCGCGGGTCACCTGATCGGCGCCTTCCGCCTGTCCGAGTTCCGCCAGGCCATGCGCCGCCGCCGGGGCTGAGGGCCCCGGCGCGGCACCGCACTGTTTCCACGTTTCCCGATACTCACCAGTGCCGGAGAAATCCCTTATATTGTCCGCCTCACGTCCAATTCCTGCCTGAATTGACCGCGATACCTCGACGGAACGAAAGCAGAGGTATCGAGTATGGATCGTCTGACGGAAATGGAAGCCTTCGCCACCGTGGTGGATCAGGGTGGATTCACCGACGCCGCGAAGAAGATGGGGATTTCCAAGTCCGCCGTGTCAAAGCATGTCTCCTCGCTCGAGGCACGGCTGGGGGCCCGTCTGCTGAACCGGACGACCCGCCGCGTGTCGCCGACCGAGATCGGGCTGGCCTATTACGACCGCGCCCGCCGCGTGTTGAACGATGCCGGCGAGGCGGATGCGCTCGTCACCTCGATGCAATCGGCGCCCTCGGGGCTGCTGCGCATCTCGGTCGCGACGGATTTCGGCGTCAATCATCTGAGCCCGGTGCTGGGCGAGTTCCTGGCCGAGTTCCCGGACATCACCGTCAACATGGTGCTGAACAACCGCTTCGTCGAGCTGATCTCGGAAGGGTTCGACATGGCCGTGCGGATCGGCGAGCTGGAGGATTCCACGCTGCGGGCCCGCAAGCTGACCGAGACCACCAAGCGGATGATCGCCAGCCCGGCCTATTTCGAAAAGTTCGGCCGACCCACCAAGATCGACGACCTGAACGAGCACAAGCTGCTGCATTATTCCAACCAGTCCTCGGGCAATGTCTGGAAGGTCACCGCCCCCTCGGGCGAGAAGCGCCAGGTGCGCACCGCCGGCTGGCTGTCGGTCAATGACGGGCAGTCGCTACTGAACGCCTGCATCGCCGGGCTGGGCATCGCCTACCTGCCCTCCTTCCTCTACGCCGACGCAATGGAGAAGGGGCTGGTGGTCGACGCGATCCCCGATCTGCCGGTGGAGACGCAGGGCATCTACGCGGTCTACCCACCGGGCCGGTTCACCCAGCCCAAGGTGCGCGCCTTCATCGACTTCCTGGTCCATGCATTCGCCGAAAAGGGCCCGACCGACTGGTAGGCCACTTCGGCACATCGAACCTCCCTCGACCTGGGGTCGCCATCGGGCGACCCCTTTTTTCGTCGAGCGCCGGCCTAGCCGCGGTTGTACGGGCTCTGGTTCACCGGTTTCAGGCTGATGCCCTCGGCCGACGCCTTGCTCTGCACCGCGTCTTCGGTCCGGCCGAGCTTGAGCCCGATCACCCGGGTGGGCGTATTCTCCGCCGCGAGCTGGCGCAGCTGATCCACGTCGTCCTTGGTCCAGGGTTCGCCGGTATTCCTGTCATATTCCGCCATGAGGGCCTCCTTTCTTCTGCGGCCCAACGCAGGAGGGCGGGCGGAGGATCCCCGCAAAGAAAAAGGCCGCCCCAGAGGGACGGCCCGGCCCGACAGGAACGGTGACGGCTTAGCCGTTCACCTTGTCCTTGAGCGCCTTCGCAATGGTCATCTTGACCACCTTGTCGGCATCTTTCTTGAACTGTTCGCCGGTGGCGGGGTTCCGCACCATGCGCTCGGGGCGTTCGCGGCAGTAGATCTTGCCGACGCCCGGCAGGGTCACCGCGCCGCCGCCGGCGACTTCGCGGGTGATGATATCGCAGACCGCGTCGAGGGCCGTGGTCGCGGATTTCTTGTCCGAGCCCATTTCCTCGGCCAGTGCGGCGACGAGCTGAGTCTTTGTCATCGGTTTTGCCATTTTCTGGTCTCCCTTCACTGCCCGTTCCTAGGGGCTCATTGCGCGTGTTTTACTTAATGTGGCGGGGCAACACAACGAATTGTGGGCACTCTGGCCATAAAAACATGCATTTTGTGCTTCTTTTCCCACCCTGGGTCTAGAGAAATGCCGTCTCCTCGAAGCTGCGCAGCTTGCGGCTGTGGATCCGCTCCAGTGGCATGGTGCGCAGGTGTTCCATCGCGCGGATGCCGATCATCAGGTGCCGCGCCACCTGCGTCTTGTAGAAATCCGAGGCCATGCCCGGAAGCTTCAATTCCCCGTGCAGCGGCTTGTCGCTCACGCAGAGCAGCGTGCCGTAGGGCACCCGGAAGCGATACCCGTTGGCCGCGATCGTGGCGCTTTCCATGTCGAGCGCGATGGAGCGCGACAGCGACAGGCGGTGAACCGGGCCGGACTGGTCGCGCAGTTCCCAGTTGCGATTGTCCACGCTGGCCACGGTGCCGGTGCGCATCACCCGCTTGAGGTCGTAACCCTCGAGCTGGGTCTCTTCCTCCACCGCGTCCTCGAGCGCCACCTGGATCTCGGCCAGCGCCGGGATCGGCACCCAGACCGGCAGGTCGTTGTCCAGCACCCGGTCCTCGCGCAGATAGGCATGGGCCAGCACGAAATCCCCCAGCGCCTGGGTGTTCCGCAGCCCTGCGCAATGGCCGACCATGATCCAGGCATGGGGCCGCAGCACGGCGATGTGGTCGGTCGCGGTCTTGGCGTTGGACGGCCCCACCCCGATATTGACCAGCGTGATGCCCGACCCGTCCTCGCGCTTGAGGTGGTAGGTGGGCATCTGCGGCATCTTCACCGTGGGCGCGATCACCTCGTCGGGGCCCGTGATCTCCACGTTGCCGGTGGAGACGAAGGAGGTGTAGCCGCTCTCGGGATCGGCCAGCTTGGCCCGGGCATAGGCCTCGAATTCCGAGACGTAGAACTGGTAGTTGGTGAACAGCACGTAGTTCTGGAAATGCGACGGGTCCGTCGCGGTGTAATGCGCCAGCCGCGCGAGCGAGTAATCCACCCGCTGCGCGGTGAAGGGCGCCAGCGGCTCGGCCCCGTCGGGCGCCGGCTTCGCGGTGCCGTTGACGATGTCGTCGTTGGTGGTCGACAGGTCAGGCACGTCGAACACGTCGCGCAGGGTGAAGTTCGCCGCACCCTCCTGCGGCACGGTCACCGTCTCGTCGCTGGCTACGGCGAAATGCACCGGGATCGGCGTCGAGGACAGGCCGATCCGCACCGGCACGTCATGGTTCTGGATCAGCAGCCGCAGCTGCTGGCGCAGGTAATTGCCGAACAGGTCGGGCCGGGTGACCGAGGTCGCATGAACCCCCGGGGCCGAGACATGGCCAAAGCTCAGCCGGCTGTCCACATGGGCATAGCTGGACGTGGCCAGCCTGATCTCGGGATAGAAGGCACGGAACCGGACCCCGGGATGCCCCTCGGCCAGCGCGGTCTGGAACCGCGAGCAGAGGAAGTCGGTGCCGATGCGATAGAGCTCTTCCAGCCGGGCCACCGCCGCGTCCGGGTCGGTGAAGAATTCCGCCTCGGGCACATCCGGGCTGACCACCTTCAATTCCGTTTCGGCACGCTGCATGTCACCTCCTGTGTCGGTCCTGCTTATCACGGCCATCGGAAAAGACCAGAGACACCGCTCCCGCAAGGCGGGGACGGCGCTGAACACTCTGTTTTCCGGGTCGGGGCAGGGTCATGGCCGAAATTGACACGCGGCAGGGGCCGGATCAAGCTGGCGCGACAGGTGACGGAAAGGCAGCCCGCGATGGATTACGACAGCGTCACCCCGACGGCTTTCGGCGCGTCGCTGCGCGGCATCGGGCTGAACCTGCTGGTGCGCGACGTGGCGGCCGAGGTGGCCTTCCTGTCCGACCTCTTCGGCATGAAAGCCCACCAGCCCAGCGCGGATTTCGCCATCATGCGCTACGGCGGGCAGGTCTTCCAGCTGCATGCCGACGGCACCTTCGCGACCCATCCCCTGCACGCCCTGCTGCCGGAAACCCCGCCGCGCGGGACCGGAATCGAACTGCGGCTCTACGACACCGATCCCGACCAGGCGGTGGCCCGGGCCGCCCGTCACCCCGGCGCGCATGTCCTGGCCCCGCCCGCCGACAAGCCGCACGGCCTGCGCGAGGCGGTGATCCTCGATGCCGAAGGCTATGCCTGGGTGCCCTCGCGGCCCCTGCCCTCCGACGGCTGAGGCGTCGAGACCCGCGCCCGGCCCACGGCCTCGGCAATCATCTCCGCCTCGATCAGCACCTCCTGCCCCTCGACCTCGGCCCGCCGCGCCTCCAGCCGGGTGGTGATCCGCGGCGCCACGGCCCCGGCCGCCTCCGCCGCCTCTGCCACCTCGCCCTGCAGCGCCTCTTCCAGCCGCTGCAGCGCCGCGGTCTCGGTGGCGAAATCCTCCGTCCCCCCGGCCAGGTGTAGGCGGAAACATCCCGGAGCCGGAACGGTCAGCGTCCCCTGCCGCCGGATCGTCACGCGCCCCACCACCGCACCGATCGCGTTGGCGACGCCGGCATCGCCGGGCAGCACGATCCGGGTCTCCAGCCGGTCGCCCAAGGGCGGGTAGTAATAGCCGGCCGAGGCCCCCAGCCCCACCACGGGCCAGCCGAGCCCCGCACGCAGGGTCACGATCCCCTCGCGCCCACCCAGCCCGCGCCGCATGAGCTCGTGCCGCGCCAGATCCCCCGGCGCCGCGTCGAAACCGCCATCCTCGGCCAGGGCGCATTCCATCAGGATCTCCTCGGTCTGATGGCGCAGCCGGTCCACGATCATCTGTGCCAGCGCCTCCGGCCCCGCGGCCAGCCGCCCGCCATGGCCCACCCGGCGCCGCGCCATGAGCCCCAGCGCCAGCGTCGCCGCCGCCCCGTCCCAGGCGTCGAGCGCGCCCAGCACATGCGCCGCGTCCGAGGGGGTCACCCCCGCCACCTGCACCAGCCCCCGCGCCACCAGCCGCTCCAGCGCCGCCAGTTCGCGCCGGTCCCGCAGCACGGCGCCCACGGGCTGGACCCCGTCGATCCGGGCAAGCAGGGCCGCCTCGCGCTCCGTCAGCCCGTCCGGCGACATGTCGGCCACCGGCCGCAGGAACCGCCCGTCATGCTCCATCGCGACGGCGCGGCGGGCCTGCGCCTCCAGCGCCTGCAGCACCACCTCCGGCGCCTCGGTGGCGATCAGGCTGACCGGCACCAGCCGCCGCGGGCCCAGCCGCACGCCCCCCGCCAGCCCGTCCAGCACGGGATGCACCTCGCTGTCGCCGCCCAGCCCGTAGGTGCGCATGGCGACCGCCTCCACCATGGTGCGGAACCCGCCGACGCGGGCGCCCTCCGGGTCGATCGCCGGCCGCCCGCCGCGCAGGACCGCCACGTCCGTCGTCGTCCCGCCGATGTCGGAGACCAGCGCATCCTCGGCCCCCGTCAGCCAGCGCGCCCCCACGAGAGAGGCGGCCGGGCCCGACAGGATCGTCTCGATCGGCCGCTCCCGCGCCATCGCGGCCGGGATCAGCGCCCCGTCGCCCCTCACCACCATCAGCGGCGCCGCGATCCCGAGGGCACGCAGCCCCTCCTCCGCCCGCCCGATCAGCCGCTCGACCATGCCGATCAGCCGCGCGTTGAGCAGTGCCGTCAGCGCCCGCTTCGGCCCGTTGAGCTTCGCCGACAGCTGGTGCGACAGGCTCACCGGCCGGCCGGTCAGCGCCCGCAACCGCTCCGCCACCGCCAGCTCATGCGCCGGGTTGCGCACGGCAAAGCGCCCTGCCACGGCGAACCCCGCCACGCCGCCGATCTCCGCCAGCCAGCCCTCCAGCGCCGCCATGTCCAGCGCCTCCGCCGCCTCCCCCGCATGGTCGTGCCCGCCGGGCAGGATCAGCAGCGGATCGCCCGCCAGCGCCGCGGCCAGCCCCTGCGCCTGCAAATCCGCCTCGCGGAAGCCCACGGCCACCAGCGCCGCGCGCCCGCCCTGGCCCTCGACCAGCGCGTTCGTTGCCAGCGTGGTCGACAGCGAGGCCATGCCGATCTCGCCCGCCGCGATGCCGGACGCCTCCAGCACCGCCGCCACCGCCGCGCCGATCCCTTCGGCCAGGTCGTGCCGGGTGGTCAGCCGCTTGGCCCGCGCCACCACGGCCTCCTCGTCGCGCAGGATCACCGCGTCGGTATAGGTGCCGCCGGTATCCACCCCCAGCAGGTAGGCCATCGCGCGCCCCCCTCAGCCGCCCAGCCGGGCGACGGCCCAGCCTGCGGCCTCCGCCACGACCGGATCGGCATCCCCCGTCAGATCCCGCGCCACCGGCAGGAGCGCCGCGTCACCGGAATTGCCCACCGCGTAGAGCACGTTGCGCACAAAGCGGTCGCGCCCGATCCGCTTGATCGGAGAGCCCGAGAACATCGCCCGGAACCCCGCATCGTCGAGCCGCGCCAGATCCGCCAGCCTCGGCGCCACCAGGTCCTCGCGCGCGCGATACTTCATCTCCCGTGCCTCGACGGCGAACTTGTTCCACGGGCAGACGGCGAGGCAATCGTCGCAGCCGTAGATCCGGTTGCCCATCTTTTCCCGCAGCTCCACCGGGACCGGGCCGCGATGCTCGATCGTGAGGTAGGAGATGCAGCGCCGCGCATCCAGCTGGTAGGGCGCCGGGAAGGCATCGGTCGGGCAGGCATCCAGACAGGCCCGGCAGGACCCGCAATGATCGGTCTCGGGCGAATCCGGCTCCAGACCCAGCGTGGTGAAGACCGAGCCGATGAAGAACCAGTTGCCCAGGTCCCGGCTCAACAGGTTGGTATGCTTGCCCTGCCAGCCCAGCCCCGCGGCTTCCCCCAGCGGCTTCTCCGCCACCGGCGCGGTATCGACGAAAACCTTGACCTCCGCCCCCTCGTGACCGGCGCGCCCCGCCTCCTCCAGCAGCCAGCGGGCCAGCCGCTTCAGCCGTTTCTTCACCGTGTCGTGGTAATCGCGGTTCTGCGCGTAGACGGAGATCGCCGCCCGGTCCGGCCGCTCCAGCACCGCCAGCGGGTCGTGTTCGGGCGTATAGCTCTCGGCCAGCATGATGACCGACCGTGCCTCGGGCCACAGCACCCGGGGATCGCCGCGCCAGCTCGCGCGCGCCTCCAGCCAGTCCATCTGCCCGTGCCGCCCGCGCTCGAGGAAATCGCCCAGCCGCGCCGGCACCTGGGGGATGTCCCCCGGCCGGCACACCCGGCACAGGTCGAACCCTTCCTCGACCGCCCGGTTCTGCAGCGCCGCCTTCAGCACGGGACCGCCCCCCGCTTCTTCGGTCCATAAATATGGTCGGGGGGTGAGGCCGCAGGCCGAGGGGGGCAGACAGCCCCCCTGCCCCGGCCGGGATCAGAAATCGAGGTCGGCATAATGCCGCGGCGGCGGAAAGCCGGGGATCTGGTCCGACAGGATGTTGCGGAAGGCCGGGCGCGACTTGATCGTGGCGTACCAGTCCTTGACCACCTGGCTCCGGTTCCAGTCCACGTCCGAGATGTAGTCGAGCGACGAGAGATGCGCCGCCGCGGCGAAATCCGCCAGCGTCATCACGTCGCCTGCCAGCCAGCGCCGGTGGTCCAGCAGCCAGGTCATGTAATCGAGGTGATACTTGATCGCCTTGGCCCCGGCCTTGACGTTGCCGCTATCGGGAAAGCCGCGGCCCATGACCTTCTTGTTCACCCGCTCGTAGAGCAGTTTCGACGTCACCTCGTGGTGGAACTTGTCGTCGAACCAGGCCACCAGCCGCCGCACTTCGTATCGGGAATCGCGGTCGGCGGGCATCAGCGAGGGCTCGGGATAGGCTTCCTCGATATATTCGCAGATCGCCGCGCTCTCGGCCATGGTCTTGCCGTCGAGCTTGAGCACCGGGACCTTGCCGGCGGGGTTGCGGCGCAGGAAATCGGCCTCCTGCTCCCAGTAGCGTTCCTCCACCAGCTCGCATTCGATCCGCTTCTCCGCGAGGCTCAGCCGCACCTTGCGGCAGAAGGGAGAAAGCGGAACGTGATAGAGACGCGCCATGCGGAAGGCTCCGGTGCTGGGTCAGGGACGCCCTTGCATAGACCCTCGCGCGGGGCCTGTTCAATCCTCGAAACAGGCCGCCCTGCCGTCGGCGCGGATGGTCGCCGCCCCGTCCCGGATCGAGGCCGCGCGCCGCTGGACAAAGCCCGAGGGGTCGGCGGCCGAGCGGTCCTTGGGATCGGGCAGGATCGCCGCCAGCCGCGCCGCCTGGGTTCCGCTCAGATCTGCGGGGGACACGCCGAAGTAGTGCCGCGCGGCGGCGTCCACGCCAAAGACGCCCTCGTCGAATTCCGCGACGTTCAGATAGACCTCGAGGATGCGGCGCTTGGACCAGATCGCCTCCACCCCCGGGGTCAGCACGGCCTCCAGCGCCTTGCGCAGCCAGGAGCGGTCCTGCCAGAGATAGACGTTCTTCACCACCTGCTGCGAGATCGTGGAGGCCCCGCGCCGGCCGCCCGAGGCCAGCGCCTTGCGGATCGCCTCCATGTCGAAGCCCCAGTGGTTGCAGAAATTCGCATCCTCCGCCGCCACGACCGAGCGCGCCATGACCGGCGCGATCTCTTCCATCGGGGTCCAGTCCTGGGTGATGCCGCCCAGCCGCCGGGCCTCCTGCATCATGTAGGGCGTGGTCGGCGGGTTGAAGACCGCGTAGCCGCCGATCGCCAGCAGGGCCAGCACCACCAGCGCCAGCAGCCCGCGCAGGGACCAGCGCAGGACGAATCGGACGGGACGGACACGCCGCCGCGCTCCGCCCCGTGTCACCTGTGGTTCCGTCTTGCGAGATGCCTGCTTCGCCATGGCGGCACTCTATCCGCCCGGGCGCGCCATGACATCCGGAAATCCGGCTCAGCCCGCCATGTCGCGGCGGCTGGGCAACAGCACCGTCAGCACCCCCAGAACCGGCAGGAACCCGCAGAGGATCATCACCGCGCGGATGCCCATGGCGTCCGCCATCAGCCCCAGGACAGCGGCGCCGATCCCCGCCACCCCGAAGGCCAGACCGAAGAACAGACCCGCCACCATGCCCACGCGGCCCGGCAGCAGCTCCTGCCCGAAGACCACGATGGCCGGAAAGGCCGACGCCAGCACGACACCGATGATCACCGTCAGCACCCCGGTCCAGAACAGCGAGGCGAAGGGCAGCATCAGGGTGAAGGGCAGCACGCCGAGGATCGACACCCAGATCACCGTGCGCCGCCCGATCCGGTCCCCGATGGGCCCGCCGATTACCGTTCCCAGCGCCGCCGCCCCGAGGAAGAGGAACAGCATCTGCTGCGCCGCCTGCGTGCTGAGGCCGAAGCGTTCGATGACGAAGAACGTGTAATAGCTGGTCATCCCGGCCATGTAGATATGCTTGGAAAAGATCAGCGCGATCAGCACGGCGAGCGCCAGCATCACCCGGCCCCGCGGCAGGCTGGTGCCGCCCATGACCTTGCGTTTCGCCGCGACCTTGCTGGCCCGGCTGTGCCAGCGGCTGACGGCACTGAGGATCATCATGCCGACCAGTGCGATCAGCGCGAACCACGCCACGCTGCCCCGCCCCCAGGGCACGACGACGAAGGCGGCCAGCAGCGGCCCCAAGGATGAGCCGAAATTGCCGCCCACCTGGAACACCGACTGCGCGAAGCCGTAGCGCCCGCCCGAGGCCGCGCGGGTGACGCGCGACGCCTCCGGGTGGAAGATCGACGAGCCGATGCCGATGAGCGCCGCGCCCGTGATCAGCAGCGCATAGCTCGGCGCCCAGGCCAGCAGCACCAGCCCGCACATGGTCGAGGCCATGCCGACGGGCAGCGAATAGGGCATCGGCTTCTTGTCGGTGACCATGCCCACGACCGGCTGCAGCAGCGACGCGGTGACCTGGAAGCAGAAGGTCAGCATGCCGATCTGCCAGAAGTCGAGCGTGAACTCGGTCTTCAGCATCGGGTAGATCGCCGCCAGCAGCGACTGCATCACGTCGTTGAGCATGTGACACAGGCTGATCGACAGCAGGATCGCGTAGGTCGTGCGGTCGGTCAGCCCGTCATGGCCGGCGGGGGCGGGCTGCGCCGCGGTGGCCGCGGTGGCGGCTTCGGGGGCGGAGCCGGGGGCATAAGTTGTATGGGTCACGCGTCTTCTCCTTCACCGACGGGATAGCGCGACGGGCCGCGGCGCTCTATCGTGGTTTGGACAATCACTTTCGCGATCGGGCCAAAGTTGCGCCCGCCCTGCCTGCCGGGAAACCCCCATGTCCGCCGACCCGCCCTCCTTCGTCTCGCAGAACCTCGACCGCATCCGCGCCGCACAGGGCCCGGTTCACGCCATCGGCACAGATTATCCGCCCGGCATCCGGATCGAGCGTCACTCCCACGACCGGCACCAGCTGCTCCACGCGCTGAGCGGGGTGGTGCTGGTGGCCACCGATGCCGGGCGCTGGATCGTGCCGCCGGAGCTGGCGCTGTGGATCCCCGCGGGCTGCGAGCACTCGGTGGACATGCTGGGGCCGGTGCGAATGCGCTCGGTCTACGTGCGGCCCGGCGATATCGGTCCGCAGGCGCCGACGCCGAAGGTGCTGGAGATGACGCCGCTGGTGCGCGCGCTGGTGGTGGATGCCGTGGCGCTGTCGGGCACGCCCCATGGGCCGCGCCACCGGCTGGTCGCGGACCTGCTGCTGCAGGACATACCCCGTCTGCCGGAACAGCCGCTGGCCCTGCCCCTGCCCGCCGATCCGCGGCTGCTGCGCCTCTGCCGCGATTTCCTCGCCGCCCCCGACGCGCGCACCCCGCTCGACCAATGGGCGGACCGCGCGGGCATGAGCCGCCGCAGCCTCAGCCGGCATTTCCGGCAGGAGACGGGGCTGGGCCTCGACCGCTGGCGGCAGCAGGCCTGCGTCTTCGCCGCCCTGCCCCGGCTCATCGCGGGCGAAACGGTGACCACGGTGGCGCTGGACCTGGGCTACGAGAGCCCCGCCGCCTTCACCACCATGTTCCGCCGGATGCTCGGCCGCTCGCCCCGCGCCTACCGGCCGTGACGCCATGAAAAAAGGCGCGCCCCGGGGGACGCGCCTTTGCCTGTTGTCGGACCGCGGATTATTCCGCCGGAACCGCCTGTTCCTCGATCCCCAGCGGGTGCGGGATCTTGTCCAGCATCTCCTTCGGGCAGACCTGCAGGAAGTTGCCCTGCTCGCTGTCCCAGTGCTGCAGGATGTCGAGCGCGCGGCGGCTGCCGGTCTCGTCGATGTGGCGGCGGATCAGCGCCTCCAGCTCGCCCATCCAGTGGTCCGAGGTCACCGGGCAGGTCACCAGCGTCTCGGTGTTGAGCATCTTCGAGGCCTGTCCTTCCGGGTCGTAGAGATAGGCCATGCCCCCGGTCATCCCGGCACCGAAGTTCGCGCCCACCGGCCCGAGGATCACCGCCATGCCGCCGGTCATGTACTCGCAGCCGTTCGACCCGCAGCCCTCGACCACCACGTGCGCGCCCGAGTTGCGCACGGCAAAGCGCTCGCCCGCCCGGCCCGCGGCGAAGAGATAGCCGCCGGTCGCGCCGTAAAGCACCGTGTTGCCGATGATCGTGTTGTCCGCGGCCACCAGCGGCGAGGCCATGGGCGGACGCACGACGATCATGCCGCCCGACAGCCCCTTGCCCACGTAGTCGTTGGCATCGCCCGACACCTCGAGCTTCAGCCCCGGGGCCGCGAAGGCGCCCAGCGATTGCCCGGCCGACCCGGTCAGCTTGACCGTCAGGTGGTTCGGCTGAAGCGCGTTGTTCATGCCGAAGTTGCGCACGATATGGCTCGAGGTCCGCGTGCCCACCGTCCGGTGCGTGTTCTGCACCGCGTAGGAGAGCTGCATCTTCTCGCCGTCCTGCAGGAAGCGTTCGGCATCGCGCACGATTTCCGCGTCGAGCGTGTCGTCCACGGCCTGGCGCGGTTTCAGCCGGTCGTAGGTGACCCGGTCCGCGCCGTCGACGGTGATCAGCAGCGGGTTGAGGTCCAGGTCGTCCAGGTGCTCCGCCCCGCGGCTGACCTGGCTCAGCAGGTCGGCCCGGCCGATCACCTCGTCGAGCGACCGCGCCCCGATGGAGGCGAGCACTTCGCGCACCTCCTGGGCGTAGAAGGTGATCAGGTTCACCACCTTGTCGGCGTTGCCGGTGAACTTGGCCCGCAGGCTTTCATCCTGGGTGCAGACGCCCACCGGGCAGGTGTTGGACTGGCACTGGCGGACCATGATGCAGCCCATGGCGATCAGCGCGGCGGTGCCGATGCCGTATTCCTCGGCCCCCATCATCGCCGCCATGACGATGTCGCGCCCCGTCCGCAGCCCGCCATCCGTCCGCAGGGTGATGCGGTCGCGCAGGTGGTTCATCGACAGCACCTGGTGCGCCTCGCTCAGCCCCATCTCCCACGGGAGGCCCGCGTATTTGATGGAGGTGGCGGGCGAGGCCCCGGTGCCGCCGTTATGGCCAGAGATCAGGATCACGTCGGCCTTGGCCTTGGCGACGCCCGCCGCGATGGTGCCCACGCCCGAGGACGACACCAGCTTGACCGTCACCTTGGCGCGCGGGTTGATCTGCTTGAGGTCGTAGATCAGCTGCGCGAGGTCCTCGATGGAATAGATGTCGTGGTGCGGCGGCGGCGAGATCAGGGTCACGCCCTTGGTCGAATGGCGCAGCCGCGCGATCAGGTCGGTGACCTTCATGCCGGGCAGCTGCCCGCCCTCGCCGGGCTTGGCACCCTGGGCCACCTTGATTTCAAGTTCTTCGCACTGGTTGAGGTATTCCGCCGTGACCCCGAAGCGGCCGGAGGCCACCTGCTTGATCTTGGCGCTCGGGTTGTCGCCGTTGGGCTCGGGCACGAAATGCGCCGGATCCTCGCCACCCTCGCCCGAGTCGGACTTGGCGCCGATGCGGTTCATCGCGACGTTGAGCGTCTTGTGCGCCTCGGGCGACAGCGCCCCCAGCGACATGCCCGGCGTGACGAAGCGCTTGCGGATCGCGGTGATGCTTTCCACCTCTTCCAGCGGGATCGCGGTGCCCAGCGGCTTGATCGCCAGCAGGTCGCGCAGATGCGTCGGCGGGTTGGCCTGCATCCGGGCCGAATACTGCTTCCACAGCTCGTAGGAGGCCTTGTTGCAGGCCGCCTGCATCATGTGCATCGTCTGCGCTTCCCAGGCGTGGGTCTCGCCGGCGCGGCGCGCCTTGTAGAACCCGCCGATCGGCAGCACGTCCTGGCCCGACAGGAAGCCGCGGGCGTGGATTTCCTCGGCCTTGCGCTGCACGCCGTGGATGCCGATGCCGGAAATGCGGCTCAGCAGGCCCGGGAAATACTCCGCGCACATGGCCCGGCTCAGGCCCACGGCCTCGAAGTTCAGGCCCCCGCGATAGGAGGAGATCACCGAGATGCCCATCTTGGACATGATCTTGAGCAGGCCGGCATCGATCGCCTGGCGATAGCGCGCGACGTTCTCGGTCAGCGTGCCCTCCAGCAGGCCGCGGCGGATGCGGTCGGCGATGGAATCCTCGGCAAGGTAGGCATTGACCACCGTTGCCCCGGCCGAGATCAGCACGGCAAAGTAATGCGGGTCGATGCATTCGGCCGAGCGCACGCCCAGCGAACAGAAGGTCCGCAGCCCCTTGCGCGTCAGGTGGCTGTGCACCGCGCTGGTGGCAAGGATCATCGGCATGGCGACCTTGTCCGGCCCCGAATGCTGGTCGGTCAGCGCCACGTGGCCCGCGCCGGAGCGCACCGCATCCTCGGCCTCGGCCCGGATGCGCGCCAGCCCTTCCTGTAGCGCGCCCTCACCGGCGCCCGAGGGGAAGGTGCAGTCGATCTCCACCAGGTCGGCGTTGAAGTTGCGCTGCAGCTCGTCCCATTGCGCGTTGCCGACGAAGGGGCTTTCCAGCACGAGGATCTCGGTCTGGGCAGAGCTTTCGTCGAGCACGTTCTTCAGGTTGCCGAACCGGGTCTTGAGCGACATCACCCGGAATTCACGAAGCGAGTCGATCGGCGGGTTGGTCACCTGGCTGAAGTTCTGGCGGAAGTAATGCGACAGCGGCCGGTACTTCTTGGACAGGACGGCCGAGGGCGTGTCGTCGCCCATCGACGCGATCATCTCCTTGCCGTCCTCCGCCATGGGCGAGAGCACCGATTCCAGCTCTTCCATCGTGTAGCCCGCGGCGATCTGGCGCTGGCGCAGCTCTGCGCCCTCGAAGAGCGGGTGCTCCGTCACCTTGGCCAGCTCGTCGTCGAGATCGTTGATCTTGCCGACCCATTCGCCGAAGGGCTGGGCGGCGGCGAGCTTGTCCTTGATTTCCACGTCGTGGAACAGCAGGCCCTCCTGCATGTCGACGGCGATCATCTGGCCCGGGCCCAGCGCGCCCTTCTCCCGGACGGTGGATTCGTTGATCGGGACCATGCCGGTCTCGGACCCGGCGATCAGCATGCCGTCGCCGGTCACCACGTAGCGCATGGGGCGCAGGCCGTTCCGGTCGAGCCCGCCGCAGACCCAGCGACCATCGGTCATGGCCAGCGCCGCGGGACCGTCCCAGGGCTCCATCACCGAGTTGCAGTAGGAATACATGTCGCGCCACGCCTCGGGCAGCTCGACCGCCTGCTTGGACCACGATTCGGGCACCAGCATCGTCTTGGCCATGGGCGCGGAGCGGCCCGCGCGGACCAGCACCTCGAACACGGAGTCGAGCGCGGCAGAGTCCGACGACCCCGAGGGAACGATCGGCTTGATGTCCTCGGCCAGCTCTCCGAACGTGCCCGAGGCCATGCGGATCTCGTGGCTCTTCATCCAGTTCATGTTGCCCTTGAGGGTGTTGATCTCGCCGTTATGGGCAAGCATCCGGAAGGGCTGCGCCAGCCACCACTGGGGGAAGGTGTTGGTGGAATAGCGCTGGTGGTAGATGGCAAAGGCGCTCTCGAACCGCTCGTCCAGCAGGTCGGGATAGAACTCCGCCACCTGCTCGGCCAGCATCATGCCCTTGTAGATGATCGACCGGCACGACAGCGAGGCAAGGTAGAGCGTGCCCACCCCGGCCGCGGCGGCCGCCTTCTCGATCCGGCGGCGGATCACGTAGAGCTCGCGCTCGAAGGTTTCCTCGTCCACGCCCTTGGCGTTGGAGATCAGGATCTGCTCGATCTCCGGCCGGGTGGCGTTGGCCTTTTCGCCCAGGCAATCCACGTTCACCGGCACGTGGCGCCAGCCGTAGATGTAATAGCCCATGCGCAGGACCTCGGTTTCCACGATGGTCCGGCAGGTCTCCTGCGCGGCAAAGTTGGTGCGCGGCAGGAAGACCTGGCCGACGGCGATCAGCTCGTCCTCGCGCGGCTCGTGGCCGGTGCGGCGGATCTGGTCGTAGAAGAAGGGGACCGGGATCTGCACGTGGATGCCCGCGCCGTCGCCGGTCTTGCCATCGGCGTCGACCGCGCCGCGGTGCCACACGGCCTTGAGCGCGTCGATGCCGTTCTCGACCACCTTGCGCGTCGCCTTGCCGTCGATGTTGACCACGAGGCCGACGCCGCAGGAGGAATGCTCGTCCTCTTCACGGTAGAGGCCGTGCTCGGCCATCCACTTGCGCTTCGTCTCCTCCGCCGCGGCCCAGGTCTGGTCGTGCTTGGTCATGGCGTTTCTCCTTCGCTCAGGAACGCGTGGGTCCGTTCGTATTCGTCCTTGGTGATCCGCCGGGGCGTGCCGCCGAGGCTCCAGCCATCGGGTGCCTGGTCGGCGTAGTTCACCAGTGTCAGTGTCGCATCGCCCGCATTGTCGAAAATGCCGGGGCAAAGCTCGAAATAACCTTCATCCGGCCCCTCGACGTAGCGGAACCAGAGGTGCGAGCCGCAGGTGTCGCACCAGGCCCGCTCCGCCAGTTTCGAGGAGCGGTGTGTCTTGACCGGGCCGGTCACATGGACGCGCGCCGCCTCGGCCTCGATGCCGAATTGCACGCCTCCGCCCCAGCGGGTGCAGAGCAGGCAGTGGCAGGCGGTCAGTTCGTCCGACAGGGCGTCGGTCTCGATCCGCACTTCGCCGCAAAGGCAGCGTCCGATCCGGGTCTCGCTCATGCCGCGCCCTCCCCGTCATCAGGCACCGCATCGGGGGCGTAGATCGCCAGCGTCTCCGCCCGGGTCAGGCGCTGATGATCCCCGGTCAGCGCGTAGCCGTCGGGCTTGCCGTCAATGAAAATTTCGCGCTCGAGCGTCAGCCCGTCCGCATCGTCCAGCAGGCCGATCGGCACCTCGTATCCGCCGCCGCCCGTGCCGTCAGGGTCATAGCGGTACCAGAGGTTCGACCCGCAGAGCCTGCAGAAGCTGCGCGACGCCCAGGCGGAGGACTGGAATGTCGCGATGTTCTCCGCCCCCTGGATATCGAGCGAGCCGGCCGGGACGGTGACCGCAAACAGCGCCACGCCGGTCCAGCGGCGGCACATCTCGCAATGGCAGACCCCGAAATGGTCCGGCATGTCGCGCAGGGTCAGGCGGACCGCGCCGCACAGGCACCCCCCGCTTCTGTCCATGCTCCTGCCGACTTCGGATGCCATCTCGGATCGCCTTTCCGTGCGGGGCGCGCGGCCCCGCGATTGTGATACCGTCTCGCGCCCCGCCGGTTCCCCGGCGTCACGCGTCTTCCGTCACTTTCATTCCGCCGCGACCTGCGCCGTGCCGCCCAAGTAGGACAGGATCGCGCCGGCGGCGTCGCGGCCGTCGCGGATCGCCCAGACCACAAGGCTCGCGCCGCGCACGATGTCGCCCACCGCGAAGACCCCGTCGAGCGTGGTGCTGCCGGTGCCGTATTCCGCGCGCACCGTGCCCCAGCGGGTCACGTCCAGCCCGCCGACATCCCAGTCCTCGACCAGGTCCTCCGGCTCGAAGCCCAGCGCCTTGATCACCAGGTCCGCGGGTTCGGTGTAATCCGAGCCCTCGATCACTTCCGGCGTCTGCCGGCCGCTCGCATCGGGGTGGCCCAGCCGCATCTTCTGGACGATGACGCCCTCGACCGGGTCGCCCTTGAAGCCCTTGGGCAGGGTGAGCCAGTCGAACTCGACGCCCTCTTCCTCGGCATTGGTCACCTCGCGCTGCGAGCCCGGCATGTTCGCCCGGTCCCGGCGGTAGAGACACTTGACCGAGGTGGCGCCCTGCCGGATCGCGGTGCGCACGCAGTCCATCGCCGTGTCGCCGCCGCCGATCACCACGACGCGCTTGCCCTCGGCGTTGAGCGTGCCGTCCTCGAATTCCTCGACCTCGTCGCCGAAACTCTTGCGGTTCGACGCGGTGAGGTAGTCGATCGCCCGGACGATCCCCCGCGCGCCCGATCCCG
This sequence comes from Carideicomes alvinocaridis, assembly GCA_005473895.2. Taxonomy (GTDB): domain Bacteria; phylum Pseudomonadota; class Alphaproteobacteria; order Rhodobacterales; family Rhodobacteraceae; genus Carideicomes; species Carideicomes alvinocaridis. The sequence goes on from SRJI02000005.1 coordinate 72,857, forward strand.
GGCCCTGCAGCTCGCGGCTCTTGTAGACGCCGGTGGCGATCAGCACCGCGTCATGCTTGCCGCGGATCGCGTCGAAGGAGATGTCCTCGCCCACGTTGCAGTTCAGCACGAATTCGACGCCACCCTCTTCGAGCTGGCGGTTGCGGCGCATGACCACCTCCTTCTCCAGCTTGAAGCCGGGGATGCCGTAGGTCATCAGCCCGCCGGCCCGGTCGTGGCGGTCGTAGACGGTGACCTGCAGGCCGGCCCGGCGCAGCATGTCGGCCGCCGCCAGCCCGCCGGGGCCGGCGCCGATGATGCCGACGCTCTCGGGCCGTTCGCGCGCGGGTTGGATCGGCTTGATCCAGCCTTCTTCCCAGGCGGTGTCGGTGATGTATTTCTCGATCTGGCCGATCGTGACCGTGCCGTGGCCCGATTGCTCGATCACGCAATTGCCTTCGCACAGCCGGTCCTGCGGGCAGATGCGGCCGCAGATCTCGGGGAAGGTGTTGGTGGCCTGGCTGACCTCGTAGGCCTCTTCCAGCCGTCCGCTGGCCGTGAGGTTGAGCCAGTCGGGGATGTTGTTGTGCAGCGGGCAATGGCTCTGGCAGAACGGCACGCCGCACTGGCTGCACCGGCCGGCCTGTTCGGCGGCCTTGGCGTGGGCGTATTCCGCGTAGATCTCGTGGAAATCCGTGCGCCGCAGTTCCGGCACGCGCTTCTCCGGCATGTCACGCTCGACGGTCACGAATTTGAGCATCGGCTGCTTGGCCATTCCGCACTCCTGGGATTTCGCCTTGGTCGCGCATGGATATACGGCGGCCGCGGCAAATAAAAGTCAGTATGGCTTACCTATATGTGTTTTTTGCGACCGTCGGCCAGACCTCGCGGCCGAAACTTGATCATTTTTAGGTCCGGTCCGGCATCAATTTGCGCCTTTCCTTGGCAGAGCAAGGGTTTACAACCGGACCGGCGATTCAGTCTTTCGGAGCCATCATGCCGATCCTGCACCTTGCCCTCGTCGCCCTGATCCAGGGCATCACCGAGTTCCTGCCGATCTCGAGCTCCGGCCACCTGATTCTGCTGCCCCAGCTTACCGGCATGGCGGACCAGGGCCAGGCCATCGACGTGGCGGTCCATGTCGGCACGCTGGGCGCGGTGGTGCTGTATTTCTGGTCCGACGTGCGCGTGGGGCTGCTGGGCATTCCCCGGATGCTGACCGGCCGGATCGACACGCCCGGCTCGCGGCTGGCCTTCCTGCTGCTCATCGCCACGCTGCCGGTGATCATAGCCGGGCTCGCGCTCGAAGTGACCGGCCTTGACGAGGCGCTGCGCTCGGCCAGCGTGATCGGCTGGACCATGCTGCTCTTCGGGCTGGTCCTGTGGTGGGCCGACCGGGTGGGCGCGGAGCGCAAGGCGGACACCGACTGGACCCTGCGCGACGCGGTGATCCTGGGCCTCTGGCAGGCGGTGGCGCTGATCCCGGGCACCTCGCGCTCGGGGATCTGCATCACCGGCGCGCGGTTTCTCGGCTACGACCGGCACGGGGCGGCCAAGATCTCCATGCTGATGTCGATCCCCACGATCCTCGCCTCCGGCATCCTGCTGGGCGCCGAGGTGGCGAGCGACCCGGCGCTTTCCGGCATGTGGGGCGACATCGCCATCGGCGCCGCCCTGGCCTTCGGCGCCGCGCTGCTGGCGCTGACGCTGATGATGCGCCTGCTGCGCACGGTCAGCTTCACGCCCTACGTGGTCTACCGGGTGGTGCTGGGGGTGTTCCTGATCTGGTGGGCGGCGGCGTAGGGCCGGGCCGCGCCGGGATCACTCGGAGGCATTCTCCGGCAGGATGAAGCCGACATTGCCCACCACCGTGTTGCGCAGGAAGTCCCGGTGCATCAGCGTGCCGTTCACGATGTACAGGCGGGAGATCATCATCTCGACCGTCTCGTCGCCATCCAGCCTGACGTAGATGCGCGAATCCTCGGGCATCGGCGTGCCTTCGCTATAGCGAAAGTATTCCGGGTCAGCCTGGCCCGCCAGTTCCCGCATCAGCTTGTCGATCGTCTCGTAATCCGTGATCCGTTCGTCGCGGAAGTAGCAGACGCCCTCGACCCCGCCGGCAATGACGGCAACCACCGCACCGGCGATCATGGCCGGCGGCGACATGGCGGAGGCCGCCGCGCCGACGGCCTTCCCGGCCCCGGCGATCATCCCGATCTTGCCAGCCGTGGAATCGCCCCCGAGCACTGCGCCCAGCATCGTCGAGCCGGTCGCCGCATGGGTGAGCGTGTAGTAACCGGCGTCGCGAAGGACAGACCCGGCCGTGCCGCCGGCGTCACCCGCCGTGGCACTCGGGCCGGCCTTGCTGATCAAGGCGCTCAGCCGGTAGTCGCAGACCTTTGCCTGCGCGGAATTGGCCAGGGCCAGCGCCAGGAACAGAGCGAAGGTGCGGTACATCGGTCTCATCCTTCACCCTGTCATGTGAGCGCCATCACCCCTGCAGCGACTTCACCACTAGCTCGCCCTCGTTGCGGGCCTTCATCGCCCTCGCCGCGGCGTGGGCGCCGGCGGCGGTGGTGAAGTAGGGGATCTTGTCGTAAAGCGCGACGGAGCGGATCTCGCGGGAATCCTCGACCGCCTGGGCGTTCTCCGTGGTGTTCATCACCAGGTCGATCTCGCGGTTCTTCATCATGTCCACGATGTTCGGCCGGCCCTCGTAGACCTTGTTCACCACCTGGCAGGCGATGCCGTTCTTCTCGAGGAACGCCGCCGTGCCGCGGGTGGCGACGATGGCCATGCCGAGCTCCACCAGAGTGCGGGCGCAGTCGACCACCACGTCGGTCTTGTCCTCGTCCCGCAGCGAGAAGAAGACGCGCCCGCTGGTGGGCAGCATCGTGCCCGCGCCCATCTGCGCCTTGAGGAAGGCCCGGGGGAAGGAGCGGTCCCAGCCCATGACCTCGCCGGTCGAACGCATTTCCGGCCCGAGGATCGTGTCGACCCCGGGGAAGCGGGCGAAGGGCAGCACCGCCTCCTTGACCGAGAACCACGGCATGTCCGGGTCGGCCAGCGTCAGCGGATCGGCGATGGGCAGGTCGGTGTCGTAGCTCACGTCCTTGTAGGGCTCGCGCAGCGGGAAGTTCGACAGCGGCTCGCCCGCCATGACCCGCGCGGCGATGGAGGCGATGGCCGAATCCGTCGCCTTCGCCACGAAGGGCACGGTGCGCGAGGCGCGGGGGTTCACCTCGATCAGGTAGATCTCGCCGTCCTTGACCGCGAATTGCACGTTCATCAGCCCCACGACGTTGAGCGCCTTGGCCAGGCCCACCGTCTGGATCTTCACGTCCTCGATGATGGCCTTGGGCAGCGAATAGGGCGGCAGCGAACAGGCGCTGTCGCCGGAATGCACGCCGGCCTCCTCGATATGCTGCATGATGCCCGCCACGTGGACCGAGGTGCCGTCGGACACCGCGTCCACGTCCAGCTCCACCGCGCCGGCGAGGTAGCTGTCGAGCAGCACGGGGCTGTCGCCCGAGACCACGACCGCGTCGCGGATATAGCGCTTGAGGCCCTCCATGTCGCGCACGATCTCCATCGCGCGGCCGCCCAGCACGTAGGAAGGGCGGATCACCAGCGGGAAGCCGATGCCGACCGCGATCTCCAGCGCCTCGGCGTCGGAATGGGCGATGCCGTTCTTGGGCTGCTTCAGCCCCAGCCGGTTCACGAGATCCTGGAACCGCTCGCGGTCCTCGGCCAGGTCGATCATGTCGGGCGTGGTGCCGAGGATCGGGATACCCTCCGCTTCCAACGCGTTGGCGAGCTTGAGCGGCGTCTGCCCGCCGAACTGGACGATGACGCCGTGCAGCGTGCCGTTCTCCTGCTCGACGCGCAGAATCTCCATCACGTGTTCGAAGGTCAGCGGCTCGAAGTACAGCCGGTCCGAGGTGTCGTAGTCGGTCGAGACCGTCTCGGGGTTGCAGTTGACCATGATGGTCTCGTAGCCCGCGTCGGTCAGCGCGAAACAGGCGTGGCAGCAGCAATAGTCGAACTCGATCCCCTGCCCGATCCGGTTCGGCCCGCCGCCGAGGATGACGACCTTCTTACGATCGGAGGGGCGCGCCTCGCATTCCACCTCGCCCATCATGGGGGCCTCGTAGGTGGAGTACATGTAGGGCGTCTGGGCCTCGAACTCGGCCGCGCAGGTGTCGATCCGCTTGAAGACCGCGGTGACCCCGAGGTTGATGCGCGCCCGGCGCACATTGGCCTCGTCCCGGCCGGTCAGCTTGGCCAGCCGCGCGTCGGTGAAGCCCATCATTTTGACCCGCCGCAGCCCGTCCTCGGTGACCGGCAGGCCGTTGCGGCGCAGCTCTTCCTCGGCCTCCACGATCTCGCGGATGCGCGACAGGAACCACGGGTCGAAGGAGGTGACGCCGTGGATGTCGTCATCGGACAGACCGTGGCGCATGGCCTGGGCGATCAGCCGCATCCGGTCCGGCGTCTGCTTGGAAATCGCCTTGATCACCGCGGCCCGGTCGGGGGCGCCGTCGATCTCGATCTCGTCAAAGCCGGAAAGGCCCGTCTCCATCGAAGCCAGCGCCTTTTGCAGCGACTCGTGGATGGTGCGGCCGATGGCCATCGCCTCGCCCACCGACTTCATCGCGGTGGTGAGCGTCGCCTCGGAGCCCGGGAACTTCTCGAAGGCAAAGCGCGGGATCTTGGTGACCACGTAGTCGATGGTCGGCTCGAAGCTGGCCGGCGTCACCTTGGTGATGTCGTTGTCCAGCTCGTCCAGCGTGTAGCCCACGGCGAGCTTGGCCGCGATCTTGGCGATGGGGAAACCCGTGGCCTTGGACGCCAGCGCGGAAGAGCGCGACACCCGCGGGTTCATCTCGATCACCACCATGCGGCCGTTTTCCGGGTTCACCGCCCATTGGACGTTCGAGCCGCCGGTCTCCACCCCGATCTCGCGCAGCACGGCGATCGAGGCCGAGCGCATCATCTGGTATTCCTTGTCGGTCAGCGTCAACGCCGGGGCGACGGTGATCGAATCGCCCGTATGGACGCCCATCGGGTCCACGTTCTCGATCGAGCAGACGATGATCGCGTTGTCCGCCTTGTCGCGGACCACCTCCATCTCGTATTCTTTCCAGCCCAGCAGGCTTTCGTCCACGAGGATCTGGCCCACGGGCGAGGCGTCCATGCCCGAGCGGCAGTAATACTCGTAATCCTCGCGGTTATAGGCCACGCCGCCGCCGGTGCCGCCAAGCGTATAGGCCGGGCGGATGATCGCGGGCAGGCCGATATCCTCCAGCGCCTCCATCGCCTCGGCCACGCCGGCCTTCAGGTCGTAGCGGCCGTCGGGCAGCTTCGGCGCCGACACGATGGTGGCGCGGGGGTTTTCCAGCCCCAGCCGGTCCATCGCCTCGCGGAACAGGCGCCGGTCCTCGGCCATCTCGATCGCCTCGCGGCGGGCGCCGATCATCTCTACCCCGAATTTCTCGAGCACGCCCATCTCCTCGAGCTTGAGCGAGGTGTTGAGCCCGGTCTGCCCGCCCATCGTCGGCAGCAGCGCGTCGGGGCGCTCCTTCTCGATGATCTTGGCGACGACCTCGGGGGTGATCGGCTCGATATAGGTGGCGTCGGCCAGGCCCGGGTCGGTCATGATCGTGGCGGGGTTGGAGTTCACCAGGATCACCCGATAGCCCTCTTCGCGCAGGGCCTTGCAGGCCTGGGCGCCGGAATAGTCGAACTCGCAGGCCTGGCCGATGATGATGGGCCCCGCACCGATGATCATGATGGAGGAGATATCGGTTCTCTTCGGCATGGCGGACCTCTGGCAATCGGGCTGCGTGCCCCGCGGGAAGCCGGGCACAAATTCGCCTGCGTTATAGAGATAGCCATGCCCGGTGCAAGGGGGATGCGCTGCCGGTCGCCGCCGGCCCGCGCGAAGCGAAACGGCGGCAGGGGTCGCCCCCGGCCACCGTATCGATACCGCTCTGCACGTTGTGCGGGAGCGGGGTTACTCCGCCGCCTGCTGCAGCGCCCGCGCGTCGTCGCGGTAGAGGTAGTCGCGCGACAGCGGCACCGCCTCCTGCTCGCGCGAGAGCTGGAACTGGAACACCACCTGCCCGCGCAGCCGGAAGGTCAGCTCCGACGCCAGCAGGTAGAAGCGCCACATCCGGATGAAGGTGTCGTCGTACAGTTCACGCACCCGGTCGAGATTCGCCTCGAAGCGCGCGCGCCATTCCTTCAGCGTCTCGGCGTAATGCAGGCGCCAGACCTCGACGTCGTCGATGAACAGCTGCTCCTTCTCGATCGCCTTGGCGGATTCCGACATCGAGGGGCAGTAGCCGCCCGGGAAGATGTACTTGGTGATCCACTTGTTGGTCACGCCCGGCGGATCGTAGCGGCCGATGAAGTGGATGAGTGCCACGCCGTCCGGCTTCAGGAAGTCGTGCACGTGGCGGAAATACTCGCGGTAATGCGGCGTGCCCACGTGTTCGAACATCCCGATGGAGACGACACGGTCGAATTGCTGCTGGACGTTCCGATAATCGGTCAGCCGGAATTCGACCTGGCCGTCGAGCCCGGCCTCCTTGGCGCGGCGGGTGGCCACCGCGTGCTGCTCGGTCGAGAGCGTCACGCCCACGACCTTGGCGCCGAAGTCGCGCGCCAGCGTCAGCGCCATGCCGCCCCAGCCGCAGCCGATGTCGAGCACGGTCATCCCAGGCTCGATCAGCAGCTTGCGGGCGATGTGCTGCTTCTTGGCCTCCTGCGCCTCTTCCAGCGTCATGCCGGGGCGCGGCCAGTAGGCGCAGCTGTATTGCTTGTCGCTGTCGAGAAACAGGTCGTAGAGCTCGCCCGACAGGTCGTAGTGATGCGCCACGTTGCTCTGCGCCTTGCCCACCGGGTTGTTCTGCTCCACCCAGCGGAGGAACCGGCGGTACTGGTTCATCGCGGTGGCGTACCAGGGCATGCCGTGCAGCTCCATGTTCTCCATGGAGAGCCGCAGCAATCCCTCGAGATCGTCGTCGGCGATGGTGAGCCCTTCGTGCATGTAAGCTTCGCCCAGGCCGGATTCCGGCGTCAGGGCCATCATGCGCTCGGTCTCCTTGTCATGCACGGTGACCGCGATGGGCGTGCCGGTCCCGTCCCCGTAGCTCCGGCTAGTGCCATCCGCATAGGTGACCTTCAGCGTCCCCTTGCGAAGCATTCGTCTCAGAAATCGGTCAAGAACAGACTTCCACATAAGTCTACCCCCTTATCACTCGTCGTCGAACGGCATCCCCGATCACCGTCGGCGGGGCGCCGCCGGGCAAACCAACCCCTTCGTCCGGCGGCAAGATTTCGTTTACCGGATTACTCTGCGACAATCGGTCGGGGGTGTAAATATCTACGCGGCGTCCCCATATGCCTTGGTTCGGCATTGCACAGACAGGCCGCAGCGGGCGCACATGAGGCAGCTGCGCCGCCCGGCGCCGGGCCGTGCCCGCCTCTCCCCCGGCATTCTCTTGACTTCGGAGCGCAGGCAATGTGTATCGGCGCGGACCCGAGAACGCCTCCGGAAAGGGGATAACATGCACGCCTTCCGCAGCCATACCTGCGTGGATCTGAACGCCAGCAACGTGGGCGAGACCGTCCGTCTCGCCGGGTGGGTCCATCGTATCCGAGATCACGGCGGGGTGCTTTTCATCGACCTGCGCGATCATTACGGCATCACGCAGGTGCTGTGCGACAGCGACTCCCCGGTCTTTTCCGAGGTCGAGAAGCTGCGCGCCGAATGGTGCATCCGCATCGACGGCACCGTGAAGGCCCGCGACGAAAGCCTCGTGAACCCCAAGCTGCCCACCGGCGAGATCGAGGTCTATATCCGCGACATGGAGGTGCTGGGCCGCGCCGACGAGCTGCCGCTGCAGGTCTTCGGCGAGCAGGAATACCCCGAGGAGACGCGGCTGCGCTATCGCTACCTCGACCTGCGCCGCGCCGAGATGCAGAAGAACATGACCCTGCGCTCCGACGTGGTGGCCGCCATGCGCCGCCGCATGTGGGACCAGGGCTTCCGCGAATACCAGACGCCGATCATCACCGCGTCCTCGCCCGAAGGCGCGCGCGACTTCCTCGTGCCGTCGCGCCTGCACCCGGGCAAGTTCTACGCCCTGCCGCAGGCCCCGCAGCAGTTCAAGCAGCTGATCATGGTCTCGGGCTTCGACAAGTATTTCCAGATCGCGCCGTGCTTCCGCGACGAGGATCCGCGCGCCGACCGGTCGCCCACCGATTTCTACCAGCTCGACATGGAGATGTCCTTTGTCGAGCAGCAGGACGTCTTCGATACGATCCAGCCGGTCATGAAGTCGGTCTTCGAAGAGTTCGGCGGCGGCCGCAAGGTCGATGACGACTGGCCCCAGATCTCCTATGCCGACGCGGCGCTGTGGTACGGCACCGACAAGCCGGACCTGCGCAACCCGATCAAGATGCAGGTGGTGTCGGAGCATTTCGAGGGCTCCGGCTTTGCCATCTTCGCCAAGCTGCTGGAGCAGGAGGGGACCCAGATCCGCGCCATCCCCGCCCCGACCGGCGGCTCGCGCAAGTTCTGCGACCGGATGAACGCCTTTGCCCAGAAGGAAGGGCTGCCCGGGATGGGCTACATCTTCTGGCGCGACAAGGACGGCGAGATGGAAGCCGCCGGCCCGCTGGCCAAGAACATCGGCCCCGAACGGACCGAGGCGATCCGCCAGCAACTGGGCCTTGGCGTGGGCGACGCCGCCTTCTTTCTCGGCGGCAAGCCGGAAAGCTTCGAACGTGTCGCGGGCCGCGCCCGCACCGTCATCGGCGACGAGCTGGGGCTAACCGACAAGGAGCGCTTCGCCTTTGCCTGGATCGTCGACTTCCCGATGTACGAGAAGGACGAGGAAAGCGGCGCGGTCGATTTCTCGCACAACCCGTTCTCCATGCCGCAGGGCGGGATGGAGGCGCTGGAGGGCGATCCGCTCGACGTGCTGGGCTACCAGTACGACCTGGCCTGCAACGGCTACGAGCTGATCTCCGGCGCGATCCGGAACCACCGGCCCGAGATCATGTTCAAGGCCTTCGAGCTGGCCGGCTACGGCGAGGACGAGGTGCGCAAGCGCTTCGGCGGCATGGTCAACGCCTTCCGCTACGGCGCGCCCCCGCATGGCGGCTGCGCCGTGGGCATCGACCGGACCGTGATGCTGCTGGCGGAAGAGGACAATATCCGCGAGGTCATCATGTTCCCGATGAACCAGCGCGCCGAGGACCTGATGATGGGCGCCCCGTCCGAGCCCAGCACCGACCAGCTCATGGAGCTGCGCCTGCGGGTGATGCCCGAGGAGTGACCATGTTCACCACGCTCAGGGAAGCGGGCTTCAACGTCATGGCCAAGAACCATGCGGAGGCCATCCTGGGCGTGGATTTCCCCGAGGAGACGGCGGAGCTGCTGGCGGCGCTGCGGCGGGTGTCGATCCCCGCGGACGAGCTGATCGCCTCGGGCGGGGGCGAGGCGCGGTCGACCCAGAGGATGCGGCGCGAGCTGACGGCGGCGGGCTGGGCCAAGCACAACTTCCGGATCGAGACCACGGTGGACGGCGTCCCGCGCGGCGACGGCACCAGCCACGAGATCGACCACGTGCGGCGCGGCGCCTCGGGCACGCTGGCGCTGGAGATCGAGTGGAACAACAAGGACCCGTTCTTCGACCGGGACCTCGAGAATTTCCAGCGCCTGCACGCCCAGTCGATCATCAGCGTCGGCATCATCGTGACCCGCGGCGCGACGCTTCAGGCGGCCATGTCGGGGCTGGTCGAAAGCTTCCTGCGCAACGAGGGCATCGGCTCGGAAGAGGAGCTGATGGAATTCGGGATGAAGCAGCGCACCACCCGGCAGCGCGCCTTCGTCGCGCGGGCGCAGGATCAGGGCGACGATTTCGCCCGGGCCTTCGCGCGGTTCTTCGTGATGGACAAGTTCGGCGTGGCGACGACCCACTGGACCAAGCTTGCCGACCGGGTGGCGCGGGGCGTGGGCAATCCCTGCCCGCTGCTGCTGATCGGCCTGCCGGAAAGCGTGATCCGCCCCTATTCGGCCGCGACCCCGGAATTGTAGGAATAGGTCTTCCACGACGGCTTGTAATCCGCATCCGCCTGGTTGCCCCAGACGGTCCAGTTCTCGCGCACGCCGCGGCCGAACAGTTCCAGGTACGGCCCCCAGGAACAGCCCTCGATCAGCTCGTATTGCTCGTCCGGCTTGCGGGAATGTTCACGCTTGCGGGTCTGCATCATGTTGACCTGCCGCCGGCCCAGGTCGAGCGTGCGGGCATTCTTGCCCCGCGTCCCGAAGAGCAGCAATTCCGTCACGTTGCGGAAGTAGAAACCCACGCCGCGCCCGTCAGAGCCGCCATCCTTGCGGATCTTGTGCCAGACGATGTTGGACTTGTAGTCGAATCCCCAGGCGCGCAGCACCTCCAGCCCCTCGGGCAGCAGCGCGTTCGGCACCCAGATGTAGCAATGCGCCCGGTCTTCCATGTGCTCGGCCACCGGCAGGGCGCAGATCTCCTCCAGCGTCATGGTGGGATAGCGGGTGAGGCGCTTGTGCTCCGGCGCGACCTTGCCCGTGCGGTTGGTGAACCGCCAGGGCGGATCGGCCATCACGGTCCCGAAACGGTCGCCGTTCAGGAAGTCACACAGGTGTTGCGAAGGAGAATTCGACATATCCAACATATAGACAAAACCCCGCCCGCTTGTCATCGCCTTTCCGCCCCGGCGGGGAAAGATCGCAGCACCGACTCCTTGCGGAACCTATCGTGAACAAAAGAGATTGAGCAAGGGTTAATCCGAGGCATGATCGCGGCTCGGTCAAAGTTGAATGCGCCGCATGGACCTAGCATCCGCCCCGCGCGTTGGAAGGCCAAGCGAAAGGAGCATGCCATGAAGAAATTCGTGAAATACTTCGCCATCTGGAAGATCGCCCGCCGTTTCCTGCGCCGGGCCTGACATGACAACGCCCCGCCGCTGACCGGCGGGGCGTTCTTCTTTCCGATACTGCCCGGGCGCCCCGGTCAGTCCAAGCTTTCGGCTCAGTCCTCCAGCGCGTCCTCGCGCTTTTCCTCGATCAGACCGGCTTCCTTCTTCTTCCGCTTGAGGAAATTCTCGCCGTATTCCTCGTTGTGCTCGCTCGCGATCACCTCCTTGGCGCGGCCGAAGACGTCGTCCTCTTCCTCGTCCATGTGGTGCTCGTAATCGTGCTTGAGCGTCTTGAAGCGCTGGATCCAGCCGGGCGAGGACATGTCCATCTCGCGCAGCTCTTCCATGATCTCGTCCATCTGTTCGTGCTCGTGGACCGAGTGGCGCGCGGAATCCTGGCCCCAGGTCTTTTCCATCAGCTTGGCATAGAAGGTCTCTTCCTCCGCCGCCGCATGGGCCTTCACGTCGTTGTAGAACTCGGTCCAGGCCTGTTCGCGCTCTTCGCTGTCGCCCTCGGTGTCGGCGATGGTGTTCAGCAGGCTGCGGTGGCGTTCGTGGTCGTTCTGGATCGCGGTGTAGATCGAGGTCATGATGTCCCCTTCTCGGTTGGCTGTCTGGAATCGTTTTAGATTGAACCGACCCGTGCCCCGCCCGGTTCCCGCGGAGGCTCGCGGCGCGCGGCTTTACTTCCGGTCATATTGTCGCTCTATGCTCGGCCCATGACGCAAGATCGCCCTCTCGGCGCGCCGGTTCCGGACTGGACGCCCCCGCCCCGTCCCGCCGGCCCGATCGAGGGCGGCCGCCTCGTCCGGCTGGAGCCGCTCGACGCAGAGGCCCATGCCGCGCTGCTCTTCCGCGCCTTCGAGGGCGAGGACTGGCTGTGGGATTACATGCCCTACGGACCCTTCAGCTCGGCCGCGCAATATCACCGCTGGGTGCGCGAGACTGTGGGTGATCCGAGCCATTTGTTCTACGCCATCGTCGATCTGGAAACCGGGCGGCCCGAGGGCGTGGCCAGCTACCTGCGCATCGCGCCCGAGGCCGGGTCGATCGAGGTCGGCAACATCTGCATGGGGCCCGCCCTGCAGCGTACCCCGGCGGCGACCGAGGCGATGTACCTGATGATGAAATGGGCCTTCGAGGCCGGCTATCGCCGCTACGAGTGGAAGTGCAACGCGCTGAACCTGCCCTCGCGGCGGGCGGCGCAGCGGCTGGGCTTTTCCTACGAGGGCGTGTTCCGGCAGGCGCTGGTGGTGAAGGGACGCAACCGCGACACCGCCTGGTTCGCCTGCATCGACAGCGAATGGCCGGCGCTCGACCAGGCGTTCCGCGTCTGGCTGGACCCGGCGAATTTCGACGCCTCCGGCCAGCAACGCGAACGCCTGTCCGACCTGACGCGACTGGTCCGCGTCGCGGGGGATCCGGCGCTGGCGCGCTAGATCGGCTCGGCCTGCGCCAGCCGCGCCTGGATCAGGCCCGCCACCCGCGCCAGTTCCGACCGGACCGGGCGCCCCTGCAGCCGCGCGCGGGACAGTGCCTCCACCTCGTCCAGCAGCGGCTGGTCGCCGGCGCTCTGCCCGACGCTGTGCAGGAACTGCGCGATATAGTCGAGCTCCGCCTCCGGCTGCCCCTCGGTCAGCAACTCGGCCGCATGGGCCATGTCGTCGGCATAGGCCAGGGGGTCGGGCCTGACTTTCTCCTCCTCCACGAGGCGAGGCCCTTCGGGGCGGCGATCCTCCGGCAGGCGCGACAGGATCGCCTCCTGGAAGATGGCGAGCCGGGTCACCGGCTTTTCCAGGAAACCGTCCGCCCCGGCCGCCCGCGCCGCCGCCTCGCCCGAGGGGTCACCGGAGATGCCAAGCACGATGCCGACCCGCGGCGTGGCGCGCACCAGTTCGCCGATCAGCTCGGCGCCGGAGCCGTCGGGCAGGCCCAGGTCGACGATCGCGACGGAGGGCCGGTAGACCTGCAGGTGGCGGCCCGCCGAGTGCAGGCTGTCCGCCCGCCTGATCCGGGCGCCGGAGCGCAGGCAGAGAAGGCGCATCGCGTCGCTGGCAAAGCGGCTGTCCTCCACCAGCAGGACGGTCAGCCCCAGCAAGGGGCGCGCGGCGGTGGCGGGGCGGGTCAGGTCGAAATGGTCGAGGTCATCCATGAATGCGGTCTCCCTATCCGCCTCCAGCCTCCCCTGCTTTGGCTAACCAATCCTTAAGATCACGGGAAACGTGATGAGATTTCGCGCCACGCGGGTCCGGGGTGCGCCGACCTGTCGCTTGCAGCGTCGCCTTCGACACCCCATAACCCCCCTAGCAGCCAAGGGAGATCCGCATGATCGGCCGCCTCAATCACGTCGCCATCGCCGTGCCCGACCTGGACGCCGCCAGCGCCCAGTACCGCGACACGCTCGGCGCCAAGGTGAACCCGCCGCAGGACGAGCCCGACCACGGGGTCACCGTGGTCTTCATCGAGCTGCCGAACACCAAGATCGAGCTGCTATACCCGCTGGGCGAAAACAGCCCGATCCGCGGCTTCCTCGACAAGAACCCCTCGGGCGGGATTCACCACATCTGCTACGAGGTGGAGGACATCCTCGCCGCCCGCGACAAGCTGCGCGCGGAGGGGGCCCGCGTGCTGGGCGACGGCGAGCCCAAGATCGGCGCCCATGGCAAGCCGGTGCTGTTTCTGCACCCGAAGGATTTCACCGGCACCCTCGTGGAACTGGAGCAGGTCTGATGGGCATCACCTCCGCCATCGTGCTTTTCGCGATCACCTGGTTCATGACCTTCCTGATCGTGATTCCCTTCCGCGTGACCACCCAGGGCGACGCCGGAGAGATCGTGCCGGGCACCCATGCCGGGTCGCCCGAGGTGCACAACCTCGGCCGCAAGGCGGTGATCACCACCGGCATCGCCTTCGTGATCTGGGTGATCACCGTCTCGGTGATCCTGTCGGGCATGATCACGATCCGCGATCTCGACATGTTCCACCGCATGGGCGACGGCGGCTATTACGGCCACGAACGCTAGGGCGGAGTTCGAGCTCCGCCCCGCCTCCGGCTCGGGTCCCTGGCTCAGCCCGTGGCGCGTGCGGGCGCCTGCCCCTCCAGCCGATGGAAGAGATGGGTGAAGGTGGCCGCGCCCAGGATCGGGACGAGCAGGTTCACCAGCGGGATCGACAGCGGCATCGCCATCAGGATCCCGGCCGCCCAGATCGTCGGCAGGTGCCGGCGCTGAAGCCGCTTCGCCTCCACCCGGCCGACACGGCGCATGGCGGCAAGCTGGAAATATTCCCGCCCCAGCAGGAAGCCGTTGAGTCCCCAGAAGATGAACAGCGCCATGGGCGCGAGGAAGACGTAAAGCAGCACCGCCACCAGGTTCGCGCCGATCAGCACGCCGAGGAAGTTCACCGTGTCGCGCAGCCCGTCCCAGAAGGACACGCGCGGTGCCGGCGGAAGCTGCGGGTAATGGCGCTCTTCCACCGCCTCGGCAACCTCGTCCAGGAACAGGGAGGTGATGGCCGAGGCGACCGGCACCATGAGAAAGACCGACAACACGATCATCACCAGGAGCGAGCCCCAGGACAGCACGTCGCCCAGCCAGGTCACCTCGCCGATCAGGGGGATCGTCGCCTCGTCGCCCACACTCCATTGCAGCAGGCCCAGGAAGGCGGCGTAGACCGCCACCAGCAGCGCGAAGGTCAGGCCGACGCCCAGGAACAGGACCTTGCGAAACCGCGGGTCTCCGACCTGGCCCAACGCGGCGAGGAAGGAGGCGAAGATCACTCCGACTGCCATGTCACCACCTGGTCGAGATCGGGGCGCGGCCGGTCGGAGGGGGCGACGCGCTCGGTCCCGAGGAAGATCAGCCCGGCCACGCGTTCATGCGGCGCAAGGCCAAGCCCCTCCTCCACGAAGCCGCGGTCATGCGAGGGCCAGCCCGACAGCCAGTTCGCGCCCCAGCCCGCGGCCAGCGCGGCATTGAGCAGCGACAGGCAGACGGCGCCCGCGGAATAGGTCTGTTCCAGCGCCGGCACCTTCTCGCTTTCCTTCGGCACCTCGATCACCGCCACGGCCAGGTGCCCCTGGTCGTACTGGCTGCGCCCCTTCACGAGGTCCGGCTCGGGCAGGTCGAGCTCGCGCGCACGGCGCTCGGCCAGGTCGGCCAGCCGCTCCAGCGCGGGTTTTTCCAGGACGATGAAGCGCCAAGGCTCCAGCTTGCCATGGTCGGGCGTGCGTCCGGCCGCCGTCAGGATGGTCATCAGCGCCTCGCGGTCGGGCACCGGCGCCTCGAGCGTCTTGGCGGGGCGCGACCGGCGGGTCAGCAGAAAATCGAGGGCGGCCTGGTTGGCATCGGGCATGGGCATCTCCGTATCCTGTCCGCCAGATATGTCTGACGCCCTTGGTCAGGTTTCAAGGCGAAACCGACGACGGCCGGTCAGGCCGCGCTTGCCAGCCCCGCCGCATGCCCGCTACATCGCCGGCCATGGCCCTGCCCGACCTCAGCCACCTCGCCCGCGACGGCGCCGAGATCGCCGTGCGCGTCACCCCGCGCGCGTCGCGCAACGCGGTGGAGGCGGAGGGCGGGACGATCCGCGTCCGGGTCACCGCCCCGCCGGAGGACGGCAAGGCCAACGTGGCGGTGCAGAAGCTGCTGGCGAAGGCCCTGGGCCTGCCGAAATCGCGGCTGGTCCTGGTCCGCGGCGCGACGGCGCGCGACAAGGTCTTCCGCGTCGGCTGATCCCGTCAGTCGGACCGGCCGGTCAGGGGCCCCGGATCCCGGCGATAGACCCCCTCGGGCAGGGAGATCGCCGCCCCCAGGTCGCGCATCTGCGAGATCGAGAGCGTGATCTTGTGCACCCGGTCGGTGCGGGGGTCGTATTGCTCCACCGTGATGCATTCCTCGAAGGTATGGACGATCACGTCCTCCTGCAGGTGCCCCTCGCCCTCGTCGACGAGGGTGACCACGGTGGCGTCGAATTCGTGCTCGATGCTGAACATGGATCGAAGCCTAGCAAGGCGGGGGAGCGATGCAAGCGCGCCGAAGGTCCTGACGGGAAAATGACTGGCAGCCGCCGGTCTCAGCCCCTAGGTTCGGGGCTACCTTCGGAAAGGCCCGTTCCGCATGACACGATTGATCGCGCTCGCCGCCCTGCTTTTCACCCTCGCCGCCTGCGAGGTCGTGCCGGTTCAGCCGGTCCCGGCTCCGCAGGCGCCCGACACGACGCCGATTCCCGCCCGGGCGCAGCAGGCCGCCCAGCGGTTCCTCAACGTGGTCGAGACGGTGGAGCCGGTGGCCGAGCGTGAATGCCGCCAGCGGGCCCGGGCGCTCAACTGCGATTTCCTGATCGTGGTGGACGACCGGCCGGGGCAGCAACCCAACGCCTTCCAGACGCTGGACCGCTCGGGCCGGCCGGTCGTCGCCTTCAACCTGGCCCTGATCGCCATGGCCCAGAACGAGGACGAACTGGCCTTCATCATGGGCCACGAGGCATCGCACCATATCCGCGACCACCTGTCCCGCCAACGGCAGAGCGCGGATGCCGGCGCGGTGATCTTCGGCGGGCTGGCGACGCTGACGGGCGGCAATGCCGACACGGTCCGCTCGGCGCAGGAGCTGGGGGCGATGGTGGGCGCGCGCACCTATTCCAAGGATTTCGAACTGGAGGCGGACCAGCTGGGGACGATCATCGCCTATCGCTCCGGCTTCGACCCCGAGACGGGCGCCCGCTTCTTCAGCCGCATCCCCGATCCCGGCAACCGGTTCCTGGGCACCCACCCGCCCAACGCCTCGCGCATGGACGTGGTGCGGCGCACCCTGGCGACGCTGCGCTGAGGCGTCGGGCCGCGCTTGGGGCGCCCCCACTGCCACGGCCATGGGCTTGATGTTCTGAGCGTCATTGCGCGCGGAGAGGGTGCAGGGGCTCTGCCCCTCGTCGCTTCGCTCCTCACCCCGCCATATTCATGGACCAGAGAAGCCGGGGGCGCGCGCACCTATTCCAAGGATTTCGAGCTGGAGGCGGACCAGTTGGGGACGATCATCGCCTATCGCTCCGGCTTCGATCCCGAGACGGGGGCCCGCTTCTTCAGCCGCATCCCCGATCCCGGCAACCGGTTCCTGGGGACCCACCCGCCCAACGCCTCGCGCATGGACGTGGTGCGGCGCACCCTGGCGACGCTGCGGTGAGGCGTCGGGCCGCGCTCGGGGCGCCCCCACTGCCACGGCCATGGGCTTGATGTTCTGAGCGTCATCGCGCGCGGAGAGGGTGCAGGGGCTCTGCCCCTCGTCGCTTCGCTCCTCACCCCGCCATATTTATGGACCAGAGAAGCTGGGGGCGCGCGCCCTTGTTCGCGGGCCGGGGCGGGCGGGCGGCGCGAGCGGGGCCCGGGTGGTCAGGCGGGGGTCAGGCGGAGAGGAAGCCGCGCTCGGCGATGAGGGCGAGGAGGTCCTCGAGGCTTTCCTCCTCGGTCTTTCCGGACGTGTCCAGCTGGGCCTGGGCCTTTTCGTAAAGCGCCTCGCGGCTGGCGAGGATCTCGCGCAGCTGGGCCATGGCCTCGGGGTTGCCGGCCATCGGGCGCTCGTCGCCCTGGGCGCGGACGCGGGTCATGTGTTCCGTCGGCGAGGTGCGGACCCAGATCGTGTGGAAGCGGCTGCGGAGATAGGCGTAGGTCTCGGGCTCGGACACGATGCCGCCGGCGACGGCGAGGATCACCCGCTCGTTGCGCTCCGCCACCTCGGCCAGGGCACGGCCCTCCAGCTTGCGGTAGCCCTCCTGCCCGTAGAGCGCCATGACCTCGTCGACCGGCATGCCGCTGTCGCTCTCGATCACGCGGTTGAGTTCCACGAAGGGCAGGTCCAGCCGCGCGCCCGCCATCCGGCCCAGGGTGGACTTGCCCGCCCCGCGCAGGCCGATCAGGCAGAGGCGCTGCGCGCGCTGGCGGCCCGCCGGCTCCGGGTCGAGCAGGGACAGCACCTGTTCGCGCAGATCCTCCGGCGCGCGGCGCCAGAGCGTGGCAATGCGGGCGGCATCGGAGGTCCAGGGATCCTCTTCGCTCACCAGCCATTCGACGCGGTTGTCCAGCGCCTCGGCCACGCGGTGCAGCAACCCGATGGAGATGTTGCCCGCCCCCGCCTCGAGCTGGGCGAGGTAGCGCGGCGAGACGCCGGATTTCTCCGACAGGACCCGGCGGGGAATGCCCTTGAGTTCGCGCGCCCGGCGGACCCGTTCCGCCACCCGGCGGATCAACGCGTCGGGCGGCCGGCCCTCGCCGGTCCCGTTTCCCGCCTCGCCCCGCGCCGCGCCGGGGCCGCTTCCTTCGGCCTCGTCCATGATCCCGACACTGCCCTTTCCGGAGATCCGTTCCGCAGTGATAGCAATGCCGGTGACCGAGGCAAAGCCCGGCCGCCGCCTCTACTGCGCCGGCTGGGGTTGCAGCACGGCCTCGATCTTTTCGCGCACATCGGCCGGGGGCGGCGCCTTGCGGAACACGTCGGCCTGGGTGAAGACGTTGACGAACTCGCCCTCGAAACACAGCGTGCCGCCCTGCCGCCCGACCACCCGGAAGGTGATCGAGGTCGTGCCCAGCCGCACCGGCACCACCTCGCAGATCAGCCGGTGGCGCGGGGTCACGGGCGAGCGGAAGTCGATCGACATGTGCACGAAGGGGGTGCCGAAATTGCGATCGAGCTCCATCTGGTACCAGCCGTCGCCGTCCAGCAGATCCTCCCAGAAGCCGTTGATGGCATCCAGCGCCCAGTTCGGGATGCGGCCGGTATAGGCGATGCGGGCCGGGTCGCAATCGGCCCAGGTCACGCGGATTTCATGTTCGTAGCTCACTGGTGCCCCGCTTCGGTCGTCGGTAGTGCCGGCTCGCGCCCCGGCGGCAAGGTGGCCGGGGGCGCGAGGCGGGTCAATAGGTCTCCACGTGGTAGCGGCCGGAGCCTCGCATCTCGTCGCGGATCGCCGCCCAGTCGAGCCCGGCGCCGCGGGCGATGTCCGACAGCGCCTCGTTGACGCCGTGCTCCATCGCCTTGAGCCCGCAGATATAGATGTGCCCGTTGGGATCGCGCAGCAGCTCGGCCACCCGATCGCCCTCGGCCCGAAGCTGGTCCTGCACGTACATCTTGGGATGGCCGTCCTCGCGCGAGAAGGCGAAGATCTTGTGCATGAAATCCTCGGGCACCTTCTTGAGCGGGCCGAAATAGGGCAGGTCCTTGGGCGTGCGCGCGCCGAAGACCAGCGTCAGCGTACCCTTGCGGGTCGGCATCTCGCGCTGGCGCCGCATGGTGAAGGCGCGGAACGGCGCGGAGCCGGTGCCGGTGCAGATCATCAGCAGATGCGCCTCCGGGTCCGAGGGCAGCAGGAAGGTCGCGCCGAAGGGGCCGGTCACCTTGACCTTGTCGCCCTTCTGCAGGTCGCAGACATAGTTGGAGCAGACGCCCTTCTCTTCCCGCTTCACGGTCAGCGAGACGTTGTTGTAGTTCTGCCGCTCGCCATCGCGGGGCGACGAGACGGAATAGAGCCGCGGCAGGTGCGGCTTGCCCTCGGCATCCTCGCCCGGGGGGATGATGCCGATCGACTGGCCCTCGAGCACAGGGAAGGGCAGCGAGCCGAAATCGAGGATGATGTGGCGCACGTCGCCGTCGGACTCGGCCCCGGTCAGGCGGTAATTGCCCTGCACCGTCGCCTCGGCCGGCTTGCCGAGATTGTAGAGGTTGACCGAGGGCTTCGACGCGGTGGCCGGTGCCTTGGACTTGCCGCCGGCGCCGGAATGCGCCTCGGCCAGCAGGGCGGCCATGGCGTCGTCCATCGCCTCCATGCCGTCATCCTCGCCCTCGGCGGTCTCGATCTCTTCCTGCTCGGGCAGCTCGTCCCATTCGAACTGTTCCTCGAGGGAATAGGGCTCCTTCACCACGCGCCATTCGTCGATGGAGCCGGTGGGGCAGACCGGGATGCAGTCCATGCAGAACAGGCATTTCTCCGGGTCGACGACCACGTTGTCGTCGTTGTGCTCGATGGCGCCCACGGGGCAGGTCATCTCGCAGGTGTAGCACCGGATGCAGATCTCCGGGTCGATCAGGTGTTGCTTGATCGGCTTGTTCATGGCTTGCCCTTCATGAATAGCTCATCCGACCAGTCATGGTCGTGACATTTCTGGATCTCGGCGTCCATCTCCTCGTCGGTCCGGATGCCAAGCTCGGCGTAGAGGCCCGCGCCCGGAGAGGGCCTTTTGTCGCCCTTCCTCACCACGAGAACCGGGAGAAGCGGGAGGCCGTGCCGGTGGAGGCGCCGCGCGATGTCGTTCAGGACGGGACCGCATCCCTGGTTGGCCAGGTCGAAGGCCGCCGCGAAGTCGGAATAGGAAACGGTCTCACGCGCTGCGGCGACACCCGCAAGAAAGGCGGCCGTGGCCGGATCGTAGCGGTCCTTCCCCCGTTCAGCCATCGCGCCGGTACAGGAGAACCTCCGGCAGCATCAGCGCCTCGGCCAGCGCCCGGCAATGGCCGGTGCAATCGCGGCAGCCGATGCAATCCCCGCGCAGCGCGCTGAGCTTCAGCGCCAGCGTGCGGGTCTGGGCGGTGCCGGTGGTGCCGTGGGTGACCTGCATGGGACCTGTTCCCTCCCATTCGGTTGCGGGAGGCGCGTCGCGCCGCGCCTCCCGGGATGTTCGCGGGCGGAGGGCGGCAGGCGCCCTCCCCGATAACTCAAGCCATGTGGAGCTTCACGTATTCGAAGTCGCCCGGCTTGTTGTCGATGCCGACTTTCGGCGGCGCGATCCAGGAGGCGAATTTGCCCGGCTCGGTCACCGGCTTCATCAGCGACTGGATGAAGTCGCCGTCGGCCTTGGTCGGCAGCCATTCGGGTGCCTTGGCGTCGAACTCTTCCTGGCTCAGCAGGTTGCCGTCGGGATCGAAGGGCTTGCCGGCGAAGACGCCGATCTGGCGGTGGAAGCTTTCATGCGGCAGCTTCATCTCGAATTCCACGCCGGCCTTCTCGATGATCTTGTTCCAGCGCTTCACGCCGCCTGCCGCGTCGTTGATGTAGTCGTCGCGCAGCCGCATGTTGATCGCGGTGAGCGCCGGCACCTCGTGGCGCACCAGCTTGCCGTCGACCATGTCCCAGACCGGGTAGGTCGCGTCCTTGAGCATGTGATCGTCGTCGATCCGGTGCTCCTGGTAGCGGCCCTTGACGCCCGAGTTGAAGGCGTTGGCGGCGTTGGTGGACACTTCCTGCCCGAAGAGGTCGAGCGACAGGGTGTAGTGCAGGTTGAGCTTCTTCTGGATGGTCGGCAGGTCGATGACGCCCAGGTCGCGGATCTTGTCGATGTCGTAGGGGTCGGTGATGCCGGCCTTGTTCATCGCCTCGACGGTCGCCTGGATGGTGCGGCCGACGCCGGTCTCGCCCACGAACATGTGGTGCGCTTCCTCGGTCAGCATGAAGCGGCAGGTGCGGCTCAGCGGGTCGAAGCCCGATTGCGCCAGCGATTCCAGCTGCATCTTGCCGTCGCGGTCGGTGAAGTAGGTGAACATGAAGAAGGACAGCCAGTCCGGCGTCTCCTCGTTGAAGGCACCCAGCATCCGCGGCGCTTCCTCGGAGCCCGAGGAGCGGATCAGCAGGTCGTCCGCCTCTTCACGGCCATCGCGGCCGAAGTATTTCTGCAGCAGGTAGACCATGGCCCAGAGGTGACGTCCCTCTTCCACGTTCACCTGGAACAGGTTGCGCATGTCGTAGAGCGACGGCGCGGTCAGGCCGAGAAAGCGCTGCTGCTCGACCGAGCCCGGCTCGGTGTCGCCCTGAATCACGATCAGCCGCTTGAGCATGTTGCGGTATTCGCCCGGCACTTCCTGCCAGGCCGGCTCGCCGAAGTGCTCGCCCATCGGGATCTTGCGGTCCTCGACGGCGGGCGCCAGCAGGACGCCCCAGCGGTATTCCGGCATCTTGACGTAGTCGAACTTGGCCCAGCCCTTGGGGTCCACGCTGACGGCGGTGCGCAGGTAGACCATCGATTCCTGGAAGTTCTGCGGGATCAGGTCGTTCCACCAGTTGATGTAACCGGGGTGCCATTTCTCAAGCGCCTTGAGGACCTTCTTGTCCTCGGAGAGGCCCACGTTGTTCGGGATTTGCGTGTCGTAGCTTACGTTGATCAGGTCGAGCATTTCGGGTCCTCCTATGGGAACGGCGGGTCGGGTTCCGCCCTGCGAGGGCCGAGGCACCCTGCCCCGGCCGCCGCCTGTCGTCTGTTACACGCGCTGCATGTTGTATTCGCCGCGCTGGCCGGAGCCGTAGCGCTGAAGCGCGCCGGCCTCGCCCACCGCGTTCGGGCGCTGGAAGATCCAGTTCTGCCAGGCGGTGAGCCGGCCGAAGATCCGGGTCTCCATGGTCTCGGGGCCGGCAAAGCGCAGGTTCGCCTCCATCCCGGTCATCGCGTCGGGGGAGAAGCTGGCGCGTTCCTCGGCGAAGATGCGCACCTCGTCCTCCCAGTCGATGTCGTCCAGGATGTAGGTCACCAGGCCCAGCTCGTCGGCTTCCTCGGCCTCGAGCTTTTCGCCGATGTGCGACTTGAGCTTTTCCACCGCCTCGGGCTCGGCCAGGAACCGGGTCTGAAGCCGGGTCAGGTCGTTGCCCATCGGGTAGCGGCCGAAATTGGCCTCAGTCAGGGTGATGCCGGCGAGCGGGCGGTTGTCGCCCTCGAACTCGTCTTCCATCATGTAGGACCGGTCGACGGCCCACAGGATTTCCGCCAGCACCCCGGCAAAGCACGAGCCGTGCTCGACCAGCGCGACCAGGCTGCGCGAGGTCATGTCGATGCGCTTCATCACGCGCTTCCAGTATTCCAGCACCTCGTTGGCCAGCCAGTGCTCGGCATTGTCGAGCATCAGCTTCTCGTGCGCCGCCACCTTCTCCGGGTCGCCCTGGGTGGTGAAGGTCAGCAGGCCCAGCTCCATCTCGTTGAGGCGCAGGTGCAGCAGCGCGTCGTCCAGTTCGCGGGCCGCGCGCAGCATCCAGGCCTCGGCGCCCTGGGCGTGGAACTCGTCCATGCTGGCCGGCGCGTCCTCTTCGGGGCCGCGGATCAGGATGGTTGCGGTGCGTGCGTCGCGGTCCAGCGTCACCTCGACCGTGGAATAGGTCACCGAGCCGTCATCGCCGAAGGTCCGGTCGAGCGGCTTCAGTTCGATCCCCTCGCCGGTGGCCTTGCCGGAGGCGGCGGCGAATTCCTTGGCCCGCTCCACCACGGCCTCGTCGAACTTGGAGTTCGGGATGACCTCGTCCACCAGGCGCCAGTCCAGCGCGCGCTTGCCCTTCACGCCCTCCTCGATGGAGCAGAAGACATCGGCGCGGTCACGGCGCACCTTGCGCTTGTCGGTCACGCGGGTCAGCCCGCCGGTCCCCGGCAGAACCGCCAGCAGCGGCACCTCGGGCAGTGCCACCGACGAGGTGCTGTCGTCGGTCAGCATGATGTGGTTGCAGGCCAGCGCCAGCTCGTAGCCGCCGCCCGCGCAGGCGCCCTTCACGGCGCAGATGTATTTCTGCCCGGAATCGGCCTCGGCCGCCTCGAAGGTGTTCCGGGTCTCGTTGGTGAACTTGCAGAAGTTCACCTTGTGCGCATGTTCGGCACCGCCCAGCATCCGGATGTTGGCCCCGGCGCAGAAGACGTTGTCCTTGCCGGACTGCATCACGACGACCTTCACCTCGGGATGTTCGAAACGCATGCGCTGCACGACGTCCGCCAGCTCGATATCCACCCCCAGGTCATAGGAGTTGAGCTTGAGCTTGTAGCCGTCGAACAGGCCGGCGTTCTCGTCCACATCCATGTAGAGATTGGCGACGTCGCCATCATACTCGACCCGCCAGTGACGGTATTTCGAAGGGTCGGTCTGAAAGTCGATTCTCTTGCTCATCTCATGGCTCTCCGCGCGTCTGCTTGCTGCCTTTATAGGCGGCATGAAAGTTTGGGTAAAGGGTTTTATGCATCATAATGCCTCGACTTCGGCGCTATTCTGCCTCTACCCGCTCAGTATTTTGCACTATTGTGCATCTTTCGTTATTTCGGCGCTCTCCGCCTCGGCCCTGATTCCCCGCGTCTCGGCCAGCAGCCAGTCGCGGCTCAGGTCAAAGACCGGGGCGTCCGCGCTCATCGCCTCCTCGGCCAGCGCGCATAACCGGCGCGCCGCCCGGGGCTTGTCCATCCGAAGCTTCAGCCGGGCATTGGCGAGCTGGATCAGCCCCTGCACCGCCCCGCGATCGGAATCGCCCTCGGGCAGGGCCATCCAGACGGCCTCCAGCACCTCGTGGCACTCCCAGTAGAAGCCCTCGCGGTAATAGACCTGCCCCGCCTCCCATGTCCGGGTCCGGGCCAGATCCGCCGCGCCCATCCCCTCCGTCACCTCCGCCTTGACGGGGTCGAAGGCGTCCTCCGCGTGCCGCGCGTTGCGGCCGGGGACATAGGCGTGATCGGGGCGCGGGATCATCCGGGTCAGGCGACCTCCACCTCGGCCGCCTCCAGCCGTTGCAGCCGGGCGACGAACTCCTGCACCGCGGCCAGCACCTTTTCCGGCTGGTCCTGGTGCGGCGCGTGGCGGCACTCGTCCAGCATCAGGACGTCGACCGGGGCATAGCTGCGCTCGGCGATCTCGTCGATCTGCGCCTTGGTGCCGTACTGGTCGTCGACCCCCTGGATGGCCAGCGTCGGGATGCGGATGTAGTCGATCACCTCGGCCACGTTCCACGCCTCGAACCCCGGGTCGAGCCAGGCATCGTTCCAGCCGCGGAACGCGTTTTCGGGGTCGCGGTGATACTTGCCCAGCTTCGCCTTGAGGTCCGTGGTCTCGTAAGCCGTCTTCGCCTCGGCGATGGAGGCCAGCCCCATCGGCTCGGTGAAGAAATGCGGCGCCATGAGGATCAGCCCGCGGATGCGGAAATCCTCCACGCTGCCAGCATAGATCGCGGCGATGGTGGCGCCGTCGGAATGCCCCATCAACACCGCCTGCCTCACCCCCGCCTGGTCCAGCACCTGCGGCAGCACCTCGACCGCCTCGCGTGTCATGTAATCCAGCGGCCGCGGCAGCTCGGCCGGGTCGGACTGGCCGTAGCCCGCCCGCGAATAGACCAGCACGCCGCAGCCCGTGACCTCGGCCACCTTCGCCGGCACGTCCCGCCACAGCGCGAGGCAACCCAGCCCCTCGTGCAGCATGACGATGGTCATCGCCTCGTCGGGCGCGGGGCCGAAGCAGGCATATTCCAGCCGCTTGCCCCCGGCCTCCAGCATGTCCTTCGGCGTCTCGCTCCATTCCATCAGCAGGACTCCCGCAGCTTGAAGCGCTGGATCTTGCCGGTCGCGGTCTTGGGCAGGTCGTCCACCACCTCGATCCAGCGGGGATATTTCCACATCCCGATCCGTTCCTTCACGAAATCCTTGAGCTCGTCCTTGACCGAGGCGTCCGCCCCGTTCTTCAGCACGATATAGGCCGCAGGCTTGGTCAGGTTCTCGTCATCCTCGCGGCCCACCACGGCGGCCTCAAGGACCGAGGGGTGCGAGACCAGCGCCTGCTCCACCTCGAAGGGCGAGACCCAGATGCCCGAGACCTTGAACATGTCGTCGGTGCGCCCGCAATAGACGAAGCGGCCGTCCTGCAGCTCGTACTTGTCGCCGGTCCGCGTCCAGTGCCCCTGGAAGGTCGCCATGCTCTTCGACCGGCGGTTCCAGTAGCCTTCCGCCGAGGAGGGCCCGCGCACCAGCAACTCGCCGACGCCGCCCTCGCCCAGGTCCTCGTCATGCTCGTCCACCAGCCGCACCTCGTAGCCGGGCACCGCCATACCCGAGGTGCCGTAGACGCAGTCGCCCGGCCGGTTCGACAGGAAGATGTGCAGCATCTCGGTGGAGCCCACGCCGTCGATGATCTCCGCGCCCCAAAGCCGCTCCCACCGCTCGCCGATCTCGCGCGGCAGCGCCTCGCCGGCCGAGGTGCAGATGCGGATGGCGTGGTCCGGCTCGGTCCCCGCCTTTTCCTGCGCGGCGACCAGCGCGGCATAGAGCGTCGGCACCCCGCAGAAGATCGTCGGCCGCTCGCGCTGCATGATCTCGAAGACGCTGTCGGGGGTCGGCCGGCCGCCGAAGATCACCGTGGTGGCGCCCACCGACATCGGGAAGGACATGGCGTTGCCCAGCCCGTAGGCAAAGAACATCTTGGCCACGGAAAACACCGTGTCGTCCTCGCGGATGCCCAGCACCTGGTCGCCGAACGTGTCGCAGGTGGCCTTGAGCGAGGAATGCACGTGGCGCACCCCCTTGGGCGTGCCGGTGGAGCCGGAGGAATAGAGCCAGAAGGCCAGCTCGTCCTCGCTGGCCTCCACCGCCTCCTGCGGCTCGGCATCGGCGACGAAATCGGCATAGCTCGTGGTGCCCTCGGGGGCCGCGCCGATCACCACGACGGCGCGCAGGTAGCGGTTGCCGTCGATGGCGGGTTTCACCACGTCCCACAGCTCTTCCGAGACCACCAGAACCGAGGCGCGGCTGTCTTCGAGGATCGTCTCGTAGACCGAGGACGACAGCAGCGTGTTCAGCGGCACCGGGATCGCGCCCGCCTTGATCGATCCCCAGAAGGTCACCGGAAACTCGATCTGGTCGCGGACGATCATCGCCACCCGCTCCTCGCGCCGGACGCCGGCCCGGGTCAACGCGCCGGCGAAACAGGCGGTCTGGCGGGCAAGCTCCCCGTAGGTGAGCGTGCGCTTCTCCCCGTCCGCCTCGCGGAAGGCGGGCTTGTCGGCGCGCCCTTCCCCGATGTGACGATCCACGAAATAGCTGGCGGCATTGCCCGCTTGCGACATGTGCTGTCCTCCCTGGCCCGCCCCCGCGCGCCCCGATGCTCCGGCGCCGGGTGACGATCTGCTCCCGTATCGGCGTCGGGCGGCCGCGTGGGTCGCCCCCGTCGCGCCCCTCATAGCGCCGAATGCCCCGAAATGCGAGTCATTAATGCGCTATAATGCAAGTCCGGCGTGATATTGCACTGCAGCACGAGCACCTATGCACTTTCATGCACCCCGCCCGAACGCGAAACGGCCGGCCCCGCGCGCGACGGGCCGGCCGTTCCAATGCTTCTTCTGACCATAAATATCCCCGCCGGAGGCAGAAAGTTCTTTGCCGAACCCCGCCGCCCCCGCAGCCGCCGGGACTAGTCGATCAGCCCCAGCAGCCGGGCGGAATTGTACTTGAGGATATCCGGCCGCACCTCGTCCTTGATGTTGATCTTCTCGAAGTCGTTCAGCCAGCGTTCCGGCGTGATCATCGGCCAGTCCGAGCCGAACAGCACCTTCTTCTTCAGGATCGAGTTGCAGTAGCGCACGAGGATCTCGGGGAAGTACTTGGGCGACCAGCCCGAAAGGTCGATATGCACGTTGGGCTTGTGCTGCGCGACGGCCAGCGCCTCCTCCTGCCAGGGGAAGGAGGGATGCGCCATGATGATCTTGAAGTCCGGAAAATCCACCGCGACATCGTCGAGGTAGATCGGGTTGGAATACTTGATCCGCATCCCGTTGCCGCCGGGCATGCCCGAGCCCACGCCGGTCTGGCCGGTATGGAACAGCCCGATGCAGCCATTCTCCTCCAGCACCTCGTAGAAGGGATAGGCCATGCGGTCGTTGGGGTAGAAGCCCTGGAAGGTCGGGTGGAACTTGAAGCCCTTGATCCCGTATTCCTCGATCATGCGCTTCGCCTCGCGCACCGCCATCTTGCCCTTCCACGGATCGATGGAGGCGAAGGGGATCAGCACGTCGCTGTTGTCGCGCACCTGCTCGATCACCTGGTCGTTGGTGTAGCGGCGATAGCCGGTCTCGCGCTCCGCATCGACGGGGAAGATCACCGCGGCGATGTTCTGCTCGCGGAAATGCGCGGCGGTCTCGGGGATGGTTGGCGGATGGGACCAGGGCGCGCCGAAATACTTGGCCATGCGCGACTGCAGGTCGTCATAGCCATCGTCCGGGTGGCAGCCGCAGGGCTCCTCGGCATGGGTGTGGATGTCGATCGCGCGGATCGTCTCGATGTCGATCATGATACCCTCAGGATAAGTGCCATTGCGGAATCGCCGGCGGCGCAGCCCTGGAACAGGCCGGTCCCGCCGCCGCGAAGCTCGAGCTCCTCGATCAGCTCCATGACGGCGCGAAGCCCGGTCGGGCCCTGCGGGTGCCCCCAGATGAGCGAGGAGCCGTAATTGTTCATGCCGCGCCAGTCGATGCCGTAGGCGCGGGCGAAGGCGATGTCGTTCACCGCGAAGGGGTTGTGCGACTTGATCGCGTCCATGGACTCGATCGACAGCTCGGCCGCGTCCAGCGCCCGGCCGGCCGCCTTGATCGGCGCAGCAGGCATGAAGCCCTTTTCCTCGCGCGCCTGCGCGACCGACAGGATCTCCACCAGCGGGCCGTTCGGCGCGAGCGACCGCGCCTTGTCTGCGGTGCGGGTCACGACCATGCCGGCGGCCCCGTCCGCGGGGTGCGTCTGGCCGGCGAAGGTCACCGTACCGTCGGGCATCACCGGCCTGAGCGCCGCCAGCTTGTCGGGGTCGATCGGATGGATCCCCTCGTCGCCCCGCATTTCGCCCAGGCTCTTGCGGAACCGCGCATCGGGCACATCGAGCGCGGCCGGCATGTAGCGTTTCTGGAAGGCCCGGTCATCCTCCAGCGCCTCGAGATACTGCGCGTAGCGGTGCGCCACCACCTCGTGCTGCTCCTCGGTGCCGATGCCTTCGCGCGCAGCCACGTTCTCGGCCGTCTGCACCATCGCGCCCCTGGCCCAGGGATCGAAGTTGAAGGAATCGATCACCCAGTTCTCGGAACTGCCGGTGCCGCCCGGGCCGGTGGGCGCGGGGTAGTAGACATGCGCGCCGTTCGACGTGCGGTCGCCCGAGGCCACCAGCGCCACGTCCGACAGCCCCTGTGCCATCTCGCCCATGGCGGTGGCGATCAGCCGGGGGCCGGTCGCGCAGGCCTGGGTCACAGTCGGGCCAGGCAGGCCCTCCGCCCCGATCATCGCGGTGAACCAGGGCGTCGCGTAGAAGCAGTTCGGCTGGATCACCGTCAGGCCGTAGGCGCAGAAATCGAAGACCTCCGGCGAGATGGCGCGCTCGGCCAGCGCCGATTTCGTCACGTGCGCCGCGAACTCGATCGAATGCAGGTGCGACAGCGTACCCTGCCAGCGGGCGAAGGGTGTCGACCAGTAGGCGCCGTAGGGGATGTAAGGCATCGGGCCTCCTTCAGGGTTTTATCACGGCCGGGTCGGCATCGTCGTGCAGCCGGTCGACCAGCGCCGCGCGCCGGGCCAGCACGCGCTTGAAGTTGATGTTGCCCTTGGCGGTCATCTCGCCCTCGGGCATGGAGGGCGGCTCCGACAGGATCATCGCCCGCGCCACCCGGCTGGCCGAGCCGGAGGCGGGTCGTGCCGCCAGCCGCTCGCGGATCGCCGCCATCAGGCTTTCGTCGGTCACCACCTCGTCGGCCGGGTCGGGCTTCAGCCCCCGCTCCGCCAGCGCGGCGGGATGCGGGAAGAGAAGCAGCCCGATATCCGCCCGGTTGGCCCCGGTGACCACCAGGTCCTGCACCAGCCCGGCCAGGTCGCTCAGCAGCTCCAGCCGCAGCGTCGCGGCGCGCACCCAGGTCCCCGAGGTCAGCTTGAACTCTTCCGTGAGGCGCCCGATGAAGCGCAGGCCCAGCTCCATCCGCTCCGGATCGACGAAACCCATGACGTCGCCGGTCCGGAAATAGCCCTCCTCGTCGAAGGCCTCGCGGGTCTTTTCCTCGTCGTTGAGGTAGCCGGGCATGATCGAATCGCCGCGCACGCGGACCTCGTAGCGGTTTTCCTCGCCCTCGCCTTCCGGGATCAGCTTGACCTCCACGCCGGTCATCGGCACGCCGACGATCCCCGACATGGTGGTGGGCTCGTGCTGGATCAGCGCGGCGGGCGCCGTCTCCGTCAGGCCCCAGGACGAGTTCATCAGCGGCACGTGGCCCAGCTCTTCGCGGGCCATGTCCTCCAGCCCCTGCCAGACATCCTGCGGCAGGGCGGCGCCGGCATAGAACAGCATGTCCAGCCCCTCGAAGAAGGACCGCCGCAACGCCCGGTCGCCGCGCATCGTCTCCAGCAGCTTGGCGTAGCCCACGGGCACGTTGAACGAGATGTTGCCCGTCTGCATCGACAGGTTCTCCAGCGTCCGCTCGAACAGGCCCGGCGCCGGCTTGCCGTCGTCGATATAGAGCGAGCCGCCATTGGCCAGCACGAGGTTGAAATTGTGCGAGCCGCCGAAGACGTGGTTCCACGGCAGCCAGTCCACGAGCACCGGCGGGCGTTCGGCGATGAAGGGCAGCGCGTCGACCAGCTGGGTCTGGTTCACGCACATCATCCGCTGCGTGGTGATCACCGCCTTCGGCGCCGAGGTGGAGCCGCTGGTCATCAGGTACTTGGCCACGCTGTCCGGCCCGACCGCTTCGTTGGCGGTCTCGACCTCCGGCCCCGGATCGGTGGCGGCGAGGTCGGCGAGGCGCGTCGCGCCCGGCCGGTCGCCGCGGGAGATTATGGTTTCCATCTCGCCGATCTCGTCGAGATCGAGGGCCTCCTGCACGCGGTCGGCATCCTCGGCAAAGACCACGCGGGGTCGAGTGACCTCGATGACGTGCTTGAGGTGACGGTGAGCGCCGGGGACCAGCGCATATTGCTCGGCCACGGGGACGGTGGGCACGCCCACGTAATGCGCCCCCATGGTCAGCAGCCCGTGATCCACCGAGTTGCCCGAGACGATCAGGATCGGCGTCTCCTGGCCCAGCCCGCGCGCCAGCAGGGCGGCGCCGATGGCCCGCGTGATGCGCAGCGCCTCGGCATAGGTGACCTCGCGCCAGCCGTCACCCTGCCGTTCAGCAAGGAAGACCGTGTCGGGTCGCTCGGTGGCCCAGCGGTGCAGCCAGTCGCTGCTCTTGCCGACCACCGGGCCCCGCTCGTAGCCAGAGCGCAGGATCAGCGTCCCGTCCGGCAGATCCTCCCGCGTGACATTGTGCGACCGGTAGTTCGGCGCCTCGAAATCTCGTCCCATGTCCACCTCCCTTCGGACATTCCCAGGTCTCTAGCGGAACGTCGGGTCCCGCTTCTGCAAGAAGGCCGCGAGCCCCTCCACCGCGTCCGGACTTGTCTGGGTCACCGCGGCGCAGAGGCTTTCGGTGAAGAACCCGTCGGCCCGGCCCATATCGTGAATGCGCGAGAGCGCCTGGATCATGATGTAATTCGACAGCGGCGCGTTGTCCGCGATTTTCAGCGCCAGCTCCTTGGCCTTCGCCAGCGCCTCGCCCTCTCCCACGGTGTAATGGGCAAGACCCAGGGCGCGCCCCTCCTCCGCATCGTATTTGCGGCCGGTCAGCATCATCTCGGTCATCCGGTCCGCGCCGATGATCCGCCCCACGCGAACGCTCGCGCCGCCGCCGACGAAGATGCCCCGCCGCCCCTCGGGCAGCTGGAAGATGGTTGAGGGCTCGGCGATGCGCACATGGGTGGCGGTCGCCAGCTCCAGCCCGCCTCCGATCACCGCGCCGAACATGGCGGAGACGACCGGCAGGCCGCCGAACTGGATCATGTCCATGATGCGGTGCCAGTTGCGCGAATGGTGCATCGTGCCCTCGGCATCGCGCTGCACGTGCTCACCGAGATCCAGCCCGGAGCAGTAGTGTCCCGCAGTCCCGGTGATGACCGCCACCTTCACGCCCTCGGGGGGCTTGGCGAAGAACGCCTCGATCGCCTGGATCAGCGTGTCGGACATGGCATTGCGCTTGTCGGGCCGGTTCATCACCAGCGTGGCGACCGGGCCCTCCACCTCGACCCTCAGAATCTCTTCCGACATGGTTCCTCCTGCGCCGGCGGGATCCCTCGTGTCGCGAGAGTACCGCTACCGGACCATATTGTTCGGTCGGGTAACTACTGATCACAGTCACACGGCCTTGGCAAGCACCCGGAACGCACACCCGGAACGCAAGGGGCCGTGGCGAGGTGATTCCGCCACGGCCCCAGATCGCCCCGAACGTCGCGGGACTTATTCCGGATATTGTTCCGTGTACTTGGCGATCAGGCCGCGGGCCTCTTCGATCAGCGCCTTGCCGTCGATCCCCTTGGCGTCCATCGATTCGACCCACTGGTCATAGACCGGCTGGCTGGCATCGATCCATTCCTGGGTCTGTTCTTCGTTGAGCGTGATGATGTTGTTGCCGAGGTCCACCGCGACCTGCCGCGCCGGCGCGTCCGCATCGGCCTGGGTGCCGCCGGCAAAGACCGAGAATTCCATGCCGGAATTGTCGTCGATCACCTTCTGCAGGTCCTCGGGCAGGCTTTCGTATTTCTGCTTGTTCATGGCCAGCACGAAGGTCAGCACGTACAGCGCCTTGCCCTCGAACTCGGTGTGGTTATGCACCAGCTCGGCCACCTTGAGCGAGGTCGTGACTTCCCACGGGATGGTGGTGCCGTCGATGACGCCCTTGCTCAGCCCCTCGGAGACGGCCGGAACCGGCATCCCCACCGGGGTCGCGCCCAGCTCGGTCAGCAGCATGTTGATGGAGTTGGAGCCGCCGCGGATCTTCATCCCCGCCAGGTCGGAGGGCTTCTTCACCGGTTCGTTGGTGTGCAGCAGGCCGGGGCCGTGCACCCAGGTGCCCAGGATGTGCAGGTCCTTGAACTCCGTATCCTTGAGCTTGGTGTCGAACAGTTCCCAATAGGCGGCGCTGGTGGCGCGCGCATTGGTCATCATGAACGGCAGCTCGAACACCTCGGTCGAGGGATAGCGGCCCGGCGTGTAGCCGACCACGGTCCAGACGATGTCGACGACGCCGTCCAGCGCCTGGTCCATCAGTTGCGGCGGGGTGCCGCCCAGCGACATGGAGGCGTAGCGGTCGATCTTGATGCGGCCCTCGGACTGCTCCTCGATCTTGTCGGCCCAGACGTCCAGCACCAGCTTCGGCACGTTGGCCTGCGGCGGCAGGAACTGGTGCAGCTTGAGCGTGACTTCCTGGGCCCATGCCCCGGTGGCGCCCGCCAGTGCGATGGCCGCGCCACCCATTACCCCCAGAAGGGTGCGTCTCGTGGTCATGTGATCCTCCCTCTGACCCTCGCGCCGGAACCGGCACGCATTGTGTATTTTATTGCACGACTTGCACTATTCCGCCAAGCGCTATTGTCGCCCCTCGGATCGCGATCGCAACCATACCGATAGCGCAGCAGACACGGCCTGGGAACAGAAAAGCTGCACCCGAAGGCGCAGCTTTCCTTGCGTCACTCGAATGTGCGGCGGCGTTATTCCGGGACGCCGATGGTCAGCGAAATCGGCTCCAGCCCGTCGACACCGCCCTCGATCCGGTCGCCGGGCTGCACCGCGCCCACCCCGGCCGGCGTGCCCGTCATGATCAGGTCGCCGGGCTGCAGGTGGTAGTACTTGGACAGGTCGGCGATGATCTCCGGCACCTTGTGGATCAGCTCGTTCAGCGTGGCGTCCTGCTTCACCTCGCCATTGACGCTGAGCCAGATGCGCTGCTCTCCCAGCGCGGCCATCTCGCCGGCCTTGGTGAAGCTGGCGAAGACCGCCGAGCCCTCGACATCCTTGCCCAGGTCCCAGGGGCGCTGCTTTTCCCGCGCCTTCATCTGCAGGTCGCGCCGCGTCATGTCCAGGCCGCAGCCATAGGCATAGATGGCGTCCGCCGCCTGCTCCGGCGTGGCGCGGAAGACCGGCGCGCCGATCGCCACGACCAGCTCCATCTCGTAGTGGAAGTTCTCGGTCCCCGCCGGGTAGGCCATGGTGCTGTCGGAATGCGCCACGGCGAGCGGCGGCGTCTTGGTGAAGTAGAACGGCGCCTCGCGGTCGACCTCCACGCCCATCTCGGCGGCATGGGCGGCGTAGTTGCGGCCGACACAGAAGATGCGGCCGACCGGGTAGGTGTCGGTCTCGCCCGCGACCTTGACGGTCCGGGTCTCGGGAATGGAAAACAGATAGGCCATGGTCGCGGCTCCCGTCGCTGAATGGGTCTTTGGTGGGTATGCTTATATTATGTATACTTGTCAATTGACCGCCCCGTGGCTAGGCTTCCCCGCAGCAGCCAGCAGCGGCAGGGGACGGTCGATGTCCGACATCCATGACATGCCGGGCCACGTGATCCGGCGGCTCAACCAGATTTCCACCTCCGTCTTCAACGACGGCGTGCGCGCCGCGGGTTTCGACCTGACCGCGGTGCAGTTCGCCGCGCTCGACGTCATCGCGGCAGAGCCCGGCCTGGACCAGGCGCGGCTTGCCGGCGCCATCGCCTATGACCGGGCGACGATCGGCGGCGTGGTGGACCGGCTGGAGGCCAAGGGCCTCGTCGCCCGCCGCGTGAGCCGCACCGACCGCCGCGCGCGCGAACTGCGCGCCACCGAGGCCGGGCTCGACCTCCTGGCCCGGATCAAGCCGGTGGTGCGCGATCTCCAGCCCCGCATCCTCGGCGGCCTCGACGAGGAGGAGCGGCAGCTCTTCCTCAAGCTCGCCCGCAAGGCCGCCGCGGCGGGCAACGCGCTGTCCCGCGCGCCGCTGGTCCGCGGCTGAGCACTCTGCCGCCCCGCCCTTGACCCGCTCCCGGCCCCGGATGATGCTCGGGGCAACGGGACGGCCCCCCGCGCCGCCGCATCGCGGCATCGCGCGGGGGCGGCCGTTTCCAACGGAGGAGGGACAGAGATGAGCAAGTTCGAAACCCGGGAGGGCCCGGTGCGGCTCGGCATGGTGGGGGGCGGCCAGGACGCCTTCATCGGCGCCGTGCACCGGATCGCGGCGCGGATCGACGGCGAATACGAGCTGGTGGCGGGGGCGCTGTCCTCCACCCCCGAAAAGGCCCGGGCCTCGGGCGCCGCGCTCGGCCTGTCGCCGGACCGGACCTATGACGATTACCGCGCCATGGCGATGCGCGAGGCGCGGCTCAAGGACGGGATCGAGGCGGTGGCGATCGTCACCCCGAACCATGTCCATTACCCCGCCGCCCGGGAATTCCTGAAACGCGGCATCCACGTCATCTGCGACAAGCCCCTGACCCACCGCGCGCAGGACGCGAAACGCCTTGCCGAGGCGGCGAAGAAATCCGACGCGCTCTTCGTGCTGACCCACAATTACACCGGCTACCCGATGATCCGGCAGGCCCGCGCGATGATCGAAGCGGGCGAGCTGGGCGCGCTGCGGGTGGTGCAGGTGGAATATGCCCAGGACTGGCTGAGCGAGGCGGCGGAGAGCGAGGGCGTGAAACAGGCCGAATGGCGCACCGATCCCGAACGCTCCGGCGCCGGCGGCGCGGTGGGCGATATCGGGACCCATGCCTACAACCTCGCCTGTTTCGTCACCGGGCTGGAGGCGGAGAGCCTCGCCGCCGACCTGCAAAGCTTCGTGCCCGGCCGGGCGCTCGACGACAATGCCCATGTCATGCTGCGCTTTGCCGGCGGGGCGCGCGGCATGCTCTGGTGCTCGCAGGTGGCGCCGGGTAACGAGAACGCGCTGACGCTCCGGGTCTACGGCGAAAAGGGCGGCTTGTCCTGGAACCAGGAACAGCCCAACCACCTGCATTACACGCCCTTCGGCGAACCCACGCGGCTGATCACCCGCAACGGCGCCGGCGCCGGGCCCGAGGCCGCGCGGGTCAGCCGCATCCCCGCCGGCCATCCCGAGGGCTATCTCGAGGGCTTCGCCAATATCTACACCGAGGCCGCCCGCGCCATCCGCGCCCACCGCAAGGGCCAGCCCGCCCCCGACGGCACGCTCTATCCCGGCATCCAGGACGGGCTGAAGGGCGTGCGCTTCATCGAAGCCTGCGTCGCCTCCTCGAAGCGCGACGCGAGGTGGGTCACCCTCTGACCCCGCCACGCCGCCAGGCGGGGGCCGGGCTCGCCCTCCGGCCCCCGCCTGGCAAGCGCATCCCCCTAACGGCCCTCTCGCCGCCAACGAAGCACCCCCGGCAAAGCCCACGCAACACCGGACCATTGGCGCCACCCCTGCTTCTTCGGTCCACAAATATGGCCGCCGGAGGCAAGCCCGACCGCCCCACCCGCACCCCTCCCGGCAAGGGCGTCACCTCACCAGAGGCAAACAAGAGCGCGCGGAAGCGCCCCTTTGGATCACGTCTCCCCACTCGCGCGGCCGGAGGCGAAAGCGGGCCGGTTTGCGCTAACAATTCGATTTGACCCGCCCGGGCGCAATCGGCACATTGCGCGGACCAATGGGAGGTAGCGCATGTTTCTCGGTCTCGACCTCGGCACCTCCGGCCTGCGCGCGCTCCTGGTGGATGGCGACGGCCGGCCCGTCGCCTCGGCCAGCGAAAGCTTTTCCGCCCACCACCCCCACCCGGGCTGGAGCGAGCAGGACCCGGCGGACTGGACCCGCGCGCTCGATGCCGCCATGGCGCAGCTCGGCGCGGAGCACGCGCAAGAGCTGGGCGCGATCCGGGGCATCGGCGTCTCGGGCCACATGCATGGCGCCACGCTGCTGGATGCCCAGGACCGGGTGATCCGGCCCTGCATCCTGTGGAACGACACCCGCAGCCACCGCGAGGCCGCGGCGCTCGATGCCACGCCGGGCGTGCGCGAGACCTCGGGCAACATCGTCTTCCCGGGCTTCACCGCGCCGAAACTCCTCTGGGTCGAGGAGGAGGAGCCCGATCACTTCGCCGCCGCGGCCAAGGTCCTGCTGCCCGCCGCCTACATGAACTGGCACCTGACGGGCGAGTATTTCTCCGACATGTCCGACGCCTCGGGCACCGCCTGGCTGGATACCGGCGCGCGCGACTGGTCCGCGGCGCTGCTGGAGGCGGGGCACATGCGCCGCGACCAGATGCCCGGCCTGGTCGAAGGCTCCGACGCCGGCGGCACCCTGCGCCCGGAGCTCGCGCAGCGATGGGGCCTGCCCGAGGGGGTCGTGGTCGTGGGCGGCGGCGGCGACAACGCGGCCTCGGCCTGCGGCGTGGGCGCGCTGAAGGAGGGCGAGGGCTTCGTCTCGCTCGGCACGTCGGGGGTGCTGCTGGCGGCGCGGGACGGCTTTGCCCCGCTGCCGGAAAGCGCGGTGCATACCTTCTGCCACGCGGTGCCGGGGCGCTGGCACCAGATGGGGGTGATCCTGTCGGCCACCGACAGCCTCAACTGGCTGGGCCGCGCCACCGGCGAACGGCCCGCCGACCTGTCCGCCATGCTGCCCGACCGGATCGCCGGGCCGGGGCGGGTGCGTTTCCTGCCCTATCTCTCGGGCGAGCGCACGCCGCATAACGACGCCGACATCCGCGGCGCCTTCCTCGGGCTGGGGCAGGAGACCGGGCAGGAGGACCTGACCCGCGCGGTGATGGAGGGCGTGGCCTATGCGCTGATGGACAGCTATGCGGCGATCCGCGCCACCGGGACGGAGCTGACCTCGGTGCTGGCGATCGGCGGCGGCTCGGCCTCGCGCTACTGGCTGGAGCTGATCGCCACCGTGACCGGCCTGTCGCTCGACCTGCCGGAACAGGGCGATTTCGGCGCCGCGCTCGGAGCGGCCCGGCTGGCCATCTGCGGCGCGACCGGCGCCGATCCCGACAGCGTCATGACCCGCCCCGCCGTGCGCGAGACGATCGCGCCGCGGGCCGACCTCACAGATCTCTACGCCGCGGGCTACGACAAGTACCGCGCCACCTATCAAGCGATAAGGGCAATCCAATGAGTACCGGTTTTTTCAACGGCATCGACAAGATCCCCCATGAGGGCCCCGACAGCATCAACCCGCTGGCCTACCACCACTACAATCCCGACGAGATGGTGATGGGTAAACGGATGGAGGACCACCTGCGCTTTGCCGTCGCCTGGTGGCATTCCTTTGCCTGGGAGGGCAATGACCCCTTCGGCGGCCAGACCTTCGTGCGACCCTGGCACCCGCAGGACAGCATGGCCAATGCCCGGCTCAAGGCCGACGTCGCCTTCGAGATGTTCCGCATCCTCGGCCAGCCCTATTACTGCTGGCATGATGTCGACATCCGCCCCGACCAGGGCAATTTCGCCGACAACCTCTCCACGCTGGACGAGATCACCGATTACATGGGCGAGAAGATGGAGCTGACGGGGACAAAGCTCCTCTGGGGCACCGCCAACATGTTCTCGCATCGCCGCTTCATGTCCGGCGCCTCGACCAACCCGGACCCGGATGTCTTTGCCTTCGCCGCCGCGACGGTGAAATCCTGCATCGACGCGACCCACAAGCTGGGCGGCGAGAACTACGTGCTCTGGGGCGGGCGCGAAGGCTACGAGACGCTCATCAACACCGACATGGGCGCCGAGCTGGACCATATGGGCCGCTTCCTGAACATGGTGGTCGAGTACAAGCACAAGATCGGCTTCAAGGGCCAGATCCTCGTGGAGCCCAAGCCGCAGGAGCCCTCCAAGCACCAGTACGATTACGACGCGGCGACCTGCATCGGCTTTCTGCGCAAATACGGGCTGGAGGACGAGGTGAAGCTGAACCTCGAACAGGGCCACGCGATCCTCGCCGGCCACAGCTTCGAGCACGAGATCGCGGTGGCCATGGCCGAGGGGATGTTCGGCTCCATCGACATGAACCGCAACGACTACCAGTCGGGCTGGGACACCGACCAGTTCCCCAACAACGTGCCCGAGGTGGCGCTGGCCTATTACCACATCCTGAAGGGCGGCGGCTTCACCCAGGGCGGGACCAATTTCGACGCCAAGCTGCGGCGCCAGTCGCTCGACCCGGTGGACCTGGTGGCCGCCCATGTCGGCGCGATGGATGTCTGCGCCCGCGGTCTCAAGGCCGCCGCCGCGATGCTTGAGGATGGCGGGCTGGAGACCGCGCTTGCCGAGCGCTACGCCGGGTGGGAGACGCCCGAGGCGAAGGCGATGCTGGACGGCGACCTCGGCTCCATCGCGCAGCGGGTGCTGGACCAGGGCGTGAACCCCGAGCCGAAATCCGGCCGGCAGGAGATCCTGGAGAACTACATCAACCGCTTCGTCTGATGCCGACGCCGGGCAGGATACCGGCACCGGAGGAGATCCGCGCCTACCGGCTGCAGGATGGCGGCACGTCCGTCACCCTGCTGAACCTCGGCGCGATCACCCAAGACTGGCGGGTGGACGGCCGGCCGGTGGTGCTGGGCTATGCCGACCCATCCGCCTATCTCGACAACCCGATGTTCCTGGGGGTGATCGCCGGGCGGGTGGCGAACCGGATCTCCGCCGCCCGTTTCGAGCTGGGCGGCGAAACCTGGGTCCTGGCGCCGAACGAGGGACCCAACATGCTGCATGGCGGGCCCGTGGGAACAGGCCGCCAGCTCTGGCAGGTGGAGCGGGACGGCGAACGTGCCCTGCGCCTGGTGCTCGACTCCCCGCATCTCGACCAGGGCTTTCCCGGCGCGCTGCGGATCGAGCTGATCGTGACGCTGGAGGGCCGGACGCTCACCTACGACATGCGCGCCACCCCGGACCGGGAGACGCCGGTGAGCCTGGCCCAGCACAATTACTACACCTTGTCCGGCGGCACGGAGCCCGTCTGGGATCACCGCGCACATGTCCCCGCCAGCCGATACGTCGCGGTGGACGACGCGTTGCTGCCCACGGGTGCACTGGTCCCGGTCGCGGGCCAGCCCTTCGACCTGCGGCAGGAGCGCTCGCTGGGGGAGGCCGATCCGGACCGCCGGGGCAGCGACATCTCCCATGTCTTCGACGCGCCCGGCGCGAACGAGGTGACGGTTACCGGCCACGGGCTGCGCCTGCGGATGGAGGCGGACAAGCCCGGGCTGCAATTCTACACCGGCGGCGGCCTCGCCCCCCGGCACACCCCCCTGCCCGGACAGAGCCACGCGCGCTTCCACGGCCTCTGCCTGGAGCCGCAGGGCCTGCCCGACGCGGTGACCCAGCCGGCCTTCCCCTCGATCCTCTGCACGCCCGAGGCGCCCTATCGGCAGGTGCTGCGGGTGACCATCGCCCCGCAATAGAGGCTCGCAGCGCCTGCGCTTTCGCCCTATGCAGGCGGGATGAGCGACGCCGACACATTCGAGATCTTCCTCACCGCCACCCCCGGGCTCGAACGCCCCCTCGCCGACGAGGCGCGGGAGGCGGGCTTTCCCGATCCTCAGATCGTGCCCGGCGGGGTCAGCTTCACCGGCACCTGGCCCGACGCCTGGCGCGCCAACCTCGTGCTGCGCGGCGCCACGCGGGTGCTGGTGCGCTTTGCCAGTTTCATGGCCTTCCACCTCGCCCAGCTCGACAAGCGGGCGCGCAAGCTGGACTGGGCCGCCGTGCTGCGCGCGGAGCTCCCCGTCAAGGTCGAGGTGACCAGCCGCAAGTCCAAGATCTACCATGCCGGCGCCGCCACCCAGCGGATCGAGCGCGCCATCACCGAGACACTGGGCGCGCCGATCTCGGCCGAGGCGGGGATCGTGGTGAAGGTCCGGATCGAGGACAACCGCGTGACCTTCTCCATCGACACGTCCGGGCCGTCGCTGCACAAGCGCGGCCACAAGCAGGCGGTGGGCAAGGCGCCCATGCGCGAGACGATGGCCGCCATGTTCCTGCGCGAGATGGGTTTCGACGGCACGCAGCCGGTGCTGGACCCGATGTGCGGCTCGGGCACCTTCGTGATCGAGGCCGCGGAGCGCGCCGCCGGCCTCGCCCCCGGCCGGGCCCGCGGCTTCGCTTTCGAGGAGCTGGCAAGCTTCGACGCCGAAAACTGGACCGAGATGAAGGCCGAGCTTGCCCCGTCCGAGCCGCGCTCTCCGACCCCGGCCGGCCCCCAATTCCACGGCTCCGACCGCGACGCGGGCGCCATCCGCATGAGCGGCGAGAATGCGGAGCGCGCGGGCGTCGCGGGCTGGACTGCCTTCCGCTGCTGCGCGGTCTCCGACATCGCCCCGCCCGAGGGGCCACCGGGCATCGTCATCGTCAACCCGCCCTACGGCGCGCGCATCGGCAACCGCAAGCCGCTCTACGCCGCGCATAACGCCCTGGGCCAGGCGCTGCTGGAGCGGTTCTCCGGCTGGCGCGTCGGCATCGTCACGAGCGATGCGGGGCTGGCCAAGTCGACCGGCCTGCCCCTGCTGCCCCCCGGCCCCGTGGTGGCGCATGGCGGGTTGAAGGTGCGCCTCCACCGCACCGACCCGCTGCCCTGAGCCGCGCCCCCGAGGGCATACGGGGGGGGGCTGCCGGAACGGCCCCCTCCGCCTCACGCGGCGAGTCGCTATGGCCCGAACCTGACAAGTCCAGCACAAACACAAATATGTGACTGATTTGGCTCGGAAACCCCGCCGGATCCGATATCTCGCGCTATTTGCGTGGGATAGGCGCCGCCGACCGCTGAGACTGGTCGGCCGGGCCATGGCAAGTCTGCAACACCAACCCCCGATATGCGGCCCCGGCCATGACGGCCGAAAGAGCCGACCTACACCTCTCAGCGTCTGCAGAATTCTTTGGAAAGGACGACCCTGATGGACTTTAGCAAGCTGCACATCGGCATCCTCGTTGGCACGATGGCTGCCACTGCCACCCCGACCTTCGCGCAAACGGCCTTCAGCAACACCAACATGGCCGAGAACCGCAACGAGGACCTGCGCGACGAGATCGAAGAGGATTTCGAGCGCGACGCAGATCAGTTCGGCAACCGCGGCCGCAAGCTCGGCTTCGACGGTTCGGTGGCCCTGCGCGGCACGGCCAGCGAAGGCAAC
This sequence comes from Carideicomes alvinocaridis, assembly GCA_005473895.2. GTDB lineage: Bacteria > Pseudomonadota > Alphaproteobacteria > Rhodobacterales > Rhodobacteraceae > Carideicomes > Carideicomes alvinocaridis. The sequence continues at coordinate 114,509 of SRJI02000005.1, forward strand.
AGCGACAGCGCCGATATCGGCATCGGTGCCAACTTCGACTATTACGACGGCACCAACGGCTACGGGCTGGAGCTGAACTACACCTACAGCGAAGACAGCGGCACCACGACCGAGGAAAGCCTGTTCTACGACTTCCAGTACACGCGCGACTTCACCCGCAAGACCTATGGCTTCGCCAAGGTGCAGGGCACGGTGGACGAATTCTCCGCCTATGACAGCGACACCTTTGTCGGCGTCGGCGTCGGGTACTGGATCTACGACCGTCCCGACCTGCAATGGGCGGTCCAGGGTGGCCCGGGCTACCGTGTCGCGGATCTCGACAGCGCGCTGGACGCGGATTTCGAGGAAGCGGCGATCAGCCTGTCGTCGATGTACACCTACAACTTCAGCGACAACATGTTCCTGACCAACGACACGGACGTCGTCGGCTCGGAATCGGACACGGTGATCCTGAACGAACTGGGTCTCAACGTCCGCATGACCAATTCGCTCGCGCTGCGCACCAGCATCGCGACCGAGTATCACACCGATCCCCAGGCGGGCTTCGAGGATACCGACAACACCTTCGGCGTGTCGCTGGTCTACAACTTCCAATAAGGGCAGCGACCCTTCGGGGCGAGGCCACCTCGCCCCTCGTCAAAGCTGAGGATGGCCCGGGGCGGGCCATTCTCCTCCGCCCGCCAGCCAGGCTTGTCCCGACGAGGATGCCAGCGACTCCGGGTTTTCAGAGCGACGGCTGCATCGAGTTGTCGGAAATGCCTGTCCGCGGCTCGCGCCTCTCTTCCTCAAAGCCAGAATGCAATCGGGTCAGCCGCTCTGACCGCGGGCCTGCGACTGACAGCGGACCCGCCCCGGGACACCACATCTCACGATTCGAGCTACTCGTGGGAGCGGACATAACACACATCGCCCGCCCTCCTACTTGGGTGTGCCCTACCTCCGGCCTCCAGCGAGCCATTCTGCGGAATCAGCCCTTAGGCATCATCTTCCCCACGCTTCCAAGGCGTCCGGAACGTCGAGGAAATCCCGACGCGTATCCCCGAAGCGATTCTCGTCGCAGTTCTACCCACAGGTTCGACTGTGCGTGACATCGAAAAGCGTATTTCCGCCGCAAACAAATCTTTGACTCGCTCGATCGCCATTTCTTCACGCTCGTCTATGCGGCCATCAGCTTCCATTACCTCACAGAGAAACGACCTGATATCAGCAAGCATCACGTTGGCCTTGCAGTCGGGATTGTCACGGGCAAAAGCGGCAAGTGTCGACGCAGCTGTCTTGATGTCGAAGGCATCAAGCTTCCGGGCGACGAACTCGAGCCCTTGCTCGACAAATTCCTCGGAATACCCCCAATGCCGAACAAAATAGTGCCTTATCTTGTCGAGTTCACTTTCATGAACATCACTATCGACCGCCGCAATCTTCATAGCCAGCGGCGCCATCAGGTCGAAAAGGCCCAGGCCCAGCACGTCCAGTGGGGTATTGATGAACTCTGGTATTACAGTCGACTTGCCCCCATCGTCTTTCAGGTAGCGCGTGATTCCCAGCCAAGCGCCGCCGGATAGCACGCTGGCCGCAATGACCCAGCCGACCGGGGTAGCTGCCGTTCCCAGACCAATCGCCGCGAGCAGACCTGGTGCGGCAAAGAACTTCTGTGCAACAAATGCCGAGCTAGCGACCTGCGCGCCTGTCGCGGCCACCCCAGCAATATCCCAAGCCTCGAAGACCGTTTTCTTGATACGCGTGGATGTGTAGGCATCCTCTCCGATGCCGAGCTTGGCTTTGAACCTCAGTTCGTCTTCGACAACGTCATCGACCCCCTCAAACCAATTCTCATCCATCTCAGACCCTTGACTTCAAGACTTCAAAGGAAGCGACTGACGACCTGATACGTCTTTCGAGCGCATTGTTACCCAGGTCTTGAATGGCACCCACTGCGAAGCCAAATGCAATCGCAAGGGCACCAACAAACGGACCGAAAACAAATCCAATGACTGGCACCGAAGTCACAAGGTAGCCGAAGACTGCTCCAAATATCGCGCCCGTACTGGACATTGGAAATTCCGAAAGAAGGGCCGTGATGATATCAAGTATCTTGCGCCCAATCTTGACAGCCATCGACCCGATCCTGATCGTGGTTTTGGAGATTGTAAAAATAAGGGATTTTGCATCGGCCGAAATATCCAATGCCCCGATTCGCTTCTTCAGGGTCTCTTCGGATAAATCAAAGGATAGCAGATCCCGGATCTCTTCTTCAGATTCAGCGACGCATTCCATTTGCATGGTCTTGCCAGTGCCCGGTGCCACAGCCTCGACAATCACGAGCCCCTCCCCTGGTAGGCTTCGAGAACAGGATGACACCTCGAAAATCACCCGGCAAGCTTCAATGATGGTTTCCTGATAATTCGGGGCCAGAATAGGCGTCACTACTTGTAGTACATCTGGCTAGAAGCGGTCTTTGCCCGCCCGCTGCGAAATCACATTGCGTCCTGTCCTGCCGACGAAGGCGAGAGGCACAAGGTACTTCTTGCGGAGGTCACTCGGGTTTCGGCGTCGAAAGTACCATGTGTTGTTCTTCAGCTGGATAGACTTGGCTTCCACCCGGAACGCTCCGAAGTCGAATAGTGTGACAGTCATGTGCTACCCCATGCGCCACCTCACACAGAGCGAAATCCCACCTAAGTGACTGCAATTCAATGATTTCTTGGGGTGGAAGTGGCGCGCCTAGGAGGAGAAAGTTCGAACTCTTTCTTCGCCACACTCGAAGAGTGGGAACGCCATCTCAGAGCTGTTGAGGCCTCTAACACCGTAACTCAGGACAATGATCCGAGGTGCGGCGATGAGCATTTCGGAACGTGATTTCAACGCGGTAGCAGCCGCCAAACCGAAGAAGAAGCCGCGCGAGGCTCCGTTCTCGCTGCGCTTCACCTTTGAACAGATGGCACTTTTGCGCGCCGCCGCAAACGGCGTGCCGCTCGGGGCGTACATCAAGGCCAAGCTCTTCGATGAGCCGCTGGAGAAGGTGCGCCGTCGCAATACCAACCCTGTGAAAGACCATGAAGCTCTGGGCCGTGTTCTCGGCTCGCTCGGGCAGTCTCGCCTTTCGCAAAACCTCAACCAACTCGCCCACGCAACGAATACGGGCTCTTTACCTGTTTCGCCGGAAGTGGAAGCCGAGCTTCGCCAAGCCTGCGCGGATGTCAAAGCCATGCGCGAAGAACTGATGCGGGCGCTCGGCAGCCTGTCCGAAGGAGGTGAGCCATGATCCTGAAAGGCTCTCAGCGCGGAAATGCCGCCAAGCTCGCCGCCCATTTGATGAATGTCCGCGACAACGAGCATGTCGAGCTGCATGAGCTGCGCGGCTTCATGAACGAAGAGGATTTGCATGAAGCTCTGCGCGAAGCCGAGGCCATCGCTAAGGGATGCGCAGAATTCCAGAGAGAAATTAGATACATCTTGACTGCAACCGCATGAAAATGCTCGAATATTCTGGAACCGAAAGAAACTGTGAAATGAGGCGCCGATGCATTTAAGTAAGATCAGGTTGAGGAATTTTCGCCGTTTAGTGGACGCGAAAATTGATCTTGATGAACAAATCTCGATATTCGTCGGCGCGAATAACAGCGGCAAGACATCCGTAGCACAAGCGATGCATCTCTTTCTTGCAGGTGACCGACACCGCTTCGCTTTTCATGACATCAGCGCAAGCAAGTGGTCAGACGTGCAGGCATTTGAAAACGGTGACGAAGGCGCGACTCTTCCTGAAATTGTCATGGACCTCTGGTTTTCGGTAAATGAGGCGGATTTGCATAGGGTCATCGATCTTCTCCCGAGTCTAAATTGGGAGGGAACGCATGTTGGCGTCAGGATTGCTTTTGCCCCACAGAATGCCACTGATACGTTGCAACGGTTTCGTACCCGCTTTGAAGAGGAGCAGCAGGCGGCTGCCAATGTACAGGTCCCTGAAGGTAGCCAGCCATACATTGCCCCTCCAAGGACGCTTCGTGAATTCCTCGAAGCAGAACTCCACAGGGAGTATGAGTTTCGATATTATGTACTTGACGTCGAACAATTTAATGCCGATTTCGAGCAGAATGTTGGCTACGAACCCCTTGAGCTGCTCCGGGAGCAAGGCCGGACTGGACGGGACATTGTAGGGGACTTGATCAAGGTCGATTTTCTACATGCACAGCGACACCTTTCCGATAGTGCTGGGGGAAGCCGCGCCGAGGAACTCTCCCGCCATTTGAGCAGATATTATGCTCGAAATTTGGAACGGCATGCGGAGGATCACAATGCCTTGCACGCCCTGGCGGTGTCAGAAGACCAACTCAACCGACATCTTGCTCAGGTTTTCGAAGATACCTTAGGCCGCTTATCGCAGCTGGGATATCCAGGCTTTGCTAACCCGAGATTGATGATCAAGTCGGCGCTTAACCCAGCGACGATCATGAATAGCCAAGACGGTACTCATGTTCACTATGCCCTGAACGCGGAGAATGACGATCTCACGTTGCCGGACAAATACAACGGTCTTGGGTTTAAGAACCTGATTTATATGGTTGTGGAACTTTTGGACCTTCATGCCCAATGGCTTGCAATCGAAGGCGACCGGCCACCACTCCATCTTGTCTTCGTCGAAGAGCCCGAGGCGCATCTGCATGCGCAGTTGCAGCAGGTTTTCGTGAACAAGGTTCTCGACATATTGGCCGAAGAAGCCGACGAGCCGCAAGACTTCGCAACCCAATTGATTCTGACAACACACTCACCGCACATCCTGTATGAGCGGGGTTTCACGCCAATACGATACTTTCGCCGCGAAAACGCAGGTGTAGCGCAAACCTCGAAAGTTCTGAATCTTTCAGAATTTTACCGGAAAACAGAAGACCCAAGCCGAGATTTTCTTGAGCGATACCTCAAGCTGACCCATTGCGATCTGTTCTTTGCCGATGCTGCTGTACTGGTAGAAGGCAACGTCGAGCGACTCTTAATGCCACAAATGATTAAGAACGCAGCTCCTGGCCTCAGGTCGAGCTATTTGAGCGTTCTTGAGATCGGTGGCGCGTTCGGTCACCAGTTCCGTACCCTCATTGAGTTTCTGGGCATCACGACCCTAATTATCACCGATCTGGATAGTGTGCATTTTCCACCCCTCGAAGTCGGTGAAGAGGATGATGATGAACTTGACGAGGCAGATGATGGCGCCGACGGTGAGGCCGACGAAGAACAAGCTGCTGGCGGTGCAAATCGAAGAAAGAAGAAGACCTGTACGCCAGAAACCGCTGATGCGGAAACATCGAACCAGATGCTCATTCAGTGGCTCCCGGCACGCCGGCGCATTGATGAACTACTTGCCCTCGCAGCTGCAGCAAAAGGAATTCAGGCCGATGAGAACGGCCTTGGCGCCGTTCGCGTCACCTATCCTTGCACTGTTCAGCTAAACTGGAATGACGAAACCATCGAACGTGCGGGACGGACGCTCGAAGCAGCATTCGCCTTCGAGAATCTCGACTGGACGCAAAATATCAACAACAAGGACTTGAACCTACGCATTCGAAATCCTGATAATCTTGCAGACCTAGCTAAACGCCTTCACGACAAAATCCATAGAGATAGCTTCAAGAAGACTGACTTTGCTCTCGCGCTGCTTGGCAAAAATCCTCAGGATTGGACGGTTCCACACTACATCGCTGAAGGGCTTCAATGGCTCGAAGAGCAGCTTGGTGTGACTGAAGTGCAAGAGCATGAGCAAGAGCAGCAGCCGGAGGCCGTACAGGCATGACAAGCCGCATAGGAAAACCGGATACGGACACCGATACCGAGTTGCGACAACGTCTTGCGGCAGACGGCAGCCGCCATTTCGTCATGGTTGCGGGGGCCGGGTCCGGAAAAACGACGTCGCTGGTTAAAGCGCTCGCCCACATTGAAAGCTCCCAGGGAGCCAATTTGCGGCGCAAAGGCCAGAAGATCGCGTGCATAACCTTTACCGAGGTAGCCGTGAATGAGATTCGCGGCGATGTTGGCGCTGACTCGCTCTTCCATGTCTCTACAATCCACAGCTTTCTATGGGACGTGATTAAACCTTTCCAAGGCGATCTGCGGGAATGGGTTGGCGCACGACTAAATCGTAAGATTGCCGAAAATCATGAGAAGATCGGCAATCGACGAACGCAACAACGAACCAAAGACCGGGCAATTGAAGAAAATGAGAGGTACGACAGTCAACTCGAAAGGATCGGCGGGGTAAAGAATTTCCGATATGGCACTGGCAGCGACTACATCAACGGCGTGCTTGGTCATAGCGACATCATCAAGATCGGACCGGACTTTATTCGTAATCAAGCGCTGATGCGCCGGATTATCTCGCGCCGATACCCCGTCATATTTGTCGATGAAAGCCAGGATACTGACCCTGATTTCGTAGCCGCACTTCGCGCTGTTGCAGACGAAAATCAAAATGGATTTTGTGTTGGTTTCTTTGGCGACCCTGTTCAAAAGATTTACATGCAGGGCGCAGGGCCAATTCCAATAGAAGATGGTTGGCAACTGCTTGAAAAGCCAGAGAATTTTCGCTGTTCTCAAAGTGTGCTCCGTGCGATCAATAACATCAGGGCAGAAGATGATGGTCTTCAACAGACACGAGGCAGACACGAGGACATAGGCGGGCAAGTTGTGCCCGTTGAAGGTAGCGCTCGGGTCTTGATCATGCCCGACGATCAACGGAGGCCAGAACGCCTCGAAGCGGCCAGAAGATGGCTTGCAGAGCAAGATGATGACCGAGATTGGCTCGCTGACGATGATGAAGAGGCGCTCCGGATGCTCGTTCTGGTGCACCGGGTCGCGGCGGACAGGCTCGGGTTTCCGAATCTCTATGCAGCGCTAAACGACAAATCTACAGAGTCTCTCAGCTCAGGCATTATCGATGGAACAGCTTGGGTGCTAAGGCCCATGCTGCAGTTTCTGCTTCCTTTACTTCTCGCACACCGTGAGGGCCGGTCCTTCGAGGTCATGCGGCTCCTAAGAAAACACTGCCCCAAGCTGCAGCATGAGGCACTAGCCGGGGCAAACACGGCTCAAGTGCTGAATAGCTTGGGTGCGAAGGTTGCCGCACTCGATGAGATGCTAGCGGAAGGAGCGGAAACCAAAATCGGTGACGTCTTTGCGTTTCTGCGTGACCACCAACTTTCGGTCCTTGATGATCGCTTTGTCGATCTTGTCGGTGAGTTTCTCGAAGCGGCACCGGTTGCCGAACCAGCACCGGAGAACGCTGCGCTACGCTTCATGCAATGCCTTGCTTCTGAACTTTGGGGTTATCGCCGATACATCGAAAAATTATCTCCCTTCGCAACTCAGCAGGGCATCAAAGGGGCGGAATTCGAAAAGGTCCTAGTGGTCGTGGATGATAAAGAGCGTCAGCTCCCTGGTTTTTCATACGGGAAGTATTTCGGGGTTACGCCGCTCTCTGATACAGACCAGGCCAACATTGATGCTGGCAGGGACTCCGTCGTCGGTAGGACGCGCAGGCTTTTCTATGTGTGTTGCTCGCGCGCCTTATCCGGGCTGGCGGTGGTGGTATTTTGCGATGATGTGAATCGCATGAGGCAGGCAATTCTGGACAAGGGATTTTTTGATCCGGAGAAAATCTACATTCTCGACCAGTTTTAGCATCAAATGCGGCTCACCATTTCGCCCCGTATTCAGGGTGTTATACACTCTTTAGAGACGAACGGCTTAGGATCGCTCACAAAGGAAGGGAGACCGGGACCTTCTACCGGCTTTCCCGCCTTCTCTGCGGCAACCACTTCGCCGTTGAGTTTCAGAAGAAATTCCAACGGGTCAGTCTTTTTGGTCATCCCATAGGCTTCCCTCACGGCGGAATCGAGTGCTTCGTGCGCCTTTTTCAGCGGATGTGCTCCAGGGAGCTCCAGAGAGCGATAAAGTTCGCGAAGAGACAGGTTATGCTTTTGCCGCAGTTCCTCACGCAATTCTCGAAGTGCCACAGCTTGTTTGGCGACCTTCTTCACCTGCGCTAGCGTTGGTTTCTGCGGCCAAGGGTAGGAGTCAAACACGTGTAGCGAGGGTCGGACTTCATGGTTGAGCATCGCTCGAAGAACCAAAGCCAATGAATGCCAGACTGCAGCACACCGAAACTGTAGTTGTCTGAGTGAGCAAAGACGGTCAGGGCATCGTTCGGGTTTATTTCCGTCGAAACAAAGTCAAAGATTGGCCTCTTCGTTATCCTACCGCAAGCAATATAGCGGGATCGCCCTTTCAGAGCCTTCATCAAGCCTTCTCTCGAATATGACATTTGCCACCATTTATTGAGAAAATTCTGATGATGTTTGTTCACCTTCGCCTTGGGGTTTCCGGCCAAGACTTCGCTATTTCGCTTTGCTTCCTTATCCGCGGCCTTTTTTCTGGCAGGAAGAGCGGACGACTCTATCCGTTTGTACAGGGTGGGAAATTTTTGTGCTTCCAGAAGATTGAGACCTGAGAAATCTACAACATACCTTGTCGGCTTGCAGTCGATTTGTCCGACAAGGTCATCGGAGGTCAAGAATGGTCTTAGAATTTTTCCAAATGTTTTATCTTTCGCGATGAGTAATTTGGCGTCCGCTGGGTTCATCAAGAAAGACTTGTGACCGTGGGTTTGCCCCTGAAAGCAACCGCCTTGTTTCGCATTCTTTTTAATCGGCTTCGCCTTCGTGACATCGAATGAGAAAGACAAGGATGAAGGAATGCGATCTAAATCTTGGTGCCTCCAGCCCTTGTCGATCATATTCCCCTCTTGAATGTAGAGGCGTTTCGAGCCCTTCTGCTCACCTTTGACCCAGTTGACGATGGATGTGTGGACGACGGCTGCTCCTGGCCAAATCATACTTGAGACGGCCTCGGTAATCGTTCCTCCATCTTCCAGAATCTTATCAAGTCCAGATTCGCGGCTGTAATTCTGACGAATGGTGTTGGTGCCTACGAGGCCCGCGCGCTGACCTGGCTTCAGCTTGTCATGTGCGACCCTGAACCAATACACGCAATAATCAGAACGACCATCTATATCGGGGTATTGATCACGCAGCTTGTGAAGATATGCCGGACCGATTTCTTCTTGCAACTTGTTCTTGCTCTGATACGGGGGGTTGCCGACAATAGCTTCAACGTCCGGCCATTCTGTAAACAACGCATCCGCACACCAGACGTTGCCGTCCAAATTGTCGAGAGGCAGCGCGTCCTCGCCATGGAATGTAAACTCAATGGTCCCCTTAGTAAATTCTCCCGCACCTTCGGCAAACGCATCAATGGCTTCGTCAAGCGCAAGTTTCTTTGCGAGCATTAGTGTGACTTTGGCAAGCTCGACTCCGAAAGTGTCGTTGTCCAATCCATAGAATTGCTTTGGGCTAATAGCGTTGATGACATTTGCCTGTTTTTCAAACATCTTAACGCTCACAAGAGCTTTGAGACGAGACATCAAACGTATATCAAGACGAGAAAGCTCACGGAAAGCTACGTATAGAAAGTTGCCACTTCCGCAAGCAGGATCGAGGACTCGGAACTGCGACAGCTCTTTGCGGAGGGTGAGTAATTCTTGCATAGTTTTTGCAGAGTCGATCCGAGCCTCCCATGGCCGGACAATCGTTGGGCCAACAATTCGCTGGATATCGGCTTCAGAAGTGAAGTGGCGACCATGTTGGTGTCTCGCCTTTGCTTCCATGCTCTGTTGAAAGAGCGTCCCAAAGATGGCTGGGTTTACTTTGGACCAGTTTTTAGTGGCGGCCCCATCTTCGCCACCGATGAGCTCCATTTCTGTTTTTGTGAGCTCGACTGGCTCGACAATCGAGAATAATCCGCCGTTGAAATAAGGGACGCCCTTATATCTTCCAGCTGTCGCAACTTTTGGGTCGTTCATTTGCTTGAACAATCCGCCAAAAAGATCGTAGCTTGATTGGCCGTGTGTCATGCAGTCAGCGATAATCGACGTTACAGTTCCGGCGGGAAGAAGGTCGATGTCTTCTGCAAACATGGCGATCACTAGTTGAAGAACAAAGCGTTGAGCTTGTTCTCTGGGGACCGGTGATGATTTGCGATTTGTTAGTGAACGATACAATTCTGCCGTCTGATTTGCAGCTTGGCGGGAGACATCCTCACGATCATTGTTGAATATCGGCTCTTTCTCTCCTGGAAAGATGAAGTTGAGTGCCGTATATCTTGTGGAGATCTCCGCAATAGTAACCTTATCGACAGGTTCATCTAGCTGCTTGTCGAAGTCATATATCCAAAACTCATCAAAGTTACAAAGCACGACGTAGCGAGGACGATTTGGCACAGCGTTGAGCCAATACTCGAAAGCTTGCCGATAGTGCAGCCCAAGCTTTTCACCTCTCTTCTTCATTTCGATGAGCAGGCGAGGCTTCCATATCAAATCCGCAAAGCTCGTACCTTTGGTGGATTTTTTCTTGATGCGATACTCTAATGTGGCCCCCGCTTCCTTATATCCGTCATGGCCAAACGCCTGGAAAAGTCGGTCACAAAATACCTGTGCTTCTCCCTTTTCGTCGCCGTCTAGTTTGTTGGCATATTCTTGGAACTTCTTTATTTTTTCGACGGTTTCAGACACGGGCTACTCTCGATAGAAGTTTGCGTTGGCACTGCGAAGTCCTTGTACACCTGGACCTACCTCAAGCGAGGCTGTCCAAAGACCGTGTCTACGATATTCGATGGCCCTCAAGGCTTGCTCGCAATTATGACCGGACTCTAGCAGCCGTGTCTTGTAAGTGCATTCATTAACTGCAGAATTTTCGATGCTGTCCACAGTGGGTTGCAAATTCCGCTCCGCTTAGGCTCGGCGTGTTGCCCATCGGCCCAAGATGAATTCTGGGCACGTTTTGGCTACATGATGAGGTCGAACTGTCATGGCTTCGTGATCGGTTCGGTGCAGGTGGAGAAGGCACACTCTCCAAGCCCTGTGTGCTGGGTTCAGGGGTGGCGTCAGGCCTCCTGATCGGGTTCAGCGCCCTTGCACTGACGGCATCCAATCCGCGCAGGGTTGGTCAGGGGTCCATGGGGGCAGGAACGCCCCATGGTCGAAGGGATGGTTCCAAGGCAAGGGCAGCGGCGATGCGCTCCCTTCCTGGTCTCGATGAAATCGTCTCCATGACATGGCGCGCATCCAAACTGCGGAAGGTTGGTCTCCATGAAATGGTCTGGATGAAGTCCTCATGGGGGTATCGGTGGGAGCAGGAACGCTCCCCTGATTGGTGGTCAAGCGGGCAGCCGTTTGTGCATGGTTCGGTGCAGGTGGAGAGGCATACCTCCAAGTCCTGCGAGTGGTTTCTAGGGGCGCGATAGCCCTTTGATCGATGGTATGCAAAGGAGAGCGAAGTCTCCTGCGACTGATTGAACGGGGATACGTTCTTGGCTCTGAGATGGGTTCAATGCCCAGGAAGAGCCACTGGCCGGGGGGATGCAACGGGGGCGCGCAGCGGGTCCCCTTGCCAAGCGCGTGGTACTACCACGCACAGCTTGCGTCCGACACTATCGTCCAGACCCGCTATAGGGCTCATGGTACTACCGGATTCAAGCCTTTCGCGTTCGACACTATCGCCGAAGTATTGGTTTTGCGCCTAAAGGTGTTACAGGGTGCAAAAACCCGTCGTTTGGGCTTTTTCTATCATGTACCAATAAATTAGTCTTCTACAGTCGGCACCAATACAGATTGCAGCTAACGCGACCCTACAAAAATTTCTCCAGCACTTTTGAATTAGCACCCCGCACTTTGCTTTGCATTAGGAATGCAATCTGAGCGCCTTAGAACGTCGAGCCCAAAAGAAAATTATCAAGTGCATGAAATACCCCAGCCGGACGCATTGCAGGGCCATTGATGTGTAGAATATTATTGTAAGCATCTCTTGTCGACAAGTCTTGCTGAAAGCTAACTTCCTCAAGAACCTCAGAGGCATCCATAAACGCTCGCCCCCAAATTGAAAACACCCCATTTAAGTCGAATGGTGGGTCGACGACATCGTAAGACTCAAGGAGACCAAAAACAATATCCAACTGATCATTTTCCGGGAGGGGTGACGAAAAACGTGGCTCCTCAGATAGAATCAGAAATTTCTCGGCGCTGGATCGCAGAAGGTCGGACGAAAGCGAAAGTAGGCGATTTATTTCATCATAATTGCCCGGCACTGCCCTAAGGGAAATTGCATCATCAAGCGCACACAACGCGTCCAGGAATTCGTCTCTCGCCTGACGCACAGCATCATTGAGCAGATCGCACTCTGTCCGCTCTCCTTCGATGACGCTGCTATCAACGATGCCAATTGGATCGTATCTACATGATCCAGAATCTTGGGCCGCCAACGACCCCGCAGAAAGAAACAGCGCCGAACCAGCGCGTAGCGCCGATTTTAGTCCAGTGGTTGAGTTAGGCATTCTTGATAGCCCTCTCTAAATGTAGGCTGAGTTCTAGCCAGTAATTCGTTCACTGGCTTCTCAAGGTAGCAAAAACGAGAAATAATTCGCTTTCTCGTGGAACATGCACTTTGCCACTGGCCCTCAAAAGACCTCAGAGAGGCAAGGCGAAATAATAAGTACGTATCATCAACAAAGTCTCGGGCGAACTGCCTTGTCTGAAGCTCTTCTGAGGGCTCAAGTTCATGGCTATCAGTGCAATTTGGGTCTTGAGCTTGGAGAAGCATCATCCAGTCAACAGCTTCAACAGCTCTGACAAAGCTTGAGTTTCGGACTTGAACTTCGCGAACATAGGATTCTTCTGTAGCCAACCGAGATTCTTCGAACTGCTGATTCGCCAAGTATGTTTGAAAAGCGACAAAGGTCACAGTGGCGGCAGATATAATCAAGCCCACCACAGAAATTGAAAGAGGAAGCGTCGAATTTTTCTTCACATCCGTCAAGGCATTTTGCGCAATGGCGGCAGAAGTTGCGGCCTCTTTTGTGAGAGCTTCAATCCGAGGCAGAATGCTATGTAGTTTTTCTGCTAGGCCTTCAGTGTCGTTTGGGCCTTCAGGGCCGTCACTCATGCGTTTCATCCTGAAGCTGTATCGCTAGGCAGCTTGCCTTCCGCAGTCAAAATGTCAAGGCTAGACTTCCTAGAGGTGGTTAATTTATATCGAATTTGGCTTGCTCTTCTCGACCTTCTTTATCGGCGAGGATGCGGTCTATTACATCTGAGACAATAATGCCGGAAAGTGCGGCGCCTCCTAGTGCCATAGAGGATAGCCCCGCTGTTACTGATACACCGTAGGCTCCCAAAAACAGAGAGGCCGAGGCAAAGGTAAGGCAAACGGTTGCTGCCGGGACGAAAGCTCGAGTGGCCGCCTTGTGGAATGTACTGGAAATAGATTTTAGTTGCTCTTTATTCATGCTCCGAACAGTGTAAGATAATCACTTTTCCGGAGAATCTTAATACCCGCTCCGGAAAAATCTGTTTAAACGTAATCAGCCAATACTTTATTTCACCAACAGAGAGACATTTCAATAGGTTTATCTTCCTCAATCTGCGTTCAGCGACTTTGGGCAAGAAAGACACGCGAATCAGCATGCATGAGTCTGGAGTCGATATCATATCCTCGGCCTATGATTTGTAGACGAAGGCTAATAAGCTACGCCGACCATCGAAGAAGTTGGTTCTCTCGCCGAACGGAGGGTCAGCGTCGGAAGATGTGAAGCTGAGAAAAAGCTAGGAACATCGCTTCTTCAGAAAGTTCCCTATTGCTAGATAAGTTAAAAAACGTGTTGAATGGCTTGATGGCATAAGCCGCAACTTGTCTCTCCATGTTGTGATAGACAGCTTGTATGAGTGACGTATTTTTGGCTTTCCATACTGAACCTTATCATCAAAACCCCTTCTGCTCTGGCACGCTGGATTTCTTGGTAAATATTTGATCGCCTACCCAAGTTCGGCAGTGAATACGATGGTACTCTCTTCAGCTCACGCAATGAGTTGACCGGAAAGGCGAGCGCCTACTCGTCGCCTTCGCACTTGCTCAGCGGATCAAGTTCGATGATCTTGCGGCGGGCCCAGTCGAGCCATTGCTCGCGGGGGATTCCATCGATCTCTTCGGCCAGGGTGTCGGCTTGTTGCTCCATGGCAGAGAGGAAGGCGCGGAGGCACTGTACGCGGCGGCCAGTTTGCGCATTGGTGTGTGCCATACGCGCGCATAGAGGTCTTGGCGGCTGATCGTGGTCATCTCTTCGGAAGCTGCTTTGCGTAGCTCATAGCGGGTGCTTTGTCAGGTATTTTCGCAGATCATTGTAGATGGTTTGGCTGGGTTCGAGATACGAGCGATAGGCCGCCGCGACAGCCACATTCTGCTCTTGCTCGCGGAGTTCCTTTGTCTGGCGCCGAAGATCGGCCAGTTCAGCAGCGAGCTCCTTATACTGTTCCAGCATGTCCCCGGGCACCTCCATACCTAGGAGCGCCGCCGCATAGTCATCTTGTTGTGCTTGCAGCGCACGGATTTCATCACTCGGCTCATCGTCATCATCATCTTCGCGATGGTGATGTAAATCAAAGAAACTGGCGCCCTCAAGTCCGAGGGAGCCAACTTCCTCAATGCAAGTCAGAGAAAGGGCAACCCATGTTTGCTCAAGAACACCCCTATGGCTCGGCGCGCTTTGCTGATGATGTCGAAATCCTGCGCGCCTTTCGAAATCAGGGCGGCGTCCCGTTTGGCTTCTGCCAGGGCCGTAAGCTCTTTCATTCCAAGCAGGCCGGTATGCTCCTGATCGGCGGGGCGGGCTCGGGCAAATTCACAAGCGTGCTCTCGCATATCATGGATGCGCCGGGGCGCGGCGGCGAGCCTGCGCGCTATGCCATCTTTGATCCGAAGCGCGAGCTGCGCGCCGTGCTGGAGCCGTACTTCGCGCACATCAAGGCTGCCGTCTACGAGATCAACCCGTACTTCACCCACAGTGTCACCGGCCACCGCCTGTCAGTCCTGTCCCACCTGCTTCCGGACAGCCCGCGCCTTGTCGCCGATAGCCGGCGCGCGGCGCGAACCTTCCTGCCGGAAAGCGGCAGCGGCAATGCTCGCTTCTTTGAGCAAAAGGCGCAGAACTGGCTCGATCCGCTGATGCGCGGGTTGGTGCACAGCGATGGCGGCGTCTCTCCGGCCTCGCTTTTCGAGCTGGTCAGCATGATCCGCAGCCAGCCCGAGGCCTGGGAAGATATGGCCACCATCATGGCCGAACTGGGCGAGCCGGACCTTCGGACCTCCTTCGCGGAGATGCTGGAGATGGCCGATGAAAGCCGCCGCACCTTCGACTCTGTCATGAGCGAGATCACCAACGGCCTTGCCTTCATGACGACGGTATCGCGCGGACTGTTGGAGCCGTCGGCGTTTGCCAGTTTGTATGCCTCAAAGCAGGTACTTATGCATAGGGGAACATTGTGAATTTCTGGGGTGCACATGGCTATTGAGTTGGATTCTGACCGAGCTCTTGAAGACGAAACCGGAGATCGGTTTGGATTTGTTGGCATGGCCAAGCGCCTTGCTCCTTCACTTATTGAGGCCTCAAAAGGTGACGGAATGGTCGTAGGGTTGGAAGGTCGGTGGGGGTCGGGCAAAACTTCGCTCCTGAACTTCCTGCGCGAAGAACTGACTGCGGCGGAATCTGAAAGCATCCACACAATAACTGTGGCCCCATGGCTGAATGGTGACTCGGCCACCTTAGTGATGTCGCTACTGGGACCGATTGCGGAAGTACTAGAAAACAGAGAGGCTAAGAAATCTGCGACCAAAGGTATCCGAGGCAAGTTCAGCCGGAAGAGAGCCAATGACGTTGCAGGTTTAATCAGCCTCTACGGCCAAAAAACGGCAAGGACACTGGTGCCGCTCGCAAGTCTGGCTGGCTATTTTGTTCCCGGGGCTCAAGCGGCAGCAGGCGCGCTGAAAGCCAGTGGGGATGCCCTTGAGCAGTTTTCCAGCAAAGAAACCACGCCGTCCGAACTGAAACGGGCAATTGCAGAAAAAATAGAAGAACTTAATGTAGGGTTTGTTGTCATTCTTGACGATCTCGACCGGCTTGAGCCCGAGCAAGCCGTCGAGGTTGTTCGGCTTGTTCGCTCTGTCGCCGACTTCCCGAGAGTAGCATATCTTATGTGCTATGATCGCGAAGTCTTGGCGCAAGCACTGAAAGAAGGCCTTAAGGTCCAGGATGGTGACTTGTTCCTGCAAAAAATCGTTCAGCTGACCTTCTCCATTCCTCTTCCTGAGCCTTTCGACCTCCGAACACAGTTTCGAAATGAGGCCGAAAATATTTTTGCGGAAGTTACTGGTGAACCTCCGGTTGGCGAACTGCTGGAGGATTTGGCTTCAGCCGTAGATCGCGAGGGGATGGGCTTGAGCACACCGAGAGAAGTGAAGCTAGCGCTTAACGGCATACGGTTTGTCTACCCCTCCGTAGCCGAGGATGTCTATTTTTCAGATTTTTGTCGCCTTCACCTGATCAAGACCACGAACTTTAAGCTCTATAGATGGCTGGAGGAGTATCTGGCGATCCGCTCAATATTGGTGACGGGTGACGGTACGATCACAAAAGATTCAAAGCTAACCTTCGGCACAGCCCTTAAGGAGCTCCTGCCATCGGAAGAGATCGGTGCCTCGCGATCGATATGGGCATTGAACCAATTCATTCCAGGTATTCGGGCAAATGAAGACGCCTCAGAGCGAGTGTTTTCCGAGGTGTCGCTCAAGGAAGCGGGCGATGCAATTGAACTCAAACGGCTTGGAAGCCCCTTACACTACCGCTATTACTTCGCGCTTACAGGCCCCAAGTCGGTGATGTCCGATGACGATTTCAACCAACTCCTTGAGTTTGCGAGATCAGATTTGCCCTCTTTGAGGGTTCGCCTCGATCACTACGCAAGGGACCTCCGCCAATCGGGTAGGACGTGGTTCGAGCATATTCTGGACCGACTCGACGACTCCTTCGTAGCCAAGCTGGACGAAGAGACTGTCGCCGGAATTGTTCTGGGAATGTCCGATACCATGGACTCCGTCATCGCGACCGACAACAAACCACGCCCATTTGCCTTTTCTGTTAAGAGTACTGCCGTGCGCGTGGCCGAGCGTTGCTTGGTTCGACTAAGGAACCTCAACCAGGAGACCTTCGAGAAGGTCTCAAAAGAAATAGCTGCACACGGCTCCGCTCTGAACTGGCTTGTGGGCAGTTTCCTTAGAGAGCAAATGTGGAGTCATGGTAGAGTTGGAGACCACCGAAGCCAGCCTGGTCAGCTGGTCTACACTGATGATTTTCTTGATGTACTTCTGGAGATCATGCGAGAGCGGCTTTCGTCAACTGAAGTGCACGACAAAATCGCTGAGATGCCCGACGTGTCGACATTCTTGTTCGGGTGGCGTGACATATCTGGTGAGGCCGAGGTTCGATATTGGGTGGCGAAGAACAGTGCTACTGATGAAGGTTTTCTCGTTATCCTCAATCACCTTCGCGGCTGGGCTATGAGTGACAGGGTCTATTACCCGTTGCATAAATCTTCGATCGAAGCGTTCTTCGATTTCGACAGTGCTGTTTCACGACTTGAAGCGCTTCGGGAAAGCGCACATGGCGAGCGGGTTCGAGAATTGGAGAGCGCCATAGAACAATCGCGCCATTTTTAGCCTCAAGCCGTCGTTCAACGCGCACTACCTGAATGGCAGAAAAGGCCACTTCGCTAGACGTTGCAGAGGCAGCTTTTTGCGGAGATCCGCCGTCCGAGGAGAGCGCGGCATCAGGTAAAGTGGGTTCGGCCCCGTCATTCGCTGCAATATGCCCAAACGTCCGCTTTCGTGTGCGGCTCGCGATCTGGATCAGCGATGCGAAACAAAAGTCGGTTTTGCCTGACATCTGACAGCAGGGCGTCGGCGCAACGGCCACGAATCTCTCAAGGCATCCCGGCCCACCGACGGCGGGCGGTCGTGGCGCCAGAACAATTCGAGAACATTGCAAACACATCCGAACAATGGTGCAAAATTCCGAGAACTCGCAGCAACATCAATACGTTAAGGGAGGGGTTGGCGCGCCTCGAAGGAGAAAGTTCGAACACTCTCTTCGAAGTGCTTGAGGAATGGGAACGGCATCTCACGCAACTAGACCTTGATGGTCGGGAGTGTGGCGATGACCAAAAACCCATACGATAATAATGACTTAACCGATAGCGACAAAAGCAGAGAACGGGAGCCGACTTTTCCGGTTCCGTTCTCCCTGCGCCTGAGCTTTGAAGAGCGCGCACAGCTGGAAAAGGAAGCCGCCGGACTGCCCGTCGGTGCCTATATCCGCAAGCGGCTCTTCTACGGGAACGAGACACCGCGCCAGACGCGCGGCAAGTTTCCGGTCAAGGACCATGCGGCCCTGGGCCGTGTTCTTGGCGCTCTCGGCAAAGCGCGGCTTTCCAACAATCTGAACCAGCTGGCCAAGGCCGTGAATACAGGCTCGCTGCCTGTCACGCCGGAAACCGAAGATGCGATCCTGCAAGCTTGTGAGGATGTCCGCGCCATGCGGCTCGATCTCCTGATCGCGCTCGGCATCCAGACATCCAGCTCCGGCTCAAGGGGCGGACCGGACCTGACGCCGTGATCCTGAAGGGCAACCAGCGTGGCGGTGCCGCCAAACTCGCGCGGCACCTCCTGCGCACGGACGAGAACGAGCATGTTACCGTCCACGACCTTCGCGGCTTTGCCGCCGAAGACCTGACCGATGCACTCCGCGAAGTCGAAGCGGTCAGCAAGGGTACGCGCTGCCGCCAGTATCTCTTCTCGCTGAGCCTGAACCCGCCGGAGACGGCGGACGTAAAGACCGAGGATTTCGAGGCGGCGATCATCGACATTGAGCAGAAGCTCGGCCTCGAAGGCCAGCCGCGCGCTATCGTCTTTCACGAAAAAGAAGGTCGGCGGCACGCGCACTGCATCTGGTCGCGGATCGACACGGACTCGATGACGGCAATCAACCTTGCCTTCTACAAGCGCAAGCTCTCCGATCTGTCGAGAGACCTGTATCTCGACCACGGCTGGGAACTGCCGGATGGGCTGCGAGATCGGTCCCTGCGCGATCCACTCAACTTCACGCGCGCCGAATGGCAGCAAGCCAAGCGGGTCAGGATCGACGCACGCGAACTCAGGACCCTGTTCAAGACGGCCTGGGAGACCTCGGACACGCGAGCTGCGCTCGAACATGCGTTGCACGAGAAAGGCTTCTGGCTGGCCAGAGGCGACCGACGGGGGTTTGTCGCCGTCGATTATCGGGGCGAAATCTACGCCCTCGCAAAATGGACGGGTGCGCGCGCCAAGGACGTGAAAGCGCGGCTGGGCGATCCGGCAGAGCTTGCCTCTGTCGATCAGGTCAAGGCCCGCATCGCGGAGCGGATGACAGGGACGCTGACAAAGTTTGTCACCGAGATCGAAGCGGAAGCCCGCAAGCGATCCGCAACGCTGGAGTTCCGGCGCGGTGAAATGGCCGGACGGCACCGCGATGAACGACGCCAGCTTGATGCGGCCCAGGCGAAACGCCGGACTGCCGAGACGAATGCAAGGGCCGCACGCCTGCCAAAGGGCATGAAGGGCATCTGGCACCGGATCACGGGCCGCTACGCCGAGATCAGAAAACGGAATGAGCAAGAAGCCTGGACCGCGCATCTGCATGATCGGGCCGAAAAGGACGCGCTCATCCTCGAACACCTCGAAGAGCGCCGTGCGCTGCAGCTTGAAATCAAACAGCAGCGGAACCAGCAACAGCACGAACTTCTGCAACTGCGTGCAGACGTGGCCCGCTATCAAGCCCTGCAGGATCGTGCACCATCGCAGGACAAAGACCGCACGCATGGCCGCGAACGCACGCGGTCCAGAGACAACCAACGCACACCGAAACCATGATGATCGGAGAGCACCATGACACGGATGATAGATAATGAACGACCAGTCAAAGAACGGGACCAATATCTGAAGGAAGTTATTCAGCGCCTTGTCGACGAGGTTCACGATTTGCTCGATGCACCGGACGGCGAGATCGAAATGCAGAAAGTCGTTCTGACACTGCCCCGCGCCTTCGTCGAACTTGCCGCTTTCCTTGCCGTCGTGGACGAAGACGACGCCACGCCGCTCGCATTCTGGGAATACGTGAAAACAACACCGGACGATGGCACGGCGGCACGGCATCTAAGTAAGCTACGCAACATGTTTCTTGAGCGCACGATTGAAGAGAGCATTCACATCGCGTTACACCTACTTGCAACTGGCGCTTTGCAGCTAAGAGCAATGAGAAAAAACTAATACGAGAGGATAGCGACGCTGCCCAGACATCAAAAATACTATTTGCACTGAGCAAGTCTTAGATTTAATTTGCAATTTTCAACATATTTCGAAAGGCCATTAAATGAATAAATGCAAATTACTCTCACTTGTACTTATTTCGATCATGATTTCATCCTGCGCAGCAGGTCCGAAAATAACGTACAACAAGCACACTGGAGAAACTGTAGCGCAATCCGGCGTCGTAACGGCTTATGACAGCTTGTTCTCATCTGTATCAGCATCACCGTTTCATTCCAGCCGCACGGGATACGGAATCTATACAAGGTATCTAAGCTCGGCCTCAGGGTGGGTGTTCATAGATCAAGCATGGTCGCATGGTCGAAAGATAGAATATTCTTCGACGAATCGAGACACTGCAATGTGTGGCGGCGGCTTCGGATGCTCGGTGATTGAAGAGGGTACGATGTTCCTCAGTGAGGAAATATTTCTCAAAGCAGCGGAAAATGGCCTCGATTTTCAACTAATTGGCTCCAGGGGGCGCGTAAACTGTGAAATTCCAGCTTCATCATTCAAGAAAGTTCTTGAGCAAGTTGATATGCTTGAGGCAGGTGAGGAGGCTTTGCAGGAGGGCTTGAAGTAGTAGTCGCGCTTTCACAGCAACGTGTGCGTCTACTCTGAAAGAAAGCACCCGAGCGGGGCGCTCTTTTTGAAAGGTAATTGATGACAGGCCTTAGGCGGTCACGAGCGCGCCGCTGGCTTCCAGCGCGGCTTCGTCGGTCAGACCTGTGACCCCGATAATGTTGGCCACTGCCGTGAAGCTGTCCGCGCCGCCATCGGCGTCCACAGAGAGCGTGCTGTCCGTGCCGTTATCGGTGATTTCGACGAAGTCGCTCAGGACATCACTCATCGGGTCATAGGCACTGAGCAAGTCGGATAT
Organism: Carideicomes alvinocaridis; assembly: GCA_005473895.2. Classification (GTDB taxonomy): domain Bacteria; phylum Pseudomonadota; class Alphaproteobacteria; order Rhodobacterales; family Rhodobacteraceae; genus Carideicomes; species Carideicomes alvinocaridis. Next base: position 135,707 of record SRJI02000005.1, read on the forward strand.
ATCGATGGCATCGTTCGCACTATCGAAGTCCGCGATCACATCAGTCTCCGTGTAGGCGTTCGTACTATCGAAGCTGAAGGTATCATCGCCATCACCGCCCCAGAGCGTATCGAGGCCGCCATCGCCATAGACTGTGTCATCGCCTACGCCGCCATGAAGGAAGTCATCACCGCCATCACCGTGGATATCATCGGCTCCGGCCCCGCCATGAACGTCGTCCGCACCTGCGCCCGCGTCGATGTCGTCATCACCGTCATCACCAATGATCACGTTATCATTGCTGTTTCCGGTGGTGCTATCGTTGCCTGTGGTGCCCCACATCCAGCTGTCGTAGTTTTCCAACTCGTCGGTCTCGAACCCGTCATCGAAGCGCAGGTTCTCGATATGGTACTTGTTGTACCCTGACTCCTGCCTGTCGATATAGATTTCATCGGTGCCGGAATTGATCGTGATGGTCGTGTCGTTGTCGTCGGTGTCCGCAATCGAAATCTCGTCAATCACAACGCCGTCTGTGATCCAGATTGTATCTTCCTGGTTGTGGCTTTCATAGATTTCATCAAGGCCGCTTTCATACACGTACAGGTCGCTGTCGCGTCCGCCGTAGAGGACATCGTTTCCGGCACCGCCATAGAGGATATCATCCTCGTTGCCGCCGTTGAGCGTGTCGTTACCGGCATCACCGTAGAGGATATCCTCGCCATCACTGCCGCTGATGTCATCGGCGTCATCACCGCCGTAAAGCAAGTCGTCACCGTTCTTGCCGTCGATGGTATCGGCGCCTTCATAGCCGTAGATAGTGTCAGGTGTGTTGCCGCCGTTGAAGCTGCTATTGTTGAAGCCGTCCAGCGTGTCGGCGCCTGACGTCCCATAAGCTGTGTAGCCGATACTCTGCAGGTCGATATCGCCCGTGCCGTCATTGAGGCGCAGCGTTTCCATCACGCTACCGTTGAACATCTCGTCGATGGTGATGGTGTTCACTGCACCGGAGCCGAACGAGATCACGAGATCATCGAGGTCCGCCGTGTAGCGGCCTAGCGTCAGGTCTTCGTAGTCCCAACTACCGTCGATTTCGAGGATATCGTCGCCACCGCCTGCTTCAGCGATGTCATGACCGCTGACATAGTAGAAGTGATCGTCACCGCTGCCGCCGAGCATCTCATCATCACCGGCGCCACCATCGAGATAGTCGTTGTTGTTTCCGCCTTTGAGGATATCGTCTCCCGTTCCGCCAAAGAGGGTATCGTTACCGTTGCCGTACACCGTCTTGCCCAGCTCGTCGTCTCCGGCGAAGCCGTAGATGACGTCATCGCCACCTGTGCCGTCGATGTCGTCGTTCCCGCTCGTGCCCTGGCTCACATAACTGATGCTGGTCAGGTCAACGGTCGTGGTGTCGTCGTAGACCATGCTGTTCAGCCCATACGTGCCGAACATGCCCTTGATCGTGATCGTGTTATCGAGGTCGAAGGTGATCTGCAGGTCGTTGTCGATCTTGTAGTAGTCCGGCGTCACCGTATCCCAGGCAGCATCCAGATAGATCGTGTCGGTCGAGTTCGTCTGGACCAGCGTCAGATGACCGCTCGTGTAGTAGAAGTCATCGGCCCCGCCGCCGCCATCAATCCTGTCGTTTCCGGTTCCGGCATGGATTTCATCGTCACCGTTGCCGCCACTCAGATCATCGTCGCCAGCGCCGCCATAAATCGTGTCGGTGCCTTGACCGCCACTGATCACGTCGTTGCCGTCTTCACCGTAAAGCGTATCGTCACCGGCGCCGCTGTCCGTGCCCGAGCCGCCGTTGATGTCGTCATCACCGGCCCCGCCATAGATGGTGTCGTTGTTCCATCCGCCATGGCCGTTATAGATGCCGAACAGAGTATCGTCGCCTGAGGTGCCGTAGGTCGTCCAGTTTCGGTCATCGAGGTCGAAGGTGCTGCTATCGTCATATCGAAGCTGCTCGACATGGCCGCTGCCGCCGACATTCGTGAACTGGTTCTCAATGAAGATTTGTCCGGTCTGCGAACCCGTATCGATATCGATGAACAGGCCGCTATTATTGTAGCGGGTCAGGGTCACATCACCGCTATCAATGCCTGCACCAAAGACGATTTCATCGAAATGGCCTGTCCCTGTACCGGTTTCCCTGATGATGTCCCAGCCCGTATCACCAATCTCGTAATAGTAGCTGTCGTCGCCAGCGCCGCCTTTCAGGTAGTCGGAGCCATCCTCACCATATAGCTGGTCGTCTCCGTCACCGCCGTTAATTGTGTCGTTGCCATCACCTCCCTCAAGCGTATCGTTGCCGTCATTACCGTTGAGCGTGTCGAAGTCCGATCCGGCAGTTAGCGTGTCATCACCGCTCGTGCCGTTGTAGGTCGTGCCGGATGGTTCGACGTAATCAAGCCCGTCGAGAATATCCTGTAGATCGAGCGAGGCATCACTCGCCGTGATCGCATCATCAAGGTCTGTTTGGTCACCGCCTGGCAGGTTCGTAGTGCCGACGGAAAACTCGATCATCCGGACGACATTGCCCCAGAAAACATCTTTCTCACCCGTTGTGGACAGCGCCGTAGCCTCGGCCTCAAGGGCCGCAAGTTTGGTCGCGTCCAGCCCCGTGATGCCGGAGAACTCATCGCCAGCGATGTCATAGTAGAAATCGCCAGTGAAAAGCTCTCCGCCCGCGCTCTGCGCCGTCAGGCGCGCATAGATGTTGTTGTAGGCGATGGACCAGGCTTCATCGACCTTCGTTGCGGCATAAGGGCCAGGATTTGATGACCCGCCCATACCGCTTTGAACAAAGGGCTGTCCCATCATCGCTTCCAGGAACTCAAGCTCCTGCGCGTCAACATTTACACCACGCGATGTTGGCGGCGTGTCGTCAACGCCTGCCCACCGGAACATGATGTCGCGGATATCTGTACGGAGGTCGTTTGTTTCATCGAACAGGTTGGCGAAAGATGCTACTTCTAAGTCACTTACGAGACCAAGGAGATTCCCCGTTTCGCTTTTATCCAATGACATTGCGATGTGAAGATCTGGAATCGCCCCGTAGCCACGTAGATCGACCTCTAAGATAAGAGCCTCCGGCGCAAGCGCATAACTGTTGTTATAGACCGAGTAGAAGTCATCATATTGAAACCATATATCGTGGACGATCCGAACTTCGGGCCCAGATAATCCATCGTCAACTACGAATGTCGAAGTATGGGAAACATCGTGCCCTTCATTGGTTTGGGAAACAGTCGATGCACTTAGATCAAAGGAAACAATATTGAAATCTGATACGGAGTGAAGCTCCGAATCCTGAGAATAAGCATCCTCGTTGGCATCTTGCCATACGATAAGATCGTCCCATACGGCGTCTTGCGAGTCAATTTGACCATCATCGTTGGTATCGTATCCCGCAAGGATTGTAAATCCATCCGTATTTGTATTTCCAAAGAGCTCGCCGTTATGGTTGATAACTCCATCAGCATTCGCATCAATCGCTAATAATCCGTCATTTGCATCAACCCATCCAGCCCTCTCGCGAAATCCATCTTCATCAATATCCCAAAAAATATCACTACTCGCCAAACTCGAAAGATCAATGGTCCCCGAGTCGTCCAAATCCAAAATAAGTGGTGAACTGCTTGACTCAGCATCGTCAAGAGCATCCTCCACAGACTCAAGATTCGTATCTGCTCCTCGCTCTGGCACTTCCAGTTCATCAGTCTTTATTTCTTCATACTTCTGAAACATCTCATGAATCTTGTCACCTTCACTGCCGAAGAGCCAGTCTGCTATATCATGATACCAGGCGTTGGAACCCGAATCGTACAGGAGATCGAGCATCGTCTCGCCGCCCCATCCCTTCATCTTGTAGTTGGGATTCTCGTTCAAGTCAGTGTGGTGCGGGACAGTTCCTGGTGTTTGGTTGAAAAGAGCTTGGTCGTCTCCAAAAATCCTTTCTTCTGAATAGTACTTGTTCATGTACTCGTTCGTAAGGTACTCAATCGTTGGTTCACCTTTTTCGGCATGATCTGGATCTCTGTGTGCCTCCGCTGCGTGCCCGACCTCATGAGTTATGGCCCGAGCATCACTCGGCACTTTGTAATCACCATCCCATTCTTTTACCCGTGTTTCCGCTAATTCATCCCAGCTAATGTTGATGGTTCTGGTATCTGTATTGTAGCTATTACCTAAGCTTTCATTGTTTTCGAGTTTTACTGTTCCGCTATCCTCCTTAATTCGACTAAAGAGCTCTTGCCCCTCTGGCGTTCCCTCCATTTGGCTAAGAATATTCTCAGCTTTTGCCTTCTTAGTAGCATCAGCTATATCAATATCAAAAACTTCCTCGTATGTTAGGTCTGTCATTTTATTCTTCCTGTGTGAAATTGTATTTCGCTTCCCCAAGGACCTCTAAGTCCTCAACGCGAAAACTTCTCGGTTGAGGGCGTCCATCCAAGAGAGACATCGCCTCCTTTATCTCCCTCAACCACCACGGGTATATCCGTGAAGTTCGCGTGCATGGTCGGGGGACTGATATGAATTCGTCATTAGACGATTTGATTGCATAAACAAGATATCTGTGACCAATTCTAAATTGACCACGCTCGCAATCATCACGTAGCTTCAATTTCTCTTTTTTCGGCCCCTTCCAAACTTTCTCAATGCTAAATGTAATTATCTGATTTGGCGGAGAATTCTCGCAATTTGACGCCAATGCCTGAAAGACATAGTCACTTTCGTCCAATTCTTCTTGGATCGTCGGCCTTGCAATACATCCAAAAGCTGATGTTGAAAGAATGCTAAGTGCGAGAACCGTACAAAACGTCATTCTTAAAATACTGTTCATTTGCTTCCATTTTTTAATCTTTGCCGAGAATTGCAGAAATTTTTCAATTTTTCTATCTTGTATTTGATTTTTATTTGTGGCTTTTTATATGAACGCATATTTTTTGAGGCGACATTTAGTTTCACACTTACGTATATATACTTACAGATGTAATTTCTGCTTGCGTCGCTGGCCAAGTACTCAGAAACTGATCCTATTGCAGATAGCTGCGTGAAAACGCTTTCATCGCTCCCTAAATTTCCTGCTCGTCCGTCCTAACGCTCTTCTAGAAATCAGTTCTGGCAGATAGAACCGCGAGAATGGTCAAGGCGACGTTGTGCGCCTGCTCCACTGCGTTGCGCCCGAGGGTGCCCTCTGTGGTCACTCTCTGCACCTCCCGATCCTGAGAAGACCTGGATTGTCCGGTCTCGAAACGGGAAAGGAGAAACGCATGATCACGCTACTCACCATGCACGAGCTGCAAGGCTTCACGGATCAGGAACTCGATGCGTTGCACGAGCTATACCTCGCGCTTCTGATGGAAACCGATCCGGATACACCGGACCGCCGCAATATCCTGGCAACGCTTGAAAACATCGAGCGAACGCGCGGCCAGCGCAGCAAGCCCGCGACCAGACCACCGCGCAGCTGCTAAAGCGAACGGAGGCCCGCCAGTGACGCGCTTCCGGTCTTGTTGCATACGATGGCAACCACCCGATGACGAACGGACAGCATCGCATTATACTGTATATTCACCGACCGAGCAGTAAAGGAGGACCACATGGATCGGAATGTCTACTACTACCAGCATCATACTGACCTAGGCACGGTTAGCTTGCTGCCCGAGGCTGGCGGGCGCTACAAGGTTATGTTCGGGGAAGAGAACTTGGGGTCATACGCGTCTCCGGAAGCGGCAGCAGATGACGTCAGCGGCGGACACACCTTCACGCCTTCAAGCGGTGTTAACCTCGGAGAACTCGGCATACCGGACGAGCTTGGAGACTGGGAAAAGAAGGTGTTCGCTACAATCGGCCGCTTGCGTCCCGCGTAGTGCCGTCTCGGCCTACACATCACGCCCGTGCCACGGCGCGACGGAAACCATAGAACTGCCTTCATCGGCCAACTCTATGAATCCGGCGGATTGCATCACCTCCAGCGTCTGCGCCCACGCTTTGCCGATATCATTCAGAGCAACAATCATCCGATATTCGACTTCCTCGAACACACCGTCAGGGACGACGAGCTTTCCATTGGGGAGCTCCCAGGGGGGCCACTCCCAGTCGGGATCATCTTCCCAATATTCCAAATCCTCGTCAGGCTCGAATTCAAGATAAGGGAATACGCGATCCAGTTCGTCGGGCATCATGAATTGCCAGTGCGCCCAGACATCTTCAGGCTCTTCCTGTCCTTCCTGATCTTCTTCGACGAAATATGCTTCGCTTCGCATTTTCGAGCCATACTTGCGTACAATCAGCTTGAACACCACACCACGATCCGAGGCGGTGGCAATCCGCCGGATGAGTACGGCATCGCGAAAGAATACGTTGCCATGCTCTTCACCGCCCTGAATGCGATCCTGCCACGCGACAACAGACCGGCGCTGCTTGATCAGATAAAACGCTTGGTCATCCAGGATGCTATCTTTGTTGACGTGAACGGTCAGCGTTGACTGGGTAAGGGAAAGGATGTCATCGCCATAGTTTTCGGAGATGTACTTCTGAATATTCAACACAAAGAATTTGTCGACCGACTCGATATAAAGCGCGAGGTATGTGGGCTCCGGTGCAATATACCAAAACCGGAGATGCCCTACATCCAGCGAAGCCGAAAGCTTGTTGCTTTCCTCAAAATCCGCTTCCGAAAAAGTCTTGGCCCGAACGCCCTTCATCTGGAACCACACAAGTGCGGGAGCAACAACTTCCCCGCCATCAGCCTTCTGGGAGACAAAATGAAGACCGATGTCGCGTCCGGCACGGTCACGTTCGTATTCTGCGAATTCACCAAATTCGGCTGCAAGAGCGCGGAACTTCGCCATATACAATCTCTCGAAGCGATCTGTTCGTCCAATTTTTAGCGCCAATTTGGGCCTTCCATTTAAATATTGTTCTATTTTGGTTTCCTGTTTATTCATTTATCATCAATACGGTGCATCGTCCATATGTTGACGGGCTGGGTTCCCATGGATGACTTCCCCTGTCCGGCTGGCCGTGCGGCCAGCCGGATTTTTTGTGGCCGGAGCCGCCTATGCGGCGACTCCTTCCTTCTGTTCCTTTTGCCGCTGGAAGCCATTCAGGAAATCCGCAGCGCGCTGCGCATAGGCGGCGGCGCTGAAGATGGCGCGCTTGTCGTTCGTCAGGACCTTAAGCCAGCTCTGGATGTAGGCGGCATGATCGGTGCCAGGCTCCGGCGTCAGGGCCAGATCGGCGCAAAGGAACGCCGCGCCCAGCTCGGCGACCAGCTCTTCGCGGGCGTAGCCTTCGTCGCCCCACCGCTTGCGCCCGAATTCGCGGTCGAGTCGGCTCTTGTGCTTCGTCCAGTGCGTGAGCTCGTGCGCCAAGGTCGCATAGTAGGCTTCGGGGCTGCGGAAGCTCTCGAAATGCGGCATCTGCACGTGATCCGTCCCGCCGCTGTAGTGAGCAGAGTTCCCGCCATGCCGGATGTCGGCACCCGTAGTGGCGAAGAATTCCTCCGCATGGTCGATCCGCTGCGCGCGGTCGATGACCGGCTCGGGCTTGCTGTAGAAATGCTCCGGCAGCCCATCGATCTGCTCGACGTTGAACACGCTGTAACCCTTCATGAACGGGATTTTGCGCTCTTCTTCGCTGCCGTCGTCCTGCTCTTCGGTCTTGGTGATGGTGTTGGCATAGACAACAAGGTTGCCGCGCTCGCCCTTGCGGACGTGTGCGCCGTATTCCTTGGCTTGGCGGTAGGTCATCCAGAACGGCGACAGGTAGCCGCCCTCCATGGCCGCGCCCCACAGCAACAGCACGTTGATGCCGCTGTAGGCCATGCCGTTATGGCGCAGCGGCTTGATGATCCGCCCGTCCATGTTTCCGGCGGACCATGGCTTGTGCCATGTCAGTTCGCCTTGCTCCAGATCGGCAATAATCTTGTCTGTTACTTTCTGGTAAATGTCCTGTTTCATTGGTCTTTTCTCCTTATGAAGCCGGTTGCACATGCAACCGGACGAGGCCCGCGCCAATGAGCGGGGGGAGACCGTCAGGACCGCAGACAGCGGAGGGGGATCACCCGTCCTGCACAAGCCGCAGGCGCGGAAGGACGGGGAAACCGCTGGCTGCGCCCGCAGCAAATGCGAAGGGCTTGGTCTTGACGGAGGACGGGGCCGCAGGCCCCCAACAGGAAAGAAAGCGTCAGCCCGTCAGGGCTGGCCGAAGATGCGCAAGGGATGGAAGCCGCATGGTCAAGACCGCCAAGGGCGGGCTTGGTTCACAAGAGCCCGTCCGCGCCAGCGGTGCGCCTGATTTCCCTCAAGGCAAGAAGGACACAGTATCGAGGACGCCGCCACGGGATAACCCCAGGATATCGTTTACGTTCCCTTGATGTTCTTTTGACAGCATGTCAGAATGATTCCCAGAGAAACGAGGGCAGCATGAACGAATTTTCCAGACTGAGGCAGGAATCGGGCTACTCCATCGCGCAGGCGGTCGAGAAGCTGGGCTACTGCGAGCGTACCATCTACAGGTGGGAGACCGGCGAGAGCGCGCCGCGCAAGGCGGCGCTGGAGACGCTTCGGGCCATCGCGAAGAGCAAGCCGCCCGCACAGGGCGAGTTCCGCTTCATCGATCTGTTCGCGGGGATCGGCGGGATGCGCAAGGGCTTCGAGTCCATCGGTGGCAAGTGCGTGTTCACGTCAGAGCGCGACCGGTTCTGCGTCGAGACCTATCTGGCGAACCACGAGTGCGACCATGACGTGGCCGGTGACATCACGACCGTTCCTGTCGGCGACATCCCTGAACATGACGTGCTGCTGGCGGGCTTTCCCTGTCAGCCCTTCTCGATTGCGGGGGTATCGAAGAAGAACTCGCTCGGACGCCTGCACGGCTTCCGGTGCGATGCGCAAGGCACGCTGTTCTTCGATGTTGCGCGCATCATCGAGCATCACCGCCCGAAGGCCTTCCTGCTGGAAAACGTGAAGAATCTCGTTAGCCACGACAAGGGTCGCACCTTCGAGGTGATACGCCGCGCCCTGTCGGAAGAGCTGGGCTACCACATCCAGACGCGCATCATCGATGCGAAGTCGTTTGTCCCCCAGCACCGCGAGAGGATATTCATCGTCGGGTTCCATGAGAACAACGGCTTCTCGATGGATGATCTCGTGCTGCCCGATACGGTGAAAGGCCCGAAGATGGGCACTGTCCTGCATCCGGAGGATGGCAGCGAGGATGCCGAGCTTCGGTTCACCGCAGGGCCGAAGGCGAAGGTGCTCGATAAATACACCCTTTCCGATCATCTCTGGGGCTATTTGCAGGGCTATGCCGAAAAGCACCGCGCCGCCGGTAACGGCTTCGGCTTCGGCCTTGTCGGGCCGGACGATACCGCCCGCACGCTCTCGGCGCGCTACTACAAGGACGGCTCGGAGATTCTGGTCAGTCAGGGGCCGCGCAAGAACCCGCGCCGCTTGACACCGCGCGAGTGCGCGCGGCTGATGGGTTTCGACGGCCGCGACGGGAAACCGGTGAAGATACCGGTGTCGGACACGCAGGCCTACAAGCAGTTCGGCAATGCCGTCGTCGTGCCGGTTGTCGAGGCCGTTGCCCGCCACATGCAGCCCTTCATCACCGGAACCGCCGGAGCGGAACAGACGGCAAAGCCGCCTAAAGCCAAGGCTGCGGCGGAGGAAGAGACGGTCGTTGCCTGACATCGTCGACAAGGAAACGCGCAGCCGGATGATGTCCGGTATCAGGGGCAAGGACACAAAACCGGAACTGATGATCCGCAAGGCGCTCCACGCGCGCGGCTATCGCTACCGGCTGCACTCCCCTGCCGTTCCTGGCAAGCCTGACCTCTTTCTGCGGCGCTACCGTGCGGCGATCTTCGTTCATGGCTGCTTTTGGCACGGCCATGACTGCCACCTGTTCAAGCTGCCCTCGACCCGCACGGAATTCTGGCAGCAGAAGATCGACCGCAACCGCGCCCGCGACGCGGAAGTCGAGACCGCCCTTCGCGAACAGGGATGGAGGCGGCTTGTGATCTGGGAATGCGCCCTGAAGGGGAAGACGCGGCTTGAATTCGGGGCGCTGATGGACCGGCTGTGCGAATGGCTCGCCACCGGCGGCGAAACCGGAAAGATTGCAGGGAATGTTGTATGAGTGATCTGAACGAGTTTCATTTTTCCGAACCGGCAAACGACACCGATCTTCTTCTCGCCCTGTTTGAAAAGTCAGACCGGCTGTTCGTTAAGAAGCTCTCCAACAACGACCGTGACTGGGCGCGCTACGACAACAAGCACCAGGCGGGCGTCTACATCCCGCACGAGCACCGCGACGGAGGCTTCTTCCCCGCACTTAAGGTCAAAGAGCGCGACAAGCCCGATGCCGATGAAATCAGGGAACGGTTCTTCGGGATTGTCTGGCCGCAGGCCTCGGACGAGCCGAAGAAAACGCGGCTGGTTCACTACACCAGCAAGGGCCAGGAAACGCACCTGACAAGGCTACCGAAGCCGTTGTTCTCCGATCTGCTGCCAGCGTCCTTCCTCGTGATGGGCCGTATCAGAGGGGAGCCGGAACCGCTGTACGAGTGCCTGACGATAGACTCCGGCTCCGATGATGCGGCCTACCTGACAGAATTGCTTGCTCTGAAGCCGGAGTTCGTCGTCGGGGAATTTAACCCTGCAGGAACCGTCGAGAAAGAGCGCGAACTCATTCTCGATTTTGCCGAACAGGTCATCAAGGCATGGCTGGCGGGCGAGATCATCCCATTCGCGGCTGACAACGCGGCCATGCCCAGCACGACCGATCTGGCAGGCATGGCGCGTGACAAGTTCCTTGAGCAGCATGGGCTGGCTGCCCTGAACCCCTTCGAGATTGAAACCCCAGGCGATGCGCTGCGCGAGATCAGCAGAAACATCGAGTGGGAATTGTTCCGCGAATTCCAGCGCCGAGAGCGCGCGGTCGCGCTTGTCCGGATCGTCATGGGCGACGATCCGGTTACCGTAGATGCGGCCCACGTTATCCGCCGCCTGGTGGACGAATTGCCGGAAATCGACCGATTGATGCTCTCCGCGAGCCAGCAGCGGAAATCGCGCGCGGGATACTCCTACGAGCATCACATCGAGGCCATGCTCGGGGGCGGCGGCATCCCCTTCGAGAAGCAGGTGATTATCGAGGCGCGCAAGCGGCCCGATTTTATCCTGCCCTCCCTCAAGTTTATCAACGCCAAGAAGCCCGAGGCCGAGACCGGCCTGATCCTGAGCGCGAAGACAACGTTGCGCGAGCGCTGGAAACAGGTCGAACGGGAAAAAGGCAAACGGGCGCTGTACCTGACTACTGTTGACGAGAACATCGCAGGCAATGCCATCGAAGACATGGCCTCTTTCGGCGTCCACCTTGTCATTCCCGAAAGCCTGGCAGACGCGAAAGAAACCGAGTACGCCGGTCGCAAAAATGTCATGAGCTTTCGGGAGTTCTGTGATAACGTTATCGGTCCCAATATCGAAAAATGGCAATAAGACAATTTGAGAGCGAGCTATAATAGATGACCACTACCGTTTCAGTGAATATGAAGAATTGCTACGGAATCGACGCCCTGGAGCATACCTTCGATTTCTCCAACAACAATATGCCTGTTCTTGTCTATGCCCCGAACGGTGTCATGAAGACTTCGCTGGCGAAAACCATGCGCCAGTACGCAAGCAACAAGGAACCCGAAGATATATTCTTCCCCGAGCGGAAAAGTGAATTTTCTGTTGTCGATGAGACCGGCAAGGCAATCGACCGTGAATCCGTGTTCGTCATCGACTCTGTTGACGAAAAATACCAGTCCTCGCGCATTTCGACGCTTCTCGCCAGTGAAGAGCTCAAGGCGCGCTACGACGAGATTTTTGGCAGCATTGCCGAAAAGAAGGAGAAACTGTTCAAGGCGCTGAAAAAACCTTCCGGACTGAGCAAGGATATCGATGCCGCTATAGCCGGAGCCTTCAAAGTCCGGAAGGAAGACGTGCTCGTGGCACTTGCGCGTCTGGAACGCGAGGTCAAGGAAGGAGCGCACTACCAGTTTTCCGGCCTAAAATACAAGACTCTGTTCAGCGACAAGGTTCTGGAATTTCTCCAGAACTCTGACGTAAAGACCCTGATCGACGACTACACGAAAATCTATGAACAGATTCTCGATAGCTCGCTTTACTTCAAAAAGGGTGTGTTCAATCACAGCAACGCAGAGACGATTGCAAAGAACCTCAAGTCCAACGGCTGGTTCGATGGTGGCCATTCGGTCAACCTAAATCATGAGGGTGAACGCAGCGAAATATCAACGGAAGCCGAACTGATTGACGCTATCGAGGCCGAGAAACAGAAGATTCTTACCGACCCGAAGCTCGCAGAGATGTTCCAAAAGGTAGACAACACGCTGACGACCGCTGAACTCAGGAACTTTCGAGACTACCTGATCGAGAACCCGTTTGTCGTTGCGGAACTTTCGGACATAGACGCCTTCAAGCAACGGGTCTGGATTTCCTACCTGGTCGAAAACAGCGGTGAATATTTCGACCTGATCCAAGAATATGACTCCAGCAAAGAGAAGATCAAGGAAATCATCGGCAAGGCAGAAAAGGAACAGACGCGGTGGGAATCTGTGATCAGCCTCTTCAATGACCGATTCTCCGTCCCTTTTACAGTCAAGGTTGAAAACAAGGGCGATGCTGTCCTGAACGTGTCCGCGCCGCAGATTACATTCTATGTAGAGGATCGGGACAACGGAGCACCGAGAAAGACGGACAGGAACGTATTGGACAGAGGCCTCAGCAATGGGGAGAAGCGTGCCCTTTATATTCTGAACATCATCTTCGAGGTTGAGGCGCGGCGCAAGGCCGGTATCGAAACGCTGGTTGTGCTTGACGATATTGCCGATTCGTTTGATTACAAAAACAAATACGCGATTATAGAGTATCTGAATGATATGCGCGCCGAAGATAATTTCCACCTTGTTATTCTGACCCACAATTATGACTTTTACAGAACCGTGCGTGGGCGTCTCGGTATTTTCGGCAATAACAAGCTTCTGTGCAATCGGCTGAACGGTGCGCTTCAGCTCATCCCCGACAGCATCAGCGACAATCCGTTCGAGTCATGGAAGAACAATCTTGAGACTCCGGTTGTTTTGGTGGCATCGATCCCGTTTGTCCGGAATCTTGCCGAGTATGTGGGAAATGAAGAGGCATTCCAGACCCTGACCTCGCTGCTCCACATGAAGGAACAGACGCAGGCGCTCACCGTGCAAGACCTCCATACCGTATATCAGTCGGTACTGGCCGAGGGGTCGTTCACGGATTTCAGTGGCGTCGGTGGAAGCGTATTCGATCTGGTCATGACCGTGTGCGGCGAGATTTGCGGCCTTGCTGATGACAACCTGACGCTTGAACAGAAGATCGCGCTCTCAGTCGGGATCAGGCTCGTGGCGGAGCAAGTATTGATCGGCGAGATCAACGACCCCGACTACGTCGGCGCTATCCAGAAGAACCAGACAGGCAAGCTGATCCGCAAATATGAACGATCGGGAGACTGCGACGAGAAGGTCTTGCGCGCGGTCAAGCGGGTCGCCCTGATGACTCCGGAGAACATCCACCTGAACTCTTTCATGTTCGAGCCGATCCTCGACATGTCGGGTCATCACTTGAAAGCGCTGTTTTCTGACATCAAGGCCTGCGCCGAGGCTTGAAATTGACATCCATGCGAAACCTCGCGGAACTGCCCACCCGACAGGGGCAATCTTAATCCTTTGAAAAGACAACATTACTACGGCTGACGCTCCAGATATCCGCCAAATTTGACATTGTCAGAAACTTGCTCCATTATACCTGACATGGAGTGAAGCGATGAGTGATGGACCGCATAGAAGTTTACCGTTGGGCAAGCACTGGAAGAACCTGGCCGAGCGCGCCGACAAGGCCGCGTACTCGGCCAGCGACGTGTCCGAAGCGCTGCCGGTTGCGCTCCGTCGAGAGTTTCGTGATGCACCATTCGAACAGCTAAAAGCGGCGTTGGGTGTCGGCGATCAAGCAGGGTTGTTCGTGGCGGAACGTCCTGAACAGCTTGATGCGCTTCGCTATGCCTGTGCGGGCTCGGCTGCCGGAAACGCCCTGATCGACTGCGCTAAAGAGGCGCTGGCTAACGGGCTGACGGGTGAAGCCGCCTGTCAGCGTGCTGCGGAGGGCGCTCTCGAAGAATGCGCGCGCGCCAATTTCCGCAGTATAGAGGAACATTACTACCGGAAAGCACCGGCCCAAAATGCCCGTTACGTGCGGGGTCGGATGGAGGAAGCGCGGCACGGCTCTGACTTCTCGGCGCTGGCAGGGAGCCTGCTGGAAGGCTCCGGTAAACGTGGACCTTCCGAAAAGCTGGTCAGGCATGACGGCATCGATGCGGGGCCGGAACTATGATAATCAATGCGCCACACCCCGCCATTTCCCGCAAGCTGTCCGTCGAGATTGTCGAGTCGGACCCAAAACGCGCGAGTGCTGACCATACGCTCGTCCTCGGACGGGACATCCGATTTTCGACGCGGGACCTTGAATCCTACGCCAACGCGAACTGGGAACCCGTCGTGTTCGACGCGATGGTCGTTGCGGCGGCGGTGGAGTATTGCGACCGGAGCCTGCGTCGCTCGGTGCGGGAATGGGCGCGCGACTTTCGTCTCCGGCTGCCGGTCCATGAACCTGATCGCTGGAACACGCCCGAGGTTCTGGACGCGCTGCATGACGCGCTCGGCTTCCTGACGGGGGATCGCTGGCATTTTACGTTCGTGCCGCGCGTTCACTCGGAGCCGTCACCGCGCCAGCAATCGCTCGACCTGCCGCCGGATGCAAAAGCAACGCTGGCTTTCAGCGACGGGATGGATTCGCGCGCAGTTGCCGGACTGGTCGGTGCCGATGCCCGTCAGGCACTGGTCAGGGTCCGGCTTGGCACGAAGCGCTGCGACCGACCGCGTCGCGGCCAGCCTTTCACGGGCATTCCCTACAAGCTCGGGAAATCGGTCCCGAATCCGGAGCCGAGCGCGCGCAATCGCGGCTTCCGCTTCGCGCTCGTCAGCGGGCTCGCTTCATACATCTGTCGGGCGGAACAGATCATTATTCCGGAAAGTGGTCAGGGCGCACTTGGCCCCGTTCTGGTTCCTGTAGCGCACGCCTATCCGGATTACCGCAATCATCCGGCATTCCTGCGCCGAATGGAGCGCTTTCTCGGCGCATTGCTTGGCCACAGCGTCGAATACACCTTCCCCCGCATCTGGCACACGAAGGGGCAGACGCTTGCCGCCTATCTCGGTCTCGGTATCGATCACGGCGAATGGAAGCGCACGCGCTCCTGTTGGAAAGGCCCGCAGTGGAGTTCGGTCGATGGACAGTACCGGCAATGCGGCGCGTGTGCCGCCTGCATGTTGCGCCGCCTGAGCGTTCATGCCGCCGGTCAGACGGAAGCCGCCGATACCTACATCGCAGCGGACCTGTCGGCTCCCGAGCTGGAAGCCAGCGTTCCGGCGACGTTCCGGAAGGCAAACAGGTCGTTCAGGGAGTATGCCATAGCAGGCGCGCTGCATCTGGACCACCTTGCCGATCTCGCAGGGGAAGACGGTCATCCCGTCCTGCGGCGGCAGGCGCTGGTCCTCGCCGATGCGCTTGGTATGTCGGCGGTCCAGACAGAACAGAATCTCAAGGCAATGATCGCGGAACACGCGGGCGAATGGCGCGCGTTCGTCGCTTCGCTCGGCGACGGATCGTTCCTTCACAACTGGGTGCGAGGCAGTCGATGAACAATGATACGAAAGACAGACTTGATGATCATGCCGTGGGCGAGCGGCTTCGGCTCGCGCGCGAAGGAGCGCGGATTACGCAGGCCGATGCCGCCGCGTCCATCGGCGTGGCACGAACGACGCTTGTGGCAATCGAGAAAGGCCAGCGCCACATCCGCACGGGCGAACTTCAAAAGCTGGCGGCGCTCTACGGATCATCGGCTAACGCTTTCCTGCGCAGCGAAGCCGTGCATCTCGATCTGGTGCCGCGCTTCCGGAAGCTGACGCAGAGCGCCGAAGATGACGTGATGGAGGCGGTCGCCCTGCTGAACGATCTTGTGCGAGCGGAAGTTGAGCTGGAAAACGCCCTCGGCGTGACACGCCAGCAAAACTATCCACCGGAACGCCCGATCCTGCCAGGGAATGTAAAGGCGCAGGCCGAACAAGATGCGCAGGAGCTGCGTGACTGGCTCGGGCTGGGCTCCGGCCCGTGCTTCGATATCATTTCCATACTGGAGCTACAGATCGGCATTCGGGTGTTTCTGCGGCCTCTTCCGCCGAAGGTTTCCGGCCTGTTTGCCTATGATGAGCAAGCCGGAGCCTGCATTCTGCTGAATTCGAACCACCCTCCGGAACGGATCATCCAGACGGCCCTTCACGAGTTGGCGCATTTTGTTTCCGCACGGCGTCAGCCGGAAACGGTCATGCTTGAGGCGGGCCATTCTTCCCGCGAAGAAATCTACGCGAATACTTTCGCACGCTGTTTCCTGACGCCCGCGCGAGCCGTGCGGCAGCGATTTGCGGAACTGACGGCGGGGCAATCGCGCCTGACGCGGCGACACATCATCCTGCTCGCGCACGCTTTCGGCGTGTCGCGGGAAGCGATGACGCGAAGGCTGGAAGAGCTGGGCTTGGCAAAGAGAGGGACGTGGGACTGGTTTGTGGCCAATGGCGGGATTTCCGATGAACAGGCCCGTCAGGTTATCGGCGACGGAGCGAACCGGATCGCGGGCGTATCCCCGCAACGCGGGCCGATCCCGCCACGCATTGCGCTGCTTGCGCGAGAGGCGTGGAAACAGGAGCTTTACAGCGAGGGTCAGCTTGCCAGACTGCTCAAGCTCAGCCGTTTCGATGTGAGGGCATTGGTTGAAGATGTTGATAGCGAGGAAAGCGAGGCCGATGAGTTGTTCAAGCTTTCCTGATCCCGCCGGTCGCCTGCTCGTGGCCGATGCGAGCGTTCTGATCAATCTGGACGCTTCCGGTTTCGCCGAAGCCATCATCACGGCGTCGTGCGGGGTTCTGCACGCCACAAGAAACGCCGTTGATGAAGTGATCGAAGGCGAACGGCGCGGTTACGGCAATGCGGGCGCGATGCAAGCACTGGAAGAGCGCGGCTTGCTGCGCGTCGTGGATATCGGCGACAGAGAGGAGCCGATCTACAGGGCGCTTTTGGAGGGCTCGGCAGCGCGCACCCTCGATGACGGCGAAGCCGCAACCGTCGCCTATGCCGTCGAGAACCGTGCCATCGCGTTGATCGACGAGAAAAAGGCGCAGCGCATTTGTGAAGAGCATTACCGAGATACGCCGGTGGTGACGACGACAGATGTGATGCTGCATAAGGGCGTGGCGACAGCACTGGGTGATCGGCATGTCACTGCTCTTCATGCCGCGCTTGTCCACGCTCGCATGCATGTGCCGCCTCATCTCGTCGAGACAATTGTCACTCTGCTGGGCAATCAGCGTTCGCTAGAGTGTCCAAGCTTGCCGCGCCGGATCATCGCGCGCGCCGCGCAATAGCGCAAGATATCGGGTCCAGCGGCGTCCCGCTGGCGCTACCCAACTGGCGTCAGTTGGTCTCGATGAAGTCGTCTCCATGAAGTGGTCAGGGGTCTTGGGGGCAGGAACGCCCGCCAAGTCGATGGGGTGCAGGGGAGCGCCGAAGGCTCCCTTGCGAGTGGGTTTCAAGGGGCGGCGATACGCCTTTTGATCCATGGTTCGGTGCAGGTGGAGAGGGACATCTCCAAGCCCTGCGAGTGGTTGACCGGCGATACGGTCTTCTGGCTCCAAAACGGGCTCAATGCCCTGACGGAGCCACGGCCTGGGGGATGCAACGGGGGCGCGCAGCGGCCCCCTTGCCAAGATGTGTTGTAGTACAACACACATCTTGCGGGCGCTCTAACGGCACCGTTTGCCCTGATCCTCGGGTCGACTTGCTGCGCTGCCACATGCTCCCCGAAGGACGCGCCCTGCCAGGCAGGCGCGACACGGCGATATCGTGTACTACAGAGTAGGACGATAGCCGGATTCTTGTGCCTATGACGACAGACGATTTCCTGCAGAATGACTTGCCGCGCGGCGTGTTGGGCCTCGCTGATCGCTACCAGTCAGCACCCCAGCCGCGCTGGATGAGTACGGCGGAGGTCGGCAAGAGCCGCGTACTTGCCTACGACCCTGACGAGCCTCGTAACCAGCTGCTCGTCGGCGCGGTCGATGACCGTCTCGTCGGGATTCCCGATGATCGTCATGTGATGACGATTGCCGGATCGCGGGGCGGCAAGTCGGTCACGATCATCGGCAATCTACTGTGCTATCGCGGCTCGGTCATCTGCACCGATCCGAAGGCAGAGCTTGCCAGCATCACGGCGGCGCAACGCGCCCGCCTCGGGCAAAAGGTCTGCATCCTCGATCCGTTCGAGCGGTGCGCGCCGGATGTGGCCAAGTACCGTGCCAGCTACAACCCGCTTTCCGTTCTCGATCCGGACTCCGATACGCTGATCGAGGATGCGGGGCTGATTGCCGATGCGCTCGTCATTGCCAGCCCAGACCAGAAAGAGCCGCATTGGGACGAGAGCGCGCGGAATTTCATCGAAGGGCTGATCCTGCATATCGTCACCGCAGACGCCTATGCCGGAACGCGAAACCTCATTACCGTGCGCGCGCTCATTCGGGACGCGCTGATAGCGGAGCCGCGTGCAGCCCTCGATCCGGACCTCGAAGGGTTCTGCAAGATCGAATACGAAATGCTGCAGAACGCCGAACGGCTGAAGGAAATTGACGAGTTTGATCCCGTCGCCATGGCTATTGAAGGCGCGGCGCGGGATTTCTACGATAAGGGCGATAATGAACGCTCCAGCGTGTTATCGACCGTGCGCCGCCATACGAAGTTTCTGGATTACGTCGCTATGCACCGCGTATTGGCGGGGCACGATTTTGATTTGAGTGAGTTTAAGTCGCGCAAGGACGGACTGAGTATTTATCTCTGCCTTCCTGCGGGACGGCTTTCGAGCTGCGCCCGCTGGCTCCGGATGTTCATTTACCAGATGCTCGATACGGTCGAGCGCATACCATCGCAACCAGCTGCCCCGCCTGCCCTGATGATCCTCGACGAATTCGCCTCTCTGGGTCGGATGCGCGCGCTCGAAGACGCGATTGCGCAAGTCGCCGGATTTGGCCTCAAGCTCTGGGTCATTGTCCAGGATTGGGGGCAAGGCGTCGCGCTCTACAAGGACCGATGGGAGAGCTTCACGGCGAATGCCGGAATTCTCCAGGTCTTTGCCGTCACCGATGTCGCAACGACCGAATATATCGCGCGGCGGCTCGGCAAGACGCCCGTCGAAGTTGCGACCAAGGCGGATGTCGGGACCAAGCAGATCGCCGAAGGGATATCCGGACGACAGGCGTCAGTGCAGATGTTCGATCTGCTCTCGCCCGAGGAGATCGCCCGCTACTTCGCGCGCAGCGACAAGAACAAGCGCCAGCTTGTTCTCTGGGCGGGTTACTACCCGATGATCCTGCAGCGGGTCGAATACTTCGACCAGCGCGCGCCAACGGCCTGGGCTTTCAAAGGTCGGCTGTAGCACAGGGATGATCTGCGCGGGGCTGCGGGACTAGCCGGACCGCGCGTCTTTGTTCGGCCACGTGCACAACGTAGTCGGCTCCGACCTCGCCGATGTCGTCGGTCACGGTGTCGCTCGACCCGCAAAGTTGAGCATTCATGCGACTGATATCTAACGCGAAATCTTTCGACGAGTAAGAGCCCCCTGACCGCGACGGCGACTTCCACGCGGCCCTTTCCTAGAAGGGAAGGTCAGCGCGCATTTCCTTCTGCCTACGCGACATCAAGGAGATGCAGGACATGGGTGTTTTCAGCACCACCAAGCCGACGAAGGTGAAAGCCTTCCCAGGAAAACCGAAGGCGGTCTACACGACCGACCATTCGGACACACGGCAAGGCATCCGCGTGTCCGGCCAGTATCGCACACCGCTCGGAGACCGCGCCGCCGATATTCTGGCTTGTGTCGGGATGATCGCGCTCGTGGTCATAAACCTGGAGACGATCTCGAAACAGCCCGAGCCTGAGTTCGAAAGGCTGCTCTTCGCGAGCCTCGCATATTTTCCGCTCAAGTTCTGGTTGCGAATGTTACTGCGGCCCGAGGTGTCAGTCGAATTGTTGGCGGATGAAGTCAGGGTCAGGCGCTTCGTCCTGCCCCGCAGCTTTGCCCGCGCGGACGTGCAAGGGTTCGCGGTCATGGAGCCGCACGAGAAGGCTGCCCGCGAGAAGGCAAAGCATGACTTCGAGGCGCGGCGCGACCAGCTCAAACGCCGTGCGCGGTTTCGGACGCGCTACTACCAGGATGCGGCGCAGCTCTTCCTGATCGTCGGTGGCGAGCGCTTTGAAGTCCTGAGCGCGTCCCGTGCCAGGGACGCTCACGCTCTGGCGGAGCGCTGTAATCGCAGTATGCGCGAAATTGACCAGTACATGGAGCGCCGTGTTTCGGCCCTTCGTGAACAGGCCGCCGTCGCTGTGCCTGGCCAGCTTCCCGATTGAGGTGAAACATGAGGAAACCATCCAATGACTTCGCACGCGTCTCCGACGCGCAGCGGGCCGCGCTCGAAGGACTGCGGACCTATGCCGAGAGATTGGAAGAAAAGCGCATGGTCGCGCTTACAAACCATGATCTCGCATGGGAAGCCGAGAGGCGCCGCTTCCAGCCGAAGCTCCAGCACGAGTTCCACTTTGGCAGGATTACGCCGCGCCTGACGCAGCGAGAATACCGGAAGCTGAGCGCCGAGTTTGCCGCGCGTCGCCGGACCATCGAAGACCGCTACACGGCCAAGCGCAAGGAACTCGAACGCGTGAAGGACCTCGTGCTGGACCGCTTTAACGAGCGCGCGCAACAGCCAGTGAAGTCGAAGGGTCCGCAACGCAGTCCCCGCGTCCGAAGCGGCGGACGCGAACGCTAGGCCCGCTCCCAATCTGTAGCAGCAAGAGGAAAGCTCCATGTCGGATCAAGTAAGACAACAGGCACGGAACGACGCCGCGCAAGGCAAGGGCCCGCAGAACACCAGCGGTATGCCGCACCAAACGGCGAACGCCTACAACGCGGAATATTCTTCGGCCAAGAAATAGGAACCGCTGGCCGGAGAAATCCGGCCAGCAATTCACGCCAAAATACCAACAAGTACCAAGTTACTGAATTCCCTTAATATTCCTGCGTAAATTTTACCGACCGCAACCTTTAGTTGTATACTCAAGTATGGGTCTTTTGTTTCGATCACGGAAAGGCAAAAGCGATGAAAGACGAGAACGCCACATATCAATATGCCGCATTGGTGCGGCACTTTGATCGTGCGGCGCGTCGCGCGGAGCCTCAAGATATCGAATCCTATCTCGTCTTCTTCGACGGTCTGGATATGTCCGACGCCGAGAAGCGCGCCCAACTCAAAACGCTGGCAATGATCGTGCAGGGTTTTGTCGATCTCGCCTTCGGCGACCATCCCCTCCAACAAGCCTGTGGAAAAACCGACAAAGTCGTTGATCGGACGACCGAAACGGATTCCAATAGAAACAGATCAAAACAAGAACAAGAAGAGGCGCACGGACCGTATCGCGGTTCGAAGCGCGGATTGGAGGCCGAATGAACCTTGCGCATAAAGACATTGAACCAGGACCAGGGACACCAGCCGTCATCTACTGCCGTGTGTCCTCCAAGGCCCAGACCACGCGTGGCGACGGCCTCGGGTCGCAGGAGAACCGCTGCCGCGAATATGCCGACTATAAGCGCTACGCGGTCCAGGGTGTGTTCACGGACGATGTTTCCGGCAGTCTGGCCGAGCGCCCAGGCATCCTCGAAATGCTCGCATGGCTGCGCAAGCACAAGAAGGAGACGCCCGTCGTCATTATTGACGATATCAGCCGGATTGCTCGCGATGTGCGCACCCACTTCAAGCTTCGCGAGCTTGTCACGGAGTGTGGTGGCACGCTGAAGAGCCCGAGTATCGAATTCGGGGAAGACAGCGACTCGATCCTGATCGAAAACATGCTCGCCTCGGTCTCGCAGCATCAACGCGAGAAGAACAGCGAGCAAACGAAGAACCGGATGCGGGCGCGCACGCTGAACGGGTATTGGGTCTTCCACGCGCCAATAGGCTACAAATACGCCCGCAAGCACGGTCACGGTAACGTACTGGTGCGGGACGAACCTCAAGCCTCGATCCTGCAGGAAGCGCTCGAAGGTTACGCTTCGGGGCGTTTCGAGACCCAGGTGGAGGTAAAGCGGTTCCTTGAAAGCCAGCCCGCATGGCCAAAAGACCTGCCGGACGGGCAGATCAGGAACCAGCGCATCGCAGAAATCCTGACCCGTCCGCTTTATGCGGGATATATCGAGGTCCCGAACTGGGGCGTCAGCCTGCGCAAGGGCCAGCATGAAGGTCTGATCGACTTCGAGACGTTCGATCACATTCAGAAGCGCTTGCAGGGAACGGCCAAGGCTCCGGCCCGCAAGGACATCAATGCGGACTTCCCGCTGCGCGGTTCTGTCCTCTGCAATGACTGTGGTAAGCCGCTGACCGCCTGCTGGTCGCAAGGCAAGAGCCGCAAGTACCCGTACTATCTCTGCCCGACGAAGGGCTGCGAGAGCTACAGGAAGTCCATCAAGCGCGATGAGCTTGAAGGGGCCGTCGAAGGCCTTCTGCAGCAAATAGAGCCATCAGCGCGGCTCTATGAGCTAGTAAAGACCATGTTCCGCGATGCATGGAACCATCGCCTGGCCAAAGCCTCCGACACTGCGCAGTCGATGAAAACCAGCATCAAGCGCATCGAGACGCAGATCGAACAGCTTCTCGACCGCATCGTGGATGCGAACAACGACTCGGTGATCAGTGCCTACGAGAAGCGGATCGCCAAGCTCGAACGTGAAAAGGCCCTGGCCGAGGAAAAGCTCTCCGGCTTGGGCAAACCACGCCTTACCCTGGAGGAGTCGTTCGAACACGCGATGCGATTCCTCTCAAGCCCTTGGAGTATTTGGAAAAATTCCGACCTGCACCTCAAGAAAACGGTGCTAAGACTGGCATTTTCGGAGCCTATTCCGTACTGCCGGAAAGAGGGACTTCGAACACCTAATTTAGCCTTCCCATTCAAGGCTTTAGGTGAGTTCTGTAGTGGAAAATGTGAGATGGCGCACCGGGGAGGATTCGAACCCCCGACCCCCTGATTCGTAGTCAGGTACTCTATCCAGCTGAGCTACCGGTGCGTGAGGGCGGGGAATAGGCCATGAATCGGAGGGTTGCAAGGGGAAATCCCCGGTTTCCTCACATCGATCCCTGCGGCAGCCTGATGCGGAAGACCGTGCCCTCGGGGCCGGTCCGCGACAGCTCCAGCGTGCCGCCGTGACCGCGCACCAGGTCGGCCGCGATCGCCAGGCCCAGCCCGGTGCCGCCCTTGCGCGCGCCCCCCTGGAACGCCTGGAACAGGTGCTCGCGCGCCTTGGCGGGCAGGCCGGGGCCGGTATCGCTCACCTCGATGATGCAGGCATCGCCCTCGTCGCGGGCCGAGACGCAGACCTCGCCCCCGCCCTCCGACATCGCGAGCGCCTGGCGGGCGTTGCGCACGAGGTTGAAGAGCACGCGGTAGAGCTGCTCGGCATCGGCGCGAACCATGAGCGTGCCGGGAATGTCCTCGGAGAGGGAGATGTCCTCCTCCCCGATGGCGAGCCTTTCGCTTTCCATCACGTCCGCCACCAGTTCCGACAGCGCGAAGCGGGTGAGCGTCGGCGGCGGCTCCTCCGCCTTGCCGAAGGCGAGGGTGGATTCGGTCAGCGACACGGCGCGGGCGATGGAATTGACCAGCTTGGGGGCCATGCGCGTGACCTTGGGATCCTCGCTGGCCTCCAGCCGGTCGGTGAAGAGCTGGGCCGAGGTCAGGATGTTGCGCAGGTCATGCGCCACCTTGGCGACCGCGCCGCCGAGCTGGGCCAGCCGCTCCTTCTGGCGCAGCGCGGCGGTCAGCTGGGTCTGCAGCGATTGCAGCGCCTCCTCGGCCTCGCGCAGCTCGCGCACGCCGGCGGTGGGCTGCAGGATGCGGCTGCTGTCCTCGGGCGCCTCGGCATAGTCGCGGATCTTGCCCACCACGCGCTTGATCGGCCGCACGAGGATCACCCGCACGGACAGGAACAGCAGCACCGCCGTCAGCACCGAGATCACCGCCGAGAGGGCCAGCACCCGCAGCCCGTAATCCAGCATCGCCGTGCGCAGCGGCGCCGTCTCCATCGTCACCTCGATCAGCAGGCCGGCATCGCGCACCGGGGCGCCGATCACCCGGATCGTCTGGTTCTCGGTGGTCAGGAGCCGGTTGATCGCGTCCCGGATCAGGGCGACGCTGCCGGCGGCGCGCAGGTCGTAGGTGTGGCTCACCGGTTCGGGCAGCGGCGAGCTGAGCGCGAGCTGCCGCGCCTCGTCCCGGCGCAGCACGACATTGAACACGCCGGCATTGCGCAGCAGCTCTTCCTCGAGGTCGGGATCGATCGTGTCCCCGGCCAGCGCGGCGAGCGACGCGATCTGCGCGCGCTGCAGCCGGTCCAGCAGGTAATCCTCGCGGAACCGGGCGACGGAGGGCACGAAGATCAGCACTTCGGCCAGCATGACGAAGATCGTCGTGAGGATCAGGAATCGGCCTGACAGCGTGTTCAGCATCCGCGCCATACTGCTTTGCCCCTCAGGGCAGCAGACGCTGGACCGCGCGCACCACCCGTTTCACATTCCGGTTATCAAATAGTTTGGGAGAGAAATAGGCCCCGGCCGCCCGCTTGCCCAGTTCCGAATAGGTCGGATAGGGCGCAACCATGCCGGAAACATGGGAAAGTTTCAGCTTTGCCGAGATTGCGAGCGACCAGATGGCGATATGTTCGCCCGCCTGGTGGCCCGCGATGGTGACGCCCACGGGCCGGCCCCGGACTGCCATGACCTTGATGAACCCCGCGGTCTCGCGGTCCGCCTGGGCCCGGTCGTTGTGGCCGTAATCCGAGCGCGCGATCTCTAGCCGGTCGCCATGCCGCTCGCGGGCCTCGTCCTCGGTCAGGCCGACCTGCGCGATCTCCGGGTCGGTATAGGTGGCGCGGGGGATATGCGCCGTGCCCGCCCGTGCCGGGAGGCCGAACAGCATGGAACGGATGACGATCCCGGCATGGTAGCCCGCCAGGTGGGTGAACTGCGCCCCCCCGGCCGCGTCGCCGATCACGTGGACGCGCCGGTTGCTGCTGCGCAGCCGGTCGTCGACCTTGATCCCTGTTCGGGAGGTCTCGATCCCCGCGGCCTCGAGGTTCAGGCGCTCGGTGTTGCTGCGCCGGCCGGCCGCGACCAGCAGATGCGTGCCGGTGATCCGCTCGCCGCCCTCGGTCTCGATGGTCACCTCGCCCGCGCCGCCGCTGACCTGGCTGACGCGCGCGCCCTCCTCGATCCGCACGCCCTCCTGTCGCAGGCGGGCCAGCACCAGGACCGCCGCCTCGGGGTCCTCGCGGCCGAGCGCGCGCGCGCCCTCGATCACGGTGACCTCGCAGCCCAGGCGGCGATGGGCCTGGGCCATCTCCATCCCGATCGGGCCGCCGCCGAGGATCAGCAGGTGACCCGGCCGCTCGCGCAGGGACCACAGCGTCTCGTTGGTGAGGTAGGGCACCCCGTCCAGCCCCGGCACCCCGGGCACCAGCGGAGAGGAGCCCGTGGCGATGACGATGCGCCGGGCGCGGATCCGGGTCTCGCCCGCCTCCACCTCTCGGTCGGAGACGAAGCGGCCCCAGTCCCGGATCACCCGCACGCCCAGGCCCTCGAAGCGCTCCTGGCTGTCGACCGGCGCGATGGCGGCGATGACGCCGCGCACATGCTCCATCGCCGCCGCATAATCGACCTGCGGCGTCACCGGGGCGATGCCGTAGGGGGCAGCGCCCGCCTGTGCGTGGGCGGCCTTCGCGCTCGCGATCAGCGCCTTCGAAGGGACGCAGCCGTAGTTGAGGCAGTCGCCCCCCATCTCGCCCCCTTCCAGCAGCACGACCCGCGCGCCCATCTGCGCGGCGCCCGCCGCCACCGACAGTCCGCCGGATCCGGCCCCGATGACGAGGATGTCGGTGGTGATGCGTTCCATGGCTACAATCCCTTCCGCCCGCGTATCGCCTTGAGCGCCAGCGGCAGCCCCGCCAGCGCGCAGAGCCCGAGCAGGGGCAGCAGGATCTGCGGCTCGAAGATCAGGCCCCAATCCGGCGTACCGCCCTGTTCGAACACCTCGCCCAGCCCGGCGCCCACGGAGGTATAGACCAGCGCGCCCGGGATGATCCCGAGAAAGGTGGCGATCACGTAGCGCCACAACGGCACCCCGACCAGCGCCGGCACGAGGTTGGCGACAAAGAAGGGCACCGCCGGTACCAGCCGGATCAGGAACAGCATCTCCCACTGGCTGTCGTCGATGCCGCGCTTGATGCGGCGGACCAGCCCATCGGAGGCATCCATCCGCGCGGCCAGCGCCTCGCCCAGCCCGGCGCGGGCGGCGAGAAAGATCAGCGCAGCCCCGATGGTCGCCGCCGTCACGTTGAGGAGGACGCCGGGAAAGAGGCCGAACAGGAAGCCGCCGGTGAGCGTCGCCAGCAGCGCCCCGGGAAGGGAGAAGGCGACGATGGCCGCATAGGCGGCGACGAAGACGGCCATGGCGGAAAGGTAATGCGCATCCCGGAAGGCGAGCAGCGTCTCGCGATTGTCGCGCAGCGCCTCGAAGCTCAGCTCGTCGCGCAGCAGGACAAAGCCCGCCACCGCGACCAATGCCACCAGCAGAAGCGGCAAGCGCCGCAAAAGGGCGCCGGATCGGTCATGCTCAGCCATTCCAGGATCCTGCGGTTCATGGTGCCTGCAGCAGACATGCCCCGGATCGGCTGCCGGGGACAGGTCGATCACGCGGGCTTGACCGGCGGCGGCCCGAACCGTGAGCCGGCGCGCCCGTCTTCACGGGAATTGAAACATCCGGGGCAAGTTTGGTCGCGATCCGGCGCGATTTGTTGCAGATCCGGGGCCGGAGGCGTTTGACATGCGGCGGGCGCCCTCCTATAGACCGGGCTTCGAATTCCCGGATCGCCGCGAATCCGCCCCGCCCGTGCGGCGCGGCCGGCCCGACACGACACGACACGACGGAGTAGACGCGATGAAACGCACCTATCAACCTTCGAACCTGGTCCGCAAGCGGCGCCA
The DNA here is from genome assembly GCA_005473895.2 of Carideicomes alvinocaridis. Taxonomy (GTDB): domain Bacteria; phylum Pseudomonadota; class Alphaproteobacteria; order Rhodobacterales; family Rhodobacteraceae; genus Carideicomes; species Carideicomes alvinocaridis. Next base: position 162,978 of record SRJI02000005.1, read on the forward strand.
CGGTTTCCGCGCGCGCATGGCCACCAAGGCCGGCCGCAAGATCCTCAATGCCCGCCGCGCCCGCGGCCGGAAATCGCTGAGCGCCTGATCCGCGCTGCCGCTCCCGCCCGCGTGGCGGGGTCGGCCCCGGTGAAATGCCGGGCGTGACTTGAAGCGACCGCCGGAGGCCCCGCTCGCCAGAGGGGGGACCACCCCCGGCGGTTTCGTCGTGTTCGCCCCCCATCGCGGGGGACGAGCCTGCCACCGGAAAGGGCCGGCCATGCCCGCGCTGGACACCATACGCAAACGTCCCGATTTCCTGGCCGCCGCGCGGGCCCGCCGCCAGGGCATGCCCGGGATGATGGTGCAGGCCCGGCGCCGGTCCGACGGGGATCCGGCGATCCGCCTGGGCGTCACCTGTTCCAAGAAGATCGGCAATGCCGTGGCCCGCAACCGGGCCAAGCGCCGGCTGCGCGAAGCGGCCCGCGCCGCGCTGGCCGCGGGCGGGCGGCCCGGCTGGGATTACGTGCTGATCGGGCGGCCGGGGGTCACCATATCACGCGACTTTGCCGCGCTCACCGACGATCTGCGCCAGGCGCTGGCCCGCCTGCACCGCGACGGATGAGCCCGCTCGCCCACCTGGTGGCGCTGCCGGTCCGGGGCTACCGGCTGCTCTTTTCGCCCTGGGTCGGCCATGGCTGCCGCTTCCAGCCCACCTGTTCCGCCTATGCGCTCGAAGCGCTCGAGAAACACGGCGCCATCAAGGGCACCTGGCTGACGACCCGGCGGGTGCTGCGCTGCCATCCCTGGGGCGGATCAGGGATCGATAACGTCCCCGACTGAGTTACCGGAAGGAGGGCGGACCCCGTCCCTCACCCGCCGTCCGGAGTTCCTCCGGGCCGAAGAGGCCGGCCACCCTTGCCCCCGGCCGGCGGTTCTTGTTGAAGTGGCCGTTCCGACCGGAGGTTCCCATGCGCCTGATCTGCACTGTCCTGCTGTGGCTGGGCCTTGCCCTGCCCGCCCTGGCCGCCTGCGAGGGGCAGGACCTGCGCGCCGGCCTCGACGCCGAGGAACGCGCCTTCATGGCGGAGCGGCTGGAGGGCATGCCCTATCCGCGCGGAAACCATTGGCGCGCCACCCGGGGCGACAGCGTGCTTCACCTGGTGGGCACCATGCATCTCGACGACCCGCGCCACGGCCCGGTGGCCGAGCGGCTGGCGCCTCTCGTCTCCGGCGCCCGCCTGCTGCTGGTGGAGATGGCGCCGGCGGAGCAGGAAAAGCTCCTCTCTGCCATGGCGGAGCAACCCGGCCTGCTGACGCTGGAGGCCGGGCCGAGCCTGATCGACCGGATGGACGAAACCGAGTGGCAACGCCTGGCCGAGGCCGCGCGAAGCCGCGGCGTGCCCGCCTTCATGGCGGCCAAGTTCCGGCCCTGGTACCTGATGATGCTGCTCTCAACCCCGCCCTGCGCCACGCCCTCGCCCGGCGAGGTGCCCGAGGGGCTGGACCAGAGGCTGATGGATCTCGCGAAGGACGCCGCGGTGCCGGTGCGCTCGCTCGAGGATTACGACACCGTCTTCCGGATCTTCGAGGAGATTCCCATGGCCGAGCAGCTGGAGATGCTGCGCGGCGCGCTCATGCCGAAAGGTATGCAGGAAGACGCCTTTGCCACCATGCTCGACGCCTATTTCGACCAGGAGCTGGGCCAGGCCTACCTGCTGGGCCGGATCGTGGGCACGCGGCAGGGCGACCTGTCCGAGGCCGAGCTTGACCGCATCTTTGCCGAAACCCGCGACACCATGCTGACCGCGCGCAACGAGGCGTGGATGCCCAGGATCCTGGACGCGCTGGACCGCCCGGGCGAGGGGCCGGTCGTCGTGGCGGTGGGCGGCGCGCACCTGATCGGGGCCGAGGGCCTGCCCGCCCTGCTGGAAGCTCGGGGCTTCCGGCTGGAACGGGCGGCGTTCTGAGCGTCGGTGCCCTCGTTCAGGCCGCCAGCCCCCGCCCGCGCAGCAGCGCCTCCACCCCCGGCATGCGACCGCGGAAGGCGGTGTAAAGCTCCTCGGCCTCGCGCGACCCGCCGGTCGACAGGATGTTCTGCAGCAGCCGCTCCGCCGTGGCCGGGTCGAAGGCATCGCCCGCCTCCTCGAAGGCCTCGAACGCGTCGGCATCCATGACCTCGGACCACATGTAGCTGTAATAGCCCGAGGAATAGCCGTCGCCCGCGAAGACATGGGCGAAATGCGGCGCCGCGTGGCGCATCCCGATGGCGCGCGGCATGCCGATCCGGTCCAGCGTGGCCTGCTGCGCCGCCATCGGGTCAGCCGGTGCGGCCCCGTCGTGGAAGTCGAGATCGACCAGCGCCGAGGCCACGTATTCCACCGTCTGGAACCCCTGGTCGAAATTCGCCGCCTGCAGCACCTTCTCCAGCATGTCGCGCGGCATCGGCTCGCCTGTCTCGGCATGGGTGGCGAAGCGGTCCAGCACCTCGGGCACTTCCAGCCAGTGCTCGTAGAGCTGGGAGGGCAGTTCGACGAAATCCCGCGCCACCGAGGTGCCGGAGATCGATTCGTAAGTCACGTCCGACAGGATCTGGTGCAGCGCATGGCCGAACTCGTGGAACAGCGTGCGCGCGTCGTCGTAGGACAAGAGCGCCGGCTGCCCCGCCTTGGGCTTGGCGAAGTTGCAGACGTTGATCACCACAGGCGCCTGTTCCCGCGGGAACTTCGCCTGCCCCCGCATGGCCGAACACCAGGCGCCCGAGCGCTTGGAGCCGCGGGCAAAGTAGTCGCCGATGAAGACCGCCTTGTGCGTCCCGTCCTGCAGCACCTCCCAGGCCCGGCAATCGGGGTGGTAGAGCGGCACGTCCAACGGCCGGAACTCCAGCCCGAACAGGCGGTTGGCGCAGTCGAAGGCGGCCTCGATCATCCGGTCGAGCTGCAGGTAGGGTTTCAGCGCCGCGTCGTCGAGGTCGTGCTCCGCCTTGCGCCGCCGCTCCGCGTAGTAGCGCCAGTCCCAGGGCTCCAGCGCACCGTTGATGCCGTCCTCCTGCATCATGGCGGTCAGCACTTCGGCATCCGCGTCGGCCTGCGCCTTGGCTGGGGCCCAGACCGCCATCAGCAGGTCGCGCACCCGCTCCGGAGTCTTGGCCATCTCGGTTTCCAGCTTGAAGGCGGCAAAGCTGTCATAGCCCAGCAGCTTCGCCCGCTCCTCGCGCAGGGCCAGCACCTCGGCGGCGATGTCGCGGTTGTCGGTCTCGCCGCCATTGGCGCCCCGCGCGGCCCAGGCGCGCCAGGCCTCCTCGCGCAGCTCGCGGCGGGGGGAATATTGCAGGAAGGGCACGATCAGCGAGCGCGACAGCGTGATCACCGGGCCGTCCGCGCCCTTCTCCTCGCCCGCGGCCCAGGCGGCGTCGCGCAAAAAGGCAGGCAGCTCCGCCGCGGCATCCTCCGGGAGCGCCATGGACCAGCCCGCCTCTTCCGCCAGCAGGTTCTGGGTGAACTGGGTGCCCAGCACGGCGAGCCGCGCCTTGATCTCCTTCATCCGGGTCTCTTCCGCGCCGGTCAGCGCCGCACCCGCCCGGACAAAGCCGCGATGGGTGAGCATCAGGATGCGCTGCTGCTCGTCGGTCAGGTCGAGGCTGTCCCGCGCCTCCAACAGCTGGCGGACCCGGTCGTAAAGCGCCTTGTTGCCGAAAATCTCGGACGAATGCGCGGCCAGCCGGGGGGAGAAGTCGCGCTGCAGCGCCTGCCGCTCGGGATTGCTGTCCGCGCCCGCCATGGTGAAGAAGACCGACAGTACCTTGTCCAGCGCCTCGCCCGCGGCCTCCATCGCCTCGATCGTGTTGGCGAAGGTCGCCGCCTCCGGGTTCTCCGCGATGGCCTTGATCTCGCGCCGGTGCTCCTCCAGCGCGATGTCGAAGGCGGGGGCGAAATCCGCGTCCTCGATCCGGTCGAAGGGGGCGAGGTCGAAGCGCGTGGTCCAGTCGTCGAGCAGGGGGTTGGTCATGGCGGATCTCCTTTGGCGGGAACCTATGCCTCGCCGGGGCCGAATGTAAGATGGGGCGCGGCCGCGTCAGGGGGCGCTGCCGCAGACCGGGCAGGCAGGATCGCGCCTGAGCGTGACCTTGCGCGTCTCCGACCAGAGTGCGTCGTAGATCAGCATCTCGCCTCTGAGCGGCGCCCCCGCCCCGGTGATCAGCTTGACCGCCTCGCCCGCCATCATGGCGCCCACCACGCCCGGCAGCGTGCCCACCACCCCCGCCTCGGCGCAGGAGGGGGCGAGGCCCGGCGCGGGGCGCTCGGGGAAGATGCAGGCATAGCAGGGTGCGCCATGGGCCGGATCGAAGACGCTCAGCTGCCCTTCCCACTGGCTGAGCGCGCCCGACACCAGCGGCACGCCGGCTGCCACGCAGGCCGCGTTTGCGAGGTAGCGGGCGTCGAAATTGTCGGTGCCGTCCAGCACCATGTCGTACTCCGCCACCAGATCCCGCGCGATGCCGGGCTCGAAGCTGCGATGGTAGGGGCGAACCTCGACGTGGGGGTTGAGCGCACGGATGGCTTCCTCGGCGGAAAAGACCTTGGGCATGCCGATGCGGGCATCGGTGTGGATCACCTGCCGCTGGAGGTTCGACAGGTCGACCACGTCCGCATCGATCACCCCGAGCCGCCCCACCCCCGCCGCGGCGAGGTATTGCAGCGCGGGCGAGCCCAGGCCCCCGGCGCCCAGCACCAGCACCTTGGCGGATTTCAGCGCCTTCTGCCCCGGCCCGCCGACCTCGCGCAACACGATGTGGCGGGCATAGCGCTCCAGCTCGGCCTCGCTGAACCGGTCCGGGCGCGGCTCGGGCGCGGCGGCGCCGTCGCGGGCCCG